>SCRL01000002.1 GCA_004298065.1 Gammaproteobacteria bacterium | reverse complement strand
CTACGCCGTATGCCTGTTCCTCATGGGCGCGGTGTTCGCGATTCCGCTGTGGCGCCGCGGTCTGACCACGCTCGCCGATCTTTACCGCCAGCGCTTCTCGCCCGGCGTCGAACGGCTCGCGGCGATCCTGCTGGTGCCGACCTCGGTGATGTGGGCCGCGGCGCAGATTCGCGCCCTCGGCCAAGTGGTTTCGGCCTCGTCCGAATTCAACGTCGAGCTCGCCATCGCGATCGCGGCCAGCGTGGTCATCGTCTACACCGTCTACGGCGGCCTGCTCGCCAACGGCATCACCGATCTGATTCAGGGTGTGATGGTGATGGTCGGCCTCGCGGTGGTGCTGTTCGCCACCGTCAACGCCGCCGGCGGCTGGGAGACGGCCGTGGCCGGCATCGATCCCGCGCGGCTGCGACTGTTCGACGGTCCGCCGCTCGAAGTTCTGGAAAAATGGGCGGTACCGATCATGGGCTCGGCGCTGGCGCAGGAACTGGTCGCGGTGATCCTCGCCTCGCACAGCCCGCAGATCGCGCGCCGCGCCTCGCTCCTCGGCGGCGGGCTGTATCTCGTCTTTGGTCTCATCCCGGTGTTCGTCGGCCTCGTCGGTGTCACGCTCCTGCCCGGCTTGGCCGAGCCGGAACAACTGCTGCCGCAGGTGGCGCAGAAATACCTCCCGCCGATTCTTTATATAGTGTTCGTCGGCGCCATCGTCTCGGCCATTCTTTCGACCGTGGCGAGCGCGCTGCTCGCCGCCGCGGCGCTCACCGAACACAACCTGATTGCGCCGCTGAAACCCGACCTGAGCGCGCATATTAAGGTTCGCATCGCCCGCATCGCCGTGGTCGTCGCCGGCATCGTCGCCTATATGCTCGCGCGCCACGCCGAGGGCGTGTACGAGCTGGTCGAGCAGGCCTCGGCCTTCGGCAGCGCCGGCATCTTCACGGTCGCGGTCATCGGCCTGTTCAGCGGTTTCGGCGGCGTGCGCGCCGCCTATGGCGCGCTGATCGCGGGCTGCGGCACCTGGATCCTCGGCAGTTACGTTCTCGAACTGCCGCTGCCCTATCTCACGTCGGTCGCCGCGGCGCTCGGTATTTATGTCCTGTTCGCTGTCACCGAACCACGCCGTGAACACGCGCCCGGACTGACCGGATGAAACTGCGCATCGGCATTGACCTCGGCGGCACCAAGACCGAAGGCATCGTCATGGACGCCGGCGGCGCGATCCTGTTTCGTGAACGCCGGCCGACGCCGGCGGCGCAGGGCTACGCGGTGATTCTCGACAATATCCACGGCATCGTGCGCCATCTCGAAGCGCAGGCCGGCGGCGCACATTGTCCCGTCGGCATCGGCACGCCGGGTGCCACCTCGGCCGTGACCGGCGCGCTCAAGAACTCGAACACCACCTGCCTCATCGGCAAACCGATCCGCGACGATCTGGAAAAACTGCTGGAACGGCCGGTGCGCATCGCCAACGACGCCAACTGCTTCGCGCTCTCGGAGGCGCTCGACGGCGCCGGCATGAACGAGCCGGTGGTGTTCGGCGTGATCCTGGGCACCGGTGTCGGCGGCGGCATCGTCGTCAACGGCCAGCTCATCGAAGGTCTGCAACACATCGCCGGCGAGTGGGGTCATAATGTATTAGAAGCCGACGGCCCGCAGTGCTACTGCGGAAGATTTGGATGCGTCGAGACTTTCCTCTCCGGCCCCGGACTGGCGCGAGACTATGCGGCACACGGCGGCAAAGCCGGCCTCGATGCCAGGGCCATCGTTACCGCCGCAGCCGCGGGCGATGCCGTGGCCGAGTCTGCGATGCAGCGCTATCTCGACCGCTTCGGGCGCGCGCTCGCCGTGGTCATCAACATCCTCGATCCCCACGCCGTCGTCCTCGGCGGCGGCATGTCCAACATCGCCCGACTCTATACCGAGGGCCGCGAACACGTCGCGCGGTATGTTTTCAACGACGAGCTGCGCACGAAAATCCTGCCTAACGTGCACGGCGATTCCTCCGGCGTGCGCGGCGCGGCCCAGCTCTGGCCGGCCGGCTGATCCCTGTTTTTGACGGCTGTCAAAGTTTGCCGCCTCCCGCGGCGGCACAGTGCCGGTGATTCCCGAAACATATGCTTACATTGAGCAAGGAGAAATCATGAAACGGTATCTGTATGGAATCCTCATCGGCCTGCTGGTTCCGGCCGTGGCCGCACTCGCCGCCGAGGAGCAAAAACCGGCGCCGGCGAAGAAACAGGAGCAGGTGAAGAAAAAGGAAGAGGTCATCTACGGCCGGCAGATGATGACGCGCGAGGAGATCAATGAGTACCGGACGAAGATGCGCGCCGCCAAGACCGTGGAGGAGCGCGAACAGATTCGCAAGGAGCACCACGAAAAAATGAAGGCGCGCGCCAAGGAGCGCGGCGTCACGCTGCCGGACGAACCGCCGATGCGCGGCCCCGGCATGGGTCCCGGTGGTGGCGGCATGGGCCCCGGCAAGGGCATGGGACCGGGCGGCGGAGGCATGGGTCCGCGCTATTAAGCCGGTAACGGTATGACGACAAGGTGCGGGCGGCCAGGTTTGTTATAGAATCCGGCCGCCTTCACTTTTACAGAGGACCGTCATGCGCCGTCTTTTTCTTCCCGTCCTGGTGGCCGTGCTGCTCGCGGGCTGCGCCTCATCGCTCAACCCCGCGGCGCCGCTGGCGGCGGATTACCTGGTGCAGTATTCCAAGACAGGGAACTTCGAGGATGTGCGCGATGACCTAAAGCTCGCGATCCAGGGGCGCGGTCTGGTCGTGGACCACACCTCGCACGTGCACAACATGCTCGAACGCACCGGCAAGGACCTCGGCCTGACGAAGGTAATCTACAAGGACGCCGACGCCTATTCGTTCTGCAGCGCCACGGTGTCGCGCACGATGATGGAAGCGGACGCGCACAATGTCGTGTTCTGTCCGTTCACCATCACGGTGTACACCCCCGTCACGGAACCGAACAAGGTGTACGTCGCCTACCGGCGCCCGCCGCTGATCGGGAGTGAGGCCTCGAAAGCCGCGTTGAAGGCGGTGCACGATCTCCTGGACGGCATCGCACGCGAAGCCATCGGACAGTAATGGTTTTGTGCGCCCTTCGGGCGTGCATACTTGCGGGTGGCTGACCCGCGGCAGGTGACTTTTGTCTTGGCAAAAGTCACCAAAACCGTTCTGCCCCGGAAGGCTTCGGCCGCACACATCGCGGCTGCCCTCACCCCTCGTTGGCCTCAGGAGGTGCGCATACGGGGCTAAACAGCAACGGAGTTAAACCACGGATGCCGTTGGGCCCCGTATGGCGCGCCCGAGTGGCGCAAGCCTTTGCATGCCCCGCCCTCTTGAGACGGCCGAGTGCAGTGGTGCTGCTGTGCCGGCGTAACGGCTGGGCACGGCCAAATGGGTGTAAACGTGCTTTCTTTGGTTCCTTTCTTTGCACGAGCAAAGAAAGGAACCCGCCGTGCGGGCGCGGGAGCCCGCTCTTATACGTCGCCGAAGGCGACACTAATGTTCAGTGCGCCGAACGGCGCAGCAGTACCAACGCGAACACCATGAACAACAATATCGGCGCGAGCGCGCTCAGCATCGGCGACAGTCCGTGGAGCAGGCCGAAATAACCGATGATCTGGTTCAGCACCACGAACGCAAGCCCCAGCATGATGCCGAGAAACACCCGGCTGCCGAGGCCGCCGCTGCGCACCGGGCGGAACACGAACGGCGTCGCCAGCAGCACCATCACCGCGGTCGCGAGCGGCATGAAAATCTTCTGCCAGAAGGCGAGCTGGTAACGCTCGGTTTCCTGATTGTTCTGCCGCAAGTGCTCGATATAGCGCCAAAGTTGCTGAATCGACAGGCCTTCCGGCACCACCGCGAACACCGACACCACATCGTGCGTGAGCGCTGTGTTCCAGGGCAGCGTGCGCGCGTTTTGGAATTGCACGCTGTTGTCTTCGACCAGGCTTTGGCGCACGCCCTCAAGCCGCCACCCTTCGTCCTCCAGCCGCGCCTGGGCGGCGAAGGTCTGGCTGCGCAGGCGCGTGCTGTCCTCGAAGCGGTAGATGTTCACGCGCAGCAGGCTCAGGTCCGGCAGCACTTCGCCGATGTTCACGAACGCCTCGCCGTCGCGCAGCCACAGGCCCGAGCTGCGCTGTTGCAGGCTTTCGTGCAACGCCTTGGCGCGCTCACGCTGCGCCAGGCTCTCGGCGAACGGCACCACGTACTCGCCGAGCAGCACGCCGGCGATGACAAACACCAGACCTGCCTTCATCGCCGAACCGACGATGCGCGATACGGAAACGCCGGCGGCGCGCATGGCGATGAGCTCGGAATTGAGCGCCAGCACCGACAGGCCCATGATGGAACCGATGAGCACGATGATGGGAAACAGCTCGTAGAGTTGGCGCGGCTGGCTCATGATCACGTAGTGCAGCAGCTCCGGCAGACCGAAGCTGAACTTGCCGAAGTCCGGCATGGCGCGCACGAGCACGATGAACAGGCTCAACGCGAACAGCACGCCCAATACCAGCAGGGTGCTGATGAAGATGCCACGGCCGATGTGCCGGTCGAGCAGCGACAGGATCATCGGCGCCACCTCGGCAGCGGAATCAGCGGACGATTATTCGCGCGCTGGCGCAGGAGATAGATCACCACCAGCAGCATGCCGGCGTGCAGCCACCACAGCCCCACCCCCGGCGGGACTTGACCTTTCTTCAGCAGCGTCTGGCCCAAACCCAGCAGGTTCGAGTAGATGAGATACACCAGGATCGCGGCGAACAGGTTGGACAACCGTCCGCGGCGCGCGTCGGTGTGCGCCAACACCAGCGCGTACAGCGCGAGGATAAACACCACCACCGGTTTCGCGAGGCGCCAATGGAATTCAGCGACCGCCGGACCGTCGCCGCGCGCGAGCAGGTCGCGGATACCGAGCCCCTCGACCGTGCTCGGCGGTTCTTCGAGGCGCTTGGGTTCGAGGCGCACGTTGAAGATCTCGAACCGCAGCACCTGGTACTTCGCCTCGCCCGGTTCGCCGTCGTAGACACGCCCGTCGCGTAGCGCCAGGAACTTGTCGCCGGTGCGCTCGTCCACGTACGGATGCCCGGTGCGCGCGACAACCACGGCGCGCCGTCCGGTCTCGAGCTGGCTCATGAACACGTCCTCCATGTCGCCCTTGGCGTCGATGCGCGCGGCGTAAAAAATCCGCTTGCCGCCCTGCCCTTCCGTGAACACGCCGGGCGTCATGCGCGCCACTTCCGGCACGCGCGTGCTTTCGCTTTTGACGATGTCGGTTTGGCGTGTGGCGTAAGGCGTGAAAAAGAACGAACCGAGCAGAACGACGACTGCCACAATCAGGGAAAAGATCAGTACCGGCCGCAGCAACTGGGTCAGGCCGATGCCGCAGGCGGCGAGCACGGTCATTTCGCTGTCGCGGTACCAGCGCGAGAGCGTGAGCAGGACGCCGAAATAGAGCGCGAGTGGCAGCAGCAGGTCGAGCTTGCGCAGCGTCTGCAACCCGAGCAGCGTCATCACCACGTCGCGCGATTCCTCGCCCATGGCCGCGCGCCCGAGGTATACCGACAGGCCCTGGAACACGATGATCACCAGCAGCACGGCGGTGATACCGAGCGTGGTGATGCCGGCCTCGCGGTAGAACGAACGGTGGATGATCATGGCGGGCGCGCTTTACAAACCCCGAACAATCATTGGAAAATGCGTCGCGATGGGCAGGAAACCGGAGCGGCCGTGAAATACGCCCTGTTTCCCAAGCTGACGGTTCTTAATGGATTGATTTCCAAGTGAAACCGGTTCCGGCGACCCGACAGAAATATACCACATCCCCCGCTCCGGACAGCGGGGAATAGGCAAACTTCCCGATGGAATTCAGCGTCAAGAGCGGTACCCCCGAGAAACAGCGCAGCGGATGTCTCGTCGCCGGCGTGTTCGAGTCGCGCAAGCTTTCGGACGAGGCCGCCCAGATCGACGAAGTCAGCAACGGCGCGCTCGCGAGCATCCTGCGCCGCGGCGATCTCGACGGCAAGCTCGGCCAGACGTTGCTGCTGCACAACCTGCCGAACCTGCCGAGCGAGCGCGTGCTGCTCGTCGGTTGCGGCAAGGAAAAAGAATTCAATGACGCGCGCTACCGCGAGGTCACGACCAGGGCCGTGAGCGCGCTCAAGGACACCGGCGCGTCCGAAGTCACGTCCTATCTCACCGAGCTCGATATCAAGGGCCGTGACATCGCCTGGAAAGTGCGCCAGGCGGTGGAAGTCACCGAAGCGGCGCTCTACCGCTTCGAACAGATGAAGAGCAAGCCCGGCAACAGCCGGCGCGCGCTCAAGCGCGTGATCCTCGCCGTGCCCAAGCGCAGCGATCTCGGCACCGGCGAGCGCGCCATCCGCGAGGCCCAGGCGATCAGCGCCGGCGTGAAGCTCGCGCGCGACCTCGGCAACCTGCCGGGCAACGTGTGCACGCCGACGTATCTCGCCGACCAGGCGGTCGAGCTCGGCAAGCGTTTCAACCTCACGGTCACCGTGCTCGACGAGGAGCAGATGCGCAGTCTCGGCATGGGCGCGCTGCTGTCGGTCTCGCGCGGCAGCCGCCAGCCGCCCAAGTTCATCATCCTCGATTACCGCGGTGGCAAGGACGGCGACGCGCCCATCGCGCTGGTCGGCAAGGGCCTCACCTTCGACGCCGGTGGCATCTCGATCAAGCCCGCGGCCAACATGGACGAGATGAAGTACGACATGTGCGGCGGCGCGTCGGTGCTCGGCACGATGCAGGCGGTGGCGGAGCTGAAGCTTCCGCTCAACGTCATCGGCCTGGTTCCGAGCTCGGAGAACCTGCCGGACGGCAACGCCAACAAGCCGGGCGATATCGTCAAGAGCATGTCCGGCCAGACCATCGAGGTGCTCAACACCGACGCCGAGGGCCGGTTGATCCTGTGCGACGCCCTCACCTACGCCGAGCGCTACAAGCCGGTGGCGGTCGTGGACATCGCCACCCTCACCGGCGCCTGCGTCGTCGCGCTCGGCCATCACGCCTCGGGGCTAATGAGCAACAACGACCAGCTCGCGCGCGAGTTGCTGGCCGCGGGCAAGTACACGTATGACCGCGCGTGGCAGTTGCCGCTGTGGGACGAATACCAGAAGCAGCTCGACAGCAACTTCGCCGACATGGCCAACGTCGGCGGGCGCGACGGCGGCGCCATCACCGCGGCCAGCTTCCTCGCGCGCTACACCAAGAACTTCAAGTGGGCGCACCTCGACATCGCCGGCACCGCCTGGAAGACCGGCAGGGAGAAAGGCGCCACCGGGCGGCCGGTGCCGCTGCTCACGCAGTACCTCATCAACCAGACTGAACACGTCGACGACGAGCCAGCCGCATGACACGCGTGGACTTCTACCTGCTCGACGGCGATTCCGCAGGCGGAAAAGACATGGCGGTGTGCAGGCTCACGAACAAGGCGTTCCAGCTCGGCCACCGCGTGTGCATCGTCACCGCCGACGCCGAGCACACCCAGCGGCTCGATGCCCTGCTCTGGACCTTCAACGCCGGCAGCTTCATTCCCCACGCGCCGGCACGAGACGCCGTCGACAGCACGCCGGTGATCCTCGGGCACAACGAACCGCCGCCGGCGTTCGACGACGTGCTCATCACGCTCGCACCCCAGGTGCCGGAATGTTTCAGTCGGTTCCAGCGCGTGGCCGAGGTGGTGGGTTCGACGGACGAGGAAAAACAGCTCGCGCGCGAGCGGTTTCGCTTCTACCGCGACCGGGGCTACGAGCTGCAAACGCACAATCTGGGGAACGAGCGGCCATGACCGACTTCGACCCTGACAAACTGAAACATAAGCCGAATGAGAAGCACACGCTCGACGAAGTGCTGAAGTCGTTGCAGGACCTGATCCACAACGACCTGCTCAAGGGCGAGCGCGCACAGCCGGAGGAACCGGCTGCGCCGGAGCCAGAGCCGGCGCCATCGCCCGCTGCCGAAGAAACACCGGCAGCCGCCGCGCCGGAAGAAGCCGACCCCGCCGCCGCTATCCCCGACATCCCCCTTCCGGCGGCGGACATGCCGCTCGGCGCGGTCGTGCAATCGCTGGAAGAGCTGGTCAAAAACGACCTTTCGCTTTCAGATGAATCAAGCCCGATGCCGGCAGCGGCAATGCCCGATTCCGAACCAGCGACCGCTCCTGCGCCTGCACCCGCAGCGCCGACCATCGGCCAGCAGGCGTTTTCATTCGACGACACAGGCTCGTCGGCGCCCACCGAACCCGGACTTATCCCCGCGCCGCTGACAGTAGATGAACCGGAGCCGTCGGTGCCCGTCGTCGAGTCGTCGGA
Source organism: Gammaproteobacteria bacterium (assembly GCA_004298065.1). Taxonomy (GTDB): domain Bacteria; phylum Pseudomonadota; class Gammaproteobacteria; order Acidiferrobacterales; family Sulfurifustaceae; genus SCRL01. The sequence continues at coordinate 10,270 of SCRL01000002.1, read as the reverse complement.
TTTTGACGAATTCACGGTGGACCTGGCGCCGCCGCCCGGCGATTTCTCGAAAGCGGAAAACGAGGTGGTGGAGGAAATCATTGCCGAAACGCCGCCCGACCTGCCGGTGCTGACCGATGCAGTCACGGAAGCCGCCATGCCGCCTGTCGACGACTCCAGGGACGGAGGAGGTAGAGCAACGCATGGAGCAGTTGCCGATGATCTGCCGGTGCTGGAAGAGATTGCGCTGGGCGCTCCGGAGAACAATCCGGCCGCCATTGCCGCGCGCGTCATTGCACGTCTGAACGATAACCGTCGCGCGCGCGGCGAAGCCGAACTCGACGACGCCACACTGGATGCGCTGCGCGTGTTGCTGCGCGAAGAGATCGAGCGCCATCAGTCCGAACGATAAATTCACCTTTCGAGTCTTATGAGTCACGAAAACCGTCCCGCCGACGATAACGCGGGCCTGAGCAAGGCCTACGACCCGCACGCGATCGAAGCACGCATTTACGAAACCTGGGAAAAGACCGGCAGCTTCCGCGCCCGCGGCAAGGGTGAGCCCTACTGCATCATGATCCCGCCGCCGAACGTCACCGGCAGCCTGCACATGGGCCACGCGTTCCAGGACACGATCATGGACGCGCTCACGCGCTACCACCGCATGAAGGGCGACAACACCCTGTGGCAGGCGGGCACGGACCATGCCGGCATCGCCACCCAAATGGTGGTCGAACGCCAGCTCAACGCCGAAGGCAAAACGCGCCACGACCTCGGGCGCGAGACCTTCATCAAACGCGTGTGGGACTGGAAGGCACACTCGGGCGGCACGATCACGAAACAGTTGCGGCGCATGGGCGCCTCGCTCGACTGGTCGCGCGAGCGCTTCACCATGGACGAGGGCCTGTCGAAGGCGGTCACGGAAGTATTCGTGCGCCTGTACGACGAAGGCCTGATCTACCGCGGCAAGCGTCTGGTGAACTGGGACCCGGTGCTGCACACGGCGGTGTCCGACCTCGAAGTGGTGTCGGAAGAGGAAAACGGCAACCTGTGGCACATCCGCTATCCGGTCGCGGGTGGTAAAGACTCACTGGTCGTCGCCACCACCCGTCCGGAAACGATGCTTGGCGACACCGCCGTGGCGGTGCATCCCGAAGACGAGCGCTACAGGCACCTCATCGGCCAACAGGTTGAACTGCCGCTCACCGGGCGCACGATCCCGGTCATTGCCGACGAATACGTGGACAAGGAATTCGGCTCCGGTTGCGTGAAGATCACCCCGGCGCACGACTTCAACGACTACGAGGTTGGAAAACGCCACAACCTGCCGCTCATCAATATTCTGACCATCGACGCCCGCATCCACCTGCCCGGCTCGAAATACGACGAGCTCGACCGCTTCGAGGCGCGCAAGCGTATCGTCGCCGACCTCGACGCCGCGGGGCTGCTGGAAAAGACCGATCCGCACAAGCTCATGGTCCCGCGCGGCGACCGCTCGCACGCGGTGGTCGAGCCGTTCCTGACCGATCAGTGGTTCGTGCGCATCGCGCCGCTCGCCGTCCCCGCCATCAAGGCGGTCGAGGACGGGCGCATCAAGTTCGTGCCCGAAAACTGGGCCAAGACCTATTACGAGTGGATGCGCAACATTCAGGACTGGTGTATCTCGCGCCAGATCTGGTGGGGCCACCGCATTCCCGCGTGGTACGACGCCGACGGCAACATGTATGTCGCGCGCACCGAGGCCGAGGCGCGCGCGCAGGCGCGCGCCCGGCACAAGGCCGATGTGCCGCTCACCCAGGACCAGGACGTGCTCGACACCTGGTTTTCGTCCGCGCTGTGGCCGTTCTCGACTTTAGGCTGGCCGGCGCAGACGCCGGAACTGAAGACGTTCTACCCGACGTCGGTGCTCGTCACCGGCTTCGACATCATCTTCTTCTGGGTCGCACGCATGATCATGATGGGTCTCAAATTCGCGGGCGATGTGCCATTTAAAGAGGTCTACATCCACGGCCTCGTGCGCGACGCCCACGGCCAGAAGATGTCGAAATCCAAGGGCAACATCCTCGATCCGCTGGACCTGATCGACGGCATTACGCTCGACAAGCTGGTACAGAAGCGCACCACCGGCCTGATGCAGCCGCAGATGGCGAAGAAGATCGATCAGGCCACGCGCAAGGACTTCCCCGACGGCATCCCGGCCCACGGCACCGACGCCCTGCGCATGACCTTCGCCTCGCTCGCGACCCAGGGGCGCGATATTAAATTCGACCTCGGGCGCATCGAGGGCTACCGCAATTTCTGCAACAAGCTCTGGAACGCGGCGCGCTACGTGCTGATGAACACCGAGGGCCACGACTGCGGCCAGAAAGGCGGCGAGCTGGCACTGAATGCCGCCGACCGCTGGATCCTGTCGCGCCTGCAACACACGCTGTCCGAAGTCGAAACCGGTTTTCGCGAATACCGCTTCGACCTCGCCGCGCAGGCGCTCTACGGCTTCACCTGGGGTGAGTATTGCGACTGGTATCTGGAACTATCGAAGGTCGTGCTGAACGACCCCAACGCCACCGACGCGCAGAAGCGCGGCACGCGCCACACGCTGGTGAACGTGCTCGAAACCCTGCTGCGCGCCCTGCACCCTTTGATGCCGTTCATCACCGAGGAAATCTGGCAGCGCGTGGCGCCGCTGGCGGCGAAATCGGGCAAGACCATTATGCTTGAGCCCTACCCGGTCGCCGATGCGTCAAAAATCGACCAGGCCTCGGCCGAGGAAATGCAGTGGGTCATGGCCGTCATCGGCGCCATTCGCACTACTCGCTCCGAGCGCGACATCGCACCCTCGAAACTGCTTCCGGTCCTGCTCGCCGACGGCAGCAAACAGGAACACGGCTGGCTGGAGCGCAACGCGCACTATCTGAAACAGCTCGCGCGCACCGAATCCGTGCGTTGGCTCGCCAAGGGCGAAACCGCGCCCGAATCCGCCATGCAGCTTGTTGGCCGCATGAAAGTTCTAATCCCGCTCGGCGCCTTCATCAACAAACAGGAAGAACTGGCGCGAATCGCAAAGGAAATCGACAAGAACGAGAAGGAATTGGCGAAGGCGAAGACCAAGCTCGCCAACCAGGATTTCGTCGCGCGCGCCCCGGCGCACGTGGTCGAGCAGGAGAAAACGCGCGTCACCGAATTCGAGGCTGCGCTCGCCAAGCTAAATGACCAGCGCGCCCGGGTCGAAGCCCTCGGCGGCTGATACGGCCCGACGATGCTATTCGACGACGAAACAAACCTGCGGGAACGGCTGGAGGAATACCGCCTCGAACACCGCGCGCTCGACGCCGCCATCGAACGGCTGGCGATCGATCCTGCGATGGATCAACTGCAGGTCCGCCGTCTCAAGAAGCGCAAGCTCGCGCTCAAGGACATCATCGCCAAACTGGAAAGCAAGCTGATTCCAGACCAACCGGCCTGACCGTACAACAAGCCTGTTCTCAAATTGGGTATGAACATACCCAATTTGGGTATGGATAGCCCTCAGGAAATCAGGCCGGGCTGATTCTTCTTCAGCCACTTCTCGACTTCTCGCAACAACCGTTCCGCCTCGGTTATGCAATTCTCGACCGAGACATCGTCAATATTCTCGCCCATGTAATCGGACAGGTTTCGCTTCCGGCGAAGCGCATCCAGGACGCTCATGCGCTCATTTTGCAACCCGATGGTTTTGGGAAGCGATTGGAGCACGGTCATGTGGTGGCCCGGACGATTGGTGTCCGGCCGGAAACCGTTTGCCATCAATGCGATTAGTGCTGCCTGCATGATCGCCTTGTAGGCGGCATCGAAACGCGTTTCGAGGCTGATCCCCGTTGCGCGGGCGTCGTCCAGATTACGCCGCGCGGCGGCTAGCAGCCGGTGAATTTCTTGGGCGTGTGCGGTGTGACTTTTGAGTTGGCTGGTCTTTAGCAAGTTTTCCAAGGTCATTGGCTGTCCCTATCAGGAATAACTTCGGTTCCTTCATTATCCGGGCAACGAAATGATCGCCCTCTTTGAGTTTCTTCCGAAACGAATCTTTCGGCATCACCACTGGATTGACCTCACGCCCAAGCTGCTCGTGGGTTTTGGCAAATGCATGGACGACGTTGGCAAAAGATGCCTCGCCTATGACGAAAACATCTACGTCGCTGCTAACACCTTCCTTCCCCTGCGCGACCGAACCAAAAACGAATGTCACATCCACCTTGGCGGCCAATGGCGTAAGCGCTTCGCGCAGCACGTCCGCGAGCCCCACCGTCTTTCGGAGAATGCCGGCTAACTCCGCGAAGATTGGGCATTCACGATTAGCGCGGTACCGCACCTGATTACCGGCCGGCTCGCGCAACAAAATCCCAGACTCGGAAAAGAGCTTCAGCTCTCGGTGCAGCGAACCCGCCGGTACCTCCGTCAGACGAGCGATTTCCCGCACGTGGTAGCTCTGGTCCGGGTGCATGAGCAACAGAGCCAGAATGCGGCGGTGGTAGCCGCTGAAGAGTGCCTCTGTCGGGTTTGTGCGAATCTTTTGCAGGACCATTGCGCTGTTCTCAGATTTGCTACGATTGTAGCGTATTTGAGAACACATTCAAGCCTGCCGGGGGCTGGACCCGGGGATGGATCAGTTGCAGTTGCGCCGTCTGATGTGCAGGGATGCACAAATCCAGCGTCGCGCGGGAGCGTGGGTGGCGCGCGGAGAAGAAGCGCAAACTCGCCCTGAAGGACATCATCGCCAAGCTGGAAAGCAAGCTGATTCCCGATCAGCAGGCGTGATTAAAAGGTTCCTGACACCTTTTCATTTGGTCGTCATCAAAATCTCGCGAAACAAGTCTTGCCATTTTCCGGTTTCATTGCGTCTAAGTGCTTCCTGAATTCGCTTCAAGTCTGTCGAAAATATTACGGCAATCACTTTTTCGCCGTGCGAACGTGCGTTGTCATATACACGCTTGCATAGCTCTTGGTGGTCACCCTTCTCGTACGCAAGCTGCCCAAGTCTCTTGTGCTGATCTAGAGATATCAAGACGCCAGTAGGCTTAGCGCTCTGTGGCGGCCGACCAGTTTCCATGGATATCTTGAGGCCGGAGAACGCACTGTCGTCTAATTCACCGTCTTTGGTGATTGGAACGACCGTGCTCAACTTTGCGATACCAGTCATGGTGCGCTGGATATAGGTCGAAGGACTCCCCATATGAATTTCTTCTTTGAAGAGTTCCTTGGGGAATTGATGAACCAAAGCCATAAACAAGATTCGTCCCAATACATCGACCATGTCCTCGCTAGCCTTTGGCAGGCTCTTCTCTACTTCCTTTAAGGTCGCCCCATGCATCAGCGCATTCCTCGTCTTATCTAGTGCGTCAATAGTTTGACCATCACATGAGGAATCAACCGTTACAATCAGATCGCGGATAGCTTGCTTTGGATATGGTTTATGTGTTGGATGTGTCTTGCAAGACTCACAGTAAAGGGCTGTCTTGCAGACCGGACACTTATCGTTGACTTTGGTGGACGACTTCTGGTGCTCAGCAATTATTTCCAGAGCAAACCAGAAGTACTGAAACTGATCCTCTGGTATCGAGGCATATATACCGATTCGATACCATCGCAATGCACGCTGAATTGCAGGTGGAGGGTTAAATTGCAGCAAGCGTTCTATCGAGGAAACGATATTGTCATCTAGGAACGGCTGAGGATCTTCATGTCCAAATGAGTCTGCCCAGACGAGGCAATTCCTCATTCCATTAGTGGCAGTGCAATCAACAATTTGGCGGGTTCGGTGCAACTTAACGCTTGCCCCAGTTGTGAACGCAAGCATATTGAGGCACTCGGCCAGTCTTTCCTGACCAATTTCTCGGGCTTCGTCCAAACTTGGCGCGTCAAAAGCTATCTGCAAGGACAAGAGAAAGGGGGTCGAATAATCTGGGCGCACTATATTCTTGATGTAGGCCTGGAATTGATCCTTAGGGTGTCGAAGTTTTAGGCGAATATCATCCGACACAATAGATATGTCGGACTCAATTTCATAATTGGCGATGCATCTCACAGTGTCTCTCTGCACGGCCCTATAAATGTTTCCGGAGGAAAATTGGGGTCAGACCCCCATTTCTATCTAATGTTGCTATTACATTCGAAAGGTAGAAACTACCTTCGTTCATGAAGCAACTCGCCAGTAACCTTAGCAACCCGAAGAGCCAAGGCTATTGCCAACAGGAATGGTGCAAACAAACTCAACACCTTCTCTGCATCAGTTCTCTTTTCTGCCTCGATGAGGCGCTCTAAATTGGCAACTGCCATGTTGTAACGGTCTAGGCTTTCTCGCAGGTACGTTATGGCCCATTCCTCTCCACCTCTAGGTATGGTGTTCCCAAGGTCTTGCAACGTTAGCGAAGTGCGTTTTGCGAATGGAGATGTTTCTAACCTCTTCCATGCCATCGTGAACCACTTGCATTGTTCATCGAACTCTCCTTGGATCCGGTTAAAAACCTCAGGTGGTGGCGAGTACTCGGAACGCACAAATTTCCTACAAATCGCCCCAGAAGTACCGAAACGAAGAGCCGACTCAACTATAGACGCGGCACCCTCGACTCGGACGTTAGCTGTCGCCAAGAGGTGCTGTGCTGCGCTTTGACGTGCGATGCCTACAGCCCCTAAGACACCAAGCAATGCCGTTGCCAACCAAAAATAGTCAACAACTTTCCATCCGAGCTTGCTTAGGTTCCGCGGCCAGACAAGCAGAAAATGAAAAGCAATGAGTCCAACTAAGAAGATAACTAGTGCCCACCAAGGGTTTGGTGTAATAGGTAGCTGGAGATCAATCATGAATGCTGCCTGTCCTAAGGGAAAAAGGGAAATTGGGGTCAGATCCCTATTTCTTTCACTCCCTAATTTTCTTAATTTATGACCCTACTACAATTTCATAACCGCACTTACTCGCGAATTCTTGCCAACTTGTTCACCCCTGACTCCGGTAACCACACCTCGCCCGGCCGGCCGAGAATCTGGCGCACGGCGGCACCGCGGCTTGGGAGCGGATAAACGGTAAATTTCTCGCTCTTGGGATCGAAACGCACGACGGCGTTGGCGCCGAAATCGGACAGCCAGACCATGTCCTTGTCGTCCACATACACGGCATAGGCCTGGGGATCGTCGCCGGGTAGTTTCCACTCGCGCCACGTGTTCGTCTTCGGGTCGTACATCCCGACCTGGCCGGTGTTCCAGTAGCTCACCCAGATACGGCTTTTCGAGTCGGCCCACACGCGGCGGGCGCCCTGGTCCTTTGTCGGCGGTTCGATGACGGTGGCGGCGCCGGTCTTGGTATCGATGCGCGCGATGTGCGAGCCCGCGAGCGAGGCGTAATAAACGCTGCCATCCGGGGCGGTGCAGATGCCATACGGTCCGCGTCCACGCGGGGCGTCGAAGACTTTCACTTCGCCGGTCTTGGGATTGACCGAGCCGTAATAACCCCGCTGGCCGGTGAACCAGAGGATGCCGTTCTTATCGAACGTGGCGGTGTTGAGGTTGGTGTACGGCGTGCCCTTGGGCAACGGGAACACCGAAACCTTGTCGGTCTTCGGGTCCACGCGCACGATGGCGTTGAGTCCTGAATCGGTGATCCACGGCGCACCGTCGGGTCCGACGATCACGCCGTGCGGCGAGGAACCGCGCCCGAGGGCGATATGGCGGGTCTTGCCCCGACCATTATTACCAGCGGGATCGAGATGCCCAAGCTCACCGGAATTCTGCGCGGTGTACCACACGCCGCCATCCAGCGCGGGCGCGACGTCGTGCGGGTGCGAACCGCTGGGGACGGGATATTCCCGGATGTCGGGCGCGGCGGCCACGGCGCCGGAGATTCCCAGCGCCAGCATCAGAAGAACTGCGGAAGCTCCCCTCAACATCCCCGTTGTTATCCTTTCCTTTTGCTCCCGGGATATTACCCCCATTTCCCGCGAACGCACAAACCGCCTTTAGCGGTACTTCGCGTCCGCTGCCCGGTCGGCGGCGATCTGCGCTTCATACTTGTCGCCGAGCGCGAGCAGCTTGTCTTTGGCAATGATGTAACTGCTGCGGTCCTCGAAGTGGAACTCGAAGTTGCGCGTGAGCACAATGGCGTCCACCGGACAGGCCTCCTCGCAGAAGCCGCAGTAGACGCACTTGAAGAGGTCGATGTCGTAGCGCGTGGTGCGGCGCGTGCCGTCGACGCGTTCCTCGGATTCGATCTCGATGCAGCACGCGGGGCACACGGCCTCGCACAGCTTGCAGGCGATGCAGCGCTCCTCGCCGCTCGGGTAACGGCGCAGCGCATGCAGCCCGCGGAAGCGCGGCGATAGCGGCGTCTTCTCCTCCGGGTACTGGATCGTGATCTTGGGCACGAACAAATGCCGGCCGGTAACCGCGAGCCCTTTCACCAGCTCCCAGAGCAGGAACGACTTGAAATACTGCATTACGACCCGGCGCAATTTCATCGGCGGCCTCGGCAAGCCCATGGCGCGTTTCTCACTCGCCGCACGCCTGCGCGCTCATCGGAAGGGACACTTATTGGATAATCGAGTGCCCGAGCAGCCGAGTCAACGAAACCACTGCCAAATGTGCATGATTAAGGCAATTCGTCGGCAAACGCCGGTGCGCCGCGTCGATAAGTCCTTGCAGGGCATCGAGCTTCTTTGACCAGCGTCAAACCGCCCACAGTGCTGACGGGCATATCCTGAAATCGCTAGAACATGACCGTGCATGACAGGCGCCACGGGGCGTCGACTTCCACACTACAAAGAGGAGGCCATCGTGAAGCTGAATGGTGCAGGCAAGCGTCCCGTGCGTCGGGACCGTCTCATCCGCGAACGTAACCACGACACCTACATGGCCCGCAGTAAATACCGAGAACCCACCGTCTGCCCCGATTGCGGGGTGGTCTACCACAAAGGCCGCTGGCAATGGATCGCCCGGCCGGAAGGCGCCCACGAAACCCTCTGCCCCGCCTGCCAGCGCATGCACGACCGCTATCCCGGCGGCTTTCTCACCCTGAGCGGCGAGTTCCTGGCGAAGCACCACGACGAAATCGTGCATCTCGCGCGCAACGTCGAGGAACGCGAGAAGTCCCAACATCCTCTGCAACGCATCATGGCGCTCGAACCGCACGACGACGGCATTCTCATCACCACGACCCAGATGGAGATGGCGCGCGCCATCGGCGACGCCGTGCACCATGCCTATCAGGGCGAGCTCGACTACCGCTACACCGACGAGGCGAACATCCTGCGCGTGAGCTGGCGCCGCTGAGGAAAGCTTACGACCGGACCTTGGAACCGCTCAGGTCCCAGTCGTAGGCGCAATCGAGGTGGGTGCGGATGGTGAAGAAGCCGCGCAGGCCGTCTTCGAGCATCACGGACAAGGGCGTGCGGTTGTCGAAGCGGCCGTTGCGCCGGTTCATCCAGATGGCGCCCATGTGGGCATTGTGCGGCCAGGAGGTACGCAGCGCGTCGGCGATGCCGATGAGGTGTTCGACGCGCTCGTTGATCTCGGGTGCATCCGGCAGCGGGGTGTTTTCGTAATAACCGCGCAGCGTGGCGGACGTCGTGCCCGATGGCAGCGCCAGCAGGCTGATCTGGTCTTCCGGCGCGACCTCCCAGCTGTCGAGCAGGCTCACGATCAGGCGCGCAAGCGCGACGCGGTCGTCGTGGGACAATTCGTGCATCATTACCCTCGTCTCCTGCGCCCCGGCGCGTGTGAGCGGCGCATGGTAACACACGCTCCCGTCCAAGCTCCGCGCGCCATATCCTGACAGGCCGCGGGGTCTTGATGCGTTGAATTCGCTCCGCACCGGGCGCATCCCGGATGTGCATCTCGACGAATTCCGTGGGACGCTGTCCCACGGTGAAATTTTGCTGATGGTGGACGTGCCGAAGGCAAAGGTGTTCGAGGTCGAAGAAACCGTCGAACGCCATCATCCGGAGGCAGTGCCCGGCGGGACCAGATGGACGATTGGGCGGTTGGGGATCTAACCGCTGCGTTCGCGCCTCTGACCAAGAAGGTTTTGTGCGCCCTCTGGGCGCGTTATTTGAATCGGGTTCTCGCACCCGAGGGCGAGGCACTTTGGTTTCGGCCAAAGTGCCCAAAGCCATTTGCCCCGGATGGCGCGACAACTCCCCGCGCTTCGCGCCTTTGCCTTCCGGTCGTCCGACGGTGCATCCCTGCACCGGCGGCCGACGCGCGGGGTCCGTCCCCGCGCCCCGTCGGGCTTGCGGGCAAAGGCTTGCTCGCTTGGGCGCGCCATACGGGGCCC
>SCRL01000043.1 GCA_004298065.1 Gammaproteobacteria bacterium | reverse complement strand
GAAGCTGAACGCCATCGACGTCGAGTTCCGCGGCAAGAACGTGCTGCTGGTGGACGACTCCATCGTGCGCGGCACGACCTCGGCACAGATCATCCAGATGGCGCGCGAGGCCGGCGCCAAGAAGGTCTATTTCGCCTCGGCCGCGCCGCCGGTGCGCTATCCCAACGTTTACGGCATCGACATGCCGGCAGCGAGCGAGCTGGTCGCGAGCGGGCGCACCGAAGAAGAGGTGCGTCAGGCCATCGGCGCCGACCGGCTCATCTACCAGGAGCTGTCGGATCTGATCGAGGCGGCGCGCGAGGGCAACCCGAAGATTACGCGCTTCGATGCTTCGTGCTTCGACGGCGTGTACGTCACCGGCGACGTGGACCGGGATTACCTCGACCGTATCGAACGCAGCCGCTGCGATTCGGCCAAGACCAAGCGCTCGACCGCGGCGCCCGCGGGCGAGGTCGCCTACGCCGAGGTACTGACCTTCCCCCGTTGACAGGGGAAAGGGCGTGATATAGTTTTACCGACACACAGCGCCGATTTGATTTCAGCTTGCGGGCGCTTAACAAATGCAGCTAAAGCGAGAGAACCCGCTTTGGTTGCCCAGCGGGTGTTTTTTTGCCCGCAATTTTCGTAAAAAGGAGCGGGTATGACTGACGACAACAACGACTGGGGCTTCGCCACGCGCGCGGTGCGGTCCGGGGTCCATCGCACGAACGAAGGCGAGCACTCGGAAGCCATCTTTCCGACATCGAGCTTCGTATTCAAGAGCGCCGCGCACGCGGCGGCGCGCTTTGGCGGCACGGAGCCGGGCAACATCTACTCGCGCTTCACCAATCCCACGGTGCGCGCGTTCGAGGAGCGCCTGGCGGCGCTCGAGGGCGGGGAGCGCTGTGTCGCTTTCGCTTCCGGCATGGGCGCGATCCTGGCCACCGGTCTCGGTTTGCTCAAAAGTGGCGACCACATCGTCTCTTCGCGCGCAGTTTTCGGCACGATCACGATCCTGTTCCAGAACTATTTCGCCAAGTTCGGGATCGAAACCACGTTCGTGCCGCTCACCGACTATGCCGCCTGGGAACGGGCGATCCGACCGAACACGAAGCTGTTATTTCTCGAAACGCCCTCGAATCCGCTTACCGAAATCGCCGATATCGCGCGGCTGGCGAAGCTTGCACACGCACACAAGGCGTGGCTGGCGGTAGACAACTGCTTCTGCACGCCCGCGCTGCAGCGCCCGCTCGCGCTCGGCGCGGACCTCTCGATCCACTCGGCCACCAAGTACATCGACGGCCAGGGACGATGCGTCGGCGGTGCGGTGGTCGGGAGCGAGGCGCTGGTGGGTAAGGATATCTTCGGCGTGCTGCGCACGGGCGGTATTGCCCTGAGCCCGTTCAATGCCTGGGTGTTCCTCAAGGGGTTGGAGACGCTCTCGCTGCGTATGAAGGCCCACAGCGAGAATGCGCTGGCGCTGGCGCAGTGGCTGGAAAAGCAGCCCAAGGTGAAGCGCGTCTATTATCCAGGACTTGCCTCGCACCCGCAGCATGCGCTGGCGAAGAGCCAGCAGACCGGCTTTGGCGGCATCGTGTCGTTCGAAGTCGAGGGCGGGCAAGCCGCGGCGTGGCGCGTGATCGATTCGACCCGTGTCATTTCCATCACCGCCAATCTGGGCGACGCCAAGAGCACTATCACGCATCCGGCGACCACGACCCACGGGCGCCTGACGCCGGAACAGCGCGCCGAGGCCGGTATCAGCGACGGCTTCATTCGCATTTCTGTCGGACTTGAAGACGTCGAGGACCTGAAAAAGGATCTCGCGCGCGGCCTGTCCTGAACGGTGCCTACCGACCCGCGCCAGCAGCTGCTCGAAATATTCCTGGCCGCGGTAGCGGCGGTGGGTGGGCGCGCCTCCGTCGCCGAGTATCTCCGTAATCATCCGCTGGTTGGGTCGGCTTATCTCATCGCCTTCGGCAAGGCAGCTTGCGCCATGGCGCGCGGGGCGCACGAGTCGCTCGGTGGTCGGATTCATGACGGCTTCGTCGTTACGAAGCGCGGCGGCACCGAGCCCTTGCCGTGGCCCGTGATCGAAGCCGGTCACCCGATGCCCGACGAGTCGAGCCTCGAGGCGGGCGAGAAACTCATCCGGTTCGTCCAGACCATTCCGCAGGACGCGCAGGTGTTGGTGCTGCTTTCCGGCGGCGCCTCGGCGCTCGTCGAGGCGTTATCGTCGGGTGTCGGTCTCAAGGAGTGGCAGGACATCAACCGCTGGTTGCTCGCCTCGGGATTCGATATTCACGCGATGAATGCCGTGCGCAAGCGTATTTCGCGCATCAAGGGCGGGCGGCTGGCGCAGCTGCTGTACCCGCGCAAGGTGTTGTGTCTCGCCATCTCAGACGTACCGGGCGACGAGCCACGTTCCATCGGCTCAGGGCCGCTGACGGCGGATGAATCCGGCATGTTGCCCGATCTTACCAATGCGCCCGAACTGTTGAAGGCGGCGCTGACGGGTGCGCCAGCGTTACCGAAGTCGGATGATCCCTGTTTTCGCCATGTCGAATTCAAAATTATCGCCACGCTTGCCGACGCCAAGCACGCGGCAGCGGAGAAGGCAAAAAAACTCGGCTATGAGGTTGATATGCACCCGGAGTTCATCGAAGGTGACGCCATCGAAACCGGCGCGCGGCTGGCGCGCGGGCTGTTAGAATCCAAACCCGGCGTCGTGCAGGTGTGGGGTGGGGAAACGACGGTAAAATTACCCCTGCGCCCGGGTCGCGGTGGGCGCAACCAGAGCCTGGCATTGTCTGCGGCGCTGGCATTGCAGAACCATAAAAGTGTCTGGTTGCTTGCGGCAGGCACGGACGGCACTGACGGCCCGACCGAGGATGCCGGGGCATTGGTGGACGGGGAGACGGTCACACGCGGTGAGTTGCACGGTCCAATAGCCCGTGAGGCTCTGGCCAGGGCCGACGCCGGGACATTCCTCGAAGCGAGCGGCGATCTGGTCCACACCGGACCGACGGGCACGAACGTGATGGACCTGATACTGGGATTGAGAACGAAATAATGCAGACTTACAGATTATGGATAGTGGCAGTCGTGGTGGCGCTGGTGAGCGCTTGCGGCGATACGGGCAAGGCCACGGCGCTGTATTACAACGAGCAGGAACCGGACGGCGGGGCGTTCCGCACGCGCATGATCGTCACCGCGCAATGGCTGCGCATCGACGAGGGTGAGGGCAGCAAGGATTTTCTGCTTTACGACCGTCGCGAAAAGACGCTCTACAGCGTCAATGCTGCGGACAACCGCATCCTCGTTCTGCCGAAACGCGCGGTGGACGTTGCCTCACCTATAAAGCTAGAACACGGCGTGGAGCGCGGCACGGAGTCATTACCGGCGGTCGGCGGCAAGGCGGTCACACATTACCGCCTCAGCACCAACCGCAAGCCCTGTTATGAAGTGTTCGCCGCCGATGGTCTGTTGCCCGACGCAGTGCAGGCGTTGCGCGAGTACCGTACGGCGCTCGCCGCCCAGCAGGCGCCGGCGCTGGCGAGCATGCCGAAGGAGTTGCAGACACCGTGCGATCTCGCGAACAACATATTCGCCCCGGTGCGTTATCTGAATCATGGCCTGCCGGTGCGCCTGACCGAAACCGGCGTGCGCACGAGCGAACTGGTGGATTACAGCGCGGACTTCAAGGCTGACAACGCGCTATTCGAACTGCCGGCAAACTACCGGCGCACGACCATCGAAGAGATGCGCGGCGGCTAGACGGCAGATCCCCGCGCTCGTTGCAGCGGTAGTGTCTCCAGCGACCAGCCTTTGGCGCTCACCCGCAGCACACTGCCCTGTTCGTACCAATCTCCCAGCACGACGCGCTTTGCCGCTTTCCCGTCGATCGTGAGGGCATGCTCGCGCGGACGGTGGGTATGGCCATGGATCAGGTGAAATATGTGGTGTTGGCGCATCGCCGTTTCCACCGCTTCCGGGGCGACATCCATGATCTCCGGGTTCTTTTTGGATGTGGCCATCTTGCTATAGGCCCGATACTCGCGTGCGATAGTCTCACGCTCGGCCACGGACTTGGCGAGGAATTCGCGTTGCCATTTTTTATCACGCACCTTGGCGCGGAACGCCATGTGCTCGACATCAGCGGTGCACAGTGAGTCGCCGTGCATCAGTAGCACCGGTGTGCCGTAGAGGTCGATGCGCGTCGGATCGGGAATCAGCCGGCAGCCGGAGGTGCGCTCGAAGCCCGCGCCCAGGAGAAAGTCGCGGTTGCCGTGCATGACGTAAATCGGAATCTGCGCGGCGGCCGCGCGCAACCCGTCCATGATCGGCTTGTGCGCCGGCTGGGCGGCGGCCTCGTCGCCCAGCCAGTATTCGAACAGGTCGCCGAGGATGTACAGCGCATCGGCGGCGCGCGCGTCGCGCGCCAGGAAATCGAGGAACAGCGCGGTGATGGCCGGTCGTTCGCCGCAGAGATGCAGGTCGGAGATGAAAAGTGTCGTGCCGGCCATGGCCCGTTATTTGTCCTCGACCACCTCGACGCGCTCGATGATCACGTCTTCGGCCGGCACGTCCTGGTGGCCGGCGCGGCTGGCAGTGCGCACCGCCTTGATCTTGTCCACCACGTCCATGCCCTCGACCACCTTGCCGAACACGCAATAGCCCCAGCCGCTCGTGGTGGGCGAGGAGAAGTTCAGGAAGTCGTTGTCCTTGACGTTGATGAAGAACTGGCTCGTGGCCGAGTGCGGGTCGGAGGTGCGCGCCATGGCGATGGTGCCGCGGTCGTTGCGCAGGCCGTTGACGGCCTCGTTCTCGATCGGCGCGTTGCCTTTCTTGTGCACCATGTCGCTCAGGAACCCGCCACCCTGGATCATGAAGCCGTCGATTACGCGATGAAACAGCGTACCATCGAAGAATCCGTCCTTGGCATAGGCGACGAAATTGGCGACGGTCTTGGGCGCCTTCTGCGCGTCGAGTTCGAGCACGATGGTGCCATAGTTGGTCTGCATCCGGATCATGGGAAAGCCTGTGTGGGTGAGAGCGGGTATTCTCACTGGACGGGCTACGAGGCGCAACCCGACAGGCGCTACGACGGTGCGAGAGATTCCGTTACCATTCCCTTATGAGTGGTCATCCCTTTAAAACCCGCTTCGCGCCGAGCCCCACGGGCCTGCTGCACCTCGGCAACATCCGCACCGCGTTGTTCAACTGGCTGCTCGCGCGCCGGCACGGCGGCGTGTTTCTGCTGCGCCTCGAAGACACCGACGCCATGCGCGGGCATGAAAAATACGCCGTCGCGTTGCAGGAAGATCTGCGTTGGCTGGGGTTGAACTGGGACGAAGGCCCCGGTGTCGGCGGCGCGCACGGCCCCTATGCTCAGTCCGAGCGCGGCGGCATATATAAGGAGTACTTCGAGCATCTGGAACGCCAGGGCTTGGCCTATCCCTGTTTTTGCACCGAGCACGAGCTGGCGATCGAACGAAAAGTTGCTATTGCCGCGCACCGTCCGCCGCGCTATTCCGGCAAGTGCCGTGGGCTGACGCCGGACGCGGTGCGCGCGCGGCTCGCCAAGGGTGAGCCCGCGACGCTGCGGTTTCGTATCCCGGGGGCGCGCAAGGTGGGCTTCGACGACAAGGTCCGCGGGCCGCAGGTGTTCGATACCGCCGACATCGGCGATTTCGTCATCCGTCGCTCCGACGGCACGCCGGCTTTTTTCTTCTGCAACGCCGTCGACGACGCGCTCATGGGCGTGACGCTGGTGGTGCGCGGCGAGGACCATCTCACCAACACGCCGCGCCAGATTTTGCTGCTCGAAGCACTCGGGTTGCCGTTGCCGGAATACGCCCATATCGCGCTGGTGGTGGGGCAGGACGGCGCGCCGCTCTCCAAGCGCACCGGTTCGAAGTCGGTCGAAGAGCTGCGCGCGGCGGGCTATCTGCCGACAGCGTTGAATAACTATCTCGCCCGTCTCGGTCATACCTATGAGAGCAATGCCCTGATGGACTCCGAAACGCTGGCCGCCGGTTTCGTCGTCGAAAAACTGCACAAGGCGCCGGCGCGTTTCGATGAAAGCCTGTTGCGGCACTGGCAGGCGGAGGCGGTGAAACATGCCACGGCGGAGGAGTTGTGGCAGTGGATGAGCAGCCGAAGCCGCGTCGGCGAGCTGGTGCCGCCGGCCATGGCATTGGATTTCGTACATACGGTGCGCGAGAACGTTACGTTCCCCGCAGACGCCCACAACTGGGCGCAGAGCCTGTTCGGACCGCCGCAGCAGTTTGCGCCCGAGGCCAAGGCGCTGATCCGTGCGACCGGTTCCGATTTCTTCGGCTATGCGCGCCAGATGCTGGAGCGAGAGCCCGGCGAGTTCAAGTCTTATGGTCGGGCGCTGTCAGAGGTGAGCGGCGCCAAGGGGAAGAGTCTCTACATGCCGCTGCGCGCGGCGCTGACCGGCGAAACGCACGGGCCGGAGATGGACCGGCTCTGGAAATTGCTCGGGCGTGAGCGTATAAAGCAGCGGCTCGATAGCGCGTTCGAACTCTGCCAGTCCTAAATAAATGCTCCAGATCTATAACAGCCTCACGAAGAAGAAAGAGTCGTTCACGCCGATCGAGCCCGGCAAGGTCCGGATGTACGTCTGCGGCATGACGGTGTACGACTACTGCCACGTCGGTCACGCGCGCGTGATGGTGGCGTTCGACATCGTGGCGCGCTACCTGCGCGCGCGCGGTTTCGACGTGACCTACATTCGCAACATCACCGACATCGACGACAAGATCATCAAACGCGCCCAGGAAAACGGCGAGGATGTCGGCGCGCTCACGGCGCGTTTCATCGCCGCCATGGACGAGGACGCCGCGCGTCTCGGCGTGCTCAAGCCCGACGCCGAACCGCGCGCGACGGTGTACATGCCGCAGATCGAGAAAATGATCGGCACGCTCGTGGACCGCGACCTGGCCTACCAGGCCGGTAACAAAGACGTGTATTACCGCGTGCGCCAGTTCGGCCCGTACGGCGCGTTGTCCGGCAAGACGCTCGATGACCTGCGCACGGGCGCGCGCGTGGAGATCGGCGAGGAGAAGGACGATCCGCTCGACTTCGTATTATGGAAGGCGGCCAAGCCCGGCGAACCGCACTGGGCCTCGCCCTGGGGCGCCGGCCGGCCCGGCTGGCACATCGAGTGCTCGGCCATGTCCACCGCGTGCCTCGGTAACCATTTCGACATCCACGGCGGCGGCATGGACCTGAAGTTCCCGCACCATGAGAACGAGATCGCCCAGAGCGAGGGCGCCACGGGCGAGAAGTTCGTCAACACCTGGATGCACGTCGGCTTCGTGCGCGTGAACCAGGAGAAGATGTCGAAGTCGCTCGGCAACTTCTTCACCCTGCGCGAGGTGCTGAAGCAATACGACCCCGAAGTGCTGCGCTATTTCATTCTGGCGAGCCACTACCGCAGTCCCCTGGACTATTCGGACGAGAACCTGAAGGCGGCGAAGAGCGCGCTCGACGGGTTTTATATCGCCCTGCGTGGCATCCCGGTCGGCGTTGCGCCTGTCGAATCCGCAAACGCGCCATCCCTGGCGCGCGACCCTCGCCTCGGTCCCATCGGCGAAACCGAATATACCAAGCGCTTCCATGAGGCGATGGAGGACGACTTCAATACCCCGGCGGCGCTCGCGGTGCTGTTCGACCTGGCGCGCGCCCTCAACAAGGCCCACGGCGCCACCGCGCAGGCGGCGCGCCTCGGCGCCGAATTGCGGGCGCTGGGTGGCATCCTTGGTATCTTGCAGCGCGATCCCGAGGAGTACTTGCGCGCGGGCGCCACCGATGCGCTGAACGAGGCCGACATCGAGGCGCTGGTCGCGCGTCGCCTCGAGGCCCGCAAGAACCGCAATTGGGCCGAGTCCGACCGCATTCGCGATGAACTCAAGGCCAAGGGCGTGCTGCTCGAAGACGCGGCGGGCGGGAAAACTGTCTGGCGACGGCAGTAAAGCGCTGATTTTCTGTCACGCTCGCGCGCGATCTGAGTAATTCACCTAATTCACCGTTCGGCGACCTGATCGGTCATTACCGCTCTACATGTATCGAATCTTCTGCAAAATGAAGCCTATCCATCGCATCGGACAGTTCTTGCTTGACATCCCGACCGGGTCTTCATTAGCGTAACTGGAGCCGGCTCCCCGCCGACCAAGCAGGACCATAAGAACTAAAGACAGGGAATTACATGGAGGTGGGTTGGAATCGTTCGACTTCCCGAATCGCATTGTGGCGCAGGTCGCCAACTGCGCCAGCGCCGAGCGCGCGCGGCATCTTCCGATCAGTGCGCCCAAGGAGAGGGGAAAAGTAGAATCTCCCTATTTACCCTCCCGCTGGCGGCTTGACAGTGTCATATGTGAGGGAAATCATGGGTTCAATAAAAATGCATCACAGGGAGGTGTCGTGAAGAAACCATTCCTTGCCCTGCTGTTGATCGCGGTTCTTGTTTGGCCGGCGGCGATTCCATCCGCGTACGCCAAAGAACCCGCCCAATCATCATCCCTGCCCATCGAGCAGATGCGCGCGGTGGCTTACACCAAGGAATTCGCCCAGCGTTTCGCGCTCCCCGACCCTGAACCCAGCACCGAGCCGAGCGGGGGGATACAGGCGATGGAGTTTACGGTGGAGCCGGGAGCGAAACATGGTAGCGGCCTCTATTACTGTAAGTTGAGGCTCTACCTGAGTAACGATCTCCCTATTGCTTATCCCGAGGAAGGGGTCGCGGGCGCACAGCGTATGCTGATTTTTCCAGCCCATTTTTTTGTTCGTTCTAATCCTGATAGTAAGCACCAACCGAAACTATCACCAAGTGATGGCCAACATTTTAACGAGCGCAATGGACGGTACAACCGGATGACCATGCTGGCAAGTCCCGGCTACGACCATCCCGAGTTTCTCTCTGCTTCACCCAAGGTACCCTATGGGGGAATCGGTATGGCCTATGAGGAATACCACCGCGATCTTTTCCCGGGACTTGCCTATCTTAAGATCGACATGGGTTGCCCAGTTTTTTCCTGGATGGATGGCATAAAAACCGCTGAGATTTGGCTCAAGCGAGAAGGTGCCAAGGACTACCGCAAACAGATCCGAATGGAGCCACAAGATTTTCTCAAGTTCACGATTCCACCAAAAATGTATCGGCAAATTCTTAGCTGGAGAAAAGAGGTTGCAGCCTACAACAGACCTCTTATTGAAAAACTTGGCACAGAACGACGGAGCAAGTAACCACAGTACACCGCAGCGATTCCGATAATGGTGCGAAAAATGGTGGAAATAGGATAACGAAGGCAGGATAAGGAGAAACTACCATGGCAACCGTGAATGAATATGCGTGGCTGAGTAATGAGGTGTACAAGGACGGGGGAGGTAACCCGGGGACGGGATGGGAAGTCCTCCGTGTTTCGTCACCAAATAGCTCTGGTTACTACGGTACTGCTTACTACAGGCTCATTCCCGGCACAACTACATACGAAATCGTTATCGCTCATCGTGGAACCCAGCTTTGGGATACGAATGACCTGAAGAGTGACTGGCAAATAATCGTTGGCCAAAATCTCGATCAGTTTACGAGTGCTAGCTCGTTTTACGAAACTGTACTTCAAGAAGCGGAACGGCTCGAATTATCTATCAGCACAATCTCCCACACCGGCCACTCCCTCGGCGGCGCCATCGCCCGCGAACTGGCCATCGCCAACGGCCAGACCGCCGCGCTCTTCAACGCTCCGGGCTACGCCAACGGCACCCCATTGCCCGTACTGGTTTCCTCCACCCAGATTCTGAGTGTCAATTCCGCTTACGACGTGGTGAGCGAGTACGGTTGGCAGGTCGGTACGGTCAAAGAGGTATACGTCTCCTCGTTCCCGTTCATTCCCGACAAGTTCGAAGTGCTGGCCTACTTGCCGGTCTTCGGTCCGTTTTCCTGGTTTCAAGCATTGCGTTTCGGCTTCAGCCAGCACTCGATGGACAACCTGCTCGAAGTGATCCAAGCGCTTCCGGCGGGTAGCCTTGGGTTCCCGGCGAACAGCGGAGGTCTGGACTTTTCCCCGAACTACGAGATCACCGGCGCTTGGCTCGACGAATGGCAATCGTTCGAGGATACGGTGCAGGACATCACAAGCCAGGTCCCCACCGGCCCCTTGCCTGAAGGCGATCTTACAACACAGGCCATTCGTGGTGAGCAAAACCTTGATCCCGCTACCCCTGTTTCGTTCGACAATAATGGCGTCGGCACGTTGATAGTCGGAGAAAACGGCGCTGATGTCTTAAATGGCAGTACTGGCAACGACCTCCTTTTCGGCGACGACGGCAACGACACCCTAAACGGAGAAGGCGGCAACGATTTCCTACTCGGCGGCGCCGGCTTCGACACCTACCTCATCCATCCCGGTGATGGCAACGACATCGTCGTGGACAGCGACGGCCAAGGCGCAATCGTTTACGGTGCCGACGGCCAAGCCCAACGTTTGATTCTGGGTATTCGCGAATCCACCAACCTTCAAGGCCAATACCACACTCCCGACGGTCAGTTCACCTTCACCTGGTCCGGTACGCTCGGCACCGATCTAAACATCACCACGCCCGACGGCGCGGTTACCATAAAGAATTATCACCCCAATGATCTAGGCATCCGCCTCGTCGAACAGACGCCCATCGTCCCACTCCAATCCTTCACCGGCAGCGGCAACGACGACGTCGATCTCCTCGATCTCGGGTTATCTTCCACCATGGCGGGTGGACAGCTATTGGGATACGCCTCGAACATGGACTGGGCCTATTTCAACGTCGGTGAGGTATTCAACTACCGCAACTTCCCCGACACCCTCGGCAATCTTTACTACGCCCAGGAATCCGGCGACTACCGCTGGCTTTATGGGGGTGGCGGTAACGACTTCATGGTCGGCTATACCGGCGCCCAGAACGTGCTGCTGGACGGCGGCAACGGGAACGACTGGATCATCGCCAACTACAAGGACTTGGACGAATATGTCAGCTGGTCGATCACCCTGCCTCCGGACGATCCCGCCCTCTCGGATTTCGGCGCCACGATCGACGGCGGCACGGGCAACGACGCGATTCAAGGAAGTTTCCGCGAAGACTGGATCGAGGCCGGAGCGGGCCACGATCAGGTTCAGGGAGGCGAGGAGGGCGACTACATCGACGGCGGTACCGGCAACGACTGGATCAATGGTAGCGAGCTCAATGGCGAAGCCGACGACGATATTATCATCGGTGGGCCCGACAGCCTGACGGGAGGCGAGACAGACAATGATGTTCTGATGGGCGGTGGCGGCAAGGATATCCTCATCGGCGGCGCCGGAAACGACCTGCTCTATGGCGATGCCGAAGGTTATGCCATGCGCCGCCTGGTTTACGTCGCCCCCTATTCTTATATATACCCCTCGGGATATCCCGAAATCTATTATGGTCGCTGGTCCTACGGCATGGTGGGATGGAACGGTTCATCCCAGTCGTACATCCTGCCGACGTTCCACTTCGACACCGTTACCGAACAAGCTCTCTATCGGGATACCGAAGGCGGGGCGGATTATCTCGAGGGCGGTTCCGGCCAGGACAGACTGTTCGGCGGCGGCGGGGGTGACATTCTCGATAGTGGGGTGGACGACGATAAGCTCTACGGCGAAGCCGGCGATGACGACCTGTACGGCGGTGCCGGCAACGACGAACTGTGGGGCGACATCGACCCAATCGTCTACGCCCAGGATCAGGCCATCATCGAAACCCACGGCAGCCTTTCCGTTTTTACCCGCCAATACTTAGGCGGCCCCGATGTTTCCGGCAACGATATTCTAGAAGGCGGCGCCGGTAACGACGCCGTGCATGGCGGCGCAGGGGACGACACTTATATCTTCGATCTGGGCGATGGTCGGGACATGATCGAAGACCAGACAGCGCCCGACGAGGGCAACCTCATTGCCTTCGGTGAGGGCATCCGTTTCGAGGATATCGTAGCAACGCTGAACGGCGATACCTTGACGTTACAGGTGGGTACCGGTGGCGACGCCATCGATTTCCTTCATTTCGACGTGAACGGCAACCACGTTGTCGATTACCTACAATTTTTCGACGGCAGCATGGCCTCCGTCCTGGATTTTGTGCCTCATACGATGGACGGAAATGGTGGCGATAACGTCATTTATGGAGACAGCCAGAACAACTTTATTGAGGCTCTGGACGGCAACGACAGGGTGGCCACCTATGTCGGGGATGATGTCATTAGCGGCGGCGCCGGTAACGACATATTGGAGGGCGGTGTTGGTGATGATACCTATATCTTCAATCTCGGCGACGGCGTAGACACGGTCATCGACCGAGCCCGGCCGAGTGAGGGCAATCGCATTGTCTTCGGCGAGGGCATCGCGCCTGATTCTCTGAGCCTGGATTTTGGTTCGCTGCTTATCCGAGTTGGCGGTGCAGGTGACGCCCTCCATTTGACCACTTTCGATCCAAACGATGTTTATGGGCAGCATTCCGTCGAGACCTTCCAGTTCGCTGACGGGACGATTCTGGGCTACCGCCAATTGATCGATCGCGGCTTCGACCTGAACGGAGCCGCGGCGAACGACACGATTACCGGCACCAATGGCATTGATCGTATCGCAGGCGCGGAGGGGGATGACCTTCTGGTGGGTGGCGCGGGAGACGACTCCTTGAATGGCGGCATAGGCAATGACGGGCTTCACGGTGGAGTCGGAGCCGACACGTATATTTACAATCGTGGCACGGGGGACGATGTCATCAATGATGACGGCGTTCAAGGAGAAATTGATACAATCGCCTTCGGCGAAGGAATTTCCTTAAACGACCTTGTTTTTACCCGAACTGGAGATGATCTGCTGATTCGGGTCACCGATCCCGCAAACCCACTGACTACTGGCAAAATTACCGTCCAGCGGCCTTACGCTGACCCGACCCACCATCGCATAGAGCAGTTCCGCTTCGCGGACGGAACCGTTATCGATGGTCAGATGGCGGAGATGGTTGCGAGCGCGGTTGGCACACCTGGGAGCCGAATACTACAAGGGGGCTCTACCGACGATGTTATTTACGGTCTCAGTAACATCGATTATCTGTTTGGCGGTGCCGGCAACGATCTTCTTTACGGAGCGGAGAATAACAATTATTTAGCGGGAGAAACCGGTAACGACACTTTAATCGGTGGGCTGGGTGACGACACCCTCGACGGCGGAGAAGGGGACGATACCTACGCCTACAACTTCGGCGACGGTACGGACTCAATTTTCGATGCCGATGGTCTCGGCCGGATAATTTACCGCGATGCACAGGGCAGGGAGTATCAGCTCGACGGTGGAGCGCGCCTGTCATCGAGCGGCACCTATTATGACGAGAGCGGTCGCTTCGCCTACAACTTGAATGGTCACACTCTTACCGTCACCCTGGACAACAAGTCTGCCCTAACGATTCAGGATTACGATCCATTGGAACCCGTTCTCGGCATTGAGCTTCGAACTTACCTGGTTCCGGAGATACACGTTGCCAATGGTGCGCCGGAACCAATTCGGTTGGTGAGCGCATCGGCCGATGGCGCTCAGGGTAATAATGGAAGCAATGGTGCCGCTGTATCGCTATCTGCCAACAGCCGGTTCGTTGCCTTCGAAAGCAACGCCAACAATCTGGTGTCCGGCGACACGAACGGCGCAACCGACATCTTTGTCAGCGACCTCCAGACAGGCGATGTTCTTCGTGTGAGCACCGCCGCCGATGGAACGCAGGCGAATGGCGGAAGTTATGGTGCAGCGATCTCCGCCGATGGCCGGTACGTAGCCTTCAAGAGTGACGCCTCCAATCTCGTGGCGGGGGACACGAACGCTCGTACCGATATTTTCGTGAAGGATCTCCAAACAGGTGCCATCACGCGCGCAAACACTACTGCTGCTGGTATGCAGACGACTGGTTTGATCGGCGGGTGGTTGTACGCACCCTCTATCTCAGCCGACGGCCGCTATGTGACCTTCGAAAGCGATGACTCCAGCTTAGTGCCGGGCGATCCTAAAACTAATCCGAATATATTTGTGAAGGACCTATTAACTGGGAATATTATACGTGCGAATACCCCCGTCGATGGATCGTTGTCTCGAACTTATAGTGGAAGCGGTCATTCCGCAATTTCTGCGAATGGTCGGTACGTGGCATTCGCTAGTGACATGTCTAATTTGGTGGCAGGGGACACCAACTACATGGGAGATCTTTTTGTCAAAGATCTTCAGACTGGTATTGTTGTTCGTGCCAATACCACCGCAAATGGATCTCAGGTGACCTACGGCGGGATTTGGGACAACGTTTCGCTTTCCGCTGACGGGCGCTACGTGGCTTTTGAGAGCACAGCCTACCAACTAACGCCGATAGACAGTTGGCTTAATATCCATGTCAAGGATCTTCAAACAGGAAAGGTTACCTTGGTCAACTCCGCGACTAATGGCACGCCGGGTAGGAGCGGGGCTTATACACCATCGATATCTGCAGATGGGCGGTACGTGGCGTTCGGTGGCGGGAGCTCCAACCTCGTGTCAGGTGACACCAACGGCTCGAACGATATCTTCGTCAAGGATATTCAGACCGGTGCTATTGCCCGGGTAAGCGTTGCTGCCAACGGGACACAAGCAAATGGCATGAATGAATATCCTTCAATCTCCGCCGACGGAAAATATATAGCATTTATCAGCAACGCCTCGAATCTGGTACCGGGGGATGCCAACAACGCAGGCGACATTTTTGTCGCCCCAAACCCTTTCTTTTTGCCGCCGCCTGTCACTACGGGTGTCAACGCGCCTATTGCTTTGACCGATATTTCGGTAATGGATGGCGATGCCGCTGCATTGCCGCTGACAATGATGCTGGATGTGGGCCATGGAAGTCTGGCGCTCCTTCGCACTGCGGGCATCACATTTGCCGATGCCGATGGTCGGGACGGGACGCTCACCTTCAGCGGGACGCTTGCGGACATCAACGTGGCGCTTGATATCGGTATTCTCTACGCCTCCGCTATTAACTACATCGGCACCGATACCCTGAGAATCGGCGTTAACGATCATTCATTCGGCACCGGGTTGACCGATGATGCCAGCGTGGCACTTGCGGTTACATCGTCACCAACCCCTGGGCAGGCCATCATTACCGGAACCGCCGGCAACGATGTCCTTATCGGAGGGTCCGGCAGCAACATGTTCTTTGGTGGTGTAGGCGACGATACGCTTGTTGGTGGTGTCGGGAACGACATCTACTTGTATAGTGTTGGTGACAATTCCGATTTTATTCTTGATCTCGATCAGAACCCAGGCAACACGGACACTCTGAGCTTCGGGTCGGGCATCACGCCGGATACGCTGTCAGCCGAGGCTTCGGGCTATGACTTGCTGATCCATATTGGAGATGAAATTCTCACCATCCAGAACTGGTTCATGGGGGCTGACTATCGGATCGAACACGTCCAGTTTGAGAATGGCGAAAACCATGATGACTCCTGGCTCGCGGCTCTTGGTAAGCATGCCCCAGAACTCAATGTGCCGATACCCGATCAAGCGGTGAATGAGGATAGCCCTTTCAGTTTCGCACTTTCTCCAGACACGTTTACAGATCAAGACATCACACGTGGCGATGTGTTGAGTTACAGCGCGAGCCTTGCCGATGGGAATACTCTCCCGACATGGCTCGGTTTTGATACTGCAACCGGGACGTTCTCGGGCCTTGTCGGGAATGCTTTGGTCGGTAGTTACCATATTGAGGTTATTGCTACCGACTCGGACGGGCAGAGTATCAGCGATACCTTCACGCTTACCGTGAACAACGTAAACGACGCGCCTGTGGTCTTGGCTGCCATTTCCGACCAAGTCGCGGACGAGGATGCGCCTTTCAGCTTCGCGCTCGACCCGGCTACCTTTGCCGACGACGATCTGATTCACGGTGATAGCCTGATCCTGTCAGCGGCGATGTCGGACGGTTCGGCGTTGCCCGACTGGCTTACCTTCGATGTCGCCACAGGGACTTTCACCGGCACACCTGATAATTGGCAGGTCGGTACCTATGACCTCCGCGTCACCGCGACCGACCTTGCCGGCACCAGCGCCAGCGATGTCTTCTCGCTAACCATCAACAACGTCAATGACAACCCCGTATTGGTCAACGCTCTGAACGACCTTACGACGGACGAGGACGCGCTGTTCAGCTTCACCGTTCCAATCAATACCTTCGATGACGACGACTTCATCCACGGCGACCGCCTGACTCTGTCCACCGCCTTGGCCGATGGCTCGGTATTGCCGGACTGGCTGACGTTCGATGCCGCGACAGGTACGTTCTCGGGCACCCCGGACAACTGGGATGTCGGCAGTTATGAGATCCGCGTCACCGCCACCGACGTGGCCGGCCTGTCGGTCTCGGACACCTTCACGCTCGCCGTGAACAACGTCAACGACGCCCCGGTCGTGGCCAACGCAATCCCGGACCAACTGGCGACCGAAGGGGCGGCCTTCAGCTACGCAGTAGCCGGCGGCACCTTCGCCGACGACGACGCCATCCACGGGGATGTCCTGAGCTGTACCGCCAGCCTCGCCGACGGCTCGGTTCTGCCGTCCTGGCTCTCGTTCGATGCCAGCACCCAGACCTTCACCGGTACAGCACCCATCGACAGCACCCTCACCGGAACCGACGGCGACGACGTCCTGATCGACTCCGACACCGGCATCAGTGGGGCTTGGGACATCCGGGTCAGTGCCACGGACACTTCCGGTGTCAGCGCCGACGATACATTTACCCTGACCCTCCAGGGCATCGCGGGTAACGACACCCTGAACGGCGGCAAGGGCAACGACGTCCTGAACGGCGGTGGCGGG
>SCRL01000042.1 GCA_004298065.1 Gammaproteobacteria bacterium | reverse complement strand
ATGAAGCACGAGTCCATCGTGTGCAACATCGGCCACTTCGACTCCGAGATCGACATCGCCTCCCTGGAAAAATACAAATGGGAGGAGATCAAGCCGCAGGTGGACCACGTCGTGTTCCCGGACGGCAAGAAGATCATCGTGCTCGCCAAAGGCCGGCTGGTGAACCTCGGCTGCGCCACCGGGCATCCGTCGTTCGTGATGTCGGCGTCGTTCAGCAACCAGACCATCGCCCAGGTCGAGCTTTTCAGCAACGCCACAAAATACGAGAAGAAGGTGTACGTGCTGCCGAAGAAACTCGACGAGAAGGTGGCGCGACTGCATCTTAAAAAGATCGGCGCCAAACTCACGCGGCTGCGCGACGACCAGGCAGGCTACCTCGGCGTGTCGGTGGACGGGCCGTACAAGCCCGACCATTATCGGTACTAAAACCGCTATCCGCCGTCAGCGCTCAGCTATCAGCGAAAACCGAAAGGTTTTAAGCTGATCGCTGAAACCTGACGGCTGACCGCTTCCAGACATGGAATCCCAGAAAAAGCGCGCGCGCGTTTTCAGCTTCGAGTTCTTCCCGCCGAAGGACACCGAGGCACGCGCACGCCTGCGCGACGCCACGGCGCAACTGGCGCAGCTCAAGCCCAAATTCTTCTCGGTCACCTTCGGCGCCGGCGGCTCGACGCGCGAGGGCACCTACGAAGCGGTCAAGGAAATCCAGGCTGCGGGCCACGCGGCGGCGCCGCACATCTCCGGCATTGCCAGCACCCGCGCCGAGATTCGCGAGCTGCTTTCGCGCTACAAGGCACTCGGCATCCATCACCTCGTGGTGCTGCGCGGCGACCGGCCCAAGAACGGCAGCGACCCGACCGGCGATTTTCGCTACGCGAACGAGCTGGTCGAGTTCATCCGTGCCGAGACCGACAGCGCGTTCCACATCGAGGTCGCGGCCTATCCCGAGTTCCACCCGGAGGCGTCGACGGCCGAGGCCGATATCGACCATTTCACGCGCAAGGTGAAGGCCGGGGCGAACGCCGCCATCACCCAGTACTTCTTCAACCCCGATGCGTACTACCGCTTCGTGGACGCCTGCGAACAGCGCGGGCTCGACCTGCCGATCGTGCCCGGCATCATGCCGATCACGAACTTCAAGCAGCTCGCGCGCTTCTCGGACGCCTGCGGCGCCGAGATCCCGCGCTGGATCAGGAGACGCCTCGAAGGCTACGGCGACGATTTGGACGCCATCCGCGCCTTCGGCCTCGACGTGACCACGGAGCTGTGCCGCCAGCTGCTGGATGGCGGCGCGCCGGGACTGCATTTCTACACCCTCAACCGCGCCGGTCCGACCTGCACGATCTGGGAACGCCTCGGGCTGTAGCTGTAATACGCCCGGCCGCTATACTTTCCGCACCCATCCCGCGGAGCTTCTGCATGCGCCTGTTGCCGGTTGCCCTTGTCGCACTGTTCCTGTTCGCCTGCACGCCCGCCAAGGCGCCGCCGATCGCCGGCGATTACAAGCTCGCGCGCGTGAGCGAGCACGTGTACGTGCTGCACGGCCCGAACGAGCAACCGAACAAGCGCAACCAGGGGTTCATGAACAACCCCGGCATCGTGCTCACCAAGAAGGGCGTGGTCGTGATCGACCCGGGTTCGAGCGTGCAGGTGGGCGAGCTGGTGCTGAAGAAAATCGCCGAGGTCACGAAGAACCCGGTGGTCGCGGTGTTCAACACCCACATCCACGGCGACCACTGGCTCGGCAACCAGGCGATCAAGGCCGCGTTCCCCAAGGCCGTGATCTACGCGCACCCGAAGATGAAGGCCAAGACCGCGACCGACGGCGAAAGCTGGCTGACGCTGCTCAACAATTTGACCGAGGGCGCCGTCGTCGGCACGCGCCCGCTGGCGCCGGACACGCACATCGAGCACGGCGAGACGCTCGCGCTCAACGGCACGCACTTTCGCATCTACCACAGCGGCAAGGCGCACACCGACGGCGACATCATGGTCGAGGTGGTCGAGGAGAAGGTGATGTTCCTCGGCGATAACGCGCTCGTAGACCGCATCGGGCGCATGGACGACGGCGACTTCAAGGGCAACGTCGCGGCGCTCGAAATGGCGCTCGCCACCAAGGCCGCGCACTTCGTGCCCGGCCACGGCCCGAGCAACGGCCGCGCCGTGGCCGAGGGCTACCGCGACTACCTCAAGGCGCTCCACGCCGAGGTGAAGAAATACTACGACCAGGGCGTGAGCGACTTCGACATGAAACCCAAGGTCGCCGAGGCCCTGGCGCGCTTCCGCGCGTGGAAGGATTTCGAGGACCAGCTCGGCAAGCACATCAGCCTCGCCTATCTGCAGGTCGAGGCGGACGCATTCTAAATGCACCGCCAGAGAAAATAGCGGGGGGATATTTTGCAGTACATCCGGACAGACTCGAATGGTACTCACTTTGACGACTACTTTGAGTACATCCAATCCGTCCGGGCGCGACTCCCGGCACACGTTTTCGAGTTTGCCTCCAACTTCGAGCATTACAATCTTTCTAGTCGCCAGTCGCTTCACGATGCTTGGCTAACGTCGATGGAAGTGAGGGAAACCGGAAATGGAGAAAGAAAGGAAAACCGACGTACGGAAATTATTCTTTGCCTTCTTGGCGCGTATAACGATCGGCGCATTACCCTCGAATACCGAGAGGTCCAAGCTTATGTGCTTTCTTCTACCTCTGGGACAGGACACGGTGATCTACTCGTACATGAGGTTCGTATTTCTGAATCCGGTTTCCTTGTTCATGAACTTCAATTTGTTCATGGAAACGTCCTTATCGAGTGCAAAGATTTTGTACATCGGCAGGAAATCTATGCTTAGGCATATCACGTCGTTCTACCCAAACGGGTGCAACGACAGGATGTGCCAGTTAATTTAATACCGTGTTCAAACTCTTCCCCGAAATCGAGCCGTACGCCACGCACCGCCTCGCGGTCGAGGCGCCCCACGAGCTGTACGTCGAGGAGTGCGGCAATCCCAACGGCCTGCCGGTGCTGTTCGTGCACGGCGGCCCCGGCGCCGGCTGCGAGCCCTGGCACCGGCGCTTCTTCGATCCCGAAATCTACCGCATCATCCTGTTCGACCAGCGCGGTGCCGGGCGCTCGACGCCGCACGCCTCGCTGGAGAACAACACCACCTGGCACCTTGTGGCCGACATGGAACTGCTGCGCGGCTATCTCGGCCTCGACCGCTGGGCGCTGTTCGGCGGCTCCTGGGGCTCGACGCTGGCGCTTGCCTACGCCGAGACCCATCCCGACCGGGTGCTGGGGCTGATCCTGCGCGGCATTTTCCTGTGCCGCCCGTGGGAAATCCGCTGGTTTTACCAGGACGGCGCCAGCCATGTATTCCCCGACCATTGGGAACACTTCATCGCGCCCATTCCCGAGAACGAGCGCCACGACCTGCTCGCGGCGCACTACAAGCGCCTGACCGGCGATGACGACATTGCGCGCATGCGCTCGGCCGAGGCGTGGTCGCTGTGGGAAGGCCGCACCGCGACGCTGAAACCCAATCAGTCCGTCATCGAACATTTCGGCTCGCCGCACACGGCGCTCGCGCTGGCGCGCATCGAGGCGCACTACTTCGCGCACGACACGTTTCTGAAACCCGACCAGTTGCTGCGTGATGCCGACCGGCTGGTCGACATCCCGGGCTGGATCGTGCACGGGCGCTACGACATGGTGTGCCCGATCCAGAGCGCCTGGGACCTGCACCGCGCCTGGCCGCGGGCCAAGCTCGAAATCGTGCCCGACGCCGGCCACTCCGCCGCCGAGCCGGGCACCGTGGACGCGCTGGTGCAGGCCGGCATCGCGCTCGCCGCCAAGCTGCGCCCGCAACCGCGCCCGACGGCCGAATGACCACGTGGGCGATTGGCGATGTGCAGGGCTGCTTCGACGCCTTGCAGGCGCTGCTCGAAAAAATTCGCTTCGACCGCCAACGCGACACGCTTTGGTTCACCGGCGATCTGGTTAACCGCGGGCCCGCTTCGCTCGAAACGCTGCGCTTCGTCAAAGACCTCGGTGAACGCGCAGTAACCGTGCTCGGCAATCATGACCTGCACCTGCTCGCCGCGGCCAACGGGCATGCGCGCCACAGCAAGCACGATACGTTCGACGACGTGCTCGCGGCGCCCGACCGCGACGAGCTTTTGGATTGGCTGCGCCGCCGGCCGTTGCTGCATCATGATACTGAACTTGGCTGGACGCTTATCCACGCGGGGTTGCTGCCACAGTGGAACTTGGCTGACGCACAGCGGCTGGCCGCCGAGGCCGAGGCGGTGCTGCGTGGTCCCGGCATGGTGGAATTTTTCGCCCATATGTATGGCGATATCCCCGACCACTGGCGCGAGGATCTGCACGGCCATGAGCGCGCGCGCGTGATCGTCAATGCCTTCACCCGCCTGCGCTACTGCGACCGCGAGGGCGCCATGGACCTGCGCTTCAAGGGCGCGCTCGGTGATCAGCCACCCGATTTAGTGCCGTGGTTCCAGGCGCCGCACCGGCGCAGCCGCGATGCCCGCATCGTCTTCGGTCACTGGTCCACGCTCGGGCCGTATGACGGCGACAACGTGCTCGCGCTCGACAGCGGCTGTCTCTGGGGCCGGCTGCTCACGGCCGCACGCCTCGAACCGGGAGCTGCTGAAATGGTAAGCATCCCCTGCCGGTCCTACAGTAAGCCCCATGCCGCCTGATGCCAGCTATTCCGCGTTTCTCGCAGATGTCGTGCTCGTGCTGCACACGCTCTTTGTGCTGTTCGTGGTCGGTGGCCTGCTGCTGACCCTGCTCGGCTGGTGGCGTGGCTGGGCATGGACACAAAATTTCTGGTTTCGGATATTGCACCTCGCAGCCATCGGCTTCGTCGTGCTCGAGGCTTGGTTCGGCGTGCCCTGCCCGCTCACGGCGCTCGAATCGCGCCTGCGCGTACTCGCCGGCGGCTCGGGTTATGCCGCAAGTTTCATCGGGTATTGGCTGCAACGGCTCCTGTTCTACGAGGCGGAACCCTGGGTTTTCACCGCGGTCTATACGATGTTCGCGCTGCTGGTCGTGGCAGTATTCGTGTTCCACCCGCCGCGCCGGTACCCATCGCGGCGCGAGTGAGGCAAAATAGCGCCATCCCACCGCTGTACACCGCCATGACGAGTGCTGGAAAACACCATATCGAGGTATCGGTACAGACCACCTATCTGCCGGGCCAGTCGCAGCCGGAGCAGAACCGTTACGTCTTCGCCTATACCATCACCATCACCAACACCGGCAACACCCCGGCCAAGCTGCTCACACGCCACTGGGTCATCACCGACGCCAACAGCCAGACGCGCGAGGTGCGCGGCGAAGGCGTGGTCGGCGAGCAGCCGCTCCTGCCACCGGGCGCGAGTTTCGAGTACACCAGCGGCACGGTACTCGAGACGCCGGTCGGCACCATGCACGGCAGCTACCAGATGGTGGCCGACGATGGCACGCGCTTCGATGCCGAGATCCCGTCCTTCACCCTGAGCATCCCGCGCACGTTGCACTGAGGCGCGCGGCGTTGCCGATTTTTTAGACAGTCCTCTGCCGCTATTTCAGGCACCCGGAGAATCCCGATGAACGTTGAACAGAGTGTGCGTCAGCGCTATTCCGCGGCGGCCCAAACGGCCGAGGCCGAGCTCTGCTGCCCGATCGATTACGACCCGGCGCGGTTGAAGCTCCTGCCGCCGGAAATCGTCGAAAAGGATTACGGCTGCGGCGACCCCTCGCGCTACGTGCGCGAGGGCGACACGGTGCTCGACCTTGGGAGCGGCGGCGGCAAAGTCTGCTACCTCGCTGCTCAAATTGTAGGCAGCCAGGGCCGGGTTATCGGCGTGGACATGAACAACGACATGCTCGCGCTTGCGCGCAAGTATCAGGGCGAGATGGCGCGTAAACTCGGCAGCGATCGGGTGCGTTTTCTCAAGGGCTACATCCAGGATCTGGCGCTCGATCTCGAAGCGACCGAGGCGTGGTTGCGCGAAAACCCGGGACAGGAAGCGGCGTCGCTTTCGGCCTTCCAGGCCGATCAAAAAAGTGAGCGCCCGCTTATACTAAATGCCTCAGTAGACCTTGTTATTTCCAACTGCGTTCTGAACCTGGTGAACGAGGCCGACCGCGCGCAGATGATCCGTGAGATTTTCCGGGTACTCAAACCCGGCGGGCGCGTGGCGATCTCGGACATCGTGAGCGACGAACCGGTGCCGGCGACGCTCAAGCAAAACCCCGAGCTCTGGAGCGGCTGCATCAGCGGCGCGTTCGGGGAGCGGGCGTTCCTGCAGGCGTTCGTGGATGCGGGCTTCCTCGCCGTCGGTTACGACAAATGGTCGGCCGCGCCGTGGCGCGTGGTCGAAGGCATCGAGTTCCGCTCGGTGACGCTGACCGCGGTGAAGGGTGAAGCGGCGCCGTGTCTCGACTACGGCCACGCGGTGATCTATCGCGGGCCGTTTGCTTCCGTGAGCGACGACGAGGGCCATGTGTTCCCGCGCGGCGAGCGCATGGCGGTGTGCGAGCGCACGTTTAAGTTCCTGACCGAGGGGCCGTTGAAGAACGATTTCATCGGCATCGCGCCGGCGGTGCCGCGCGACCCGCCGGCGACGTGGTGCCTGCCGAGCGGCACGCGCCGGCCGGCGGCGGAAACCAAGGGGGGTTTGTACACCGCCGCCTGCTGTGGCAGCGGGAGCTGCTGCTAGAAAATCTTGTAAGACTTGTTAACCACAGAGGACACAGAGATCACGGAGGATTTCAATTATCCGAACGTTCTCTGTGCCCTCTGTGTGCTCTGTGGTGAATAATCTTTAAACATCGAGGTTGGCGACGTCGAGCGCGTTCTTCTCGATAAACTCGCGCCGCGGCTCGACCTCGTCGCCCATGAGCATGCTGAACACTTCGTCGGCCGCGACCGCGTCTTCCATGTTCACCTTCAACAGCCGGCGCGCGCTCGGATCCATGGTCGTCTCCCACAGTTGTTCCGGATTCATCTCGCCCAGGCCCTTGTAGCGCTGGATCGCCTGGCCGCGGCGAGCCTCGCTCATCAGCCATTCAAGCGCGGCGTCGAAACTTGCCACCACAAGGCTCTTGTCGTCGCGGTGCACCTGCACCTCGCGCGTGAACAGCTTTTCCATCCGCACGCCCAGTGCGCGCAGCTCGCCGTACTCGCGGCTGGCAATGAAGTCGGCATCGATGTGGCTCTCGCTCGTGGTGCCGTGCTCGGTGCGCGCCACCAGCAGCTCGTGCAGGTTGTTGCGCTTGTCGACGCCGAGCGTGACGGCGTAGCGCGCGCCATTCTGGTCGGTGTTGAGCCGGCCTTGCAGCTCGGCGATGAAGGCCTCGCTACTCTTCTTGTTCTTGAGCAGTTCGGGCGTGAGCGTCGGCAGGTACACGAGCTTGTGCAGCAGCTTCGCATCGTAGCGGCGCGACAGGCGCCGAATGACGCTCTCGACCGCAAGATGCGCGCGGCACAGGTTCGCCAGCTCCTTGCCGGAAATCACTTGATCAGCGGCATGCAGCGCCGCACCCTCGAGCGCGGATTCGAGCAGATGGTTTTCCAGCTCGGTTTCGTCCTTGACGTAGCGCTCGGACTTGCCCTGCTTCACCTTGTAGAGCGGCGGCTGGGCGATGTAGATGTGGCCGCGCACGATCAGCTCCGGCATCTGGCGGAAGAAGAATGTCAGCAACAGCGTGCGAATATGCGAGCCGTCGACGTCGGCGTCGGTCATCAGGATGACGCGGTGATATCGTAACTTATTGATATCGAAGTCATTTTTACCAACTCCGGTACCGAGCGCCGTGATTAGAGTCGCGACTTCCTGGGACGACAGCATCTTGTCGAAACGCGCGCGCTCGACGTTAAGGATCTTGCCCTTGAGCGGCAGCACCGCCTGGAATTTCCGATCGCGCGCCTGTTTGGCCGAGCCGCCGGCGGAGTCACCCTCGACCAGGTAGAGCTCGCACTGCGCCGGGTCGCGTTCCTGGCAGTCGGCCAGCTTGCCTGGCAAGCCGGCCAGATCGAGCGCGCCCTTGCGCCGGGTCATTTCGCGAGCCTTGCGTGCCGCCTCGCGGGCGCGCGCGGCCTCGACAATCTTGATGGCGATGGCCTTGGCTTCGGCCGGGTTTTCCTCGAGGAAGTCGCCGAGCTTGTCGTTCACCACCGACTCGACCACGCCCTTGACCTCGGAAGACACCAGCTTGTCCTTGGTCTGGGACGAGAACTTGGGCTCCGGCACCTTGACCGACAGCACCGCCGTTAGACCCTCGCGGGCATCGTCGCCCGAGGTGTCGATCTTTTCTTTCTTCGCGAGCCCCGTGCTCTCGATGTAGTGATTGAGCGTTCGGGTCATGGCTGCGCGTAAACCGGCCAAATGGGTCCCGCCATCGCGCTGTGGAATATTGTTGGTGAAACAGAACGTGTTCTCCTGATACGAATCGTTCCATTGCATGCACAATTCGACGGAGATGCCGTCACGTTCGGCGGAGATATAGATAGGTGTTGTATGCAGTTTCGTTTTGCTGCGATTAAGGTGTTCGACAAATGCCTTGATGCCGCCGACGTACTCGAACACGTCTTCTTTGCCCGTACGCTCGTCCGTCAGGGCGATGCGCACGCCGGAATTCAGGAACGACAATTCGCGCAGACGCTTCGCCAGAATGTCGTAGCTGAAAGTGGTGTTGCTGAAAATCTTGGGGCTCGGCTTGAAGTGAACGTCGGTGCCGGCCTCGCCCGCCTCGCCGATGATCTTGAGCGGGGCTTTGGGGTCGCCCAGCAGGTATTTCTGGTAATGGGTTTTGCCGCCACGGCGGATGGTGAGCTCAAGCCACTCCGACAGCGCGTTAACCACAGAAATACCCACACCGTGGAGACCGCCGGAAACCTTATAGGAATTTTGGTCGAACTTGCCGCCGGCGTGCAGCACCGTCATGACCACTTCAGCCGCGGAGCGGCCTTCCTCGGGGATTATGTCGGTCGGAATGCCGCGGCCGTTATCGCTGATGGTGACGGAATTGTCGACATGAATGATGACTTTGATCTGGTTGCAGTGGCCGGCCAAGGCCTCGTCAATAGAGTTATCAACAGCCTCGAACACCATGTGGTGCAGACCGGTACCGTCATCGGTGTCGCCGATGTACATGCCGGGGCGCTTGCGCACCGCATCCAGCCCTTTCAGAACCTGGATGCTCTTGGAATCGTAGGCCTTCTTTTCTGGCTGATTCATGGTGTCTGAAAAACATCTTGTTCCACGTGGAACTTGGTGGTTCTTTGTTCCACGTGGAACGTATTTTTTAAACGGCTTTAGGTTAAGTTACGAACGGCCTGAGGGATTAAAGCCTCATTGGCATTATAACGTATAAGGGGGTTTTAGCTTCGGGAGCGCTGATAGTGCAGCTGCTATTGGCGTCGCTCATCCCCAGAACGACTTTGTCCCCCTGAAGTGCGCTAATGGCCTCAATCATATAGCTGACGTTGAACCCGATCTCGAGGGTGTCACCGGCATAGTCCGCCGCTATTTCCTCTTGGGCTTCCTCTTGTTCCGGGTTGTGCGCAGATATCTTCAGGGTCTTGTCGTCCAGCACGAGGCGGACGCCCCTGTATTTCTCATTCGACAGAATGGCGGTACGACTCAGGGCCTCGCGCATCGTGTCCCGGCCGATATGGATAATCTTGCTCTGGCTTGCCGGCACCACTTTCGCGTAGTCCGGGTACTTTCCGTCGATTAGTTTCGAGGTAAAAGTGAAACTGTCCGATCGTACCTGGATATGATTTTGATTCAGGCTAACTTCCACCGTATTGTCGGCATCTTCGAGCAATCGGGACATCTCGTGCACCCCTTTTCGGGGGACGATGGCCTGTTTTGGGGTGTTGATGGGATTCTCGAGCACCGCGTCGCTAATCGCCATTCTGTGGCCGTCGGTTCCCACCACGCGTAGGCGATTCGGCCCAAATTCGAACAGGAGTCCGTTTAAGAAGTAGCGCATATCCTGTTGCGCCATGCAGAAATGGGTCTGTGTAAGAAGGCGTTTTAGATCACCCTGTTTTATTTTGATTGTCAGATCCCATTGGGATGTCTGAATGCTTGGGAAGTCGGATACCGGCAAGGTCAGCAAGCTGAAACGGCTCTTGCCGGATTTGATAATGGCTTTGTCGCCATCCTTGCGGAGATCGATAGAAGCTGCTTCCGGCAAGGCGCGGCAGATATCGAAAAGTTTGCGCGCAGGTAATGTAATACTCTCCATCCCTTGAGCCTTGGTGCCTACTTTGGTGATTATTTCCACCTCGAGGTCCGTTCCCGTAAGTGTCAGCTCACCGCCCTGTTCGCGTAGAAGAATAAAGGACAGGATGGGGAGGGTTTGCCGCTTCTCGACGACGCCTGCAACGTAGCCCAGGGGTTTGAGGATCTCCTCACGTTGCAAAGCGATATGCATGATTGTTCCTATTTAGAAAGATAGTAGTGATATGTAGTTATTCGAAATCTTATCTGTTGATAATCCCTGTTGCAGCTTACGGTGCTGCTGCAAGCTACTTCGTAACCATGTTGATATGTACTCGAAAAGCTGTGGGTCCGTTGTTTACACTCTGGATAATACCGCTCCCCACTTCAAGACGGTATGAATAAACCACTGTTGTCCGCCATTTATCTACAGCTGTTACCTATGTTGTCAGAAGACGAATCAGGTTATCGAAATCTTCTTTGACCCTGGCATCTTTTCCTGACAGCTCCTTTATTTTGCGACAGGCATGCAGGACAGTGGTGTGGTCTCGCCCGCCGAATGCATTGCCAATTTCCGGCAGGCTGTGATCCGTTAGCTCCTTGGCGAGCGCCATCGCCACCTGCCTCGGTCTGGCTACCTGGCGTACACGACTCTTCGAGTGCAGGTCTGAA
Source organism: Gammaproteobacteria bacterium (assembly GCA_004298065.1). GTDB lineage: Bacteria > Pseudomonadota > Gammaproteobacteria > Acidiferrobacterales > Sulfurifustaceae > SCRL01. Next base: position 20,833 of record SCRL01000042.1, on the reverse strand, counting down.
AGCCGGATCTTGTAGTACTCGGCCACGGTTTTCTGGATGTTGTTGATCGTGACCAGGCGCTCCTGAAATGACAGCAGGTCTTTCAGGCTATCGCTGACAAGGCTTATATCTATTTGTCTTCCAGTAAAGTAAGCGCTCGCTAATATCCTGCGGAGGGCGCCCTCTAACTCACGGACGTTAGACCGGACGCGCTTGGCGATAAAAAACGCCACATCCTCTGGAAGATCCACTCCTTCCTGTTTGGCCTTTTTAATCAGGATCGCAACCCGGGTTTCGAGTTCGGGCGGTTCGATAGAGACGATCAGCCCGGAACCGAAACGCGAAACCAGGCGTTCCTCAACCCCCTCAAGCTCCTTGGGGAACCGGTCTGCCGTGATAATTACTTGGCGCTGGCCTTCAAGCAGGGCATTAAAAGTATGGAAAAATTCCTCTTGGGAGCGCTCCTTGCCGATAAAGAACTGGATGTCGTCAATCAATAGCGCATCCAACCCACGGTAAAGCCGCTTGAATTCGTTGATGGCGTTGTGTTGCAACGCCTTAACCATGTCGGCGACGAAACGCTCGGAGTGGATATAGGCGATGTTCGCTTCCGGGCGGTGTTTGAGCATGAGGTTCCCGGCCGCCTGCATCAGGTGGGTTTTGCCGAGACCGACGCCGCCGTAAATGAACAGCGGGTTGTAGGCGCCACCGGGGTTTTCACCGACCTGGCGCGCGGCCGCGCGCGCGAGCTGGTTGGATTTACCCTCGACATGGGTATCGAAGGTGAAGTCGGGATTCAGCCGACCCAGCATGGCCGGGCGCCGTGGTATGTGATCCGTTCTCTGGCCCGATCCAGAGGCGCGCGGCGCACCCGACTGGCTGCCGACCTCAAGGCTCGGCGACAGACGCCCCTCGCTGAATTCGCCCACCAGTTCGGCAATGCGTTCGAGAAACCGGTCCCGCACCCATTCCTGCACGAAGCGGTTGGGGGCGAGCAGGCGCAGGGAGGCGCCGTCTTCCAGTGCATGCAGCGGCCGCACCCAGGTGTTGAACTGCTGGGCCGAGAGTTCCCCTTCCAGGCGCTCGAGACAGCGTTTCCAAAGCGTGCTGGGAGTGGCCGGTCGTGTCATGGGTCGGAACGCGCGAAAGGGGAGGCAGTCTAGCCCGCCCGCCTGAACTTATCCACAGCCACTGCCGGCAGCAATTTTCTGCGTACTTTCACGCGCAACAAGTTGACAAGACAAGTTTAAAGGCAGTAACTTGCCCGCCCTCAAAACGGCCATGCCGGCGACACAAGAAGGCCAGACACCATGAAACGCACCTACCAGCCAAGCAAGCTCAAACGCAAGCGCACCCACGGTTTTCGCCTTCGGATGAAGACCAAGGGTGGCAAACGGGTGCTGAAATCCCGCCGCGCGAAGGGCCGTGCCCGTCTGAGCGTCTGACGTTGGCGGGCGCCCGCCGCGGGCTTCCACGCAACCATCGACTGGTCAGACCGGCGGAGTTCACGGCGGCCATGAAGCGTGGCTGCCGCATCCGGGACGGGCTTTTCAGCGTGTTCGCGATCGCCAACAATCTGTCACACGGACGCATCGGGCTAGCGGTTTCGAAAAAAGTCGCGTTGCGCGCGGTCGACCGCAACCGCATCAAGCGTCATGTGCGCGAGTCGTTCCGGTCGCACCAGGAAAACCTCGCCGGCCTCGATGTCGTGGTAATGGCAAACCCGGCTGCGAAGCAGTCAGCCCCGCCGGCGCTGCGGGACTCGCTCAACCAACATTGGGAACGGATCATCCGGCAATGCAGAAAATCCTGATCACCCTGGCGCGCGGCTATCGCTACGCCGTGAGTCCCCTGCTCGGCAACCACTGCCGTTTCCATCCGTCGTGCTCGGCCTACGCCGAGGAGGCGATCGCCAAGCACGGCGCCGTCCGCGGGAGTTGGCTCACCGTCCGGCGCCTGTCGCGTTGTCATCCGTGGCATGCCGGCGGTCTTGACCCGGTGCCGCCCGTAACGGGAGCGCGTCATGGATAACCAGCGCCTGTTTCTGTTCATCGCGCTGTCGATGATTCTTTTTCTGCTGTGGCAGGCGTGGGAGCAGGAACACCGGCCGGCCCCGGCCCCCGTGACCGCCACCGCACCCGTACCCGCCGCCCCGGGCGAAGTGCCGGCGCCGCCCACGGCGGCAGCCGACGCCAAAGCCCCGGCTCCGATGCCTGTGAAGACGGAAACGCTCGAGCGCGGCCGGCGCGTGAAGATTGAAACCGACCTGTTCGAGGCCCAGCTCGACACGCACGGCGGTGACCTGCGCGAGGCGTACCTGCGCAAATACCCGGTGTCGGCCGACGCGCCGGACAAACCATTCGCGCTGTTAAGCGACAGCGCCGGCCAGCTGTTCGTCGCCCAGTCCGGCATCATCGGCCACGAGGGCCACTTCCCGCACCATCGCACGCCGTACCAGGCGGTGGCATCGGAATACAAACTCGGCGCCAATCAGAACGAACTGCGCGTACCGCTCACGTGGCGCGCGCCGGACGGCGTGCAGTACACCAAGACGTATGTGTTCAAGCGCGGCAGCTACGTCGTCGACGTCGAGTTTGCGGTGGACAACCGCGGCAAGCGCGAATGGCGCGGCTACCTGTACGGCCAGTTCCAGCGCACCCACGTCGACCAGGGCTACTCGATATTCGCGCTGCCGACCTACACCGGCAGCGCGATCTACACGGCCGAGGACAAGTACCAGAAGATCGCGTTCGACGAGATGACGAAGAAGCCGCTCAAGCGCGAGACCACGGGCGGTTGGGTGGCGATGTTGCAACATTATTTCGTCGGCTCGTGGATGCCGTCGAAGGACGAGCGCAGCGCGTTCTATACCGACGTACTTAACGGCGCGCGCTACGTGATCGGTTACAAACAGACACAGCCGACGGTCATCGCGCCGGGCGGAAGCGGCACGCTGCGCGCAAGCCTGTACGTCGGGCCGAAGGAGCAGAAGATCCTGAAAACCCTCGCCGAGGGCATGGACCTGACCGTGGACTACGGCTGGCTCACGGTGATCGCGGCGCCGTTGTTCTGGCTGCTCGAATGGCTGCACCGGTTCATCGGCAACTGGGGTTGGGCCATCATCGCGCTCACGATCCTGATCAAGGCCGCGTTCTTTCCGCTCTCGGCCGCGAGCTACAAGTCGATGGCGCACATGAAGAAGGTGCAGCCGCGGCTCGCTGCGCTCAAGGAGCGCTACGGCGACGACAAGCAGAAACTCAACCAAGCGATGATGGAGCTGTACAAGACCGAGAAGATCAACCCGCTCGGCGGCTGCCTGCCGATCCTGATCCAGATCCCGGTGTTCATCGCGCTCTATTGGGTGTTGCTCGAAAGCGTGGAGATGCGCCAGGCGCCGTGGATCCTGTGGATCAAAGACTTGTCGGCGCAGGACCCGTACTACGTGCTGCCGATCGTCATGGGCGTAAGCATGTACGCGCAGCAGCTCATGAACCCGCAGCCGCTCGACCCGATCCAGAAGAAGGTGTTCATGTTCATGCCGCTCATGTTCACCGTGTTCTTCCTGTTCTTCCCCGCGGGCCTGGTGCTGTACTGGGTGGTGAACAACATCCTGTCCATCGCCCAGCAGTGGCAGATCAACCGCAGTCTCGGGGTCGCCACGAAGTAGGGATGTGATGTCAGGGGACACTATCGCCGCCGCCGCCACGCCCCCCGGGCGCGGCGGCATCGGCGTGGTACGTATCTCCGGCCCGGCCACACGCACCATCGCCGAGAAACTCCTCGGCAAGCTTCCTGCGCCACGCCACGCCACCGTTGCGCGCTTTCGTGACGCTGACGGCCAACCGATCGACGAAGGCCTCGCGCTCTTTTTCCCCGCGCCGCATTCCTACACCGGCGAGGACGTGCTCGAATTGCACGGCCACGGCGGGCCGGTGGTGCTCGACATGCTGCTTCAACGCGCTCTTGCCCTTGGCGCCCGTTCCGCGCGCGCCGGCGAGTTCACCGAGCGCGCGTTTTTAAATGACAAACTCGATCTCGCCCAGGCCGAGGCCGTGGCCGACCTCATCGACGCCGGTTCGCAGGCCGCGGCGCGCGCGGCGCTGCGCTCGCTCGAGGGTGAATTCTCGAAGCAGGTGCAGGCGCTCACGGAACGACTGATCCAGCTGCGCATGCACGTCGAGGCCGCCATCGATTTTCCGGAGGAGGAGATTGATTTCCTCGCTGATGAAAAGATAGGCAATGGGGTCGCGGCGCTCGACGCCGACCTGAGACAACTGCTCACCGCGGCGCAGCAGGGACAGTTGCTGCACGACGGCATGGTGCTGGTGCTCGCCGGTCGCCCGAACGCGGGCAAGTCGAGTTTGATGAATGCGCTCGCGCAACGCGACGCGGCGATCGTGAGCGACATCCCCGGCACCACGCGCGACGTGCTGCGCGAATACATCCAACTCGACGGCCTGCCGCTGCACATCGTCGACACCGCCGGCCTGCGCATGGCGCGCGACGCGATCGAGGCCGAGGGTGTGCGGCGGGCAAGAGCGGAACTCGAACGCGCCGACCGCGCGTTGCTGATTGTGGACGACACGCAACCAGGCGATAGCGCCGCGCTGTTTGAGGAATTGCCACCGGGCCTTGCGCACATCGTCGTACGCAACAAGATCGATCTCACCGGACGCGCGTCCGGAATCACGCAGCGCGACGGCATTACGGAAGTAGCGTTGTCAGCGAAGACCGGTGATGGACTGGAATTGCTGCGCCGGCACCTCAAGGAATGCATCGGGTATCACCCCGCGGCCGAGGGCGGTTTCAGCGCTCGGCGGCGGCATTTGGACGCCATCCAGCGGGCGCAGGCGCATCTCGTCACCGCGCGTCGTCACGCGCAGGCACGGGCCGGCGAGCTGTTGGCTGAAGAGTTGCGTCAGGCGCAGCAGGCACTAAGTGAAATCACCGGCGAATTCACCGCCGACGATTTGCTCGGGCGCATCTTCGCGAGTTTTTGCATCGGAAAATAGTATTGTTGCTTCGTGTGCCTCGTCCTTTGTGTTTGCCAGCGGCTACATATTATGGCGCTACCCTTATTTTTGTACCGTATCGGCCCATTGTTCAGGAAGCGACGCATAAAGCAGTCGAAAGGCTGATTCAGTCCAAAACGAAGTTCCGTGTTGTTCCGTTCGCGCGATCACACGTTCACCACTACGGGGCAGCCATCCTAGATCTCTAAGTAATTTCGGGACTGTGAACCGCCAAGCCCCCTGATGTTTCTCCATATCGACAGTAAAAATTACCGAAGCAAGATCTGATGCGGTGTCATTGTTTTTAGCGTCAGTCTGCACCTCTGTTGGTGAAATCACCCATTCGTCGCTCGGTGTTGCACCAGTTAGATCGCATAAAAGCCAGGCTTCCATACACTTTTCGGGTGGTAACTTCAGAGTTCGACGCCAAGACATTGGTAAGAGCACAAGACTTCCCTTGGATGCACCGTTCGGGGCAATTTCTGCCGGAATTCTCACTCGGCCGGCATTGTCGAGCCTCAAGATATTTGTGGTAATCATTGGTACATATACAAGTCAATATATTTGAATAAAATAAACAACTATTTGTTTATTAATGTTTATTTATAGCATTAAGCTCTTGAATTGAGCTAGAAATATATGGGAGAATCTGGTACCACAATTCCTAGTGGTACAAGCGAGGCTTGAACACTACATGTACCCCTCACTCCGGCTCTAAGTTCTTTGTGAGAGATTCGGGGACTACGTTAAGGAGGCTACGATGACCATCATCTCTTCATTCGAAACCGACAAGAGCGATCTCTTGTATAAGCGTTTTGCCTCATTAGCGTCTTCATATTTTGATCAGCCGGCTGTAGCTAAGTCTCCGAGCGCCCAAGTTCCTTTGGAAAACTTGTTTCGTCTTCTTGAAATGTTTCGCTATGACGCTTTTTCTGACGAAAGCAGAAGGGGTGTGCTTGCGACCGAGAATATTGGTGAGCGTGGCATACGGTATGGCTTCAAAGATTCGTGGCATACAGAAATAGAATGTGCATTGCGAGAGGCAATGGCAGAAATTTTTGGTCAACAGGTTTCGAAAGAAGAAGTAGTAACCGAATTGCAAAGTAGTTTGAGATGGTTGGTAGAGTCTGGAGAAATCGAGCCATACAGAGTAAATAGGGCAAAAGGTTTTTTTACTTCGTTTCTTAACCATCTTGAACATCGCTAAACTTGCAAGCCGGCGATGGGTGCTAAGGAATTCCTCTTACAGGAGTGTGATAACTTAAAAGAAGTCTTGGAAGAAACACTGCGGTATGAATATGGAATTGAGGGCAGCCGCGAGTTCTACGAGGAGTGTGAAGTTCGGCTAGACTACATCACGCAAGAACTTCGCTCGACTCACGCCAATGACCACATTCAATTGGTTGCCAATTGCAGGTTGCTTGAAGATTTATCCGCCCTCATTTCTCGAATCGAGCGATCGTCTCTAGGGGAATATTCTTGGTCTTTCGTCGAAGAATTAAAGAGGATCGCTGTCCCCGTCTGCGCTGAAGCAACGCTTAAGAATTCAAACAGCCCACCAAAAATTCACGTGCTGTCAGATGGTGGTCTTGGCGCATATTCGATTTTCCCCGAACCAAACCGGCCCTCAGCAAGTAACAAGAGAATTCTCACTATAGTTTTTCCCAGAACCCTCAAGCATTTTGTCTTATTACATTCAATATTGGGTCACGAGATCGGTCACGCTATCTGGCGAAATTCCAAACATCAAAATCGCTTAAGGAAGATATTTAACGATACTCTGATTAACACTGGCGGGAAATTTAGCAGCGCAAATGCTACAGCTGACTGGATATATGACCCAGCAGCACCACCCGAAGTGGTGAATTATCTAGCAACGCTAGGACAGGTTGGGGTGACAAAGTCCAACTTCTTCCAATGGGCTGACTGGGAAGCATGGAAGGAAGAAATACTATGCGACCTCATAGGGCTTCTCACATTTGGACCTAGTTTTGTCGCCGCGCATAGCCAATTGCTTTACGCGCTAAGTCCTTCTGGTGTTGGTTTTGGAGACGAGCATCCTCCTGTCGCAGCGAGAGTAAATTTTATCTTGTTGGGAGCTAAGTTGCTGAAATATGACAGCGAGAATTTACCGATAGCTCCTTACAACAGCATTGCAGTAAATTTTTGGGTAAACCTCCATTCCATGGCAAAAACGGACCCGTGGTATGACCTATTTGATCAGAGCCAACTCGAAAGCGCACTGAAGGAAATCGGGAAGTTGTTAAACGAATACCCACCAGCGCACTATCAACATCCAGTTAGCGAAAACATAACCGAACTAGTTGAGCAGCTCTTAAACAAGATACCTCCAATTGGCCACAAAGTTGGCGCTGATAAGCTTCCTAGATGTTACAACGTTGATTTTAGGCACATCCTTTACGCTGGATGGATTGGAACCGAGCATAATTCAAAAATACCATTCCAAAAGATAAACAGACTTTGCGAACACGCCATTATGCAGCAACGCGGAATAGACCTTTATCTTACGGGCGGCTCGCTATGACCGCTCTCTCCAAGAGCTCCATACTTGAAAAGCTCGCGGAGCGTAAGTTAGTTGTGTCTCCTATCCTTTCGGCGGATCAAATTGGTGCTTCGTCAGTCGATTTGAGAATGGGAACTGTTGTGCTTGTAGCTAGAGCTGGTGCCCAATCTCATGTCGATCCATCAGCATATAGACAGGTAATCCGAAAGCCTGGTGACCACGATTCCATTCGTGCGAAGCAACAGAAACATGAGCGATTTGATATTCCATTTGGGCAGTCTTTCCTTCTTCACCCCGGATCACTGGCACTAGTACCTACGCTGGAGTGGATTTATTTACCTTACGATCTTCAAGGTGTCGTTACGGCAAGATCTTCGTGGGCACGAGAGGGGCTTAACATCGCTACTGCAACAATAGTCAACCCTGGTTATCGTGGAATAGTAACGTTAGAGCTGGCTAATTTCGGCGACATCCCAATAATGCTTTACCCCGGTCTGAGACTCGCGCAGATCGCATTCTATGATTTGAGGTTTGCGAATGAAGAATTAGATAAGCAACCATCAGAAAGCCAATTCAACATGAGCTTTGAGCCATCAGCGGGAAACATCGCCAAAGGCGATAGCGCCTTTGTGCCAGACACAACAAGAAGACACTGAGTCATCAGACCTAGGGGAACTTCTGAATGATTCCCTGAAGCGCAATGTCTCACGCGAAGTTGTTTCTACTTGATTAACTGACGTATTTCTTCGCGGCTTCGCGTGCAAAAATCTATAAATCGGAGCTTCTCTGGATAAATATTAGACGCGAAACGCCGCCACCGCGCGCTTGAGCACCTGACGCTCGCCGGACAGTTCGCCGGGGCCGTAGCGCAGCTTGAGATAGAGCCGGGTGATGTCCCCGATCGTGGGCGCGAGGTCGGCGCGGGTGCCGGAAGCGCGGCGCGCGAAGTCGAGCGGGCCCTCGTGCGCCGCGCGCACGAGTCCGGTGCGCGCAAGCTTGCGGCAAAAGCGCAGGTACTGCGCCTGGACAGGGTCGCGCTCGGGGCGCGGGCGCCACTGCCAGACGAGATAGGCGAGCAGGATCGCCAGCCCGCCAACACCCAAGGCCGTCAGCAGTTTTTCCCACGAAATCTCGCCGAAGCCGAGGCCGGTCAGAAAGCGTTCCTGGCGTTGTTTGCTGTAACCCACCACCCAGCGGTACCACGACAGGTTGGCAAGGTCCCAGTACAAACGCGTGTGCAGGAACACCCGGTCGAGCCCGCTCAGCTCGATGGCCTTGAGCACGGCCGCGGGCGCCAGGCTCCCGGGAACAACCCCGCGCTCCGCCAGTCGGCGCAACGCATCGCTGCCTATCTCGATGCGTTCCGGCGCCACCGCGTTCGTGGGATCGACGCGCACCCAGCCGTCGCCCGGTACCCAGATTTCAGCCCAGGCGTGCGCGTCCGATTGGCGCACGATGAGGTAATTGCCGGCGGCATTGACCTCGCCACCCTGGTAACCGTTGACGATACGCGCCGGCACGCCCGCGGCGCGCATGAGCGTGACAAAGGCCGCCGTGTAGTGCTCGCAGAAACCGCGGCGCGTGTCGAACAGGAATTCATCCACCGGATCGGCGCCCAGCAGCGGCGGTTTCAGGGTGTAGACGAAGTTCTCCTGACGGAAATGCGCCAACGCCGCGCGCGCGACCGCGAGCGGCTCGGTTGATTCGTGTCGCCAGCGCTCAGCGAGCGCGCGCACGCGCGGGCTCGTTTCCTCCGGCAGTTGCAGATTTGCCGCACGTTCCTCCGGTTCGAGCGGCGGTGTGCGATAACGCGGATAGGAATTGAGTGTGTAGGTTTGGCGCTCGTGCATCGCCATACGGAATTCCAGCGTGTAGCCGTTGCGCGCGCGGCCCTCGGGAGGGATCTCGGCCGGCAGGTCGAGCACTGGCATCCATGGCTTGTTGCTCGATTCAAGCGTGACGGTGTAGCGCACCGGCTCGCCGAGTCCTTCGAAGGATTCGTCGGCAGCGGCGAAAGCACGAGGACGGGACCAGCTGTGGCCATCGGTTTTGGTGAGCACCAGGCTGCGCCAGTAGAGATCGCGCAACGGGGGCATCGCGCCCTCGAACGTGACGCGAAACGCCGGCGCCGTGGATTCGCTCAGGCTATTGATCGAGCCCGGGCGCATGATCTCGGACAAGCCCGTGAGCCCGGCATGTGCGTCCGCCGGCAGACCCCAGAGCGTGCCCTGGATGCGCGGGAACAGGAGATAGGCCACGAGCATCAGCGGCAACGCCTTGGCCACGAGCAACGCGGCATGTTTGAGCTTGGCGCGCGTAGCGAGCCCCCGCGGCTGGACGACATGAATCATGGCCACGAGGCTTATGCTTACGGTAAGCAGCGTCCAGGCCCCGAGCCACAAGGCCTGTTCTTGCAGATAAGCCCCGAGCAGCACGAGGTAGAACAGAAACACGCTCAACAGGTAATCGCGCAGCGTGCGGATCTCGAGGAACTTGAGACCGAGCAGGCCCACGAGCAGCGCCACACCCGGTTCGCGTCCCAGCACTGAGCCGTATTGGCGGTAGACCGCGATAACGATTGCTATGAGCAACAGCGTGCGCAGTGCGCGCCCGGGCCGGCGCCAGCCGCGGTGATCGGAAGCGAAACGCCAGCCGAGGCTCAAACTGAACGCCGCTACCAGCCACAGGGGCAGCTGCGCAACGGCCGGCAACACCGCGCACACGGCGGTGAGATAAAGCCAGTAGAACGCCTCCCGGTCAGGTGCGGGATTCATGGACGCAGCTCGAACAACGCGAGCGCCTTGAGGCAGACGTGTTCGTGCGCCTCGCCGTGGTCCGGCGCGATCACGATGCCGGGCAGGCGCAGGCCGTAATGCGCGCCGGCGGCTTCGCCCTCGAGCACCCAGCGCGCGAGCACGCTCAGGCGTGCTTCGGTGTCGAACTCCGGCAACGCGTCCCAATCGAGCCACACCAGCGCCTGGTAGCCGCCGCCGAACTGCTTGGTCGTGAGCATGCCGGTGCGCGCGAACGCTTTCCAGTCGATGTGCCGCGGCGAGTCGCCGGGCTGGTACTCGCGCACGCCGATGAAATCGTCACCGCCCAGGCGCTGGCCCTGTTCCGGGCGCAGGGTCTCGGTCGGCGTGGTGCGGAAGGGGAGTGGCGCCGCCGGCGCCGGGTACACGAGACAGCGATGGTCGATATGCACCGGGCGCGACCAGGAATAGAGCAGCCCGAGCGGAAAATGCGTGGCCAGCCGAAACGCCGGCAACGTCTGCCAGCCGCGCCGCGTGACGCGTTGCCCGAGCATCACGGCGGCAGTCGCGCGTGCCGCGATATCGGCGCGCGCGACCTCGGCGCCGTTTTGTTCGATGACAACACCGAAGCGCGGTGTGTCGGCGTTGTTCGTCAGCACGAGCTCGAACTGCGCGGTCTCGCCCGCGAACACCGGCACGCACGCGCCGGGCGCGACGCGCAGGCGGTGCAGATTGCGGTGCGTGTGCAGCATGGACACGACCGCGATGGCGACGAGCAGGAACGTAAGCGCGTAGCCGAGGCCGTTGCCGTAGTTGATCGAGGCCAGCAGCAGCACCGTGGCCACGAGCGCGAACAGCAGGCCGTAGCGGGTCGGCAGCATATACAGCTGCCGGCGCCCGAGCGTGACTTCCACGGGCGCGACTGTCGTGGCCATCAGGGGATCGGCACCGATTCGAGCAGGCGCGCCACGAGTGCGTCGCGCCCGCCGGCGACATCCTTGGCCGGCTGCAGCCGGTGGGCGATGACCGCGGCACCCACGGCCTGCACGTCTTCCGGCAGCACCATGTCGCGCCCGGCGAGCAATGCCCAGGCCTGCGCCGCGTGCAGTAGCGCGAGTCCCGCGCGCGGGCTCAGGCCCTCGGCGAAGGCGCCGTGCTTGCGCGTGGCCTCGATCAGGTTCTGGATGTAGTCGAGCAGCGGCTCGGCGGCGTGTACGCGCGCGACCTGCTGTTGCAGCGCGAGCAGCTGTTCGGGACGGATGACCGGCGTGAGCGCCGCGAGCGATTCGCGTCCGCCACGGCCCTTGAGCAGCTGCCGCTCGGCCGCGCGGTCGGGGTAACCCATTTCGATGCGCAGCAGAAACCGGTCGAGCTGCGACTCGGGCAACGGGAAGGTGCCGATCAGATGATGTGGATTCTGCGTGGCGATGACAAAGAACGGTTCGGGCAATTTAACCGTGCGGCCCTCGCTCGTGACCTGGCGCTCCTCCATCGCTTCAAGCAGCGCGCTCTGGGTCTTGGGTGTCGCGCGGTTGATCTCGTCGGCGAGTACGAGCTGGGCGAACACCGGCCCCGGATGGAACACGAAATTCTTGGTATCCGGCTGATAGATCGACACGCCGAGAATGTCCGCCGGCAACAGATCGCTCGTAAACTGGATGCGCTTGAACTGCAGTCCCAGCGCTTGTGCCAGCACCTGCGCGAGCGTGGTCTTGCCCATGCCCGGCAGGTCCTCGATCAGCAAATGGCCGCGCGCGAGCAGACAGGCGAGCGCGAGGCGCACCTGGCGTTCCTTGCCCAGCACCACCTGGCCGATGCGAGTGATGATGGCGTCGAGGGCGTCGCGCGCGGGCGCGGATTGTCGTTCCGGGGCAAAGGCCATTGGGGAATCCGGGGTATATGGATGTATGCCGTATTTTAGTTGAAGGATGGGCCCGGTTGTCCCGGGGCCGGGGCGTCCTTTGTTATGATGTAGCCGCGCCCCTTTGTTCCCCTGTTTCGTATGTGGCATCCCGAATCCTATGACGTGATCGTGATCGGCGCCGGCCATGCCGGCACCGAGGCCGCCAGCGCGTCCGCGCGCATGGGCCGCAAGACGCTGCTGCTGACGCACAGCCTCGAAACCCTCGGCCAGATGTCGTGCAATCCCGCTATCGGCGGCATCGGCAAGGGCCATCTGGTCAAGGAAATCGACGCCCTGGGCGGCGTCATGGCGCGCGCTGCCGACCGCGCCGGCATCCAGTTTCGCATCCTCAACAGCCGCAAGGGCCCGGCGGTACGCGCCACTCGCGCCCAGGCCGACCGCGTGCTTTACAAGCAAGCGGTGCGCGCGCTGCTCGAAGCGCAACCGAATCTCACGCTGTTCCAGCAGGCAGTAGACGATTTGATCGTCGAGGGCGAGCGTGTCACCGGCGTGGTCACGCAGGCGGGGCTCAGGTTCCGCGCGCGCACCGTGGTGCTCACCACCGGCACGTTCCTCGGCGGCAAGATTCACGTCGGGCTCACGAACTATCCGGGCGGGCGCGCCGGCGATCCGCCGGCGATTGCGCTCGCCTTGCGCCTGCGCGAGCTGATGCCCAATGTGGGACGTCTCAAGACCGGCACGCCGCCGCGACTCGACGGACGCACGCTCGATTTTTCCGTGATGGGCGAGCAGCCGGGCGATGCGCCGACGCCGGTGTTCTCGTTCATGGGCACGCGCGCGGAACATCCGCGCCAGGTGTCGTGCTTCATCACCTATACCAGCGAGCGCACGCACGCGATTATCCGCTCCGGCCTCGACCGCTCGCCGATGTACACCGGCGCGATCGAGGGCGTGGGGCCGCGTTACTGTCCGTCGATCGAGGACAAGGTGGTGCGTTTCGCCGAGCGCGACCGGCACCAGATTTTTGTCGAGCCCGAGGGGCTTAACACGCACGAGGTCTATCCAAACGGCATCTCCACGAGCCTGCCGTTCGACGTGCAGTGGGAGCTGGTGCGCTCGATCGGAGGCTTCGAGAATGCCGTCATCACACGCCCCGGTTATGCCATCGAGTACGATTATTTCGATCCGCGCGACTTAAAGCCCACGCTCGAAACCAAAACTGTCGTCGGCCTCTTCTTCGCCGGCCAGATCAACGGCACCACCGGCTACGAAGAGGCCGCGGCCCAGGGACTTCTCGCCGGCATCAATGCCGCGCGCGCGGTGGAAGAGGAAACGCCGTGGTGGCCGCGGCGCGACGAGGCCTACCTCGGCGTGCTGCTCGACGATCTCATCACGCGCGGCGTCACCGAGCCGTACCGCATGTTCACCTCGCGCGCCGAGTACCGGCTCACGCTGCGTGAGGACAACGCCGATCTGCGCCTGACGGAAACCGGTCGCACACTCGGACTCGTGGACGACGCGCGCTGGGCGCGCTACTGCGAAAAGCGCGAGGCGATCGAGCGCGAGCACGCGCGCCTCGCGACAGCGCGCGCACCGACCGGCACGAGTCTCGCCGAGTTGCTGCGCCGGCCGGAGATGAGCTATGTCGCGCTGTTCGAATCCGTCACCGGACTCGAACCGGTGACCGATGCCGAGGTGGCGCAACAAGTCGAGATACAGACCAAGTACCAGGGCTATGTTGCGCGCCAGCAGGAAGAGATCGAGCGCCACCGCCGGCACGAGGATCTGTTACTGCCGGCGGACCTGGATTACCAAGGTGTGCGCGGCCTCTCGGTCGAAGTGCGCCACAAGCTTAATCAGCATCGCCCGGCCACGCTCGGCCAGGCGGCGCGCCTTTCGGGCGTAACCCCGGCGGCGATCTCGCTGTTGTTGGTGCATCTCAAGCGCAGAAGTGCCTGAGCCCGGCTTCGAAAGTGGTCTGGTTATTGCAATTATCAGACGGCAATCGACACATCACTCACGCAACGGAGGGGTTATGGAAACGATCGCCAGCGCCGGATGGGGACGATGGCTTTTGTTCCTGCTGATCGCCGGTAACGGCGTCGCTTTTATCGTCGGCGCGTTGCTGTTGATGAGGCCGCAGCGCTACCTGCGCTGGCTGGAGCCGGATCGCGGCAGCCCCCGCTCCCTGCGCCAGCTGCTCAAGCCGCTCGACATCATGCGTAACGCCGACAATCTGCTGATGGGCTATCCCAAAATCATCGGCGCGATCATCGTGGTAAGCGCCCTGTACATCCTGCTCAAGGGCGGAGCGTTCGTCGCAAACATCGGCACGAACGAGGGCGGCCGTATGCTGGAGCGGCTTTTCAGCACAGGCCAAATCTGGCATCCGTATCTCTGGCAGGTCTTGTGGCAAAGTCTCGTATTGATACTGGGCTTCGGCGTAGCGCTCGCACTGGCTGTCGGGTTGCTGGCGCTCAACCGTTTCGAACTGCTCATGCGTTGGTCCGAGATAGCCAATCGCTGGGTTTCCTCGCGCCGCGCCGCCAGGCCGCTCGCCCATCCTTTTTATGGGCCCGATGGGCAGGTTCGTGCCCGGCCCAGGCTTTGGGGTGTCGTCATCAGCGCCGCCGCGCTTTATTCCGCCGCGGTCCTGTTCTGGCTGGTTGGAAGATAGACAAATAAAGGGTCCGCCCCGCTGGCACGGGCGACGCTTTCCATTACAATCACCCGGACCACGGCCAGGGCTTTGGGGAGGGTGACCATGAAGACCGCGATCAGCCAACAGATCGCCCATTTCATCGCGCATTTGCTGGTTGCGGGAAATTTCTTCGCGCTCATTGTCGGCATTCTGATGCTGGCGGTGCCGCACCGTCTCCAGGCGCTGTTCAAGGTCAGCGACCGTTGGGTGTCGACCAAGCGCACCTTCGAACCGCTCGACCTGATGCACGACGCCGACCGGCACGTGTTGCGCTACCCGCGCGTCCTGGGCGGTATTCTCGTCATCGGCGCCGTGTTCATTCTGATCCGCGGCGGTTTGTTCGCCGTCAACATGAGCGCGGCGGAAGGTGGCCGGTTGTTGGCGCGTGTTTTCGGCGGCAAGCTTCCGGTTCCGGCTTGGGAGGTTCTCTGGCTCAGTCTGGTCGCCCTCCTTCTCCTGGGCGCGTTGCTGGCACTGGTGCTGGGCACCCTGTCGTTCTATCGCATGGAAACGCTCAAGCGCTGGTCTGCCATTGCCAACCGCTGGGTGGCGACGCAGCACCTGTTCGATCCACTCGATACGCCGAACTACACCCTGAACAGGATAATCCACGAAAAATCCCGTCTTTGGGGCGCGTTCATTACCGTATTTGCGTTGTGCGCGCTCGTTGCGTTGTTTTGGTACCTGCGCCGCTGACGTTCCCGCCGGTTGACGGCCCGCAAACCGGATGAGGCTCGAACAGCGGCTGCACAAGGGCCTGCAGGACATGGGGCTCGCCCTGCCGCAGGCGACCGAGGCGCGGCTGCTCGATTACCTGCGGCTGCTCGAGAAATGGAACCGCGCCTATAACCTCACGGCGGTGCGCGATCCGCAGGAAATGGTCGGGCGCCACCTGCTCGACAGCCTCACGGTGATGCCGTACGTCAAAGGCCCGCGCGTGCTCGATGCTGGCACCGGCCCGGGACTTCCCGGAATCCCGCTCGCGCTCACCCTGCCGGAACTTCGCTTCACGCTGCTCGACAGCAACGCCAAGAAAACCCGTTTCGTCACCCAGGCGGTGCACGAGCTCGGGCTCGCCAATGTCGCGGTGGTGCAGGCGCGCGTCGAGCAATTCCAGCCGCCCGAGCGCTTCGATACCGTCATCGCTCGCGCGTTCGCGTCGATTCCTGATATGCTGGCGGCCACCCGTCACCTGTGCGCGAACGGCGGACGCTGGCTCGCTATGAAGGGCGTGTTTCCCCAAGAGGAGTTGGCGGGCATCCCGGCGGACTACGCCGCGGAGGCGAAATCCCTGAAAATTCCGGGACTTGCGGCGGCGCGTCACGTGGTGATAATCGAGCCTCGCTAAGGGGGGCGGCGGCCCCATGGGCAAGGTACTGGCAATCGCCAATCAGAAGGGCGGGGTCGGCAAGACCACGACCAGCATCAACCTGGCGGCGTCGCTCGTGAAGACGCGCCGGCGGGTGCTGTTGATCGACTGCGACCCCCAGGGCAACGCCACCATGGGCAGTGGCGTGCCCAAGGAGCAATGTCCGGCCACGACGTACGAAGTGCTGCTCGGGCTCGCGCCCATCGAGCAGGCGCGGTTGAAGACCGAGGGCGGCTACGACCTGGTGCCGTCCAACAGCCGGCTGTCGGGCGCCGAGGTGGAACTGATAGAAGTGGAGCGCCGCGAGCGGCGCCTGCGCACGGCGCTCGAGACCGTGCGCCACGAGTACGATTACATATTGATCGACTGCCCGCCGGCGCTGAACCTGCTGACGGTGAACGCGATGGTGGCGGCGCAGGCGGTGATGATTCCGATGCAGTGCGAGTATTACGCGCTGGAAGGGCTGACGGCGTTGTTGAACACAATCCGAAAAATCCGCGAGACACTCAATCCGTCGCTTGAGATCGAGGGGCTGCTGCGCACCATGTACGACCCGCGCAACAACCTCGACAACGAGGTGTCGGCGCAGCTCAAGGCGCACTTCGGCGACAAACTCTATCGCACCGTAATCCCGCGCAACATCCGTCTCGCCGAGGCGCCCTCGCACGGCAAGCCGGTGATCGGCTACGACATGCAATCGAAAGGCGCGCAGGCCTATCTCGCGCTCGCGGGCGAGATGTTGCGGCGCGAAGAATTACAGGCGGCATCCACGTCATGATGAGCAAGAAAGCCCAACCGCGTCTGGGGCGCGGTCTCGACGCCCTGCTCGGCAACTACGAGCCGGCGACGGCGGAGAAAGACGAGCTGCGGCAGCTGCCGATCGATCTGCTGCGCCGCGGCAAGTATCAGCCGCGTACGCACATGGACCCGGCCGCGCTCGAAGAACTCGCGGCCTCGATCAAGGCCCAAGGCGTGGTGCAGCCGATCGTGGTGCGTTCGCTCCCCAACGGCGAGTACGAGATCGTCGCCGGCGAGCGCCGCTGGCGCGCGGCCCAGCTCGCCGGCCTCGAAGCGATCCCGGCGGTGGTGCGCAAGATTCCCGACGAGGCCGCGATCGCGATCGCGCTCATCGAGAACATCCAGCGCGAGAACCTGAATCCGGTCGAAGAAGCGAATGCGCTGCAACGGCTGATCGACGAATTCGGCATGACCCACCAGCAGGTGGCCGAGGCCGTGGGCCGCTCGCGCGCGGCGGTGACGAATCTGCTGCGCCTGCTCACGCTGCAGGCCGACGTGCGCGAGATGCTGGAGCAGGCGCGCATGGACATGGGCCACGCGCGCGCCCTGCTCGCGCTCGAAGGCGGCGCCCAGAGCAAGGCCGCGCACCAGGTGGTGGAAAAAGGCCTGTCGGTGCGCGAGACCGAAAATCTCGTGCGCCGGCTGCTCACCAAATCGAGCAGCCACGCCGCGCACCACGACGCCGTCGATCCCGACGTGCGCGCGTTGCAGCAGCAGCTTTCCGAAAAACTCGGCGCCAAGGTGCGCATTCAGCACTCGCGCCGCGGCAAGGGCCGGCTCGTCATCGAGTACGGCAGTCTCGAAGAGCTCGACGGCATTCTCGCCAAGATCCGCTGATCGTGTTGGTTAGCCGACACCCACGCTGGGGAATCCAGCGTCTTGATGCGGAAATAACAACAATCTATTTGCGTCCCTAGGCATCTCTCTATCTATATTGACCCTTCCATAGGACGCCCTTATACTTCGCCGCCTTTAAAAGACCCCCGCGATTTTGTCCGACGAAAACGCGCAAATTCCGGGTGCGCCGCGCGACCCCGCGGCGCCGCTGCGCCAGGGAGTGCGCCACGTGATGTGGGCGCAGGTGCTGTTGACGCTCGTGGTGGCCGCGGTGTTCGCGCTGCGCGGCGGTTCGCGCGAGGCGCTGGCCGCGGTGTACGGCGGTGCGGTCACGATGTTGATTTCCGGCTGGCTCGGGTGGCGATTGCGACGGGCCGGCGCGCAGGCAGGTGGGCTGGTCACGCTTTATTCCAGCGCCGTACTGCGCTATGTCGCCGCCATCGTGCTGCTGGCGCTCGGGCTCGGGGTATTGAAGCTCGCGCCCCTGCCGCTGGTGATTGCGTTCGGTCTCGCGCAGTTCGGGTTTCTGGCGAATGCGTGGCGCCGCTGAATGAAAGTTAGTTTTAGTAATGAATACCGGTGATCGGATTAGCTATTAATAACTGATGCAAATGGCCGACCCATGGCGGGCGACACCCTGACCTCCTCGGAGTACATCAAGCATCACCTGCAGAACCTGACGTTCGGGAAGCTCCCGGACGGCGGCTGGGGCATCGCCCATTCCGCCGAGCAGGCCAAGGAGATGGGCTTCTGGGCGGTGCACCTCGACACCCTCGGTTTCTCCTTCGGCCTCGGTATCCTGTTCCTGTTCCTGTTTCATCGCGCGGCCAGGCGCGCCCAGGCCGGCGTGCCGGGCGGACTGCAGAACTTCGTCGAGTGGGTGGTGGAGTTCATCGACGGCACCGTGCGTGGTTCGTTCAGCGGCCGCAACCCGATGGTCGCCCCGCTGGCGCTGTCGATTTTCATCTGGATTTTCCTGATGAATTTCATGGACCTGATCGCGATCGACCTGATGCCGTGGATTGCGCACGCGCTCGGTGTCCCCTACCTCAAGATCGTGCCGACCACCGACCCGAACGCCACCTTCGGCATGTCGCTCGCGGTGTTCGTGCTGATCCTTTATTACAGCGTCAAGATCAAGGGCGTCGGCGGCTTCGTCGGCGAGCTCACGCTGCAGCCGTTCGGCAAGTGGGGCCTGCCGGTGAACCTGTTTCTCGAGGGCGTGAACCTCATCGCCAAGCCGGTGTCGCTCGCGCTGCGACTGTTCGGCAACATGTACGCCGGCGAGATGATCTTCATCCTGATCGCGGTGATGTACGGCGCCGGCTGGATGTTCGGCGCGTTCGCCGGCCTGTTGCAGGTCGGCTGGGCGATCTTCCACATCCTGATCATCACCCTGCAGGCGTTCATCTTCATGACGCTGACCATCGTCTACCTCGACATGGCGCACCAGGAACACCACTGATTTCCAATTTCATCCCTTTATCGACTCTTCACAGGAGACAACCATGGAACAAGCACTGCTCTACATCGCCGGCGCCATCATGATGGGCCTGGGCGCGCTCGGCGCCGCGGTCGGCATCGGCATTCTCGGCGGCCGCTTCCTCGAGGGCGTGGCGCGCCAGCCGGAGCTGATCCCGACGCTGCGCACGCAGTTCTTCATCGTCATGGGTCTGGTGGACGCCGTGCCGATGATCGCCGTCGGCATCTCGATGTACGTCCTGTTCGCCGTCGTCGGCTAAGCCGTACGCAATTCTGCCGGCCGTCGCCGGCGTGACGAGGTAAGAACGATGAACATCAATGCGACACTGATCGGGCAGATGATCGCCTTCATCGTGTTCGTGTGGTTCTGCATGAAGTTCGTGTGGCCGCCGCTCACGAGGATCCTGGAAGAGCGCAAGAAGACCATCGCCGACGGCCTGGCCGCGGCCGAGCGCGGCAAGCGTGAGCACGAGCTCGCCGAGAAGCGAGCGCTCGAAACCCTGAAGAAGGCCAAGCAGGACGCGGCCGAGATCGTGGCGATCGCCGAGAAGCGCGCCGCCGAAGTCGCCGACGAGGCCAAGCATCAGGCCAAGACCGAGGCCGAGCGCATCGTCGCTGCCGCCAAGGCCGATATCGACCAGGAAGTGGTGCGCGCCAAGGAAGCCTTGCGCGCCGCCGTGGCCGAGCTCGCCGTGGCCGGCGCCGCGCGCATTCTCGAGAAAGAGGTCGACGCCAAGAGCCACGCCAGGCTGCTCGAAACCGTGGCCGCCAAGCTCTAGAGAAACCGATGGCCGAGAAAAAGACTGCCGCCCGCCCCTATGCCGAGGCCGTGTTCGCCCTGGCGAAGGAGCGCAACGCGCTGAAAGACTGGTCCGGGATGCTGGCGCTGCTCGCCGCGGTGGCACAGGACGCCAACATCCAGCGCCTGGCGACCGATCCGCGCGTCGAACGCGCGCGCCTGTTCGGCCTGTTGCTCGACATCGGCGGAAAAAACATCAGCGCTGAGGGCGCGAACTTCGTCCGCCTGCTGGTCGAGAACCGGCGGCTCACGCTGTTGCCGGAGATCGCCGCGATTTACGAAAGCCTCAAGGCCGAGGCTGAGGCGCGCATCGAGGCGAGCGTCATGTCCGCGTTTCCGTTGGACACGGCGCAACTCAAGACGCTCGAGCAGGGCCTCAAGCGCCGCTTCGGGCGTGAAGTGCATCTCACCGCCGCGGTCGATGCCAGCCTCGTCGGCGGCGTCGTCATCCGCGCCGGCGACCTCGTGATCGACGGCTCGGTGCGCGGACGGCTCACGGGCCTCGCGACCGAGCTTTCGCACTGAACCGATTTTGAAATGTCAGGGCCATTCCCATGCAACTGAACCCGTCTGAAATCAGCTCCCTCATCAAGTCGCGCATCGAGAAGTTCGAGGCCGCGGCCGAGGCCCGCACGGTCGGCACCGTGGTCGGCCTCACCGACGGCATCTGCCGCGTCCACGGCCTGGCCGACGTGATGCAGGGCGAGATGCTCGA
>SCRL01000041.1 GCA_004298065.1 Gammaproteobacteria bacterium | reverse complement strand
GGAGTTGCCGGTGGTGATCTCCACGGCCGCGGTGTTGATCGACTGCGTGCCGTTGCGCACCTCGCCCACCAGCGAGGCGAGCTGACCATTCATATTCTTGAGCGCATGCATCAGCTTGCCCACCTCGTCGCTCGAGGTAGCCTCAATGCGATTGTCGAGATGGCCGTTGGCGATACGCTCGGTCACGGCCACCGCGGCGTTGAGCGGAACAGTGATGGCGCGGATCAGCACGATGCCAATGAAGGCAGCCAGACCCACGCCGACCAGAACCACCACAATGGAAATCAGACGAATTGACTCGTAGCGCGACTGCGAGGTTTTGTATTGCTTCTCCGCTTCGTCAATCTGAAGCTTGATGAGCGTATTAACGCCTTCGCCGACCGGGGCGTACAGCGTACGGACTTTTTCGGTCACCACGCGCTGCGTGGCCTTTAGATCATTGGCGCGCAGCGTGGCGACGGCGGCAAGCAGACCCTCCTTGACGAACCGGGAACGCGACTCGGCGAACTTCTCGGCCATCGCCTTTTCCTCAGGGGTAAGGTAGGTCGCCATGTATTCTTCCCAGATCTTTCCGATCTGCTCGATATTCTTCTCGATCTCCGCAGTGTTGCGGCGAATCTCTTCTGCCGTGGGTGTCACAATGGACACGGCGATCAGTAACCGGTTGCGCAGGATCAACCGATCGATCTGGGTCAGTTGTTCGAGCGGCTTGGTGCGGTCGTTGTAAACGCTGTACAGACCGTCGTTCGCCTTGCTCATGCCGAACAGGCCGACTGTGCCGATGACGATCAGCAACACCGACAGCAGTGCGATCACGAAAATCAGCCGCGATTTGATGGTCAGATTCTTAAACATGTTGGATTACTCCTCTGAAAATCATTTGGATGATGCGTTCTATGCTGCTTTGACCTCTTCCAGAGGTACTGCCTGCGGCGAAACGTCCTTGATGAACGCGTCGCGCAGCTTGACCAATCCCGGGATATCCAGAATGAGCGCCACCGTGCCGTCACCCAGGATGGTGGCGCCCGATATAGCCTCGACGCGACGGAAGTTCGCCTCGAGACTCTTGATGACGACCTGTTGCTGCCCGAGCAGCTCGTCCACGAACAGGCCGATGCGCTGACCGTCGCCCTCGACCACCACCAGCAGGCCTTCCGACAGCTTCGTGGTGCGCGGTATCAGGCTGAACACTTCGTACAGCCGGATGATCGGCAGGTATGCGTCGCGCAGACGGAACACCTCGGCCTTGCCCACCATCTCGTTGACCTGGTTCTCGCCGATCTGGATGGTTTCCACGATCGACACCAGCGGGATGATGTAAATCTCCTGGCCGACGCGCACGATCTGGCCGTCGAGGATCGCGAGCGTGAGCGGCAGGCGGATGCGCATGGTCGTGCCGCTGCCCGCCTGCGACTCGATCTCGAGCATTCCGCCGAGGCTCTTGATGTTGCGCTTCACCACATCCATGCCGACGCCGCGACCGGAGACGTCGCTGACCTGGTCCGCGGTCGAAAAACCCGGCATGCAGATGAGGTCGTAAACCTTGTCGTCCGGCAGTTGCTCGTCCGGCCCGACGAGCGCGCGCTCGCGGGCCTTCTTGAGAATCTTGTCTTTGTTCAATCCCGCCCCGTCGTCGCTGATCTCGATCACCACGTTGCCGCCCTTGTGGTAGGCATTGAGCGTGAGACTGCCGACCTCCGGCTTGCCCGCGGCCTTGCGCGCCGCCGGCGCCTCGATGCCGTGGTCGAGCGAGTTGCGCACCAGGTGCACCAGCGGGTCGCCGAGCTTTTCCATCACAGTCTTGTCCATCTCGGTCTGCTCGCCGAACATGGTCAGCTCGACTTTCTTGTCGAGCTTGGCCGAGAGGTCGTGTACCAGGCGCGGCAGGCGCGAGAACGCGAAGCTCACCGGCAACATGCGGATACGCATGACCGATTCCTGCAGCTCGCGGGTGTTGCGGTCGAGCTGAGCCAGCCCCTCGAGCAGCTTCGGCAGCCGATGCATGTCGAAGTTGGCGCTGAGCTGGTTGAGCATGGACTGGGTGATAACCAGCTCGCCCACCATGTTGATCAGCGCGTCGATCTTGTCGATGCCGACGCGGATGCTCGCGGTTTCGCCCGTGGCCGCGGGCTTGGGCGCGGTCGCCGCCGGCACCGGGGACGCCGCGGGCTTGGCCGCGGCGATTGCCGTTGTCGTCGGCTTGGCTGCAGGCGCTGCGTCGGGTGCCGCCGCGGGCGCCGGACGCGTACTCCCGGCCCTCAGGCTTTCGATGACAAGATCAGCCTCGTCCTCGACCCAGGCAAAGATTTCACGAATTTCGGCCTCATTCGCCTGCGAGATGAGCTCCAGCGTCCAGCCCAGGTAGGACTCCTCGGGATGCATGTCAGGCAGCATCGGCAATCCGGCGAGGTCCGCCGTCACGTGCAGCGAACCCAGCGCAGCGAGCTCACGGAAGATACGGACGGGGTCGTTGCCGCTTTGCATCATCTTCGGGTGCGGCTTGAAGCGGATGCGCCAGTCGGGTTTGGCGTCCCTCGGCATCGCTGACAGCGCATCCCTGCACTGCGGTTTGGCGTTGTTGCCTGCACCGGCCGGGGCCGTGCCCTTGCCGTGCAATTGATCGAGCAACGCCTCGAACTCGGCCTCGGTGATCTCCTCGCCCGCGGCGGGCGTCGGTGCCGGCGCCGCGGACTTGACCCCGGGCGCGCCGGTTTTGCCGTGCAACTGGTCGAGGAGATTGTCGAATTCGGCCTCGGTAATCTGGTCGCCGCTTGCCGGCGAGGTGGCCGGCGCGGGCGCAGCGACCGGCGTGGGAGCGGTTTCGTTCAGGGCGTCGGTCAACTGGCGCTGGAGATCGGCGGCACGCGCGGCGTCGGCGGAGCCGCCGTCGCGGTGCGCCGCCAGCATCCCCCGCAGGCAATCCACCGAGACGAGGAGCAAGTCCACGTCCGGTTTGGTCATGCGCTTCTTGCCGCCACGCACCTTGTCGAGCAGGGTTTCCATGACGTGCGTGAACCCGGCGACATCGCTGAAGGCAAACGTGGCGCTGCCGCCCTTGATCGAGTGAGCGCCGCGGAAGATGGTGTTGATGGCTTCGGTATTTTCGCCGCTCAAGTCGAGCCCGAGCAGCGCCTGCTCCATGCCGTCGAGCGCCTCGGCGCATTCCTCGAAGAAGACCTGATGGAATTGGGAGAGGTCGAGGGACATGGTCGTTATCCAATCACCCGCCGGATGGTGGCGAGCAGCGTATCGGGGTTAAACGGCTTCACGAGCCAGCCGGTGGCGCCGGCGGCCTTGCCCTGCTGCTTCTTCTCGGCCCCGGACTCGGTCGTGAGCACCAGGATCGGCGTGAAGCGATAATCGGGCAGCGCGCGCAACTCACGCACGAGCGTGATCCCGTCCATGTTGGGCATGTTGACGTCGGTCAACACCAGGCTGACGCGCTGACTGCGCGCGACATTGAGCGCGTCGCACCCGTCGCGCGCCTCGATCACGCCATAACCCGCGTGCTTGAGCGTCTCGGACACCATCTGACGCATGGAGGCGGAATCGTCCACGGCAAGTACGTTTGTCATCGGATCCTCTCGGGGCAATCAACCGAATTTCCGGCACCTGTTTCCGATGGCGCCCAACCTCCTCCTTCCCTGACGTCGAGCGAAACACCGCGCTGCACGATTCCCCGCGCAGGCGGTTTGATGCATACACCTGGGTTCCCGCGGCTCACCCATTCATCCTTCATATCGCCCGATGTCGCTAAACCTTGAATTGGTGCGCGTTTTTGGGCGCCGGCCGGCTGAAGGCGGCAATCGTCTGCCCGTCGCTGGCAAGCTGTTTCCGCCCGCCGGGCGCGGCCGCAGCCGCTGCGCACCCGCCAAAACGCCAAACACGCCTGCCAAAACCGTTATTCAGCTCGCTCGTGTCTGACGGACATTGGCAATTCGCATGCCATGCCCGCCGTGGTGCATTCAATCCTCGTCGTCCGTCACCGACCGCGACGCCCGGTCGTCGGCCTCGCGCTGCTCGTGGCGCTCGTGCACCTGCTGCTCGGCGCGGTGATGCTTCGCCACTGCCTTGTCGAGCGCCTGGGAACGCGTGCGTGCCGTGCGCCATGCCTCGCGGCTCTGCTCCACCTCGCAGCGCGCCTGCTCCACCTGCTGGCGCTGGTACGAAATCGTCTGGTTGAGGCGGACGATGAACCCGCGGTAACCGTGCAGGCGCTTCACGTCCACGCCACCCGTGCTCTCGCGCGCCAGCAGCCGTTGATACTCGTCCAGATAGCGCAACAACTCGTTCAGGCGTTGCTCCTGCCCCTCCAGGACCTTCTGCGCCTGGGCCAGCACCACGGCAGCGTCGCGCTCCTTCGAGACCGAAAGGCGAACGATTGGTTTCAGGCGCTGCGATTTGGTCATGGCCGGTTATGCGCTCCCCGTCGCTACCAGCTGCGTGAGCTCGCGCAGGCTGTCCTGGAACGAAACCGCCTGGTGCATGCCCTGACGTAAAAACTCGAGCGCACGCGGGTGAAACTCGATGGCCTCGTCCACGCGCGCGTCCGACCCGCGCTGGTAGGCGCCGACGCTGATGAGATCGCGATTCTGTTCGTACGCCGAATAGCGCTGGCGCAGCCGGCGCACGCGCTCCAGATGTTCGCGGGACACGATGTCGGTCATCACGCGCGAAATCGAGGCCTCGATGTCGATCGCGGGGTAATGGCCGGCCTCGGCCAGGCGGCGCGACAGCACCACGTGGCCGTCGAGCGTGGCGCGCACCGCGTCGGCGATCGGGTCGTTGTGATCGTCGCCTTCGGCGAGCACGGTATAGAACGCCGTGATGGAGCCGTTGTTCGTGTCACTGGTCCCGGCGCGCTCGACCAGCTGCGGAATTTTGGCGAACACCGACGGCGGATAACCCTTGGTCGCGGGCGGCTCGCCGATGGCAAGCGCGATCTCGCGTTGCGCCTGGGCGTAACGCGTGAGCGAATCCATGAGCAGCAGCACCTGCTTGCCCTGGTCGCGGAAATACTCGGCAATGCTGGTGGCCAGCATCGCGCCGTGCAGTCGCATGAGCGGCGGATCGTCGGACGGCGAAACCACCACCACGGCGCGACTCATGCCCTCGCGTCCGAGAATGTTCTCGATGAATTCCTTGACCTCGCGCCCGCGCTCGCCGATGAGTCCGACGACGATGACGTCGGCGTTGGTGAAGCGCGTCATCATGCCGAGCAGTACGCTCTTGCCCACGCCCGAGCCGGCGAACAAGCCGAGACGCTGGCCGCGGCCCACGGTGAGCAGCGAATTGATCGCGCGCACGCCGACGTCGAGCGGCTCGCGAATGGGCGGGCGCGACATGGGGTTGATCGGCCGGCCGGTGAGCGGCATGCGCGCGTGCGCGCGCAACGCCCCCTGGGCGTCGATCGGACGGCCGGCGCCATCGAGCACGCGCCCGAGCAGCCCTTCGCCGACGGGGGCCTCGCACACGCGATCGGTCGGGATGACGCGCGCGTTCGGCATCAGCCCGCGGATGTCACCGGTTGGCATCAGGAACAATTTTTCGCCGGCGAAGCCCACGACCTCGGCCTCGATGTATTTATGGTCGTAGCCCTGGATCAGGCAGCGTCCGCCGATGGCGGCCTGGCAGCCGACGGCCTCGAGGGTGAGCCCGACCATGCGCGTAAGCTTGCCTTCGACGACCGGCGGCACGCGCATCTGGAGCTGGTTGCGCCAGCGTGTCAGGCGCGTGCGCCACAACTCGGCGCGCACCGGGTCAGGCGTGAACCGCTCAGCCGCTGGCGGGCTGTCCGTCGTTTCCACGCTCACCTCCGAGCATCTTGGCAATGACCGCCGACAACCGTGTCTCCAGGCTCGCGTCGATCTGCGAGGTGTCCGTGAGCACGCGGCAGCCGCCGCGTGTTTGTGTAGGGTCGTCCACGATGCGCCAGTGCTGGTCGCCCTCGTTCAGCGACAGCGCGGCGCGCACCAGTTGGGCGTCCTCCGGGTGCAGGTGCAGGCGGATGTTGCGCGCCGAGAGCGGCAGCGCCGCCATCGCCTCGCGCACCACCGCGACGATCTCGCCGGGTTCGGTCTTGAGTTCGCGCCGCACGAGCTGGCGCGCGACGCTCTGCACCAGCAGCGCGAGTTCCTGCATCACCGTCTCGTCCATCTCGGCCTGCGGTTCGGCGAGCGCGCCGAGCACGCCCAGGAGCTGCGTGCGCACCTGTGCCAGCGCCTCCTGGCGACCGAGGGCGAAGCCCTCGTCGTAGGCCTGGCGGTGGATCTCCTCGACGCGCTGCGCGGTCACGGCGCGCACGCCGGCGCCCGCCCCGCCGCCCATGACCGGCGGTTCCCACGACTGATAGGCCTCAAGCTGATCGCGCGAGATGATGCGGCTAGACATACTCCTCGCCCTTGGCGCCGAGCGCGATCTCGCCGGACTCGGCCAGGCGGCGCGCGATGCTCACGATTTCCTTCTGCGCCGTCTGCGCTTCGCTCAGGCGTATCGGGCCCTTGGCCTCGAGGTCGTCGCGCAGCATTTCGGCCGCGCGCTTGGACATGTTCTTGAAGATCTTTTCCTTGATCTCCTCGCTCGCCGCCTTGAGGGAAAGCAACAGCGAATCCGAGGACACTTCGCGCAGGATCATCTGGATGCCGCGGTCGTCGACCTCCACCAGGTCCTCGAACACGAACATCAACTCCTCCATCTGTTGCGCGAGCTTTTCGTCGGTTTCCTTCACCTTCGCAATCAGCGCGTTCTCGATACTG
This sequence comes from Gammaproteobacteria bacterium, assembly GCA_004298065.1. Taxonomy (GTDB): domain Bacteria; phylum Pseudomonadota; class Gammaproteobacteria; order Acidiferrobacterales; family Sulfurifustaceae; genus SCRL01. The sequence continues at coordinate 76,974 of SCRL01000041.1, read as the reverse complement.
GTATCGAGGAAGTTGAGGATGTTGGCGGCGGTCTTGACGCCGCCGACGCTCGACGCCTTGACGTTGCTGGTCTTGCCGGCGAACTGCTTCTCCATCACCTCGTTCAATTCGTTCAGCGCCGACGGCGGAATGCCGTCGAGCGCGGCGATGCGCATCAGCACGTCGACGCGCATGATCTCGGGCAGGTGCTTGACGATCTCGGCCGACTGCTCGGCGTCGAGATAGGCGAGCACGATGGCGATGATCTGCGGGTGTTCGAGACGAATGAGCTCGGCCACGGCGCGCGGCTCCATCCACTTGAGGTTCTCGAGCCCCTTGGTGTTGCCGCCGTGCAGAATACGATCGATCAGGCCGCCGGCCTTGTCCTCGCCGATGGCCCTCACCAGCATGCGCCGGATGTAGTCCTCGGAACCGATGCCGAGCGCGGTTTCGTTCTCGACCGTCTCCACGAACTGGGACAACACTTCGGTGATGCGCGGCTTGGGGACGTTCGTGAGCGTCGCCATCGTGGTGCCGAGTTTCTGCACCTCTTTCGGTTCCATGTGCTTCAGCACCTCGGCTGCCTCCTGCTCGCCGAGACTCAGGAGCAGGACCGCGGCGCGCTCGGTCCAGCTCAACCTGCCTCCTGCCGCCGCCTCAGCCATCGTTCGCCACCCAGTTCTTCACGACCTGCGCCACCCGCTTGGGATCCTGTGTCGCCAGCGACTTGGCGGTGTTGAGCTGCGTGTCGTAATTGACATGACCGGCTGGTAGCGCGTGGCGCGCGCCGCCCGTGTGGGCGAGCGCCGGCATTCCGCCCGCCGCCATGTCGGTTTCCACCGGCAGCGGCTTGCTCATGAGACTGCGCAGCATCGGTCGCAGCACGCCGAAGACGATCGACAGCACCAGGAAACCGGCAAGCGACTGCTTGCCGAGGTCCGCCACCCACGGTTTGTCCAGAAACGCCTGGTCGGGCAGCGGCTCCGCCTCCGGCGGCGTGCTGAAGGCGATGTTCGTCACCTGCACGCTGTCGCCGCGCTCGGCGTTGAAGCCGATGGCGTCCTTGATCAGCGCCGTCAGCCGCTCGATCTCCTCCTTGGCGAGCGGCTTGCGCTCGGCCTCGCCGTCGGCATTGACGGTCTGCTTGTTGTCAACCAGCACCGCCACCGACAGCCGCTTGATCTTGCCCGGCGCGGCGCGTGTGTGCTGGATCGTGCGGCCGAGCTCGTAGTTGCGGATCGCGCGCCGGCTGGTGTTGGACGGTGCCGCAGCCACGGCCTCATCGGCGGCCTTGTCCTTGCCCTTGCCCTCTTTGCCACCCTTCGCGTCCTTGGCATCCTTGCCGGGTTCGGCCTTGTCCGCGGGCTTGGCCGCGGCTGTCTCGGTTACCGTGCCAGCCGCCGGCGGCTGGTTGCTGAGCGCACCCGGAATACCGCCCACGCCGCCCGCGACCGCGCCGGCGACGGGCTGGGCGATTTCCTCGGATACCTGCTCGCTGCGCACCGCGCCGCCCTGCGGTTTGAAACTTTCCTCGGTCTGCTCGGTGACCGTGAAGTCCATGTCGAGCGTCACCTGCGCGCGCACGCCGCCGGTGCCGATGATGGGCGAAAGGATGTCCTCGATGCGCTTGACGTAGGATTCCTCCACCTTGCGCGTCTGCTCGAACTGGGTAGCGGCGGCGGCGTATTCGTGCCGTTGTTTGCCGTTCGACGCGAGCAACCGCCCCTGCTGGTCGACGATAGTGACGGTCTCGGCCGTCAGGTTCGGCACGCTGGAGGCGACCAGGTGCACGATGGCGGCCACCTGGCCCTCGTCGAGCACGCGCCCCGCGTACAGGTTCACGACGACCGAGGCCGACGGCTGCTGGCGGTTTCGCAGGAACGCCGACTGCTTGGGGATCGCGAGATGGACGCGCGCGCTTTGCACGACGCTGATGCTCATGATGGAGCGCGCCAGCTCACCCTCGAGCGCGTGCTGGTAGCGCGCGGTTTCCAGGAACTGGCTGCTGCCGAAGCTGTTGCCGGACTCCATGCTCTCGAAGCCGTTGTTGCCGGCCTTGGGCAGGCCCTGGGCGGCGAGCTTGAGGCGCGCCTCGTGCATCTGTTTGTCGGGCACCAGGATGGCGCCGCTGGCGCTGTCGATCTTGTGTGGGATACCGGTCTTGGCCAGCTCCTCGATCACGCGTGCCTGGTCGCGTTCCGCCAGGTTGGTGTAGATCGGACGAAAGCCGGGCGTCTGCACCCACATCACCGCGGCGACACCGACCGCCACGCTCGCGGCCAGCCCGATCATGACGCCGAGCTGGCGCATCAGCGGAAAATAACTCAGGGCGCGGACGGAGGTCGTCAGGTTTTGCGGATGCAGCGGTTCGTTGGCCATGGTTATGCGGATTCAGGTTGCGGGTGACGTGTTCGCGGCATCAGACCTGCATGTTCATGATTTCCTGGTACGCGGCGACCACCTTGTTGCGTACCTGCGTCATCGCCTGGAACGAGATGTTGGCTTTCTGGGTCGCGATCATCACGTCCGCCAGGTTCACCTTGGCATCGCCGAGCTCGAAGGCGTTCACGAGTTTGTCGGCACGCAGCTGGGTCTCGTTCACGCCGTTGAGGGCGTTCTTCACGAGGCCGGCGAAGTCGGGCGCGCCACTGCGCGCCGCCGACGCGGCGGCCGGGGCGCGACCCTGGGCCGCGGCGGCAGTCGTGCGCAGTTGTGACAAGAGCCGGTTGACGTCGATTTCGTTCATGTCTGTCCTCCCTCCGGCAAGTCGGCCTATCCCGGAATCGCGACGCCGGCCTCGCGCAGGCGCGCGAGCTTGTAACGCAGCGTGCGCGGGCTGATGCCGAGGCGTTCCGCCGCGTGTTTGCGGCTGCCGTTGCCGGCCTTGAGGGCATCGAGAATCAGGCTCTGCTCGCGCGACCGCAGATCGCGATTGAGCGTGTCGCCCTGCGCGCCGGCATCGTCCGGGCGCGCGGTTTCGTCGGCGCCCGCCGCCATGGCCTCGAATTGCAGATCCTCGGCCCGAATCGTGTCGCCGGTGACGAGCACCAGCGCGCGCTGGATCAGGTTATCGAGCTCGCGCACGTTGCCCGGCCAGCGGTGCACCAGCAGTTGCGCCTCGGCCGTGGGCGAGAACGTGGGCGCCTCCCGGCCGGCGGCGCGGGCAAGTCGCGCCGACAGGAAACGCGCCAGCGGCAGGATGTCCTGCGTGCGCTCGCGCAGCGGCGGCAGGTGCAACGGAAAGACGTTCAGACGGTAGAACAGATCCTCGCGGAAACGCCCGGCCGCGACCTCTTCGCGCAGGTGCCGGTTGGTGGTGCACATCACGCGCACGTCGAGCGCAATCGTGCGCCGCCCGCCGAGGCGTTCGACCTCGCGTTCCTGCAACACGCGCAAGAGCTTGGCCTGTAATCCCAGCGGCATTTCCGAAATCTCGTCCAGCAACAGGGTGCCGCCCTGGGCCTGTTCGAACTTGCCCGGCGTCGATTGCACCGCGCCGGTGAATGCACCTTTCTCGTAGCCGAACAGCATGGCTTCGAGCATGTTCTCCGGGATCGCGGCGCAGTTGATGGCCACAAACGCGCCGGATGCACGCCGCGAGCGGCGATGAATGTAATGCGCCAGCACTTCCTTGCCGGTGCCGGACTCGCCGCTGATCATCAGCGTGACATCGCTGCCGGCCACGCGCGTCGCCAGCCCGAACAGCGCCTGCATGCGCTCGTCGTTGGCGACCGGTTCATCCGTCGTCCCGGTATTCCCGAGATAATGCGCCACCTTGCCGAGCAACAGGCCGGTATCGAACGGCTTCACCAGGTAATCCTGTGCGCCGTTGCGCATGGCCTCGACCGCGCTCTGCACGGTTCCGTAGGCGGTCATGACGATGACCGGCAGGTTGGCGTGGTGCTGCCGGACGCGTTGCAACAGGGTATTGCCGTCCATGCCGTCCATGCGCATGTCGGTGATGATCAGCCCGGCCTCGTGTTCGGCGAGCGTCGTGAGCGCGGCCTCGCCGTCGGCGGCGGCGCGCACCTCGTAACCGGCGTTCTTGAGCGTCAGCGTCAATGCGCCGCGCAGACCCTCGTCGTCCTCGACCAGCAATACCGTGGATCGGCTCATGGGTGATTCCTCAAGTGGCGCAGGCGCGCTGGGGTTCGTTGTTGCGCGCGACGACGGGTTGCGTCATCCGGACGTTCGCGGCCGGCAGGCGCAGGCCGAACGTGCTGCCCTCGCCCGGCTGCGACGCCACCAGCCATGCCTCGCCGTCGTGCGCGCGCGCCACACTTCGCACGATGGCAAGCCCAAGGCCGGTGCCCTGCGTGCGCGTGGTAAAAAACGGTTCGAAGATGCGCTCGCACAGCTCGGGGGCGATGCCAAGCCCGTTGTCGGTCAGGAAAAAATTGATCTCGCCGGCGCTGCCGGCGGCGACGCCCAGTTGCAACCGCGCGCCCTGGCCTTTCGCCTGGATGGCGTTGACCGCCAGGTTCTGCAATGCGCCAAGCAGCGCGGGACGATTGCCGTAAACGACGGCGTCGGCCGGCAGGGTGTTGCGGCATTCGAAAGCGGCGTCGTACGCCGTGAGCAGTGGGTCGAGGCCCTGGTGCAGCCCGTCGAGCAACTCGGCCACGCGGATAATCTCGCCGGCCGGGCCGGCACCGCGCACGAAGGCCAGCATGTCGTTCACCAGCCGTTCGATGTGTCGCAGGCTGACAAGGGTTTGCTGCGCGACATCGTGGCTATCCGCCGCGGCGGTGGCCGGGGCGGTCAGGTTCGAGGCATACAGCATGGCGGTGGCCAGCGGCGTGCGTATCTGGTGCGCCAGATTGGCCGCCATCTCGCCCATCGCGGTCAGGCGCCGTTCGCGTGTCAGCCGCTCCTGCAGCCGCCAGGCGTTGGTTATGTCCCGGAACAGCAGGATCTGGCCGGGTTCGTCGTCGCCGAGCGAGCAGATATCGAGGGACAGGCGCCGGCCGTCGCGCAGGGAAATCTCGTCGCCCGCCCCCAGGGTCGGGACGAAGTCGCGTTCGATCACGTCGCACCAGCGCTCGCCGAGGAGCGGCTCGCCGAACAGCTCTTGCGCGGCAAGATTGCTGTGGTGCACGACACCGTCGCCGTCGAGCACGATCACGCCGCCCGGCAACGCGTTCAGCAGCCGCGTCAGGCGGTCGGCGAGATCCTTCTTCTCGCCCAGCTCGCGCCGGCATTCGTCACGCGCCGTCGCCAGGTCGCTGCTCAACCCGGCGACGCGCAGTTCGAGCGCCCGGTAGGAGTCCGAGAGTTGTTTCGCGACCTGGTTCGACAGGCGCAGTGCCTGTTCCAGGTAATGAATGCGGCTCGGCGCGGCTTGGCTCATGACGGATCGCTCTCCCTATCCAGCGACACCGGGAGAAATTTCCCGTGTCGCGGACGGGCGGGAGCAAAATCCGTGCCTGCCGGATTATCTGTTTGCTGGCGGGGAGTTACTGATTAACAGCGATCGGTTCGTCAATTTCCTGGCGGGCAACTTCGGTGCGCACGCCATATTTACGTAGCTTCTCGACGAGGGTGGTACGACGCAGGCGCAGCAGGTCGGCGGCACGCGCCACCACGCCGCCGGATTCGGCGAGCGCCTGCATGATGAGGGAATACTCGATGTTGGTCAGATGTTCCTTGAGGTCGATCCCCTCGCGCGGAAGCTGAGCCATTGCCGCTGCGGACGCTACCGGTGCGACGCCATAGTCACCGGCAACGGGTGCCGCCGGCACCGCGCTCAGGCAGCGGTATTTCAACGGCAGGTCCTTGAAATCCACGGTCCCGGCCGGATGCAGGATCGCCAGCCGCTCGACGAGGTTGGCGAGCTCGCGCACGTTGCCGGGCCAGGGGTACTGCTGCAGCGAGGCGACGGTCGCCGGCGTCAGCCGCACGGAAGTATCGCGCTCGCGCATCAGACGGGCGTTGAGTTCGGCTACCAGCAACGGGATGTCTTCGAGCCGCTCACGCAGCGGCGGCATGTCGATGGGGAATACGTTCAGCCGGTAGTACAGGTCCTCGCGGAAGCGCCCGGCGCGGATGTCGTCTTCCAGGTTGCGGTGCGTAGCCGCGATGATGCGCACGTCGGCGGCGATGCTCTTGTTCGAGCCGACGCGCTCGAATACGCGCTCCTGCAGCACGCGCAGCAGCTTCACCTGCATCGGCAGGCTCATATCGCCGATTTCGTCCAGGAACAGCGTACCGCCCTCGGCCATCTCGAAGCGGCCCTGGCGCGCGCTGATAGCGCCGGTAAAGGCGCCCTTCTCGTGGCCGAACAATTCGCTTTCGAGCAGGTCGTGGGGAATGGCGCCGCAATTGACCGGCACGAACGGCCGGCCGCGACGCGAGGAGTGATAGTGCAGGTTGCGCGCCACCACTTCCTTGCCGGTGCCCGATTCGCCGAGGATCAGGACGTTGGCGTCGGTGTTGGCGACCTGCTCGATGAGACGGCGCACCTGGCAGATGCCGGCGCTCTTGCCAACCAGACTACGGAACAATTCGGGGTTACGCGAGCTCTCGGAGTCGGCGCTGGCGCGGAACTGGCACGCCTGATCGAGGACATGGGCCAACTGGCCGTATTTCACCGGCAACTCGAGCCGGCGCACGAACAGGCCGGCGGTGCTCGCCTCATCCATCGAAACCGGCGCGGCGGATTCAGTGAGCAGGATAAGCGGCAGGCGCGCCTGCCACTGGGCGACCGCGTCGAACAGCGCGCGCTGCTCGTCGGGGTTCTCGCAGGGCCCCAGCAGGACGGCCTGCAGGGCGCTCGGATTCTCGATGCGGCCGCGCCATTGCTCGCCGCTGACGGCCACGATCTCGCCGCAATCGACGAACTCGAGTAACGACTTCAAGTGCTGACGACGGGCCGGGTCGCTGTCGATGAGCAGCAGTACGCCATCAGTCATGGTACGCCCCCTTTGTTGTTGTCGATGCAACCCGAACGCAGCTGGATTGCCTGAGGTGTGTCGTGCGTACCGCGCCGATGATCGGCCCCATAGGTGTCTCCTCCCGAACTTCTTTTTCTATTGCAACCTGGAATTCGATTCCCGCGCCTGCACGACGACGCCGCACCGGGATACTCAGCTTCCTGTGCGGCGTTAATCCTGATGGCACTGCGGAAAACGTCGGGGTCGTTCGCCCCTGCGGCTGACATCCGGCCATCCAACGATCTGAGCCGTTCGGCGGCCAAACTTTTCGAAGTGTAGACCACAGAATTGCCGCCGGTCAGCCGACGAAAGGCGAAATAGCAATAACCGTGCCCGGCTATCGAGGGTTATAAAACAGATACTTAGAAATCGGCCGCGAAGAGAACGTCAAAATGTCGTCACGTGGATATATATAGGTATGTCGGGGAATGCTTCAAAAGCCGGGAATTTGACGGACAGATGGCTAACCATATGATGAATATGGAATTTACAGTCCGCTTACGCTTCTTTGGCCGCCTCGCGCCGGGAATGGGCGATACGCCGCCGGTGCTGGCGGAAAACTATCTTGTCGAGCCAGTCGCGCACGGTCCCGCCCAACCCCTCGAAAATCACAGTAACGCGCTTAGAGGCCCCCTCTTCCGTCACTTGCGCGACCCTGCCGGTCAGCAGCAGCGGCAGAGGAAAATCGCGGGACAGGTAGAGATCGAGCAGCACGTATTTGTCTTTCGCCGGCGCCGGCGATGACAACCACTCGATGCCGGTGGCGCTGAGCCGCAGCGGCACCGCATCCGGCAGCGGCCGCTGGCGCGCCAGCAGGCGACTGACCATGCTGAGCAGCAGATCAACCTTGGATTCGAGACGGCGCATCTCGTGCGCGATCTCGGGACGCTCTTCGGTCGGTTCCGGGGGATGCTCTTCGAGGGCGGCCATGATGCGCAGAAATTCCGCGTTGGCCTCGTCGACATGGCTTGCACCGCCCTCGGCCACGGCGGCTTCCGTCAGTTGCCAGTGCAAGGGCAAGCGGTCCTCGTAAAGAAGACCGGTTCCAAGAAGATTCGCGGTATCGCTCATCGTGGCATCCACGCTCCCGGCGTTCTACGATGAATCAGCCGGTAATGGAAACCAGCATAGCACGCCGTTACTTCGCGGCATCTCCATAGGCGCGATGCGCGCGTCGACCGCGTTCGAGGCCCGCGATTTCGCCGGCGATGTCGCGTAGGCCATCTTCGGCAATCGCGATTACCTTCCGGTCGAGATCGAGCATCTGCCGGATACAGCCGACCATGGCGGCGGTATCCGCCTGAGGGCGGGTCGGACCGAAACAGGCGGCAATGAGGCGACTACGCTCGGACTCGAGTCCGGCCAAACGGTCCCAATCGCCCTGCTCGGCGGCCGCAAGCATGGCCTGCGTCAGCTCAAGCAACTTCCCCGCATCCTGCGGCTGCGCGGCACACCGGCCGCGATCGGCGACGATTCGGTGCATGAACGATACCGCGTGCGCCGCTGTCAGCCGACCATCGGTACGCGCGGGGACATCGCGGACTCGTTGGCAGCCGTTCCGTCCGCGTGACCGGCGATGGCGTCCCAACCGCTCTTGATCTCGCCCAGCAGCGACGCGACTTCATCCAGAATACGGGTATCGTTTTTGATGTTGGCGTGCAACAGACGCATGCCGACATACTCGTACAGGCTGTCGAGGTTTGCGGCGACCTGCCCACCCCGTTCCAGATCGAGGTTGAGCCGTAAACCTTCGACAATATTGAGTGCGCGCGTGATGCACTCGGCCTTCTTTGCCATCTTGGCCTGACCGACGTGGCGTTTGGCCGCGGCGATGCTGTCCAATGCATTCTCGAACAATATCTGCGCCAGTCGATGTGGATTGGCATAGACCACGGCGCTTTCCATGCCTACCTGCTGATATTGTTTCAGGGCACTGTGTGCGAGGGCGTATGTCATGCACGTCTCCTTCGGCCAGTTAAGGGAGGTGGTGTTTATCCACGCTGCCCTCTTTGTATCGGACGCATCGTGCTAAAACTTGACGGCGGCAACATCCAGTTGGATGCCGCTGGCCGCCGTTCACGAACCAGGCAAACTTGTCAACTGACGCGACAGGTAATCGCTCGTGGAGCGGAGCTGGGCCACGATGCTGTCCAGCGCCGTGAACTGGGCGCGGAGGCGCCGTTCCACGTCCACCAGCCGGCGGTTGAGCGTTTCGCGCCGTGCACCGATGCTCTCGATGCTCGCGTTGATGCCTTCGGTCTTGCCCGCGATCATGCCATCGTCGACATCGAGCAGCTCGGCCATGAGCGTATCGAGCCGGTAGGCGTAGCCCTGCGAGTAATACACCCCGCCACGCTCACCGGTGCTGCCGCCGGTCACCTCGATCTTCAGGCCATCGGCATCGCCCGCGCCCGTAAGATAACGCCCGGAACCGGTCGCGCTCACGCCGCCGATCGAGCCGGCGGCGTCCACGCCCGCCGTGCCGCTGGCCGCGCTCAGGCCCAGGGTCGCGGCGGTGGTGGTGTCCACCGAGGTGATCTCCACGGTCGATCCGGCGCCGTACTGGCTGGAGGTGATGGCGAGCTGGTTGCTGGCATGCGTCACCGTCACGCTCACGCCCGCCGCCTTGAGGGCGCTGTCGCCGTTGATGCGCGACTGGATTTCGGCGGTGAGCGCCGCCGCGGTGCTGTAGCTCCCCTGGGTCAGGGTGATGGTGCCGGTCTGCACGCCGTTTACCTTGAGCGCGAACGTGTCGTTGTCGGCGCTGACGGTAACCGGCAGCGCCGCGGTCGCGGCGCCGGTGTAATAACCTCGGGTCGGAAGCGTCGTGACAGAAACCTCGTACCGGCCAGGTTTGGTTTTGTCCGTGGCGCTCACATAGCCGATCAGGCTGTCGCTCGGTTTGCCGTAGGCGGCGAACACGCCGGCGACGTCGTTGAAATTGCTCGAAAGTGCCGATTGCAGCTTGGTTGCATCGAGCGACAGCGTGCCGTCCGACTTGAAGGACACACCGACTTGCGACAGATCCGTATAGGCGCCGCTCAGGCCCGTAAGCGCCGTGCTCAGGGTGCGCCGCACCTGGGTCAAAACAGAACGCGCGGCCGCGTCGCCTTGCAGTATCGAAGCCTGCTTGGTCTCGGCATTGTAGGCCGTGAGGTCGGTCACGGTCTTGCGTAAATCGTTGTATGCCTTGACGAACGCCTCCACGGAACTCTGCACCACGCCCGTATCGCGTGAGACCGTCAGTGTGGTTGGCGTACTCGCGGCACTTACCTTAAGCAGCGTCAGCGTCACGCCCGAGACGACATCGGTGACGACGTTCGAGGCCTTGCTGATGCTGATGCCGTCCATCGTCACCGTCGCATTCAACGCCGATGCGGTCTGGGTCAGGTTCTTGCCGCTGCCCGACGTGCCGGCCGGATCGTAGGCGAGCTGCGAGAGCCCGCTGTTGTTGGTGTTGTTGCCGTCGTCATCGGTGACGGTGATTTTGAGGCTGTTGGCGGCACCGGTGTCGTTCGAGGTGAATACCAGCTTGTTCCCCGCGGTCGCGCCGTCGTTCACGATCGAGGCGGTCACCCCGACATTGGCCGCATTGACGGCGTCGCGGATGCCAACGAGGCTATTCTGGCTACTCGCGATGGTAACGCTCTGCGTCGCCTTGTCGGCGTTCGCCGTAAAGGTCGTGCCGTTCCAAGTGCCGAACTGGATCGTGAGCGTGCCTGAGCCGACCGTATCGGTCGTGTTGGTGAAGCCCGCCGAGGCGATCTTGTGCGACTGCGCGAGTTGCGTGACTTCGATCGAGTAGCTTCCGGGAACGGCGCTCGACGACCCCGAGGCGGAGAGAATGGTGGTGTCCGCGACCGAGGTCTTGACGGACTGGAACTTGGAAAGCGTGGAAAGATCGCTCATCGCCGACTGGAACGACGACATCGCTCCCTTGAGGGTGCCGTAGGCGCTGAGTTTGGTTTGGTACTTGGCCTCTTTCTGGGCGAGTGCGGCCAATGGCTGGCGCTCGACCGTCATGAGCTGGCTGATGATGCCGTTGATGTCGAGCCCGGAACCGACGCCCGCGGATGATATAGCCACCTTGCGTTCTCCTCAGCCCCGCTCGAAACGCGGGGGAAGACATTCGCCCGGCAGGATGCCGGTCGTCGCAGCCGCTATGCAAAAACAGGGCCAGTGGCCCGTCCGGCAGTGCGTCAGGCCCTGTCGTTCAACAACATGCCTTCCGTGCGTTCCATGCTCTGCGACAGCGCACGGGAAATGGCAAGAATCTCCTCGGACGGGATCTGGCGAATGGTCTCGCCGGTCTCCGAGTCGACGACGCGGACCATCGATTTGCCGCTGCGCTCGTCCACGCTGAACTGCAGATCGCGCCGCAACGACTGTACATAATTGGCCAGGTTGCTAACGGCCTGCTGCACCTCCGCGCCCGACATGGCACCGGGCGGTGGCGGCAGAACCTTGCCGCTATCAGCCAACTCTTGCCCCGACGCTCCGGGGATAGTAGCGCGCGCCGGTGACGCCGCCGTCACCTTGCCTGCGGCAGTACCGATTTTGTTCATTGCATCAATCGGCATAATGTGTCACCTCATGTGCTGCAGGTTCACGCGCCCGGGGACCATTCCCCGGGCGCGCTCCCCTGACTTCCTTACATCAGTGAACTGGCTCGTTCGCTTACTTGAGCAACATCAGCGCCTGCTGCGGCAGGACGTTGGCCTGGGCCAGGATCGACACGCCGGCCTGCTGCAGGATCTGGGCGCGAGTGAGGCGCGCCGTCTCCTGGGCAAAGTCGGCGTCCATGACGCGCGAGCGTGCGGCCGAGAGGTTCTCGGAGGTCGCGGACTGGTTCGCTACGACCGCCTCGAACCGGCTCTGCACGGCGCCGAGATCACCGCGGATGCTGGCGATCTTATCCAGCGACGCGTCGATGATGTCGATCGCGCTCTGGGCGTTGGAGGCCGTGCTGACGCTGACCGTGCTAAGCAACGAGGCCGAGGCGCTGACCGCGGTGCTCGCGGCGGCATCGACCACGCTGCCAGCGGTGGCGGCCACGGACGAGGTCACGGAGAAGGTCGAGGTCGCGTTGAAGGTCACCGTACCCGAGGCCACGCTCGAATCGTTGGTGCCGTAGGTAAGCGACACACCGGCGGACTCGGCGCTGCCCTTAAATACGATCTGGCTCGTAGACGTCGCGGTGCTGTGCGAGAAGTTTGTCACGTAGACGTTCTTGCCATCGGCCTGGGTCAGCGTCAGGGTGCCGCCACTGGCCGAGGCTGCCACGCCGGTGGTGCCCGTCACGTTGTTGATCGCCGTGGCAAGCGCCGAGAGGTCGGTCGTGGTTACGGCCGCGGAGATGGTCGACGTGGTGCTGCCACTGCCGACCGTCATGGTGACAGTGCCGTTCGCGGTCAGGGCGCTCAGAGTCGCCGTGGTCGTGGCCTTGGCCGTGATGCCGGTGCTGCCGGTAAGCGCGTTCACCGAGGCGGCGACAGTGTAGGCGCTGTCACCCGCCGAGGAAACGGTCGCGGTCGCGGTGCCGGTCGGACCCGAAAGTGTCAGGTTCTGCGCGGCAATGGTGCCAGTCGCTGTGGTCGTCGAGGCCGCCTTGGTCGAGCCGGTACCCTGCTGGTTGTCATCCGTGGAGCCGGTGACCGTGTAGTTCGCCAAGTCAGTCGTCGCGGCGCCGCTGATCGAGACCGAGATGGTCTGGTTGGCGTTGGCGCCGACCTGGAAGGTCTGGTTGGTGTACGAACCATCCAGGATCTTCAGGCCGTTGAACGTGGTCTGGGAGGCGATACGGTCGATTTCCGTCTTGAGCTGGTTGACTTCCGCCTGCAGCGCCGTGCGGTCCGACGCCGAGTTCGAGGAGTTGGCCGACTGCAGCGCCAGCTCGCGCATGCGTTGCAGCGCGTTGCTCGCCTCGGACAGCGCGCCTTCCGCGGTCTGGGCCAGCGACACGCCGTCGTTGGCGTTGCGGATCGACTGGTTGAGGCCGCGGATCTGGGCGGTCATGCGGTTCGAGATTGCGAGGCCGGCGGCGTCGTCCTTGGCGCTGTTGATGCGCAGGCCCGAGGACAGACGCTGCAGCGAAACGTTCAGTTCGCCGCCTGTTTTCCCGAGGTTGCGCTGCGCATTCAGCGCAGCGACGTTGGTATTAACCATCAAAGCCATTGTGATATCTCCTATTTGAGCCCCGGTTCGCCGCCGGCGTTGCCGCCGTGCGGGAACGGGGATAACCGTTCATCTCGCCCACATTAGGGGGCGAACCACCGGCAGGGATCTGCCGGTTGCAGGGTGTATCGGGATGCGCGACGGAAAACTTTAGCCATGATGGAAATTTGACGCCCGGGAACGCGGGCCTGCCGCGCGCTTCGGTTTCCGATTCAATGACTTAGCCATGCAGCGGAACCGAAAGGCATGGCATGCGGATTGCTAAATCAGACAACAAATCCGGTGGACACGAAATGCCGCGAGACGCCCCGAAATGACCTGGGAAAACCGGTTACAAGCCGCCCGCCAGCAACATATGGCGGGCCAGTTGCATGTTGCCGAGCCGGTGTATCGCGAGATCCTGCGGGAACGACCGCAGCAACCCGACGCCCTGTTCCTGCTCGGCTGTCTCGCGTTGCAACGGGGCGAACACGCACGCGCGGCCGAACTGCTCGAACAAGCCGCGCGCCTCGATTCGGCCAACGCAGACGCCTGCAACAACTACGGCCTGGCGCTGTTTCATCTCGGCCGTCTCGCCGAAGCGGCGGTGCAGTACGAGCGCGCATTGCGGCGGCACCCGGACTTTCCCGAGGCCCTGAGCAACCTGGGGCTTTGCCGCTATCGCCAAAAATTGATCCCTGAAGCCGCCGCCGCTCTCGAACGGGCGCTTGCCTTCAAACCCGATTACGCAGACGCACACAACAATCTCGGCATCGTGCGTCAGGACCAGGGCAGACTGGATGAAGCGATCGCATGCCTCCGGCGCGCGCTTGCGCTCCGGCCCGACTATGCCGAGGCCCACAGTAATCTCGCCCGTGCGCTACGGCATCACGGCGATCCCGAATCCGCTATCGAGCACGCCAAGCGCGCGCTCGCACTCAATCCCGGTCTCGTCAAGACCTATGGCGTGCTCGGCAATTGTTATCTCGACGAAGGAAAAATAGATGCGGTGTTCGAGGCGCTTCGCCTGGGACTCGCGCGCGCGCCGGAAGACGCCGAGCTCAACTGGAATCTCTCCATCGTCGAGTTGCTCAGCGGACACTTTCCCAAAGCCTGGCACGATTACGAATGGCGCTTTCGCACCAACCCCGAGCTTGAACGGCCGTTTCGCCAACCGCGCTGGGACGGCACCGTGCATCCGGGCCAACGCCTGCTGGTGCATGCCGAACAGGGGCTCGGTGACACGATCCAGTTCGCGCGTTACCTGCCGCTCGTCAAGACACGCGTGGGCGATGCGATGGAAATCGTTTTTGAATGCCAACGACCGCTCGCGCGCCTGCTGCACGGCTTTCCCGGCATCGACCGGCTCGTCGTGCGCGAGGACGACGCGCGCGTCGCCGCGCGCTTCGACCTGCACGCACCGCTTTTGAGTTTGCCCGGATTTTTCGGCACGACCCTCGACACCGTCCCCACGCCGCCTGCGTTGACCGTCGATCCCGGCGAGTTACGGCCGTGGGCTGCCCGTCTCGGCCCACTGTCAGACCTCAAGGTCGGTCTGGTGTGGGCCGGCAATCCCGATCATCGAGGCGATCGCCAACGCTCGATGGCTCTTTCCCAGCTTGCGCCGCTTGCTGCTGTGAACGGCGTGAAGCTGTTGAGCTTGCAAAAAGGACGCAATGCGGAGATCCGTCAGCACGGCGCCTCGCTCAATCTCGCCGAGCTTGGATCGCAATTTTCCGATTTCACCGCGACCGCGGCGGCGATCGCCAACCTCGATCTTGTCATCAGCGTGGACACGGCCGTGGCGCATCTCGCCGCCACGCTCGGAAAACCCACCTGGATACTCCTGCCTTTCTCCCCCGACTGGCGCTGGCTACTCGGGCGCGAAGACAGCCCGTGGTACCCAAGCGTGCGGCTTTTCCGCCAACCGCGGCGCGGCGACTGGGAGAGTGTCGTGCGTGCGGTGGCGCAGGCGCTGGCTACGCTCGCAAAAAAGAACCCGGCGTGCGAATCGGCAGAACCCACACCGCGTCACTCCGTGACAGCGACATCCCCCGCTTTCGATGCAGATGCCGAAGCCGATCGCGCTCTCAAGCTCCACCGCGCTGGCGAGCTTGTTCAAGCGGAAACGATTTATCGTGCCGTCCTCACGCAGGAACCGGAACATCCGCAAGCGCTCTATCTCCTCGGCTCGCTGAAAGCCCAAAATGGACGGTGGATGAATGCCGTGGAGTTGCTTCAGCGCGCGGCCGTGGCGCGCCCGAACCATCCGGACACCCACGGCAATCTCGCCATCGCGCTGCAGAATCAGGACCGACTCGACGAGGCCATCGCGCATTTCCGCAAAGCCATTGCGCTTTGCCCTACCTTCGCCGAGGGCCACAACAACCTCGGCGTCGCGTTACAGGAAAAATCCCTGCACGAAGATGCCGAACGCTGTTTTCGCGACGCTCTCGGGTTCCGCCCCGACTACCCCGAGGCGCTCGTCAATCTAGGCAATGTCCACGAACGACACGATGAATGGGAACCGGCAGCTGAATGCTATCGACGAGCACTGGCGCTTCGGCCCGATTACCCGGAGGCGCAGGCCAGCCTCGGCCATGTGTTGTGCCAGTCTGGAAAAATCGAGGAAGCCATCTTGCACGGTGAACAGGCCGTAGTGCGCCGCCCGGAGTTGGTGGAAGCGCAGAATTTCCTCGGCGTCAGCCATCTCGAAGCCGGCAACCCCGCCCGCGCCATCGAATGCTTTCGCGCCGCGCTGGCGCGCGATCCCGAACATGCCAAGGCACATCACAACCTGGGGCTCGCGCATCTTCTGGCCGGCGATTTCGCGCCGGGGTGGGAGGGATACGAATGGCGTTTTCAGGTGAACCCGGCGCTGGGACAGCCACTTCCGCTTCCCGCCTGGGACGGTAGCCCGCTGGCGGGAAAGAGCATCCTTATTCACGCCGAGCAAGGCGTCGGCGATGAAATCATGTTTGCCTCCTGTCTCCCGGAGATCGTTCGCACCGCAAAACGCTGCGTCCTGACATGCGACCGCCGTCTGGTTGAGCTGTTCCGCCGTTCCTTCCCCGACGTCGAGGTGATCGGTGTCGAGGTCGTCGATGGCCAACGCGAGAACGCGCAACTCTGGCTGCCGCGAGCCGGACACATCGATTTCCAATGCCCTCTCGGCAGCCTGCCGCGTTTCCTGCGTCTCGCCCCGGAGTACTTTCCGGCGCACGGGGGTTATTTGCGTGCCGATACCCGGCGCGTGGCAGCTTGGCGTGAGCGGCTGGCGTGTCTGGGAGATGGGCCCAAGATCGGATTTTCCTGGCGTGGCGGCTCGGCGACGGCGCAGCGTACGCGTCGCTCGATTCCGCTCGCGTCGTGCGGCGAGCTGCTCACGGTTCCCGGTGTGCACTTCGTCAACCTGCAATATGGCGACACCGGGGTGGAACGACAGCACGTCCGTAACCAGCTCGGAATTGACGTACACCATTGGGAGAACGTCAACCCGCTCTCCGACCTGGACGAGTTCGCCGCGCTGACTACAGCGCTCGATCTTGTTATCACCGTCGCCAACTCCACCGCGCACATGGCCGGCGCGCTCAGCGTGCCCGTATGGGTATTGACGCCCTTCGCGCCCGACTGGCGCTGGCAGCTCGCACGCGCGGACAGCCCGTGGTATCCGAGCGCGCGGCTGTTTCGCCAGGGCCGTGCCGACGATTGGGAAACCGCGATCGCCGCGGTAAGTGCCGCATTGCGACAACAAACCGGTGTCGGTGCGCGGCCATGAAACGTCGTGCCGCCGCGGCCAACGGTCGCCGACCGGAGATTGAACAGCGACTCGCCGAATCCTGGCAACGGCACCAGCACAACGACTGGATCGGCGCCGAGACGGGCTACCTTGAGGTACTCGCACAGGCGCCTGACCATGTCGATGCGCTCTATCTGCTGGGCACACTGCGCCTGCAGCGTGGCATGCCTGCGGAAGCCATCGCGCTGCTCGAGCGCGTACTCGCGAAGCAGCCGCGACACGACAGTGCGCTGTACAACCTGGGCATTGCCCGCCAAAACACCGGTGCGCACGACCAGGCAATACTCTGCTTCGAACGGCTGGCGGTGCGCGCGCCGTCGGCGGATGTATGGAACAATCTCGGCGTTTCGTTCCAGGCCCTCGACCTCCTGGACGAGGCACGCGACGCCTTTTGCAAAGCACTGGCACGGGATGCCGAGCACCTGTTGGCAAATACAAACCTCGCCTGCGTGCTGAACGCGCTCGACGAACCGCTGGAAGCCGAGCGCCACGCACGTGCTGCACTTGCGAAAGTACCTGACCACGCTCCGGCGCTGAATCACCTGTCTGCTAGTTTTCGGGCGCAAGGTCGCCACGACGAAGCACGGGCGTGTCTCGACCGCGCTCTCGCGCTCCGGCCGGAGTATGCCGAGGCCTGGTTCAACCTCGGCATCCTGCATCAGGACCGAAACGAATTGAGCGACGCCCTGCGCTGCTACGACAGCGCGATTTCGCTGTCGCCCGACGACGCGGATGCCCGCCTGAACCGTGCCAGCACCCTGTTGCTTGCGGGCGATTTCGCGCGCGGTTGGGCTGAATACGACTGCCGTTTCGTGGCGCATCACACCCCGCGCCGCCATTTTCCTTGGCCACTGTGGGATGGCAGCCCGATCGAGGGCAAGCGCCTGCTGCTCTACGCGGAACAGGGGGTGGGCGATGAAATCATGTTTGCCTCGTGTTTCCCGGATCTGCTGCACTCGGCCGGACGCGTCGTGATCGAGTGCGACAGCCGTCTCGCACCACTATTCCAGCGCTCCTTTCCCGCTGCGGAGGTCGTCGGTGGCAAAGTCGAAAAGGGAGCGCGCGAGGACACGACGGCGCGAATCGCCGCCTTGGGGGCATTCGATTTCCAGGCCGCGATGGGCGACCTGCCACGCTATCTGCGGCCCAATGCTGCAAGCTTTCCCCGCATTGAGGGATACCTGCAACCCCATCCCGATCACCTTGCCAAATGGGGTGAGCGTTGTGCATCGCTTGGCTCGGGCCCGAAAATCGGCATCTCTTGGCGCGGCGGGCGCACCGGCGCGCAACAGCGGCTACGGTCCATTGCGCTCACCGAGTGGGAAGATATTCTGGCTGCGCCGGGAGTGCATTTCGTCAACCTGCAGTACGGCGATACCGTCGCCGAACGGCGGTTTGTGAAGGAGCGCCTCGGCATCGACGTGCACCACTGGGATGATTCCAACCCACTCACCGACCTCGACGACTTCGCCGCGCAGATCGCGGCGCTCGACCTTGTGATCAGCATCGACAACGCCACGGTACATCTGGCCGGCGCGCTGGGCGTTGCCACATGGGTGCTGCTGCCGCATTCGCCCGACTGGCGCTGGCTGCTTGGGAGCGACGACACGCCCTGGTATCCGAGTCTCCGACTCCTCAGGCAATCCGCGTCGGGGACCTGGTCTACGGTGCTTGCGCAGGTCGCTGCCCGGCTGCGCGGATAGCGATTTCCCCGTTTGTTGCGCGCTCCCTGTCTTTAACCGATAGCGGCGCGCTGCTTCACCGCGACACTGCCGGAATCCTCAAACAGAAAACGTTCCACGTCGGAAAGGAAATCGACGTTCGCCCGGCGCCCCTCGATGAGCGCCTCTGGATATACCTTGCATCCTGCCACGTGCTTCTCCCATTCGGCTGCACGGCACAAAGGGATGCGGTGTTTGAGCCCGTAGAATTTCGAAGAGAACGGGAAGGCGATCACCTGCCGCCCGAGCAATGTCGCCCAATAAGCGCCGTGGTAGCTGTTGGTCAACACGAGCCTTCCGGAGCCGAGAAACTCGAGCGCCGCAACGATGTCGCCGGTATCGTTTGTCATTTTCGGGAAGCCATCGATACCGGTCGGGATGCGTTTGTGCTCGTAAACGACGATCTCGTGCCTAATCGGGTAGTCACGGGAAAAAGCCGGGTGCAGACAGCTCGCACACGGAACCCAGCGGTACGGCGCGCCCCAATCGCGCACGCCGAGCAGATCGAAACGCTCCATGTAACGCGGGTAGCGCAGCTCCTCGGGTTCAACGTAGCCCGCTTCCACGTCCACATTCATGTTGTGTCCC
Source organism: Gammaproteobacteria bacterium (assembly GCA_004298065.1). Lineage (GTDB taxonomy): Bacteria > Pseudomonadota > Gammaproteobacteria > Acidiferrobacterales > Sulfurifustaceae > SCRL01. Next base: position 57,802 of record SCRL01000041.1, on the reverse strand, counting down.
AACCCCCAACCGATCAGGCGGATGTCTACCCGCCGCATCAATTGTTCGAGCTGCGGAAAATGCGGGCTGACCAAACCTCCACCGCCGACGACCAGGTTGCGGTGCATCGGCGTATCCGACCGCAGCGCGGCAATGTCGAGCAAATGGCCCTTGTTTGCGAACGGCAGGTAGTGCGCGGGCAGCGACCACCAGTCGCCGGCGTTCGTGGCATCGGCGCGGAAAACATGCGTCATGCCCGCCGGGACGCCGATGAGCGCATGGCCGTAAATACCGGATGCCTCCAGCCGTGCCTTGGCGCGGTTCATCGCCTCGTGGGCCGCGATACGCCACTGGACGCCGTTGGCCGAACGCGGTCCAGTCGAGTGCGCACCGCGACGATTGACGAACAGCGGCAGCGGCGCCTTGACGCAAGTCTGCGTCTCCCAGACGCGCAGGTAGTAATCGAAATCCTCGCCTGTATCCAGCGACTCGTCGAACGGATGCGCGAGCGCCACACGGGTCTTTACGAAATGCCCCATCTGCAGTGTCGTAACGGGATCATTGTCGAGCAGCTGGCGCAGCGAGTAGATGTGGTCAACCTGGGGTGCGCGTTTGACGATCTCGCTCGAGCCGTACTGGTTCTCCAGGATCGCACCCCACACCGCATCATGGTGTGCGACATATGGCGCTACGAGCCGGAAGGCTTCGGGCAATAACAGGTCGTCCGCATCGAGGAAAAACACCCACTCCGCCCCGGCTTCCGCGGCCTGTCGCACCGCCTGGTTCCGCGCGCGCGAGCGGCCATATCGGCCCTCGGAATCGTCCACCGTCAGGACGAGGATGTCGTCGAATGGACCGGGCGATTCCTGAAACGCGCGCTGTACGGATTGCGCGCACTCCTGGGCCAGCGTCTGATGGCCGGGGCCGATGGGGATGATGATGGCACATTGCATGTTTGTTCTCCCGCTTCAGGATGCGCACGGTGCGCGTGTTATGGCGTAAATCGCCTGACCGCCCCATTCGGCGATCTGGCGGGCGTCGAGACCGAGCGTCGCGAAGAGCCGTTCGAGTTCGGTTCGGGTCAAGTCGTTGAACCAGCCGTTGACGCGGCGACGCGCGATATCCGGCTGGCTCTCCAGCGTCACGTAGGAAATCAACACGCGCTCGCCCCACCCGCTGACGGTGCGCAGGAACCCGGCTGGATCGTCGATGTACTCCAGGATGCCGCTGCACACGACAACGTCGTACGTGCGCCCTAGCGCCGGAATCTGGCCCTTGTTGAACTCAACCAGAATCGTTTGCGGGGTGCCGGGTACACAATCCATGGGTTGGTACGTGCAACCGGGTGCCAGATAAGACCGCAATGTCCCGTGTCCCGCGCCGACGTCGAGCACGGACGCGCCATCGGGGATGAAAGCGGCGATTACGCGATTACGCTCGTCCCACGATGGCGGTTCGCGCGTCGTGCGCTCCCACCGCCCGATGTCTGTTTCCATCGCGTGTCAGTCAGGTATCAACGCAGGAAGTTGAACAGCGACAGCCCCTGGATGCGCACGAACGACTGCTGCGCCGCCTCCAGGCCGGTGAGTTGCAGGTTCAGGCGGCTGATCGCCTCGGCGTAGTCGAGATCCTTGAGCTGCGAGATCGACTGGTCCAGCGTCAGCGTGGTGCTGTCGTTGATGTCTTTCTGGCTGTCGATGGCGGACAGGCGCGCGCCGACGCGCGCGCGGAAATCGAGCAGATGGTTCTGCACCTGGTCGATATCCGACAGGAAACGGTTCATGTTGTTTTGAAACTCCGCGGTCCCCGCGCTGGTCGTCGTGACGCCCTCGAGCGTGGTCACCAAATTGAGCGCTGTGGTGAAGATGTCCTGGTTCGCACTCGGCTCGATGGTGAAGCTGTCGCTGGCCGCCGGCGTGCCGCTGACCGACACGCGGATGCCGTTGAAACTGATGGCGCCGCCGCTCGAGTAAGCACCACTGGCCTCCAGGTTGTTGGCGCTGTCGCGCACCTCGTAGGTGGTCGCGGTCAGGAACGTAAGCGTGTACGTGTCCGCCACCCAGGACGACGGATCGGTGACGCTGCCCGGGTCGATCACGCCGGTGCCGGTATTGCCGCTGCCGGCCTCGACGACGAACGTGCCGTTGCCGTTGCGGATGGCGCGGAACACGTCCTGCCCCGAGTCGCCCGCCGCCACCTGGCGCGTGGCGCTGATCTGCAGCGAACGGCTGCCGCTGTCGCCGGCGTAACTCACCGTGCCGCTGGCGGCCTGGGTGAACGGTTGTGTCGAAGCGTTGTAACCTGCGAACAGAAACTCGCCGTTGGCGTCGCTCGTGTTAGCGAGCGTTACCAGCTGGCGCAGCAACTCGCGTGCTTCGCTCGCGATCTGCGTACGATCCGTGGCCGTCAGCGTGCCGCTGTTTCCCTGGATTGCGAGCTCACGCAAGCGCAGGACGACATCCTCCACGCTCGTTAGCGCGTTTTCCTCCAGACTCAGGCGATTACGCGCCATGTCGGCGTTTTTTTGGTACTGCTTCAGGGTCTCGCGCATGCGCTCGAGATCGAGCGCCTGGGCCGCCGCGGCCGGATCGTCGGAAGGCGTCACCAGCCGCTGGCCGGTGGACACCTGCTGCTGGGTTTTGGCGAGGCGCGTCTGCTGGTCGAGCATGGCGCTCACGGCCTGTTGTTGCAGCTGGTAGGTGCCGATTCGCATCGCTTTACCTCCGCACCGCACCGAGCAGCGTCTCGAACAGGCTGTTCGAGACGCTGATGACCTGGGCCGCCGCCTGATAGGCCTGCTGGAGGCGCACCATGTCGGCCGCTTCCTCGTCGAGATTGACGCCGGAGACCGCTGCCTGCGCGGACACAGCCTGGTCGCGCAACGCCGACTGCGCCTCGCGGTTGATCTCGGCGGCACGCGTCCGGGTGCCAACATCCGAAACGATCTGGCCGTAAGCGGAACCGTAGGTAGCGGTTCCATCCGCCAGCGTTTGCTCCGATTGCAGACTCCCGAGCAGCAACGCGTTGCGATTGTCACCCGTCCCGCCGCTGTTGCTCGCGATCGTGAGCGTATCGCCGTTGGCCGGCGTGCCGGCGACAGTAAACGTGATGCCGCCGTAACCGGAAAAGGTGAATTCCTTGCCACTACCCTCGGTCGAGGGATTGTAGGAGATCGTGCCGCCCGGACCGTTGGTGACGGTGAAACGGTTGTTGGTGGCGTCGAACGTCAACGTGATGCTGGCCGCCAACGGCAGGTTCGTGGTGTTGCTCACCGTGCCGGCGCTGATGGTCGCGTTGCCAGTGTTGGCGGTCGTGGCACTGGTGCGGATGGGGGCGGCGGCGGCGACCTTGCGCGGGTCGCTGATCGAGAGGTCGATCGAGCTGGCGACACCGGTCACGGGCTTTACCAGGAAAGTATCGCCCGCGGTCGCGCCGGCGGTGATGGTGAGCGTGAAACCGTCGATGGCCGACGTGGTGTATGGCGACGTACCGCCAGTAGCGATGGCGGTGGTCGTGCCGTCGGACAGGCGTGTCAGGGTGTAGGCATTCGACCCGTCGTAACGAAGCTGGTAGTCGCTCGTTTCGAGCGAAGAAACGCTCGTGATCGTCGCGGTGACCGAGCCCGAACCGCCGTTCGTGGACGCAGCGTCGATGTCGACGGACGGCTCGGTGAAGAAATTGGCACCGAGGTCGCCGTTCAGGTCCATGCCGAGCAGGTGCTGGTCGTTAAAGTCCGTCGCCAGCCCGATCGCCACCCGCCCAAGCGCGGCGCGCGCCGGATCGAGAACCTGCGAACGAAAATCGAGCGCACCGCCGAGCGTGCCGCCGGAGAGCTGACTGGTGATGTTGACCGTCGTCGAGCCGAGCGCGTAGCCGATCTCGGCGCGCGTCGGGTCGTAGGCATTGGCCACGGCGCTGAGCGTCATGGACTGACTGCCGACGACCAGAGTCTGGCCGTTGCCGATGAAGACGCTGAGCGTGCCATCGTCCTGTTCGACGGTGCTGACGGATACCTTTTGCGCCAGCTGGTTGACGAGGTTATCGCGCTTGTCGAGCAGGTCGTTGGGCGACTGGCCGCTGCCCTCCGCCCGCGCGATTTCCTGGTTGATGCTCGCGATGCTGGAGGCGAGGCTGTTGATTTCGGTGACCGCACTCTCGATCTCGGCATCCACGCGGTTCGAGAGATCGGCAAATTGCTGGTCCAGGTTGTTGAACCGGTCCACGAGCGTCCCGGCCTCGCCGAGCAGCGCCTGGCGCGCGGCGGTCGACGCCGGGTCGTTGGCCACGCCCTGTACCGCGTTGAAAAAGCTTTGCAGTGCCGGCGCGAGCCCGGTCTGGGAATCCGCGAGCATGCCGTCGACCTGGCTCGCGAGGCTGTAGTAACGATCGAGCCGGCTGAATGCCGAGGTGCTGGTGCGCACCTGCAAGCCGAGATAGTCGTCGTACAGGCGGCGGACGCTGTTCACCGTCACGCCGGTGCCGACGTAGCCGGCGCCCGAGATCAGGGGCGTCTGCGTGGCGACCTCAACACGCTGACGGCTGTAGCCGTCGGTATTGACGTTCGCGATGTTGTGGCTGGTCGTGGCGAGCGCGCGCTGGAACGCGAGCAGCCCGGAGATGCCTATACCCAGCGTGTCGCCGCCGGCCATCAGTCATTTCTCCCCAAGGAAAAACACTGGCCGGTGCCGAATGCGAACATCCGACACCGGCCCAAGTCACGGACGCACAGGAGGAGGAGGGTGAGTGTCCGCTTGATCATGTTAACGGCCTGTTGGCGGGAATCTTGAGTGCCGTCAGCCCGGCGTTGAGCGTGTAGCCGTTCAATACCGAAGCCAGCTTGCGTCCGTACGCGGGGTCGGTGGCGTAGCCGGCGCCGGCGAGCGCATGCCCGAACGCCACCGGGTCGGCACCCTGGCGCCGCGCTTCGGCGTAGCGTGGCTGCTGCAGTACGCGTGCGTAGTCGACGAATGCCTCGGCATAGGAATCATAGGCGCGGAACTCCGCAGTGCGCGACACCGCCTCTCCATTTTCGTATTCGGTGGTGGTCACGCGGACGCGCTCGCCCTGCCAGTCCGGCGTGGCCTTGATGTTGAAGACGTTGTGGCTGCTGCGGCCGTCGGCATGGCGGATCGTGCCCTGTCCCCAGCCGGTTTCGAGCGCCGCCTGCGCGAGCAGCGCGCGCGGTTCGACGCCGATTTTTTCGGCGGCCTGCTGCGCGTGCGGCCAGAGCGTCTGCACGAAACTCTCCGGCGAACGCCCGAGCTCGGTCGCCGACGTCGTCGGCATTTTCAACGGCGCATCGTGCGCCGTCGGCGGTGCCACGACGCCGGCCTGCTGGCTCAGCTGGCGCACGATCACGTCCGCCAGCCCCAGCCCCCGCCCCTGCGACAGGCTCACGGAAAGCTGTCCGTCGAACATGTCTCGGTAATGATCGTTGCTTTCGTTTTCGAACATGCCGTCTGCGAGTTTCGCCTCGCGCATGCTCTTCAGCACCATCTGGATGAACAACGCCTCGAATTGGGTCGCGGCCTTGCGCAATGCCTCGGGCGAGCGCGCATCCGCGCGCGCGTCGGCGCGCAGCTTCGCGAGGCCGGCCATATCGGTGTAAACGTCCGCGGCTGGGATCATGATCAGATCACGATCAACTCGGCGCGCAGCGCACCGGCCTGTTTGAGCGCCTCGAGGATGGCGACGAGGTCGCCCGGCGCGGCGCCGACCTGGTTCACGGCGCGCACGATGTCGCCCAGACTGACGCCGGGCTCGAACAGGAACATGCGCTTGTTGTCCTGGCGCACGTCGATGTCCGTGGCCGTGGTGCTGACGGTGGTGCCGCTGGAAAGCGCGTTCGGCTGGCTGATGACCGGCCGTTCGGTAATCGTGACAGTGAGGCTGCCGTGCGACACCGCCGCCGCCAGCACGCGCACGTGCCGGCCGATGACCACGGTACCGGTACGGGCGTTGACAATGACCCGCGCCGAGGCCTCGCCGGGGTCGAGCGTGAGGTTTTCGAGCTCCGACATGAACGCGACACGCTCGCCCGGGTCCAGCGGCGCCTTCACGCGGATAGATGTGCCGTCGAGGGGCCTGGCGGTGTTCTCGCCCACGGCGGTGTTGATCGCCTTGGCGAGCCGCTGGCTCGTGGTGAAATCCGGCGTGTTCAGATTCAGCGTCAGCGCGTCGCCCAGGTTGAACGCCGTGGGCACGGCGCGCTCCACCGTCGCCCCGCCCGGGATGCGCCCGCTGCTCGGGATGTTGACCGTGACCTTCGAACCGTCGGTCCCGGAGATACCGAAACCGCCGACGATGACGTTCCCCTGCGCCAGCGCATAAACGTTGCCGTCGGCGCCTTTGAGCGGCGACATCAGCAACGTGCCGCCGCGCAGACTCTTGGCGTTGCCGATCGAGGAAACAGTGACATCGATGGTCTGCCCCGGTTTGGAAAACGCCGGCAGCTCCGCGTGCAGCGACACCGCGGCGACGTTCTTGAGCTGAGGATCGGTACCCGGCGGGATGACGATGCCGAACTGCTGGAGCATGCTTTTCAGACTCTGCGTCGTGAACGGGGCCTGGCTGGTCTGGTCGCCGGAACCGTCGAGGCCGACCACGAGGCCGTACCCCACGAGGGGGTTGGCGCGGACGCCGGCGATGCTCGCGAGGTCCTTGATGCGTTCCGCGCGCGCGGCGGCGGCGAACAATAGCAGGCCCATGAACACGATCCAGATCCACAGGAAGCGCGTCATGGCGTGGTCGCCGTGCGGACGTCGTGCAGTTTTGCGTTTCATATGCATGCCAGGCCTCAGAACGGCCAGAAGGCCAGGAAGAATTTGCTCAGCCAACCGTGCGAGGTGGCGTCAGCCACGGCCCCGCTGCCGCTGTAGCGGATCTGCGCGTTGGCGACGTACGTCGACTGCACGGTGTTGTCTGACTTGATGTCCTGCTGGCGTACGATGCCGGTGAACTGGATGTATTCATCGCCCTGGTTGATGCCGACGATCTTCTCGCCGCGCACCACGAGATTGCCGTTGGACAGCACCTCGACCACGGTGACGGCGATGCTGCCGCTCAGCGTATTACTCTGCGAGCTCGACCCGGTGCCGGTGAATTCACGATTGCCGGTGGCGCTGACCGACAGGTCGTTGTTGGTGGTGCGCGCCAACGGCATGGCCTTCTTGACCTCGCCCGGCATATTGAAATTCACCGACGCACCAAGCAGCGTCGGATTGTCGAGTGCGATTTCATCCTGCTTGGCGGTGCTCGTCGCGGCCGACTTGGTCGCGGTCGTGGTCTCCACCAGCGTGATCGTGAGGATGTCACCCACGCGGCGCGCGCGCTGATCCTCGAACAGGCGCAGGCCGATACCATCCTGGTAGATGGCGCCATGGTTGAGTTCCGCCGGCTTCGGCTCCACGGGTCGCGTGGGCGCAAACGCCGGATCGGGCTTCCTGCCGGTGGCGCAGCCGCTCAGCAGCGCCGCCAGCATGACTGCCGCAAGACCCAACGACCGGCTTCGGTGCTTGTTCATCTCGTCAGGCCGCCGCGCGCCGTCACAGGTTGTTGTTCACGTAGGCCAGCATCTGGTCCGAGGTCTGGATCGCCTTCGAGTTCATCTCATAGGCGCGCTGCGTCTCGATCATGTTCACCAGCTCCTCGACCACGTTCACGTTGGAGCTTTCGAGCGAGCCCTGCGCGAGCATGCCGAGGCCGCTCGCGCCCGGCGTGCCGCTCTGCGGCGTGCCACTCGCGGCCGTCTCGGAGTACAGGTTCTTGCCGATCGCCTGCAGTCCCGCCGGATTGATGAAATCGGACAGCGTGATGTTGCCGACCGAGGTCAGCGACGTGCTGCCCGACACCTTCACCGACACGGTGCCATCGGAGCCGATGGTGATGCTCTGGGCGCTGCTTGGAATCGTGATGGCCGGTTGCAGCTGGTAGCCACCAGCGGTGACGAGCTGGCCCTGCGCGTTGACCTTGAACGAGCCGTCGCGCGTGTAGGCCACCGTGCCGTCCGGCATGGCCACCTGCATGAAGCCGCGGCCGTCGATGGCGATGTCGAGCGCGTTGTTGGTCTGGATGAGGTTGCCCTGGGTGTGCAGCTTCTCCGTCGCGACGGTGCGCACGCCGGTGCCGAGCAGCAGGCCCGAGGGCAGCGTCGTGTCCTGCGAGGTCTGGCCGCCGACCTGACGCACATTCTGGTACAGCAGGTCCTCGAACGAGGCACGGCCCTTCTTGAAGGCCGTGGTGTTCACGTTCGCGAGGTTGTTGGAAATTACCGCCATGCGCGTCTGCTGCGCTTCGAGGCCGGTCTTGGCCACCCACAATGCCTGATTCATTTCGTTTCTCCTGTTCCGTTATCCGGTTGCTATCAATACATGCGCAGCGTCTGCGCCGACGCGGCGTCGTTGTCCGACGCGTCGCGCATGAGCTTGACCTGGGCCTCGTACTGGCGCGCCAGCGTGATCATGTTCACCAGCGCTTCCACGACATTCACATTGCTCGATTCAAGCGCGCCCGATACCACGCGCACATGCGCGTCCGGCGGCGCATCCGTGCCGTCCTTGAGGCGGATGAGGCCGTCCTTGCCCTTCACCAGCTCCGAGGCCGGCGGGTTCACCAGGCGGATACGATCCACGACCGCAAGCGCCGCCGCCTGTTGCCCGACCGGGCGAATGGAAATAGTGCCGTCGCCGCCGATCTCGATCTTTTCCGCCGGCGGAATGGCGATGGGGCCGGAGTTGCCGAGCACGGGGCGACCGTCGCCGGTCTGCAACACGCCATTCGGGCCGAGCTTCAGGTCGCCACGGCGCGTATAGGCCTCGGTGCCGTTGCTCGTCTGGACCGCGATCCAACCCTGATCCTTGATGGCGATGTCGAGCTCGCGGCCGGTGGTCGCCACGGTGCCCGGATTGAGATTGATCCCCGGGCGTTCGGCCATGGCGTAAACACGCGTGGGATAGCCCGGGCCCTTCATCGCCAGCGCACGGAACGCCGAATAATCGGCGCGAAAACCGGTGGTGCTGACGTTGGCCAAGTTGTGCGTGTTCGCCGCTTGCGCCGCCTCGATCTGCTTGGCGCCGGACATCGCGACGTACAGTATGTGATCCATGAGCGCCCTCCTGTCGGCGACTCAACGACTTACATCAACGGATGTTGATGATGGTCTGGGTAATGTTGTCCGCCGTGGTGATCACCTGCGCGTTTGCCTGAAAATTGCGCTGCGCCGTGATCATGTTCACCAGCTGCTCAGTCAGGTCCACGTTCGAACCCTCGAGCGCACCCGACTGGACCAGACCGAGGCTCGCGCTGCCCGGCGCACCGACCAGCGCCGCGCCGGAGGCGCTGGTGTCGGCCCAGCTCGTGGTACCGAGCTGCTGCAGGCCCTGCGGGTTGCTGAAGTTGGCCAGCGCAACCTGACCCAGCGTGCGCGTCTGGCCGTTGGTGTAGCGTGCCTGCACCACCCCGGTGGTGCCGATGTTGATACCGCTCAGGCGTCCGCTGGTGTAACCGTCCTGCGTGAGCGAGCTGACGCTGAAGCCGCTGCCGAATTGGGTGGTGCCACTCAGCTCGACGTCGAACGACATATTGGCCGCGCCGGTGCCCGGGCTGACTGCCTGCAGGTCGATACGCGAGGTGCTGGTACCCACCGCGGGACTCACGCTGGAAAGGGCGCCGGTCGAACTGCTGAACGTGAGCGTTGCGCCGTTGCCGGCGGTGAGGCCGGTCGGAAGTACTTCGGTGTTCGTCGTCGTGCCCGCGCTGTCGGTATAGGACAACCAGGTATGCATCTTCCAGGTATTGGCCGCGGACTTTTTGAAATACGTGGTCGCGACCACAGGATTACCGAGCGCATCGTAGACCGTCAGCGAGGTCGAGTTGTTGTACGTCGTCGGATCGGTACGATCGAACGTGGCACTGATAATGTCCGCGTTGGCGTTCAGGTTGGCGACCCCGGTGACGAGCGTCGAGGCATTGGGTGAGATATCCGAGGTGTCGAGCTGGAGGTCGTCCAGCGCGCCGGTGATGTTGCCGTTGCTGTCCGCCTGGTAGGCGGTCAGGCGCTGGCTCGAGCTGTTCACCACGTACCCGTCGTCGTCGACACCGAAAGCACCGGCGCGCGTATAGACGTAGGTGCCGCCGTCGTTCAGGCGGAAAAATCCCTGACCGCTGATGGCGAGATCGAGGTTGTTGTCGGTGAAACTCACGTTGCCCTGGGTGAACTGCTGGGCGATGTTCGCCACCTTCACGCCGCTGCCGATGGCGTTGGTGGCTGTGCCCAGGTTGGTGGCCGGATAGATGTCGGCGAACTCGGCGCGCGACTTCTTGAAACCGTTGGTGCTGGCGTTGGCGATGTTATTGCCGACGACGCGAAGTTCGTCGGAGGCGGAATTGAGTCCACTGAGGGCGATACGAAAAGGCATGGTTGTGCGCTCCTTCGATTAAGAACGACGGTTACATGATCTGCCTGACAGCGGCGAAATCGACGCCACCGAGGCCCGTGAGATTGAGCTGGATACCGCCATCCTGGCTGCCGAGCACGACGCTCTCCACCTTCGAGGAAACGAGCGTGTCCATGGCGACACCCTGGCCGCCGACTTCGGCCTCGGCCCTGATGCGGTACGTGCCGGCCGCGGCCGGCGTGCCAGCCTCGGTGAGGCCGTCCCAGTTGAATGCGATTTGTCCCGCCGCCTGCGGGCCGAGCGATATGCGCCGCACGAGCTGGCCGGTGCTGTCGTAAACACCGACGACGAGCTGGGTCGTGCTGGTAGTCAGATCGATCGCGCCGCTGACTTGTCCGCCCGCAACCAGCGCCGCATTCGTGCTCGGCACCAGCACCGTGCGCCCGACCAGGCTCGATGCCTGCAGCGCCTGGTTCGAATAGATCGAGCTCGACAGCGTCTTGAACGACGCCTGCAGGTCCTGAATGCCCGACACCGCGCTGAACTGGGCGATCTGGCTCAGAAATTCGCCGCTCTCGAGCGGTTTCATTGGGTCCTGGTTCTTGAGTTGCGTCATCATCAGCTTCAGGAACTCGTCCTGACCGATGGAGCTCGACTTGGTCTTCGACGCGGTCGACGTCGAGGATAGACCGAGGCTTTGCAGCGTTGCGGGATCGACGGTGGTCATGGCGCGCTTACTGTCCCAGGCTCAATGTGCGTAGCAGCAACTGCTTGGAGGTGTTGATGATCTCGGTATTGGTCTGATAGGAACGCGACGCCGATACCATGTTCGCCATCTCCTCGATTACGTCCACGTTGGACAAATGCACGAAACCCTCGGCGTCCGCCAACGGGTGGTCCGGCCGGAATTCGCGCCGCAGCGGCGCCTTGCTTTCGACGATGCCCTGCACCTTGACGCCGGCGCTCGCGCCGGCATCCGCGCTGAGCGCATCCATGACCGCGGTGAACAACGGTTGGCGCGCGCGATAGGCCTGCTTCTCGCTGGTCGCCACGCTCTCGGCGTTGGCGAGATTACTCGCGATCGTATTGAGTCGCACCGACTGCGCGCTCATGGCGGAGCTGGCGATATCGAAAATCTTGAAAAGCGACATAACTGTCTCCCTACTTCGCTCGCTTCGCGAGCTTCGTTCGTCCGGTCATCGAAAATGTCTCCCTGCTTCGCTCGCTATGCTCGCTCGCTCGTCCGGTCATCATATTTATTCTCCCCGGATGGCGGTAAGCAGCGTGCGGATGCGGCCGCTCAGGAAACTGAGACTCGCCTGGTAGCGCACGGCGTTTTCCATGAACGCGGCGTGCTCCATCTGCGAATCGACGGAGTTTCCGTCGAGCGAGGCCTGCGACGGCGTGCGGTAGAGAAGCTCGAGACCGCCGGAATCACCCGGCAATGTCATGTGGTTGGCGCTGGTCAGGTGCAGCCCGCCGTCGTTGTTCGACGACAGCTGCTTCTGCGCCGCGGTGAGCGCGGAGCTGAAATCGATGTCACGCGCCTTGTAGTTAGGCGTGTCGGCGTTCGCCAGGTTTGCGGCGAGCACTTCGGCGCGCCGGGTGCGCAGCGATAACGCCTGCGCGGATATTCCCAGTGCACGATCGAGTTCTGTCGGCATGTCCGTTCCAAACTTGAGTGTCTCGCGAGCACTAAAGCAATGCGCGTGCCATGTCACCCGAAACGCGCGTGGCGGGGCTGTATCGGTCGTTCATCCGGCCATTTTCATTTTTCAGCCCCCACGCAACGGCAAGCGCGTTCCTCTCTGAGCGGCAAGATTTCGCCCTGCCGGCCCCCATGTGTTGCGTAGGCACAGCGATTGCATTAGATGCGCGGGACATCACTACGTGACGCCATGACAAACGAGCTTCGGGCGCCAGAAACGGCTGCAATCCCGGCGATTATCAGATTCAGCAAGCGGATTTCCCGCCGCCGGTATGGCGTCGCCTGCGCCGGTTTTTTGACGCTGGCCGTCGTTATAGTGGCGGGCGTCCTGGGTCTTGGTGCATCGCCGGCACAGGCTGAGACCTATCAGGACCTGGAGGCGATTCGAGCACAGGTCAGGGAATTCATTCTGAAACAGGCCGCGCGGCCGGAAGGCAGCATCGAAGTCGAAGTGGGCCGTATCGACCCACGCCTGCGGCTGGCCGCCTGCGAACGTCCGCTGGATCTGACCCTGCCACCCAACAGCCGCCTCGCCGGCAGCGCGCTTACGAGTGTGCGCTGCAACGGTTCCCATCCCTGGAGCTTTTACGTCACTGCCCGCATCAGAAACTACGAGCCGGTGCTGGTGGCGGCCCGCGCGTTGCCGCGGGGCACCGTTCTCGGCGCAGCCGATGTGCGGATCGAGAAACGCGATCTTTCCACCCTGAATGACACGCCGTTGACGGACTTGAAGCAGGTGACCGGCAAACTTACGTTGCACGCCCTGGCGCCGGGGGATGTCGTCGGCTTTCGCAGCTTCAAGGCAGCTCAACTGGTCCGCCGCGGGGAAAAGGTGACGATACTGGCAAGCGCCAACGGACTTGAGGTGCGGGTCAGCGGCGAGGCACTGGCCGACGGCGTCGAAGGCCAAGCCATCAACGTGCGTAACTCCCTGACCAGCAAGGTGATTCAGGCGGTGATCACGGCCCCTGGCGTGGTCCAGGTGCGGCTTTGAGGCGTCCTGCGAACTGGCGTTAAAGTTTTGACGCCCGCTGCCGCCAACATGCATGACTAACGAGGAATAGCCGATGGCAATCGATGACATCAAAGGCCTGCCCCCTGCCCGCGTGCAGAACAACGGGGACGGCGGTCGCGTCAAGGCACAACACGGCGAACAGCCGGCCGCGGCCCGCCGCGAAGATACCGCCTCCTCAAACGACATCGTCAACCTTACCGATACCGCGCAACGGCTGCGCGAGCTCGAGAAATCGGTCGCCAGCCTACCGGTGGTGGATTCGCAGCGCGTCGACGCCGTCAAAAAGGCCCTGGCGGACGGAACCTATCAGGTCCGCCCTGAACGCGTGGCGGACAAACTCGTGGGCTTTGAAAACGCGCTAAGCGGAAAATTGCACAACAAATAAATTTAAGGATAACGGCCCCCATGCAACGCTCCGACGGAACCGGAAATGTGTTGCTCCAGTTGCTGGAGCAACAGCACGCTTGCGCGACCATCCTCCTGGATACGCTGCGGCGCGAACAAATCGCGCTGACGCGCAACGACATTGTCAGCCTCGAAACCGTGGTGTCCGCAAAACACCGGCATCTCAATCAGCTCGAGATGCTGTCACGGCAAACGGAGGACGCCCTTAAATCGACGGGTCCGCGCGATCACCCCGATACGGTGGTGGAAGATGTCTGGCGGAAATTGCGCCAGCTTCTGGGCGAGTGCCAGCTGCAAAACCAGATCAACGGCGGACTGATCGAACAGGGTCGACGCCGCGTGCAACAGGCGCTCAACCTGCTGACAGGACGGGACATCGAAAGCACGGTCTATCGACCGGATGGCGCCAGAGACGCCACCTCGCTCGAGCGGTTGTACGCCAGGGCCTGACACGGAACAGCAATCGTATAACGCAAGCGAATGAAGGGGCCGTCTTCGGCGGCCGCGCGCCACAGGGGGACGCGAATCATGAGCCAGCGGGCCGCAATCGCGGGCAATTATCAGGGCAAGATCGAGAAAATCAGCGACCCCACGCGCATGTCGGGGTTGCTGCAGCGCGCCATGGAAAGTCGCGTCCTGCTGGCCGTCAGTGCGCCGAATTCGACGGAAGCCTACAACAGCGCACTGCTGGATGTGCGTCCGGAACGGGGCTATCTCGAACTCGACGAATTCAAACCCAAGCCGGAGCCTTCGCAGAAACTCGACAAACTGCACGTTAGCACCCGGCTCAACGGCGTCGAAATTAGCTTCGTCACTCGGGTCGAATCGGTGGGCGAGCGCGACGGCATTGCTCTTTATCGCGTCCGGTACCCGACGTCGCTCAATTATCTCCAGCGCCGATCGCATTACCGGGCGCGGGTCGGTTTCGCGCGCACAATCCCGGTAACGCTGTATCTGGAAGGCGGCCAGAGTATCGTCGGTCACTTGCGCGACATCTCGGTCGGCGGCATCGGCGCGAGCTTCCCGCTCGATTTGCCGGACTCGGTGGCCGACAGCCGTTTCGCCCAGGATTGTTCCATTGCCCTACCCACCGGCGAAACCATCAAATGCCTCATCGAGGTCTGCTTCATCAATCACAGCCTGCAAGAAGACAACGCCCGCATCGTCGGCGCGCGCTTCGTGCGCCTGGGCCCGCAGGAACTCGGCACAGTCGCCCGCTTTGTCTGCGCCGTGGACCGTGAAGGCATGAAACACCGTCAGAGACACAAGTAATGGAGACTGCTGGTAAAAATATACGCATCAATACACCTAGTTAGGTGCATAACTTCGATAAGTGAATACGAAATAACTCATAACCTGTCGTGGCCACGTGTATTCAAGTCGTAGATATAAAAATTTCCTTAAAGAATTGATCTAACGCAACTCTGCTGTCCCGAACCCCTGTAAATAACATTGCGCGCGCTGGTATGCTTCGCGCGCAGTGAAATAACAAAACGGGGTGCAGGTCGCCGTGCGGTCGATCAGCGCAGTATCGTCGTGGCAGTCACTGCCCAGGGCCATCGGCCCGGGGCGGGCGGATGCGCTTGCGCCGATCGAGTCGATCCAGCCGTCGCGCCGCAACCCGCGGGAGACGGCGGCGCCGCTCAGCGAACGCGTGCTTGCGGGCGAATATATCTCCACCAAAACCTCCTCTGCCCTCCCTCCGATCGATTTCAACCGCCATGTATTCGACACTCTGGCCAGGGCGGTGCCCACCGAATCGGAAGACGTCAACGCCGGCCTTGCCATCAAGGCCGTCCATGCCTACCTCCTGGCAGCCACGCCGTTGATAAATACCCCCGGTCTGGGAATAGACGGTTACGCCTGATCCGGAACGGGTTGTTCCGCTCCTAAAGTTTTTCCCGCCTGCGGCCGATAAGCGTTTTAACAACGCTTGCCTGCGCCATGTCCACTGCACTTGGACACCATCCAGATCTACCGTGGTTCCATACCGGACCGGTGGCTCGTTCGCATTCACAAATCCACTCCCGAACGCCCCATCCGCCCTGACGCGAACGTCCTGCATGTCGTGGTTAAACCGTCGCTCGTGACACACATAAGCAACTCGCATAATTCAGGGACACCGGAGGTGACGAGCCACTCCGGATAACCCGAGGGGGACTGTCATCATGTCGAATCTGATGCATCTGCGGCCAAAGGCCAACGGCGTGGACGAGCTGTTGGGCGTGACCTCGAACAGGACAAACGCCATCGTGCTTCTGGGTAAGACGCTGGCGGAGTCCGCGCGTCACGTCAGCGACCACACCGAACGGCAAGTACAGCACCTGGGAGCGCTCACCCAGGCGATGGAACAAATGGGCGCCTCCATCCGCGACATCGCCAACAGTGCCGCCGGCACTGCCGAGGCGGCCGGACGCATGGCGCAACTGAACGACAACAGCGTGGAAACCATGGACCTGTTGTCGCAGAGCATCGGCGAGGGCACCCACTTGTTCGACAAGGTCGGTAGCGTGATGCATGAACTGCGCGAAGCGACTAATGCCATCGACAAGGTGCTCGAGGTCATCAACGAAATCTCCACGCAGACCAAGCTGCTCTCCATCAACGCCTCCATCGAGGCGGCACACGCGGGCGAACAGGGTAAAGGCTTTGCCGTGGTGGCGCAGGAGGTCCGCCAGCTGGCGGATCGCACGCGCGTATCTTCCCTCGAGATCTCCCGGGTCATTGCGCATAACCGCGCACTGACGGAAGAGGTGGCGAAACTGGTGGGGAACGGCCAGGAAACCAATCGCCAGAGCGTCGAGCGCGCCAAGGAGACGGCCCTGGCACTGATGTCGGTTTCGAGCGAGATCGATACCGTCAACCGGATGGTGCACCAGATCGCGGCCGCGGCCGAGGAGCAGTCGGCGACCGCCGGCAATGTCACCGTCAACATTACCGACGTCTCGAAACTCGCGACCGATACCCTGCTGGAGGCCCGGGATTCCTGCCAGGCCGGCAGCGACCTGACGCGCATCGCCATCAAGCTCGAAGACCGCGTCAATGCCTATGGCATGCAATACCTGGGCATCGTGCCGGTGGAAAATGCCGTGAAGATGAACAAAGCATTCGCTCCTCTGTGCCGCTTTCTCGGCGAGGCGCTCGGTCGCAAGCTCTACGTCCGCCTGGGGCACGATTACGCCAACGCCATCGCCGACCTGGGCGATGGCCGGGCGCTGATCTCGTACCAGACCCCCAGCACCTACATCGAGGCGCATGAAAAGTACGGCGTCGAGCCGCTCGTGGTGCCGCTGGCCAAAGGCTCGCCCCACTACCACAGCGCCATCGTCGTGCGCGCGGATTCGGGCATCGACACCCTGGAACAGCTGCGCGGCAAGCGCTTTGCCTTCGGCGACCCCAAGTCCACCGGCAGCAAGGCGATGCCCGAGTCCATGCTGAAGGAAGCCGGTGTCAGCCTGGAACAATTGGCCGGGCACGGCTTCCTGGGCAGTCACGATAACGTCGCTACCGCGGTGCTCGAAAACCAGTACGACGCCGGCGGTTTGATGCGCTCGGTGGCGGAGAAATACGTGGACAAGGGACTTCGCATCCTTGCGGTTTCCGCGCCCATCCCGCAGTTCCCGCTGTGCGCCTCGCCGCTGCTGCCGGAGAAGGACCGGCGCCGGCTGGTGGCCGCGCTCGTCGAACTGCGCGACCCGCAGATTTTGGGAGCGCTGGGCAAGGACATCACCGGTTTTGCGCCGGTGAAGGATGGCGATTACGACGGTGTGCGCAGGATGGTGAAGAGCCTAGCGCATTGACAGACGCTTAGGCAGCCAAGAGGGAACGCATTTCCGCGATTCCGGCTTTCGCTTCCTCGATTGCGCTCATGCTCTGGTCGGGCGTGAGCCCGAGCTTGGCGAAGGCCGGCACGTCGCCGAAATTCACGTGCGCCAAGCGGTGGGGTTTGCCGATATAACTGTGGAGGTTCGCCACCTGCACGATATCGACATAGTCAACGACGGCGGTGTAACGACTGAGATCCTCGTGCTCCGCCACGGCCGCCACGATGTCGGCCGGGAAATTCCAGCGTTCCAGGATCAGCTTGCCGATGACCACGTGCAGCTTGTCCAGCGCCTCTTCCAGCAGGCGCGGCTCGGCGAGAATTTCGGGGAAATCCTCGGCCCGGGACAGGATCGGCAGACCGCCGATGTCGTGCAACAACCCGGCCAGCATTGCCTGCTCGGGATCGAGCGACGTAAACCGGGCCGCCAGCAAATGGCTCATGGCCGCCACCTCGATGCTGTGGGACCAGAGTTCCTTCATGCGCTGGCGCACCGCCGACGACGGCGACTGATACAACTGCTGTACCACCAGGCTCGAAACCAGGCTGCGGATCACCTTGCCGCCCAGCCGGGCTACCGCGGTCTGGAGGTTCTCGATGGGCCGGTCGCCGCGGTACATGGAGCTGTTGGCCACGCGCAACAGGCGCGCGCTCAACGCGGCATCGACGCCGACCAGCTTGGCGATCTGGGCGGCGGTGGAGTCTTCGTCCTCGACCGTCCGGCGAACGCGCATGGCGATCTCCGGCAACGAGGGAAGCTTGAGGCAGTTGTGCTTGACGTCCTTGAGAATGACGGAAACGAAACGGTCGCTCGTCTCGTGCATGACCCTTATCTCGCCTTTCGCCTGTCGGCACCGGGCCGTGTGGCCACCGCACCGCGGCGTTCTTTAATTTAATATTGTCTTATCCAGCCTTCCTCAGCATAGACTGTTCCACGAACGAATCCAGGCCCTCGCCCGCCGCCTGCCAGAAACGCAGGGCGTTGCGCAGCGCGTAGACCAGCCCGCAAATCTGCCGTTCCAACCACCGGATTTCCTCAGTCGAAAACCGCTTTTCGCGCGTGAGCGACAACTCGCCCAGGGACGTTTCGCCCAATACCAAGCGGTAATTGATCGAGTGACGGGAGGGAGCGCCGACGCTGAAAAAAATACCGTGCTCGTCGTGGCGATAAGTCAGGCTCTTTTGCTCCAAGTCCTTGGCTACCCAATGCGCAAAAAAATCGATGACGCGTTCGAGCTCCAGTGTCGTCAGCAGATGTGTGCTGAGTTCCCACGTGTCGTATGGAATCCGCGCACCAGCCTCCGGCGGAATGCTGTAAATGCGCACGCCCTCTTTCGGGGCGGATGTCAGGTTGGACGGCATCAGCTTGCTCTCCGCGCGGGTCCATTAGGTATTCAGCTTATCGGCACACGGCTCCCACCCTTTAATCCGCCGGATAACAGCGGTGATCAGGCTATGTAAGAGATGGTCCATGCGGCAAGATGTTGCCGCCTGGTCGGAAAGGTGGCATCCAGAAACGAAAAGGGCCGGCATTAAGCCGGCCCTTTTTATTTGGCGTCCCCAGCGAGATTCGAACTCGCGTTACCGCCGTGAAAGGGCGATGTCCTAGGCCTCTAGACGATGGGGACGTTCATTATTGCGGCGGCATGAAACCGCCTCTAGCGCCTTGAAACAAATTTTGACCCACGACTTCGATCAGGGTCGAGTCATGCCGTCGCAATAATGGAAAATCGTATATGAATTTTCGTTATTGACCCGGCACAACCGTATCCATCACAAAAGTCCCGGCATATCAGGCACATTTCTCATCAAGAGCTATTGTGCCGGGTCAATAACGTTAAGGGCTGGCGTACCAGCCCTCGTGATTTGGTGGAGCTAGCCGGGATCGAACCGGCGACCTCTTGCATGCCATGCAAGCGCTCTCCCAGCTGAGCTATAGCCCCTTGCGAGGCGCGCTACTTTACCGCCCCGCCGCTTCGCGGGTCAAGCCGAATGTCCGGGCTTTTTCAGGTAGTCGAGCGCGCGGTCGAGGCGATTCAGCGTTTTTTCCCGCCCGAGCAACGTCAGTGTGGCGTCGATCGGCGGCGACACGCCGCGCCCGGCCACGGCCACGCGCAGCGGCTGGGCCACCTTGCCGAGCTTGAGACCGTGCGCCTCGGCCACGCCGTTGACGGTCGCGTGGATCGGCTCGGGGAGCCACAGCGGCAATGCCGCCAGCCGCGCACGCAACTCGCCGAGCGGCTTTTCGGCCTCGTGCTTGAGGTGCGCAGCGGCATCCTTGGGGTCGTAGCCTTCGGGTTCGCGGTAGAAAAACACACTGTTTTGCGCCATCTCGACCAGGGTTTTGGCGCGCTCGCGTTGCGCCTTCACCACCTCGATCAGGTCCGGGCCGGTGGACGGGTCCACGCCCATTTTGCCGAGGTGATAGCTCAGGTGATGCGCCACGTGGGCCGGGTCGCTGCTCTTAATATAGTGCTGATTGAGCCACAGCAGCTTCTCGGGATTGAACGCCGCCGCCGAGCTGTGTACCTGGGTGACGTCGAACAGCTTCACCATTTCGTCGAGCGTGAATACCTCCTGGTCGCCGTGCGACCAGCCGAGGCGGACGAGATAGTTGAGCAACGCCTCGGGCAGGTAGCCGTCGTCGCGATACTGCATCACGCTCACCGCGCCATGACGCTTGGACAGGCGCGCGCCGTCGGCGCCGAGGATCATCGGCACGTGTGCGTACACCGGCGGCGTGACATCCAGTGCCTTCAGCATGTTCATCTGGCGCGGGGTGTTGTTCAGGTGGTCGTCGCCACGGATGACATGGCTTACTTTCATGTCCATATCATCCACCACGACGGTGAAATTGTAGGTCGGCGTGCCGTCGGAGCGCGCGATAATGAGATCGTCGAGTTCGGCATTCTGGAACGCCACGCGCCCGCGGATCAGGTCCTCGACCGTCACCGCCCCCTCCTGCGGGTTCTTGAAGCGAACCACGGGCGGAATGTCCTTCGGCGGATTGGCCACACCGTGACGGCACTTGCCGTCGTAGCGCGGTTTCTCCTTGCGCGCCATCTGTTCGGCGCGCAGGCTCTCCAGCCGCTCCTTGGTGCAATAACAGTGGTACGCCTTGCCTTCCTTGAGCATCTGCTGGATCACTTCCTGGTAGCGCGGGAAGCGGTGCGTCTGGAAAAACGGACCCTCGTCGTATTCAAGCCCGAGCCAGGTCATGCCCTGCAGGATTGCGTCTACCGACTCGGCGGTGGAGCGCTCAAGGTCGGTGTCCTCGATGCGCAGGATGAAGCGCCCGCCGTGCTTGCGCGCGTATAGCCAAGAAAACAGCGCCGTGCGCGCACCGCCCACGTGCAGATAGCCGGTGGGACTGGGGGCGAAACGGGTGCGAATGGTCATGGGCGGCCGGGTGAACCTCAGGGAGGCGTATCTTAAAGAAAATCGCCGCTGAATTCAGCGTTGTTTGCCTATCGTAAATTGACCGGACGACAGGCTCCACGTAAACTTTGCGTCCCTCGGCACCGCCGTCGGCACCGGGCGATTAGCTCAGCGGTAGAGCACTGCCTTCACACGGCAGGGGTCGTAGGTTCGAACCCTACATCGCCCACCATCTTTCAGCAGTAGCTCCAAGCACTTACATAGCTGCAACCTCCTTCCGTTTCTCGGCGCTATCGTCACCGTGACCGAAACGTGACTCGGAGTTGTGTATAACTTCTCCGTGTCCGCTCTCGTGCAGCCCGTCTAGGCGCTGAACCGCTGCGCGCACGTTCTCGGGTGCAAGGTGCGCGTAACGCTCTGTCATGGTAACGGTAGAGTGCCCCAGTAAGTCGCGCACTTCGGGAAGCGGAACCCCAGCACTCACAAGCCATGCGGCGCAAGTGTGCCGTAGGTCGTGAATACGGAAGTCTTCGATTCCCGCCGCCTCGCACGCTGAAGCAAACGCCGTTTTGACCGACTGAATACGCTTCCCGCTCCTTGCCGCGAACACCCACGGGGACGCCGGACAATACTTCGCCCGGAACCGCATCCGGCTGAGTAGCGCGCCGCGCGCCGCCTGATTGAGCGGCACGTAACGCCTACGGCCTGACTTGGTGTGGTCCCCTTCGAGGTACAACAAACCCCGTTGAAGGTCCACGCGCCGCCACTCAAGGCCCAACAACTCCCCGCGCCGGCATCCGGTGTTAAGCGCAAGCCGGATAAAGTCGGGGAGGTGTGGCGCTCGGCGTTGCGCCTCGGCCGCTCTAATAAGCGCCCCGGCTTCTGCCCGAGTTAGCCACCTTAACCGCCCTTCCGGTTCTCGCAGCCGTCTTCCTGCCGCTGGGTTGGGAATTTCCCAATCCCATTCCATGCGCGCGTAATTGATGGCAGCAGATAACAGCCCTACTTCCTTATTAATGGTTGCCGGCTTCGCACCTTTGGCCTTGCGGTCATCTATATACTTGCGAACGTTCGCAGCGCTGATCTCCCGCAAGTTTCGACCGGTAAAAGCGGGATACAGGTGCTTGGCGGACATGCGGTCCCGCTCGGCACTGCGCTTTTCCGTTTCCGTCGCTTGCAGATATTTCAGCATCAGCTCATCGAACGTGAAGCTAGGGGGCGCTCCCCACTGTTTCTGTTGATGCGCTTCTAGCTTCCATTTGGCCTCTAGTGCTTCTGCTTCCTTGCGGGCGGTCGTTTCAGTAGAACGTCTAACTCTCGTGCCGCTTGCGTCGGCGAAGCTGACCCAATAAACGGCACTATCTTTGCGTCGGTATGCCATGTTTTCTCCTCTCGCATGGCAGGCCCCGCGCGCTCAGGATTATGCGCCGGGCCTGATTGTTTTGTCACCCACTCCCTGACCGCCAAGGACGGAACACACAGTCGGCGCCCTACGCGCACGCTCGGCAAATCGCCGCGCACTAACAACCGCCGCACGGTGCGCGTGGAAACGTCGCCAAGCTGGCGCGCGGCTTCACTCAGGGACCACAACAGCGGTGCGGCCCCCTGTAGCTCCAACGTCGTCAAAATTTCATGCCTCCAAAAGGAAAACGCCCCGCTTCCGCCAGTCGCCTAAAAATTTTCGACGGTGGAAAATGGCCGCACCGTGAAGCGGGGCCAGTTTCTAACCGCTATTAGTGTCCATTCGGCTTCCATTCACGGCGCGCGGCGCGCTAGGATGTAGTCAATAAAAAGAACGCGAGGGATTACTACGCATGGACACCGGGCAACCGTGGTTTTACAACTACCGCGAGTACCAAAAGAAAAGCGAGAACGTTAAAAAGGAACTTGCTGATTGGGTCAAAGTCTCTTGGGGAATCTTCGGCGGCTTCCTTGTTGCTCTGCTGCTTACGGGCTTGCTGCATGTTGCGGCGTGGTATCGCGCTTTACATATAGTTGCCGCGCTACTACTTGCAGCGTACTACTTACGCAAGCGTGCGCTTGATAAGCACCTCTCGGCAGCGTGGCGGGATTTTTGGGACCACCTCTCCGAGGTCGAACGTAATCAAGTCGTCGAGCTTGAGAACGCCGAATATAGGCAGAAATCCCGATAGCGCTGCGTGCCGCCTTTACACCTCTTTGGGCTCCGTGCGCTGCGCCATGCGCGCGACAAGGTGAAGCCCTAGCCGCCGATAGCGCCGCCACTTCGCGCGCTGCCTCACTGACGCCTTGCGGCTGATCTCGCGCACCTTCTCGGGGTTCCGGCGCTTCCACTTGCGGGACGCTTTGCGGGCGCATACGGAACAGTTACCGCTTAACGTGTTCCGCTCGGCGCGGTGGCCGTGTTTGCAGGTCTTGCCGGTGTAGTACCGCGTCAGCCCCAGCCGTAGGGCTTCAATGCGCTTGATCTTGATCGGTCTAGGCATGGCGTAAGCTCTCCACTGTTGCGGCTCTACGGTCTAACCGTGCGGCGGTCTTGCGGAGCATGGCAGCGGTTCCGGCGGCGCTGTGTCGCACGTTCACGCTGCGGACGCGGCCCCGTGACGCTCGGCGCTTAGCTTTGCGTTCCATAGTGCCTCGCTACGGACGCAGCCCTGCCGCGTGCCTTGTCGGGATGCATCGTGTGCCAACTCGGCAAACTGGCGGCCCGTCCTTTGCGCCGCTTCCGCGCCTTCAGCATTTGTTCCGCGACGGTGCGGCACAGCTTCTTGGTTTTCTTTTTCACGGGTTCAGTACCCGGCCCCGTTGTAGGCGTCGTAGTCGTCGCCGTAACGCTCTCGGCCCGTCTTTTTCGGCTCGCCTACGTCCTTCTTGTAGTTGAGATAGCTGCCGGCAATCTGCAAGCCGCTCTGCACGAGGGAGGGGTACTTAATTTGGTTGAGACGACTTTGAGAGCGGGAATGGATGCCCTGCATTTCAATGAAGGAAGCGCGCTCGGCCCCGGCGCGGTCTGTCTCAATGCGCGTAGCGTCCCGGCCGTATGCGCCCTCGGCCTCACCTTCAAGGCGGCCAGCGTTAATGCCACCAAGGCCGGACTCCCCGGACGCCGCCGCGATGCGGCTACGCTCAATCTGCGCCTCTCTGGCGCGGGCGGATTGTTTCTCGGCGGCGTCCGCATTGATCTGCTTATAACGCTCCTGCATCTGCGCGTCGGAAGCTTTGTAGCCGTCCTTGATTGCGTCAGCCGTCTTGTTCGCGTTGTGGCGCTGCTCCTCGTGGCTAATGACGGTCTGCGCTACTTGAATGGCGAGAAGAGCTGCGGGGTTACACATATTTAGAGCAACCCCTGACGCGCCGCCTCTGAGACGGTCATCTGTACGCCGTTGATGGTGATTAGCTCAACCCCACGCGCACCGCGCTGCACCTTGAGCCCTGTTGCCGATTCGATCTCCTCCGCACTCGGCGACGTGGAGCGGAGATAGCGGTCAAATAACTTGGCGTATCCCTTGGTACTGCGCACGTACACATGTTGGCGCATGGCTTCCTGTAGCTCAGGCAGGCAATTTTCCCGAGCCCATGCGGACCACGCATTGAAGTCCACCACGCCCGCACGTCCTGCCGCTGCCTCAGCTTGTGCAGTAAAGGCCGTGTTCAAAGCTGTCAGCCGCTGCACTAGCTCCCCCGGCTGCATGTTGGATGCCGCTGCGGTGTCGTGGATGGTCCTCTCGTCCAGCTTGCCGGTAAGGACGCGGTGGACAATGTTGTCTTGCATCTGTGCCGGAATCGCGCGGACACTTCCATCTAGCAGGCGCTCGGCTTGCTGATCGGTGAACGGTTGCGGCTTGTCGGCCTCGGCGTCTTCTTGCGGTGCATCGGTCTGCTCAACCTCGCGGTATTCGCCGTTAGGGCCGCGCGTGACGAGCCCATTACGTTCCGCTACTTGGAGCATTGTTTGGCTGCCATCGGGGAGCGTGACGATAGCCTTCGGGGTCAGCTCCGAGACATCAAGCGGGCGTCCCGATGCGCTGCGCGCGGTGGCAAGGATGCCGGGCTTGGTGGGCTTCAGATCGGCCACGTTTAAAGAGCCGCTGCGGTCCTCTCGGCGTGCCTCGCTGTTTTCCCCGACGGTGTAGGTGTACGTTACGCCCGCGTCTAGTGAAACTCGCGCGGGCGGTGTCTCGCCCTGCGTTACGCCGTTTGTGGGTGTGGGTGCCGCGCCGCTGACAACCTCGCGGCCGGAGACGTGTGCTCTGTAAACTTCGCTCATTCTGTATGTTCCTTCTGTTGGGGTTAATGTGGGCCGGCGTCGCCTTCAGGTGGCGCTGTAGGTGTACTCAAGGGGTCGGGGAAAGGAGTGCGCAGGGCTTGCGCTGCGTCCTGCTTGGCTCTTATCTGGCGCTCGATGGCGGTTAGCACGTTCAGGGCAAAGACACCAAAAACGCGCCGGATGTGTTCGCCGACTTCGGCGCGTATCAACGCACCCAGCCGGCGGTATTTTTTTTCCCCGCCCGGCGTTAGTTCGCTGGATGCTTCGCGCGGCACGAGTAGCAGGACGTTTGTACCTAGCGCCTTTGTTAGCCGTATGTCGTCGGGAAGCCCTGTCGGGTGCCAGCGGCTATACAGCCACAGGGCTAAAACTTCCTCGATGATCTCCGCGCCGGTAACGCCGCCAGCGGCAAGCCGCGCCATCTGCTCTTGCGCCGGTACCGGCTGCCCGGCTTCCGCCTCGCGCAGCCACAGGCCGGCCAACTCATAGGCAGCATTTACAGCGCCATGTGCGGAATGAAGGCGGAGGAAGCGGACAACGTGCTTACGCTCGTGCTCGTATTCTTTCTTTTTGATCTTCCGCGCCAACGGGTGCCCGTGGTGCCTCGCGGCGAAGGCGTGCGCGTGGCAGAAGTAACTAAGGCCGTGGCGGCGCTTGGTGCAGCCCGTTACGTTGCATACCTGCCGCTTATTCGCTTCTAGCCTTCGCCTTCCCGCCTCGCGTTTGCGGAGGGATGCCATCGAGCTAGGCGCTCTCCTGCATCTCGACCACTACGCCCAGCCACGAGACAAGCGGCCAGTGCGCGTTGTGCTTCGCGCTTTCCTCTACCGACATTCCAACAAGGCGCGCGTACTGGCGCTCGGAAAGCTCAAGCTGAGGCAGCCAGCGGCGCAGCCCTTCGGCGGTTAAGCGTGTCCGGGTGTCCGGCAGGTCATACCGGCCTAGCTTCTCGTGAGCGTATGCGGCGAACGCATCGAAGCCCCGGAAGTGTGCAAGGGCGGTTCGCGGGGTGCGGTTTTTCTCGGGAGATTTTGTCGGCAGATTTACAACAACGGGGCTAGGTTCAACGCACGGAGCGTGACCCCCCGTCTGCATGGGGTTCATGGCGTTTAAGGGTTCCTTGGGTGTTCGGTGGTTGTGGCGGCAAGACAAATGCCGCTGGGGCGGTGCTACTGCGCGGACGAAGGCGTAAAGCCAAAGTCAGACGCATCTACACGCTTGAACGCGGTAAAGAGCGCCTTTGGTCCCCACTCGACTAACGATAGCTCCGCGATCTCCGCGACAAAGGCCGGGTGCTGTCTGACCGCTCTCCGAAAGTTTGCCGCGCTCAT
Source organism: Gammaproteobacteria bacterium (assembly GCA_004298065.1). GTDB lineage: Bacteria > Pseudomonadota > Gammaproteobacteria > Acidiferrobacterales > Sulfurifustaceae > SCRL01. The sequence continues at coordinate 31,523 of SCRL01000041.1, read as the reverse complement.
CCCCAGCACCTTCTGCACCTCGGAGAATTTCACAACGGCAGTACCGGGCGCGGAGAAGCGCCGCTGTAGGTACTCAACAGCTTCCTTCACCTTGCCAGTTAATGCACGCTTCACGGGTGCCCAGCGCACTACACGGCAACCGGGGAACAACTCGGGGAGCGTTTGGGGGATGCCGGAGCGAACGGACGCGATCAGGTACGCGTCGGCGGCGTGCGCTTGCTCGCCGTCGCAGTTACGCACAGCGCCTCGGCAGGCGGCTTGCAAAATTCCATGTTTCGATTCGCCCAGCTCAATACGCTTGCGGGCGCTTAACGGATACTCGCCTTGCTCGGGCTTCATGCCGGCGGCAAGCCGGCCTAATGCCTCGTACTGCGAGGGACGATAGAACAGCGTACCGGCAAGGATGACGTTCTTAACGTGGGCAAAGGCGTTAGTTGCTGCGTGTCTGCCCCAGTTTACAAAGTGAACCTTGGACGCATCCGGCAGCAGCGGCGACACTCCCGCCGGTATGTCTTCGGTCCTCTTACTGGCGGCGTGGTGAATGACTAGCCATTCCTCGCCGGGCTTGGTGTTGATCGTGGCGGCGATGGCCTCTACCAACTCCTTAGCTCCCGCGCTGCCGCGCTCAAAGCTACTTTTGCCGCCGCCCGTGTTCCAGACGTTAACCGTTAGGCGGTCGTAACGCTTCGCGGCAGACGCAAGGCGGGCGATGTTATCCCGGTGCTTCTCCATCTCTGCATAGGTTTCACGCACGCGGCCCGATGCGTCCAGAACAAGGAGCGGGGCTAGGTCTTCAGGGAGCGTGTCACGGTAACTTAGGACGGCGTTACCGTCCTTGCCGTCTCTCCGCACAACAACCGTGCGGCCTGACAAGTACCACAGCAGGGACAACTGCTCGCGGCGTTGCTCCTGATACTTCGCCTCGGCGTTGTCTCTTGGTGAATCCACGAGGGACAGCACCGCGTTAAGCTCTGCGTGCTGCGCTAGGTCGGGAAACTCTAGGCGCGTTCCGTCCTCGATTGACCGCACCCGAAAAAATAAATCCTCTAGCTTGTCGGCCAGCCGGCGATAGCCGCCGCTGACCAACAAAGACAAAAGGTCAGACAGTGCGTAGCGGGATACAGTGATGCCCTCCCCCGGTAGCCATGACTCATCCCAAATGCGGACTTGGCGCGGCTTGCCTCGGTAGTGGAATACTTCGCACGCGGCGAAGCTCTGACCATCTAGCCGGCGCTCGACCATCTGTTGCGTAGTGAACAGTACCCGCGCCTTGTTCGGCTCGGTGTCGCCGCCTAGTGCGTTCACCTGTGCGTCCGACGTGTAGCACGCAAACCAGCCGGCAGGCAGCCCCATGCGATGTACCAACGTCTTGATCTCATCCAGACGCGCGACACACACGAGCACGCCGACGTGCTCAAGGCTGTTGTCCTCTAAGAGCGCGTCCACGAAATGAGATAGTACGGTTGTCTTGCCAATGCCGGGGTCTAGGCTGCTCAGGTAAATTTTCTGCTCGGCCCCACCTTCCGCCATCTCTGCGAGCGTTGCGGCGATGTCAGCGAGCGCCGCATACATGGCCTTTGAAGGTCGGTGCGTTGTCTCTGTCTCAAAGTGCTGCCGGACTTTCTGCATGGTGCGCGCGGTGAGAAGCACCGCACCTGTCGGCGCATGGTCGGCCCGCGCGCGGCGCAGGGTCACGGGTGAAGTGGGCATTAGGGGGACTCAAGGTGTTGGATGGTGCGGGGCAAGGTGCGCGCTGGGTGGACTCAGCGGCGGGGGTTACTGCGGAGATAGTCAAAGGACGTATAAGAATCCAGTCTAAAGGAAGTTTGACTATCTCTTAGCTGCTGAAAAGAAAGCAGTTTTAGAAGGGAACGCCTATGGAGAGCTAAACCGGCAGCCGTCCCTAATACGTTTGCGCTGCCGGCCCCCTCACGGCCACGGACAGAAAAAACAAAACAGCGGAGTTACTGCTTGGCAGCGGGCGGCGCAAAGGGCAGCGAGAGCGCTTTTTCTACGTCCTTAACCTCTCCCCGTAACGCTTCCATCGCCTGCTGCGCCTGCGCCCGTGTCCGCACTTCGCGCATGATGCCGGCGTCCTTCACGATGAGACGCACCACGGCGAGGAAGGAAGGCGCCAGCGTGCCCGGCTTGGCTTTGGCAAGCGTGGCGAACACGTAGTCCACCAGCACCCGATAAAGGGCCAACAGCTTTAGCTGCATTGCGTTCGGCTTCGGCTGTTTCGTTTTGGTTATCATGTTGGCCCCAGCTTAGTGATCTGTCCGGGTGTTGCCGTTGCTGTCCGTGAAGGTCTTACCGGGAAGCGGTGCGCCTTTGTATTCCGGCGAGGGCGGAGTATCGGAGCCTTTCGGGGCGTCCCCGTTATTCGGGCTCGGCGGGTTCGGTGTTTTCGTCTCGGTTGTCATAGTGTCGGGCTCCTTGTTGATCGTGGCGGCGCATACAACATGCAGCGCCGGGAGTGTGGGTCATTGGGTCATTTCACAAAAAAGGGGGGCCGGGCTTTGCGCTGCCGCTCACCAATGGCAGCACCCGGCCCCGCAACCGCTGGCACACAAAGAAAAGCCAGCAAGTGAGGAAACGTGACGGGGCGGGGAGTTTCTTCTATAGGGAATAGGTAATTATTCCGGCGGCTCCCAATGGGGGAGCGTGTGGTCGTTGATGCAGCGCATACAGTCGTTTTTGTTTTTCTCCCATAGCAACACATGCATAACAAGGCTTGACGGTTCCACCGGCAGCGCGTATATACGCCGGATGCGTGCAGCACTCACGAAGCAGCAGAAAGGAGCAAGGGCTACACAGGCCGGGGCCGACGCCGCCGCGCGGGAGCTATACCGAGACATTCGGCGTGCTTGGCTCGATAGCGGCGGCAACCTCGCGCACGCCGCTGAACTTCTAAACGCGCGGCGCGTGCTCACACCTAGAAGGGGCCGATGGTACCCGGCCAGCGTTTCGCGCGCTGTGTGCCGCCTTGAGAAGTTAAAGGGGCGTCCCATAGTCCGCGAATCCGACTTAAACCGCGTTAGACAGGCGCAGCGTTCAGCCAGCAAGGCCCGATACAGCGAGGACGGCCGCCGTCTGCGTCCGTACTCAGCACTGCACGAGGCCCGGAAGGCACGTCGGCGACGCGCGCGTCAGGCCCAGCGTGCGTACCGCGAGCAACACGGCACGCGACTTAAAGCGCGGCTTCACGCCCTGTATAAGGCGCACACATCGGCCCGCTATGTTGCTCGCGATCTGAACGCCGAAGGCTTCCCCGCGCCGCCGTACACTAAGCGCGCCCGATGGTCTGCTAGTGCAGTGTTGCGCGAAGGCCCCAAAGTCGGCGCTCCTTGGCAACACAAATACACGGAAGCACAGGGACGCGCGCGCTGGGAAGATATGAGACTTAAGCGGGCGCTTGAGAAGGAGCGCGAGCTTAAGCAGCAGGGCCGGGACACGGAGGCCGCACGGGTGTTAGAGGACTACTTTCGGAGTCTCTAACCTGTTCCGTATTCTCGGCTGCATCCTGTTTCCCTCCTTTCTTACCGCGCAGCCGATCAAGCACAGTGCGCCTATCCTCGCGCTGCTCGCGTAACTCCCCGAAGGTCGGGAAAGGTCTAACCCCGGCAAGCTCGGGCGCATTTCCTGTCCACGGTGCTTTGTCGCCCTGCATGGCCTGTCCCATCTGCACGCGCTCGGCGATAAGCTCATGGCTGCGCGGCAGCACCCGCACAAGGCGGGTAAGGTCGTCGGCAAGTGCGGCGAGGTCAGCAACAGCGCGCCGGATGACGCCGGAGCTAGACACCTTCACGCCGACAACTTCCCGGTAAAACGCCACAAGGTACTTAAGCCGCGCCTCTGTTTGCGGGTCAAGGCTAAAGCGGCGATGGTTGCCCTCCGATACGTGGGCGGTTCTGGTTGCTTTCATGTCTGCTTGTTGTGTCTGCTCTGGTTCAATGGGTGCCGTGGCGGTGTGTCCGCCAACAGCGAAAACTAGGAATTAGACTCTCTGCGTCTCGGGCTGCTCGCACGCTGCGCGCTCGGCCTGTGCCTGCTCCCGGTGCGCCCCTGCCCTGCCTCTGGCCGTGTGCCGCGCCGGGCTGGGTACTGCCCTGCATGGCTGCTTGACCCGCTGCCGTGCCTCGGCTATCGTCTTTCCCATAAACAACCGCAAATGGGAATGTTGAAGGAGGACACATGGCAACAGTCGTGCAGATTCGCCCCCGGCGCGCGAAAGCGCCAAGCACTGTAAATGGGAAAGTTACCCCGCCCCGGCGCGTAGAGAACAAGGCCCGGCGCTCGCGGGAACACCTAACGCCGTCCGAGATGGACAGGCTGATAGCCGCTGCCGGGAAGCACGGGCGGCACGCGCACAGGGACCAAACGCTATTACTACTCGCCTACCGGCACGGGCTGCGCGTAGGTGAATTGGTGGCGCTCAGGTGGGAACAGGCCGACTTGAAGCAGGGGCTACTGCATATCAACCGGCTCAAGGGCGGCGTGCCCAGCACGCACCCGCTGCGCGGCCCGGAACTGCGGGCACTGCGGAAGCTGCGGCGGGATTATCCCGACTCGCCCTATATGTTCTGCTCGGAGCGCGGCGGGCCTATGACAACCTCAAACGTCCGCAAAATGGTTGCGCGCGGGGGCGATGCTGCGCGGCTTGGCTTTCCCGTCCACCCGCACATGCTGCGGCACGCTACCGGCTACAAGCTGGCGAATGACGGGCACGATACGCGCGCCATACAGCACTACTTGGGGCACGCGAACATACAGCACACGGTACGCTATACCGCGCTCTCCCCTGATCGGTTTAAGGAGTTCTGGCGGGACTAGCTACGGCGCTAGGAGTTGGTGGCACAGCCACCCATGCCCGTTCCAAGTAGACGAAACAACGCGCCCGTCCGGCGTCGTCTCCAACGACCACTCACAGGAGGCTGGGGCGTTCATGTAGCTGCCAGCGTAGGTCCATGTATTCCATGTGTTCCTCCCGGCCGGGAAGGTTCGGGCAGGCACGCCGTAAGCTCGGATAGCGTCAGACAGCGGACGACCAATAAACACATTAAGCCCCGCGTCCACTTCTCCCGACGTGCGCGCGGTCCAACAGGCAGAAAGCAAGAGAGGGGCTAACAAGAGAGGAAAGAAGAACTTCCGCATTGGCTGTACCTCCATGTTTGTTGTTCTGTGCTGGCAATCTAGCCAAGCTCGCCAACAGGCGCAAGCCAGAATGTAAGCGTTATCCGTATGCGCGTTTCCTTGTGAGGAACGGTTACGCTAGGAGGTCGGCGGCATCGTGTGCTAGCTTCAATATGCCCCGGCGTTGTGCGTGTGCCGGGTAACTTCAACCAACAAACTGCTAGGGAGCAATCACAATGCTAATCCGTTCTGCGCTGTTCGAGCTTGAGCTTTCAGCCGTCGGTGTTTATCTGCGTCTCGGCCGTCGGGATTGGTACTACAGCCGCACCGGCTAACCGCTGTGCCTCTTTGCGGCGCTCCCTGCGCCGCGCTTTTTGCCCCTCAGTCCCTTCCCCGTAACCGTTCCCCTTCCGATACTCTGCGCTGCCTCCGGGGCCGCTGAAGCTGCGCCTAACGCGCGCTGTGCGCCGCGTATCGTTTGCCTCATGCCGTGCAGCGTGTGCACCGTGTCGCGCTCTCCGGACGCTCTAGGTGCCACCGCGCTAGGCGCGCGGTCTATCGGCATAGCACACCGTCAAACGCCACGGCGCGCACAACGGGCCGCGCACCGTGCCGCGTGGAGTGCGCCGCGCAATAAAAAGGTGCGCGCGACACCCCTACGGGGGAAACGCAACCACCCTCTAATCCGACTGACTCCTCAGAAATTTTCGGTAGGAATTAACCGGGGATGACTTACGTAAGCCGTACAGGGGTCTAAACGCTGTTGGCGATCAACGCCAAACGCTTACACCTCTACACGTCTTCCGATAGTCGCTACACCTTGGGCAACTCTTTAAGCCGTGACCAAAACGTGACCACAAGCGGACCGGTGTCGTCTCTTTGTGTCCTTTCCTGTCATTGTGCGCGGGGCCTGCGCGCGGTAAGCTGTTGAACAGGAAGAACCTAGATAAAACAGTTCGACTTCACACGGCAGGGGTCGTAGGTTCGAACCCTACATCGCCCACCAATTCCAGCCACAGCGACGAACGACCCGCGACCTAACGGCGCGTGGCCTTCACCTTTGCCCGTTTGGCGGTAACACGCTCGATGATGAGGCTGCCCTTGGTGGCCGGCGCCACGTCGCTCAGCACTACCATCATGCCGAGGACGTTGCCGGGACGGATGCCGAGCTGGCGCGCGAGCGCGCGCGGAATCGGCAACAGATAGGCGGCATTGCGCTTGTGCAGCGTGGCGCTGCCCCAGTACTCGACGGCGACGATCTTCGCGTCCGCCTTTGTTCGTCGGCGTGCACCCGAAGCGCGTTTCTTCTTCTTGCCCATGCGTCCTCCCGTTCCCCTGTAGACGAATGCCGATCAACCCGGGCGGATAACCTCGCCCGCCCGCTGCGCCTTTATCGCCCTCTCCAGCGCCGCGTGCGCATCATGAAGCATGGCCGCCACGGTGCCGTGGCGTGCCCCGTCGTACGGGACGAGCGCGCAATAAACAATCTGCTCCGCATGGGAAAACCCGATGGTGTGTAACGCGCTTTGCAGCATCCGGATCATGCGCCGGCAGAAATCGGCCGCCCCGGCATCCGGCGTCTGTGGCAACAGAATCAGCAGATTGCCCTGAGCGTCGCAGTACAGCAAATCTTCGGTGCGGCATTGGCCGGCCACGGAATCGCGCAACGCCTCCCCCACGGCGTCCGCCCGATCCGGCGACACGGCAAACCGGAACACGGCCAGGCTGAGCGCCTGCGCATGGCGTTTCGCCAACGCAAGGTAGCCACGCGCCTGACTGGCAAATTGTTCGCTGTCTGTCGCCTGGGTAGCTTCGACCGATCCGGAGGGATGATCCACCTCCACGCGACAGCGCCCGAACGCCTTGGCGGCGCGGGTCTTGAGATCGGCTTCGTCCGCTGACGCCGCGTCGGGGATATTGATGATAAGCCGCATGAATTGTCACTGCTGCCCTAAGTATACCTTGCCGGCAGCGACTGCAAGGTCATGCGGCGCCGGGCACTAGCCCTGCCGTGTCAAGCCTCCCACTCCTCGAGCGGGGTGTTTTCCTTGCGCGGGTCGGTGAGCAGCCGTTTGGCGTCTTTCTCGCTGTTCGCGAACGCCATGCGGATCAGGTCGGTATCCTGCGGCCCCTGCTGCTTGCGTAGGTCGCGGCAGGCGTTTTTTGCCTCCGCGAACTTAGCGTAGGTTTCGAGAAGCGTCAGGTTCTTTTTGTCCGCGGAGATGCGGAAAACGTAGTAAGGCATAGCGGTATCCAGTAGCTCAGGCCCAATAGATTGCGTTTTAACAGATATGAATGCAACCCCGGGCAGCGTGGGTCAATGGCGTTACTCGCCCACGTGCAGCAACTGGCCGCGCACGCGGGCGACATGGAAGTAGGCCAAAAATGCTGCGACACCGGCACTCAAATACACCGCGTTCAGCAACAACGCGTTGACCAGCAGGTCGGTGCGGAAGTTTCCCTCGAACAGTACCGCGCGCATGCCTTCGAACACGTGGCTCGACGGCAGAATGTGCGCAACGTACTGCAGCCATACGGGCAGCGTTTCAATCGGGTAGTACACCCCGCTGATCGGTTGCACCGCGAAGATCGCGATCCACGCCATACTCTCGGCGCCGAGGCCGTGGCGCAGCACGATGCCGGACACAAGCAGTCCGATGGCCCAGCCCATGACGATGAGGTTGGTGAAAAACGCCAACAGCGGCAGGCCGATATCGAAAATAGAGAAATGGAACAGTGGAATGGCGATGAGCGCCGCGCCGCCGACGCCGATGAGCGTGCGGATCAGGCTCATCACCAACAACGCCGCTGCCAGTTCCCCCGGTCGCAAGGGGCTGACGAACAGGTGCCCGAGGTTGCGCGACCACATCTCCTCCATGAACACCAGCGATACGCCGAGCTGGCCGCGGAACAGCACGTCCCACAACAGCACGCCGGAGATCAGCACGCCCGAGGCCTGCGCCACCCACGAGCTGTGGTTCACGAGAAACACGGTAATGAAACCCCACAGCACCATCTGCACCGTCGGCCAGTACACCAGCTCCAGGATGCGTGGCCCGGAGCTGCGCAGCAGGTAGATATGCCGGCGCACGATGGCGCCGACGCGCCGCAATGACGCACCGAAACCGGCCTGCGGATGCAGCAATTCGTTCATTTTCCCTTCCCTTTTTTATCCAGCCCGAGCTCGATGCGCCGATCGCGCGCGATGTCGATGAACACCTCTTCCATGTTCTGCCGCCCGTAGCGCTGAAGCAAACCAACCGGAGTACCGCGGTCCACAATCTTACCCGCGCGCAACATGATGACGTCGTCGCACAACCGCTCGACCTCGGACATGTTGTGCGACGCCAGCAGGATCGTTGCGCCGGTGCGGGTCTTGTACTTTTCCAGCATGCCGCGCACGTAGTCGGCAGTATCGGGGTCGAGCGAGGCCGTGGGTTCGTCGAGCAACAGCATTTCGGGTTCGTTCAGCAGCGACTTGGCAATGACCACGCGCGTCTTCTGCCCGGCCGAGAGCTGGCCGTAGGGCCGATCCATGAGCTCGGCGAGATAAAGCTCCTCGGCCACGCGCTCGATGCGCGCCCGGGGATTGGCCAAGCCGTACAGGCCGGCATAGACCGACAGGTTCTGGCGCACCGTCAGGCGTCGCGGCAGGTCCACGTACGGCGAGGAGAAATTCATGCGCGGCAACACGCTATAGCGGTCGCGCAACATGTCCTGGCCGAAAACATGGATACTGCCCGAGGTCGGCAGCAGCAGACCGAGCAGCATGGAGAGCGTCGTGGTCTTGCCGGCGCCGTTGCCGCCGAGGAGCGCCGCGGTCGTGCCGGCTTCGATGTCGAAGCTGATGTCGTCTACGGCTACAAGGTTGCCGAACTGCTTACTGACATGACTAACACTGACGACGGCTTGGGGCATGCACGAAGATTACCCAACACCACGCTGCTTGTCAGCCAGGACGAAACAACCACCGCCAATAGGTATTAATGCAACCGGTAGCTTGCGTGGCAGGCTACGCACTGCTGGGTCACTTGCGACAGCTCGGCGAGCGGACGCGACAGCTTGCCATCTACCGCTGCCTCCTGCGCGGCGCGTGCGAAGCGGCTGGCGGCGCGGTGCATCTCGGTCCCGGTGTCCTGCATGGCCTTGGGCATGTACGGCGCCATGTGTGCGGCGTTATGCGAGGCGAGCGAGCTCATGCCGAGACGGTTCTCGGCGACATCGGCCGCCTTGCCAAATTCACCTTTTGCGAGGGCTGTCTGGATTTCATTGAGCGCTGTCAGATGGTCGCGCATGTTGGCGAGCATGTGGGTGCGCATCGGCTCGGGCAGCTTTACCAATGCGCGTACGTCTTCTGTTGCCTGCGCGGCGGTCAAACCAAACAGCAGAACGGGTACGGCGGCAAGAACGGCGAATCGCATGGGTTATTCCTTTGATTGCTGGTTGAAGATTTCCTCGGCCACGGCCAGCGCATTGCGTGATCGGAACCCGAGATCGTCGTAGTTTACGAGGTGCCTGAAACGCGACTGGTCGAGGTTCTGGCTCGCTTCCACAGGGTCGAAGGCACCATCGGCGAAACGTTTGCGGGTGGCGTCGCGCAGGAACACCAGATAGTCGTAGCTGTCGCGTAGCGCTTCCTTGAGATCGGTAACGTGCCCATGCCCCGGCACAACGACTTTAGGCTTCAGTTCATCGCGCAGGTATTCGAGACTCTTGATCCAGCGCTGTGCGCTACCGGGGATCACACCCAGCAGGCGTTGCACGAACACGGTGTCGCCGGTGAACACGATCGAGCGCTGCGGCAGCCACACGAAGATATCGCCGGGCGTATGCGCCCCGCCGGTATAGATCAGCTCGATGCGCTCACTCGCGACCGGCAGTGTGTACCGCTTCTTGAACGTGACGTCCGGATAGACCGGCTTGGTGCCGGCGTACTTCTCCTTAAGAAAACGCTCGGCCATTTCCACTTGCTCGGCGCCGCGCGTGCGCATGTCATCAAAGCCGGCAGCGGAGACCACAAGCTTCGCGCCTTGGCCCCTGAAGTAATCGTTGCCGAGCCAGCGGTGGTCCTGGCCGCCGGTGTTGATGGCGTAGATCATCGGTTTATCGGTGACCTTGCGGATGGCGGCATGGATCGTCTGCGCGTTCGCGAGGCTGCCACCGGTGTCGATCACCACCACGCCCGCTTCCGTTACGATGAACCCGGAGGTCATGTTGTGCCCGAGGTTTGCGGGCGAGCGCTGGCCAAGATCGCCAACCAGCGCGTAAACGCCGTCGGCGATCTTTACCGTATCGAAGGCGTGTGCCGTCAGGCTTACGAGAAACATCAGGACGGCGGCAACGCTTCGGCGCATGAGCAGTTTCTTCCAGCATGAGGAGCGAGGCCTGTAGCATGGACCGTGGCGACCCCACGCGGGTATGATCTTAGTCATATGGCAACCATTTCCGGCCCAATCGCATCCTCATAGCCATGCGGTCGCGCCGGTATTAGGCTGCGGGCGCTCCTGACGATACCGCGCCAACAAAACAACGGGGGGGGGTTCTTGGATTTTCTGCGCTATGTGTTTCCCGTCTCGGGCGTGGAGACCTGGCTGTGGCTGCCGCCGCTGGCGGCGTTCGCCATTTCGTTCTTCACCTCGATGGTGGGCGTGTCCGGCGCGTTCCTGCTGCTGCCGTTCCAGATGAGCGTGCTGCACTACACCACGCCCTCGGTGAGCGCGACCAATCTGGTGTTCAACCTGGTCGCCATTCCTTCCGGGGTTTATCGCTACATGAGCGATGGCCGCATGAACTGGCCGCTCCTCTGGGCGATTACCGTCGGTACGCTGCCCGGTGTGGTCATCGGTTACTACGTACGCGTGTGGTGGCTGCCCGACCCTGCGGCCTTCAAGATCTTCGCCGGGTGCGTGCTGCTCTATCTGGCCTGGCGCTTGTTGCCCGGCTTTCTGCCCGGGTGGCGCAATCTGCAAACGGCGGACGCGAGCGTGCCGCCACGCGATGCCGTGGTGCGAACGCTCAGCGTGACGCCCGCGCGTGTGACGTTCCGCTTCGGCGCCGAGACCCACGCCTTTAATCTGCCGGCCATGCTGGTGCTTGCCTTTCTGGTCGGCATCGTCGGCGGGGTGTACGGCATCGGGGGCGGTGCGATCATCGCGCCGTTCTGCATCGCTTTTTTCAGACTGCCGGTGCATGCGATCGCCGGCGCAACGCTGGCGGCGACCTTTTTGACCTCGATTGCCGGTGTCGCGTTCTACAACTTTCTGCCAGCGCCGCCGGGGCTTGCCACCCATCCCGACTGGCTATTGGGGGTGCTGTTCGGCGTCGGTGGCGCACTCGGCATGTACGCCGGCGCGCGTCTGCAACGTTATGTGCCGCATACGGCCCTGAAAGCGCTCCTCGGTGCCCTGGTCGCCTTGCTGGCGGTGCATTATTTGTTGGCGTCTGTAACGAGCAATGGGTAGGGCCCCAGTCGAGCCGACGGCAGCCGCGTACCTTGGCGAAGCCGTGGAGTAACGGGTATTAACGCATATGGCTACACACATGGACTGGCCCGCACTCACGCACACACACCCGGAGCTGTCGTTCCTGCCGTCATCGCTGCGTGCCGTTACCGTCGTCCACGACTTCGATAAGGGCGAAACCGTTTTCCGGCGCGACGCGCGCCCGCAAGCGGTTTATTTCCTGCTTACGGGCGAGGTGCGGCTGGTGCGCCGCTCGCGCGCCGGGAATGAGGTGATTCTTCAGCGCACACGGCGCGGTTTCTTCGCCGAGGCCAGCCTCGAATCCGGCGTCTACCACTGCGACGCCGTGGCGGCGCGACCGAGCAAGGTGCTGCGCATCCCGCTCGCCGCCACGCGCGAGGCGCTGGACAACGATTCCACGTTTCGCCGCGCGTGGATCGCGCACCTGTCGCGCGAGCTGCGCCGGGCGCGCGCGCAAGGCGAACGGCTGGCGCTGAAAAGCGCGCAGGAACGCATCCTTCACTACCTCGAAAGCGAGGGCAGCGACGGCGTGGTGACGCTGGCGGTGTCGCGCAAGGCGTGGGCGGCCGAACTCGGCCTCACGCACGAGACGCTGTACCGCACGCTCGCGCGTCTGGAGGCCGAAGGCCTGGTCATTCGGCATGGATCGGAGCTACGGCTGGCGAAACGCCGGGCTCACGGCGTTGCGGCGCGGAGCTGAATACCGCGGCGGGTAAAACTAAGTCAGTGAGTGGTGGAATCTTCCAACTGCTTCCAGAGGCACTTCCCGCCACTCTTTTTATCTAGTTCTTCGATCCACGTCTGGTGCGCGGCCAACTCGTCGGCGGTGGGCGCGATAACGGGTAATTTCGGACGGTTAGGATCGAGCCGGCGAACGGTTGTTTGCACGGCACCGCCCTTCGACGATCCGCGCGGCTCCTCGAACAAGCCTGTTTGGCCGCCGGTCATGGCCAGATACACGTCGGCCAGGATTTCGGCGTCGAGCAGCGCGCCGTGCAGCGTGCGGCTGGAGTTGTCCACGCTGTAGCGCTTGCACAGCGAATCCAAATCGTTCTTCTGGCCCGGGTGCTTTTCGCGCGCGAGCTTCAGGGTATCGATGACGCCGCAAAGCTCGTCGATGCGCGGCGCCATTTTCTTCCCATTCATCAACACCAATTCGTTATTGATGAAGCCGACGTCGAACGGGGCGTTGTGGATGATCAACTCCGCGCCGTTCACGAATTCGAGAAAATCCTTGACGATATCGGCGAACTTCGGCTTGTCGGCGAGCTGCTCGTTGGTGATGCCGTGAATCTCGATGGCGCCGGCGTCAATCTCGCGCCCGGGATTGAGGTATTGGTGGTAGTGATTGCCCGTAAGCCGCCGGTTCTGCAACTCCACGCAGCCGATTTCAATGATGCGATGGCCTTCGCTTGGTTCGAGGCCGGTGGTTTCGGTATCAAGAACTATCTGTCGCATTTTTCATTATTACATCTAAAGTTGCCGTCAAGTAAAGCGGCTTCATGTCGCAGCACTAGTCTACGTTTACTCTACGATTAGTTCGAACTCTTGGCGTTGCTCGGTAATATATTCCTCAGAATAAATTTCGTAGTAACCTTTATAAGTTCCGGGATCGGCCTTTGTTAGTATTGTAATTTTTGCTGGATTCGACATTCTTTTCTGGAGTTTTTCAAATTTAATTTTTGTGGTGACATGGTTTGCAATAGTTCCGCGATCAGCTCCTTGCGTCCACGTCTCTACCCCTTGAAATTCAAAACCGGGTGGCAGTAAAAACCATACTTCTGCATCTCTTACGACGTTTGTTCCTTCAAGAGGTAACTCGAACGAAAAAGTTTCTGGTTTCCCCTTTTCTAGGTGGAAAGGCGGGAAAATATTCCGCCATAGAAGGGATATTTTTATCTTGAGTTTACTTTCTGATATACGCTGCCATTTTGTCAATGCATCATGCAAAGTATTACTTAGCTCCTGCCGATTGAATTCAGCTACTGTTTTTCCAAGCTCCTCAACTAAACTTAATGTTTGAAAAATATAATTAGCTGAAACGACCAAGCATGCACTTCCTAATAAAACCAACAGAATAGCTATCCCTGAATACGATGTATCTGGTGACAGATCGGTTGAAACTTGTGCTGCTGTAAGCACAGTTACAGCGAGCTTGAAGAAAATCGCTGAAAGAATAAGAAGCAATGACGGATACAGTAATGCGCGTTTCAATCCTAAAGATGAATAGCGTATTTCGGTTTTCTCCCTCTTTTCTTCAATCTTTGACTTTTGATTTTGAAGTTCTATTAATTTCTGCCTAGCTTCTTCAGTATTCTTATTCTCCAGAGCACTTTTTGCCTGTTCAATCGCTTCCTTATTTGTTTGCACTTCTTCAGCGCTGAGTTTCTCCATCTCCTCTCTCCGTCGACCCACAGAGGGCCCGACTAAAGAGAATGCGATGACATATACCGGTAACATGATGGTTAATACAGTTACAGAAATAACCACAAAAATGTCCAATACTGTCTTTATAAGATCCACAGTCATTCCATGCCTCCCAACAACCAACATTTAAATTAGGACGATAGCGTTTACCATATTCACAGTTCTCACGGCATGTAACAAAATCGATTAAAGCAACATTTCATCGATAGCTTGGTTAGCAAGCTGATCAGCTCTTTCATTCTTTGGATGGCCACTATGCCCCTTGACCCACTTCCAGTGAATCTTGTGCTTCTCCGTGGCCTTTTCCAGCCGCTGCCATAACTCCTGATTCTTCACCGGCTTCTTGTCGGCGGTCTTCCAGCCGCGACGCTTCCAGCTTGCCAGCCACTCGGTGATGCCTTTTTTGACGTACTGGGAATCCGTCGTAAGCGTCACGTCGCACGGGCGCTTGAGTTCCTCCAGCGCACGGATAGCCGCCATTAACTCCATGCGGTTGTTGGTCGTGTCCTTCTCGGCGCCGTAAAACTCCTTCTCGCGATCGCCATATTGCAGGATCGCGCCCCAACCGCCCGGACCGGGATTGCCGCGGCAGGCGCCGTCGGTGTAAATCGTCACTTTATCCAAGCCGCTTGGTGCTCCGGCGCTGGAACGGCAGCACCATGCCGCGCGCGGCGGGCTCGGTGGCCACCGGACCGACGATTTTCTTTTTCTTCCATTCGAGCGGTATCGACGTGACACCGATGACCCGCTTCTTGGCCACCACCAGATACACCGCCGCCATCATCGGCCACCAGCGGTCGCCCATCTTGTCGAGGAAATGCAATCGGTCCATCGCGCTTTCGCGCTTGAGCGGCGGGCGATAGTACAGCATCTGGCCGTGCGTGACCTCGAATTCGAGCAGCGACAACCAGTCCTTGACGCGCGCGAGACGGAAGAATTTTCCGCACCACGGCATGGGATGCGGCCGGCGCGCGACCAGCCGGCGCAGGCCCCAGAGGCTCACGGGGTTGAAGCCGAGCACGACCACATGGCCCTCCGGGCGCAGCACGCGATTCACCTCGCGCAATACCTGGTGCGGATCGTCGCTGAAGTCGAGCGTGTGCGGCAGGATCACCACGTCCGCACTGTTGGTGTCGAGCGGGATTTCTTCCGGCCGGCCGTGGACGACGGACACGCCGCTGGGACCGGAAATGAGATCGAGCAGCACACGTGTGGGCGCCGCCGAGGCATCGAGCATGTCGAGCTGGCCGACGCGGCCGAGTTGCAGCGCCACGGTGCCGTAGAGCGAGGGCAGGATTTCGCGCAGACGGTGGGACTCGAAGGCCTGCACCGAACGCCCGAGCGGGGTATCGAACCAGCTGGCCAGGCGCTCGCGCAGCGCTTTATCGGAGTGGCGATGGTGCATTGACGTCCCTTCTCCGGCCTCCCACACTTGCAAGATGACCTCTGTTTTACACGTCCCCGCCTTCGAGGACAACTATATCTGGCTGATCCGCGGCGTTTCACCCGACCGCGTGGCCATCGTCGACCCCGGCGATGCCGTACCGGTGCTGGATGCGCTCGCTCGCCAAAATCTCGTTCCTGTCGCCATCCTCTGCACCCACCACCACGGCGACCACGTCGGCGGCGTCGGGGAATTGCTGGCTCGTTATGACGTGCCGGTGTACGGCCCGGCACGCGAGCGCATTCCCGAAATCACGCACCGCCTGAGCGACGGCGACCGCGTCCGGCTCGATGCGCTCGGGCTCGAATTTGAAGTGCTCGATGTCCCGGGCCATACCGCGGGGCACATCGCCTATTACGGTCACGGGCTGCTCTTCTGCGGCGACACGCTGTTCTCCGCTGGCTGCGGTCGGTTATTCGAAGGCACGGCCGAGCAGATGCACCGTTCGCTCACGCGCCTCGCGGCGCTTCCACCCGACACGGCGGTGTACTGCGCGCACGAGTACACCGCGGCCAACCTGCGCTTTGCGCTGACGGTGGAGCCGGACAATTCCCACATCCGCGATTACCAGCGGCAGGTGGGCGAACGCCGCGCGCGGCGGGAACCCACCGTGCCCTCGACGATCGCGCTCGAACGGCGCGTTAATCCGTTCCTGCGCGTATACGAGCCTGCCGTGCATCGCGCCGTGGCTGCCCGGGCCGGTCATGAGCCGGCATCGGACACCGAAACCTTCGCGCTTTTGCGCCGATGGAAGGATGGCTTCCGGTGACGAAAATTATTGACGAAACACGGGGTTACATCTAATATCGCAGCACATGGATCAAACAAGAAGTAAGAAGTCGGTCCTGCCCCAATCGCCGTGGTATTCCACTCCACGGCGCCGCTTCCCATCCTCCGCCGCCCTACTGCTCGCTGGTTTTCTGGCCGCGGGCTGCGCAAGCACGACTGCTACCGACACCGAAAAAGCTGTCGAACCCGCTGCCGTGGCCAGGGGCACACCGGCGCCGGCGGTCGTGATCCGCGGCGCGAACGGCGCAGCGCTGGAACTGGCGCACCATGCCGACATCTGGGCGCGCATCCGCGCCGGTTTCAGCATGCGCAAGCTCGACAGCCGGCTCGTCGCGAAGCACGAGCAGTGGTTCATGAACAATCCCGAGTTCATGCAGGCAATGATGGAACGCGCCAGCATGTATCTCTACTACATCGTGGACGAGGTCGAGAAGCGCGGCATGCCGATGGAAATCGCGCTGCTGCCGGCAATCGAGAGTGCGTACAAGCCTTACGCGTACTCACGCGCCAAGGCTGCCGGGCTGTGGCAGTTCATTCCGCCCACCGGCAAGCTCTACGGCCTCAAGATGAACTGGTGGTATGACGGCCGGCGCGACGTCGAGGCCGCGACCAAGGCCGCGCTCGACTATCTTGAGAAACTGCACGGAGATTTCCAGGGCGACTGGCATCTCGCGCTTGCGGCCTATAACGCCGGCGAAGGCAAGGTCTCGCGCATGATCGAGTACAACCGCGCGCGCGGTTTGCCGACCACCTACGAGAATCTCAAGCTGCGCGCCGAAACCGTGAACTACGTGCCGCGGCTGCTGGCCTTCGTGAACATCGTCTCCGAACCGGAGAAGTACGGCATCCGGCTCGTGTCCATCCCGAACAAGCCCTATTTCGCGCGCGTCGAGACCAAATCGCAGATCGATCTCGGCGTGGTCGCCAAACTCGCCGACGTCGATGTCAACCACCTGCACAAGATCAATCCCGGTTTCAACCGCTGGGCTACCGATCCCGAAGGCCCGCATTTCCTGTTCGTGCCAGTGGACAAGAAAGAGCTGCTGGAAACGGCGCTCACCAACCTGCCGGAGAACGAGCGCGTGCAGTATCGTCACCACCAGGTAGCGCGCGGCGAATCCGTCGGCCAGATCGCCAAGCGTTACGGCGTCACGCACGAGGCCGTCAAATCCGCCAACCAGCTCACGAAAAACAGCCTGCACGTCGGCCAGGACCTGCTGATTCCGATGTCGGAGCGCCCGATCAATCCGGTTCTCGCTTCGCAAACCCGCACCAAGGCGGTCGTGGCCTCGGTCAAGGCCCCGCGTGCCGGACAGCCCATCGTCCACCGCGTGCGCTCGGGCGAGACGCTTTACAGCATCGCGCGCAAGTACAACGTGCTGGTACGCCAGTTGCGCGAGTGGAACCTGATGCAGGCGAGCGACGTGCTGCGCCTGGGACAGAAGCTCAAAATCTGGCCGGGCAAGACGCCGTCCGCCGCGGTCGAGCACGAATTGCCGAACGGCTAGTCCTGTGCCGGAAGCGTCCCGCTACCGGCGTTTCTATTTTCCGTTTCCGTACAAATGACACCTCATCCGATGGGTGGGGCTTGCCGTCGTTTCGCCCGGATAGACCTCACGGCAGACATCCATCGCGCGCGGGCAACGCGGATGGAAATGGCACCCCCGCGGCGGATTGGCCGGTGACGGAATATCGCCCGGGAGCCGGATAATGCGACGCGCCGCCGGCTCAATCGACGGCACCGCCGACAGCAGCGCCTCGGTATAGGGATGGCGCGGTGCGTCCAGCACCTCCTCCACGCGCCCGTGCTCGACGATACGCCCGAGATACATCACCGCCACCTCGTGCGCGAGATATTCCACCACCGACAGGTTGTGGGTGATGAACAGGTAGGAAAGCCCGAGCTCGTCCTGTAGCCGCTTGAGCAGGTTCAGGATCTGCGCCTGCACTGAAACGTCCAGCGCGCTCGTCGGTTCATCGCAGACGATAAGCCGCGGCTCGACCGCCAACGCCCGGGCGATGGAGATGCGCGCGCGCTGGCCGCCGGAAAACTCATGCGGGTAGCGCCCAACCGCATCGCGCGGCAGGCCCACGTGTTCGAGCAGCTGCGCCACCTTCGTCATGCGCGCGGCGCGGTCGCCGCCGAGTCCCTGGACGCGCATGCCCTCCTCGATCATCTCGCCCACCAGCATGCGCGGGTCGAGCGAGCCGTAGGGGTCCTGGAAGATCACCTGAAACTGCCGGCGCAATGGCCGTAACGCGCGCGCGGACAATGCGGTCAGCTCCTGTCCCTCGTACACCACGCTGCCGGACGTCGGACGCAGCAATTGCAGAATACCTTTGCCCACGGTGGTCTTGCCGCAACCGGACTCGCCGACCAGCGCCAGCGTGCTCCCGCGGGGAATATCGAGCGAAATTCCGTCCACCGCCTTCACGTGACCGACCGCGTGCCGGAACACGCCGCGATAGATCGGAAAGTGGACCTTCAGGTCACGCACCTGGAGCAGCGCCGCGCCCGCTTCCGGCGCGGCCGGGGCGGATACCGGGGCCGTCGTCGACGTGATAACCGTCGCCGGCGCGGAGACTTGGGGATCGTACAGATGACAACGCACGCCTGTCTCGCCGGCGCCGCTCCAACGCGGCTCGCGCTCGCGGCACAGTGGCCACGCGTGGTCGCAGCGATCGGCGAAGCGGCAGGCCCGCATGGGTTCCGTCAACCGCGGCACCGAACCCTGGATGATTTCGAGCGCCGCGCCGCGCTTGAGACGCGAGGGCAACGAACGAAAGAGTTTTTGCGAATAGGGATGCTTCGGCGCGGTAAAAAATGCCGCGCGCGGTGCCTGCTCGACGATCTGGCCGGCATACATCACCGCCACGCGATCGGCCATCCCCGCGACCACGCCGAGATCGTGGGTGATGAGCAGGATCGCCATGCCGGTCTGCTTTTGCAGGTCCTTGAGCAGGTCGAGAATCTGCGCCTGGATCGTGACATCGAGCGCCGTGGTCGGCTCGTCGGCCACGAGGATGTCGGGCTTAGCCGCGAGCGCCATGGCGATCATCACGCGCTGCTTCATGCCGCCGGAAAGCTGGTGCGGATACTCATCCACGCGCCGCGCCGGGTCGGCAATACCGACGGCGCGCAGCAGCTCGACCGTTTGCGCACGCGCCTGCGCGCGCGAAAGTGTCCGCTTCTCCGGCAACGACTCCCGAATCTGCTCTCCCACGGTGAGTACCGGGTTAAGCGAGGTCTGCGGCTCCTGGAAAATCATGGCGATGCGTTTGCCGCGCACCGTGCGCATGTCGCGTTCCGGCAGGCGCAGCAAGTCCTGGCCGGCCAGCAAGATCTTCCCGCCGGCGATACGCCCGGCAGGCTGCGGCAACAGCCGCAACAACGACAGCGCCGACACCGACTTGCCGCAGCCGGACTCGCCGACCAGCGCCAACGTCTCGCCGCGGCGGATGTCGAGATCGATGCCGTCCACGGCCCGCGCGGTGCCCTCGGGAGTGTCGAAATACGCCCGGAGATTTTCGACTTTGAGCAGGGTATCCGCGCTCATTTGCGCAGCCTCGGGTCGAATGCGTCGCGCACGGCATCCGCGAACATATTCGCCGCGAGCACCAGCGCGAACATGAACAGGAACGCGGCGGCGAGGCTCCACCACACCATCGGCTCGCGCGCCATCTCCAGGCGCGCGCTGTTGATCATGTTGCCCCAGGAATCCATGCTCGGGTCTACGCCGACACCGACGTACGACAACACCGCCTCGGCCAACACGAGGCCGGAGAAATCCAGCACCACGGTGATGAGCACGACGTGCATCACGTTCGGAAACAGGTGGCGCGCCAGCACCCAGCCGTGGCTCGCGCCGAGCGCCTGCGCCGCCTGCACGTAATCCGCTTCGCGCAGCTTGAGCGCCTCGCCGCGCAACAGCCGGCACAACGACGTCCAGCTCGTGACGCCCAGGATCACGCACAGGAACAGCAAGCGCGTGTCGGCGCGCGCCACCACGTTGTCGAAGCTCTCCGGATGGTTCGCCATGTACACCTGCAGGCTCAGGATCGCAGCAGCGATGAGCAGCACGCCCGGAATCGAGCTCAACGTCGTGTAGGTGTACTGGATGACATCGTCCACCCAGCCGCGAAAATAACCGGCCATGAGCCCGAACAGCACCGCAAACGGCAGCATGACCAGCGTGGTAAGCGTGCCGATGACGAGCCCGGTGCGCACGCTCTTGAGGGATTTGAGCAGCACATCCTGCCCCACCTGATCGGTGCCGAGCACGTGGTAGTAGAGCGAGAGATGGCCGGCGTTGGCGACGAGCAGAATCAGGACGCCGACGGTGACAAGGACCGTGCGCCACGGAACAGGTGAGTCGCCACGCGCCAGCCGTCGCACCGCGAGGGGGAACGCCTGACCCTTTTCACGCCACGCGAGCACGAACATCGCCGTCAACGCCGCCCATGCCAACAAAGCGGTGGCGCTTGCCGTAACCACTCGCAGAGCGATATCGCGCGTGGCGCCGGCGGCATCGACCAGATGCGCGCCGCCATATCTAAGGCGTGGATACTCGCGCGTGCGACGCCCGTCCGGATGCTCCACGGTTTCCTTCGCATAAGCCGTAGCAGCGAACGGCGCCGAATAGGTCGTCTCCACACGCGCGCGTAACGGGTGCAGCAACCGGTCGAGCACGCTCTGCACCTCGGCAGAATATTGTGTCTGATCGGGTAGCCGTTCACGGAAGTGAATCGAGTCGAGCAGGCCTGTACCAACGTAGGCGGCAAGCACCACGGCGGCGGCCATGGCCATTGGCCGGCGTGCCACCTGACGCCACGGCGTGCGCAGATGCTCGTGGCGCGAGGCGTAAAGCCCGAAGCCGACGGCGGCGGCGAGCAGGACGTAAATCAGCACGTCAGTCCAGAGAAAAACCGGCTGGATCGGCATGCGCGCCCCTATTCTAACCGCACCCGCGGGTCCACCAGCGTATAGCTGAGATCCGTGAGGATCAGGCCAACGATGTACAACACCGAGCCGAGGAACACCATGGCGCGGACGATGGCGAAGTCCTGCGAATGGATGGCGTCGATGGTGTAACTGCCGAGCCCCGGAATGCCGAAGAACGACTCCATGATCAGGCTGCCGATGAAGAGCAGCGGAATGACCACGACCACGCCGGTCAGAATCGGGATCATGGCGTTCTGCAACACGTGCCGGAACAGCACGCGCGCCTCGGACAGTCCCTTGGCGCGCGCCGTGCGCACGTAGTCCTTGCCGATCTCCTCCAGGAAGAACGTGCGGTACAGACGCGTGTTGGCACCGATGGCGCTGACCACGCCCACCGCCACCGGCAGTGTCAGGAATTTAAATGCGAGCCAACCGCTATCGTCATAGCCCGAAATCGGTACCAGATGCAGCAGCTTGCTCACGAGGTACTGGCCGCCGATGACGTAGAACAGCGTCGAGATGGACATGAGCACGACACACACCACTACCCCGCCGGCATCGAGATAGCTGCCACGGAAGAATGCCAGCAGCAGGGCGAAGGTCACGTACACCAGGATACCTACAAGGAACGTCGGGAGCGCGATGGCGAGGCTCGGCCACATGCGGTTCGTGATGTCGTAATAGATGTCGCGGCCCTCGTCCGAGCGGCCAAAGTCGAGCACGAACAGCTTGAGCGAGTGTCGGTAGAAGATGGTATCGGTGGCTTTGGCCAACCCCGGTGCGTCGGTGTTGTACACCAGCGGCTTGTCGTAGCCGCGGTCGGCCTTCCATTTGGCGATCGCTTCGGGCGTGACGCGCTTCACGCCCAGGTGGATGCGCGCCATGTCGTCCGGGCTGTTGACGAAGAAGAACAGCGCGAACGTGATGAGGTTTACGCCGATCAGGATCGGAATGGCGTACAGCAGGCGGCGGATGATGTAGGCAATCATTCGGTTGCGCCCTTCTTCTCACGCCTCCGCCACGCAATAAACGCCGGCACCACGCCGCCCACCAACAGTACAGCCACGACAACGAATGGCCACGCCACCGGCCGGTTCCAAGCCTCGCGCTGCCCAGCACGCAGGGCGGGGTCGACACGCAGGTACTTGAGCGTGTTATTAGCCATATTGTGCGGCTTGGCATTGGCGACCCAGACATGCTCAAGCAGGAATTGCTTGGGATGCACGCCCCAGAGCCAGGGCGCGTCGCGGCGCGCGATCGCCATCGCCTGGCGGATGAGGAAAAGACGTTCGGGACCATTGTCCATGTTCTTCACGCGCTCGAACAGCCGGTCGAACTCGGTATTCTGGTAGTTGGCCGTGTTTTCGCCGTCGTGCCCGACGCGCGCGTTCGGACCGTAGAGCAGGAACAGGAAATTCTCCGGGTCCGGGTAGTCGGCGTTCCAGCCCCAGATAAAGATTTGCGCATCACCCTTGCGCATCTTCTCCTGAAAACGGTTGTAGTCGGTGGCGCGCACCACGAGCTGGATGTTGAGCTTGGCGAATTGTTTGCGTGTCCAGTCGAGCTGCGCCTTCTCTTCCGGCCCGATGGCCGGCGTGTCGAAGTACAGCAATAGCGGCTTGCCGGATTTTTCATCCACGCCGTTAGGATAGCCGGCCTCGGCCAGCAACTTGCGCGCGGCCTCAATTGGCTTGCGCCGCAGCTGGCCGTTCACACAGTCGTAAATGTAAGGATTAACGCCGGCACAGCCCTCTTCGTAACCAAAAATCCCGGGCGGCAGGATGCCCTGAGCGGGAATGCCGCGTCCGTTGCGGAAGATTGAAATCTGTTCTTCGTAGTCGACGGCGATGGAGACGGCCTGCCGCAATTTACGTGCGCGCTCGGTGTAACCGCCGACCACCGGATCGAGCATGTTGAAACCCATATAGTAGGTCGATGGAGCGATGCTGGTGAGCAGGCGGATGCCCTTTTCCTTCATCTCGTCGCTCACGTCGGTATCGCCGCTACCGGTGAACTTGATCGCCTGATCGAATGACTCGGCGAGCACGCCCGAGCGATCGTAATAGCCCTGCAGAAATTTGGCCCAGTACGGGATGCTCTCCTTCTCCAGGCTGAACACGACCTTGTCCACGAATGGCAACGGCTCGCCGGCGTCGCGTAACAATCCTTTCTCTACGTCCCCTGCTTCGCCTTCGGCCGGGTACCGTTCGTCGTGATAGTTCGGATTGCGCTCCAGCACCATGCGTCGGTTGGGGTTGTTCTCCATGAGCATGTAAGCGCCGGTGCCTACCGGATACCAGTCGAGCGTGAGATTCTTCGCTGCCATGCCTGGCTGGCTGAAAAAACGATCGGCTTCCCACGGCATAGGTGCGAAGAACGGCATCGCCATCCAGTAAAGTAACTGCGGGTACTTACCGTGGATAGTCACGCGATAGGTATAACGATCCACCTCCTGCGCGCCTGCTAGCGGGTAGTTCCGCAGGTCCAGGAATACGCCTTCCTCGCGCCCACCGGCGACCTTGTCGTGCGCCTGCTTGAGCGTCTTGGCGTAATCGCGCAGGCCGACGATGTAATCGTTCATCACGCTCTGGACCGGCGAGTGCAGCCTCGGGTGCGCCAGACGCTTGATCTGGTAGACGTAGTCGGCGGCGATCAGCTCGCGCGTGTCGGTGTGTGGAAAATCGGCGACGGTGTAACGACCGGCGAGATCGCGCTCTGTCAACGCGTGGTACCGGTACTCACTCTTGTCGTCGTGCGCAAACGCCGGATGCGGCTGATAACGGATGCCGGGGCGTATGCGGATTTCGTACACGCTGTAGGCGATGGCCGACGCCGGCGCGTTGCGCGGCAGCGGCTTCCCCTGTCGATCCAGGAACTTCGGCTCCGGCACCGCCGTCGCCGTTAATGGCACGAGTGTGTAGGGCCGTTTGAGGTAGTGATACTGGAACGGCGGCTCGTAAATCTGCGCGATGAACTCGTATTCGTTCGAACTGTAGGCGCGCGCCGGATCGAGGTGCTTGGGGCGCTCGCGGAAGGCCGAATAGAGGATGTTCTTGCCGGTATCGGCCGCCGGATAGGGGTTGTTCCACGCCGCCATTGCCGGAACAGCGGTCACGACCAATACCACGGCAAGGAACTGCCGCGCCCGGACGCCGTATTTCATGACTGCTCCACGCAAAGGGTCGGACACATCCACCGGACGAGACGCGTCACCGCCGCTGATCGGGAAAATCCAGGTAAATATACCAGAACGACCGTAGTGAACCCTCTTTCCGCCGCGGGCGATTTTCGCTACTGTAGCGCCCGAAACTGCTGGGTGCGGCGACAGCACAACACCTAGCCTCCAACCGAATCAAAAACACACCGTCGAACGGAGAGCAATAAAATGGGATTTCTGGCTGGAAAACGCGCGCTCGTTGTTGGCGTCGCGGGCGACCGATCCATCGCCTGGGGCATTGCCAAGGCCCTTCATCGGGAGGGCGCCGAGATCGGCTATACCTACCAGAACGACAAGCTCAAGGAGCGGGTGGAGAAGCTCGCGCAACAGACCCAGTCTGACATTGTGCTCCCCTGCGACGTGGCGAGCGACGAGCAAATCGAGGCGGTGTTCACGCGCCTCGACGATTATTGGGATGGCCTCGACATTATTATCCACTCGGTGGCATTCGCCCCGCGCGAAGAGCTGGCCGGCAACTACGTGGACGTGACCACCCGCGAGGGGTTTCGTATCGCCCATGAGATCAGCTCCTATAGCCTCGCGGCGCTGGCCAAGACCGGACGCAGCATGATGCAGGGGCGCAACGGCGCGGTGCTGACGCTCACGTACATCGGCGCCGAACGCTCGGTGCCGAACTACAACATCATGGGACTGGCCAAGGCGAGCCTCGAGGCCAACGTGCGCTACCTCGCCCAGGCACTCGGGCCGGAGGGTACGCGCGTGAACGCCATCTCCGCCGGACCGATCCGCACGCTCGCGGCGTCGGGCATCACCGATTTCAAGAAGCTGCTGGATTACAACGACAAGATGGCGCCGCTCGGGCGCGGTGTGACCATCGACGAGGTGGGCAATGCGGCAGCGTTCCTGTGCTCCGACCTCGCCTCCGGTATCACCGGCGAGATCATGTACGTGGACGGCGGTTTCAACACCGTTGCCATCGGCCTGAACTACACCCAGTTGCTGAGTTAGGTTTTAAAGCCGGTCGGCGAAGACCTTGATCTCACCCTTCTGCTTGAGGCCGGCGCGGTACATCGCGTAATAATCGCCGCCGCGGTGCTGTAACAGCAAGCGCCGCGCTTTTTCCTTCAGCGCCGCATCCGCAGTCGCCGGCTCGATATCGGCGACGCGCGTCAGCGCGAACACCGCCACGCCCTGACTGCCGAGCACCGCGCTGCCGAAGACCGGTTTGCCAGCCGCCGGGCGCGGCGCGCGGAATGCCGCTTCGGCTACACGCGGGTCGATTCCGTTCAATTTTTCGCGCGTGATCGCTTTTGCCGTCTGAACCGTGAGCCCGTGCTTCGGCGCCAACGCAGCGAGCGAGGCGCCGCCACGCAAGGCCTGGAGCATTTCCTGCGCGATGCGCAGGGCCTCCGCTTCCGCCTTCTGCTGCTTCAGCTGTCGTTCGATCTGGGCGCGCACCTCAGCAAGCGGCCGGCGCGTCGCCGGCCGGTGCTCAAACCGGCGCACGGCGACGAACTCGCCGGGTTTTACCTCGACCGGGTCGCTGTTACGACCCTGGCTCAGCACTTCCTGACCGAACGCCGCTTCGACTACGCGCGGCGAGCTGGCGATGCCGTCGCCCCCTGCACGCGTGAACCAATCGCTCTTCTGCACCGTCGCGCCCAGCGCCTCGGCCGCGGGCCCCAGACTGTCGGGGTGCTCGTACGCCAGTGTCTGGAACCGTTCGGTCAGTTCGAACAGACGCTCCTCGGCCTTGCGCGCGCGCACCTGCTTGAGCAGCTCCGCGCGGCGTTTTTCGAACGCGACCTTGGCGCCTTCATCGGCATGCGCCTTGCGCAACTCGTCCTCGCTCGGCGTGATTTTCCTGGCCAGTTCGTCCGCTGACAGACGGACGTATTCGACCCGCATCTGCTCCGGCGACTGGTAACGGTCGCCCTGCGATGTGTAGTGCTGCTCGATTTCCGCCGCGGTCACGGCCGCGCGCGCTGCGAGCGGCTCGGTGCGAACGAGGGTATGGGCGACGTCGCGCTCCTGGCGCAGCAGGCGTGCGAGCGTCAGTGCGTCGGCCTCGGTGACGAAACCGCTGCCCGTCAGACCGCCCTGAACCTGACCGGTAATGATCTCGCCGCGCAGGCGGCGTTCGAATTCCTGCACACCGATACCTTCGCGCCGCAGCAGGCCGTCATAAAGCTGCGGATCGAATTGGCCGTTGCGCTGGAAGTAAGGAAGCTGGCGGATATAGCCGGCAAGCGCAGTATCGCCGACACGGAATCCACGAGCCTCGACGTCGCGCAGCAGCAATTGCTGCTCGATGAGCCCGTCCAGCACCAACTGCTTGAACGGAGCGCTCTCCGCCGTTTTCGGGTCGATGCGCCCACGGAATTGTTCGAGGGCCGCGCGGTAATCGCGCTGGGTGATGGGCTCGCCGTCGATCTTGGCGACGCTCAACGATGGGCCGTTTTCGAAATAGGAATTAATGCCCCAGAGGATGAACGGAACGCCGACCAGGAACAGAACAATGGCGGCAACGATACCTTTTACTTTCTCGTGGATAGTGGCGAGCATGGGCGGTTACTCTAAATGAAAACCAAAAAAATGCACAGGATTAACAGGATTAATTCAAAGACATTCGATTTTGTAATCAAAAAAACAAAAAGGCGAGGCCATGTGGCCTCGCCTTTTGTGAACATGGCGGAGCGGACGGGACTCGAACCCGCGACCCCCGGCGTGACAGGCCGGTATTCTAACCGACTGAACTACCGCTCCGGATTCCCGCGATGGTGGGTGCTGAGGGGATCGAACCCCCGACATTCGCCTTGTAAGGGCGACGCTCTACCGCTGAGCTAAGCACCCGTGAGTGGCGCAGAGGCCACCCGCAGGGGGCGCTAGTTTACGGCATCCCTCAGGCCTTTGCCAGCCTTGAATTTGGGACTCTTGGACGCGGCGATGGTGATGGCCTCGCCCGTGCGCGGGTTGCGACCGGTGCGCGCGGAACGGTTGCTCACGGAAAACGTGCCGAAGCCGGAGAGCGTGATGCTGTCACCGGTACGCAGACTGCTGGTGATGGCATCGAGCACGGCCTCGACCGCGCGCGTGGCAGCGGCCTTGCTGAGATCGGTGGATACCGCGACTTTGTCAATGAGCTCGGTCTTGTTCACGTTGCATCCCCTCTGTTCGTCATGGTGATGGAAGAACGGAACTGCGGTGAAGCGCAGCGCGCCTTTCCCCGGCACGCGCACGGCCTATATACAAGTGTGACCATGACGTGTCAACACGGAAAACGGAGTGGCCGTGCGGCGAACAACAAGTCGGCGTGGAATTTGCAGAGCGCGATGAAAACAAAAATGGCGTCGTTCCCGCAAAGGAAGCGACGCCACCACCTGCGACTTGCGTCGCATGCTTGTTGCAACGATCGTCGTCAGTGCGTTGTGACCGGATTGACGACGTCGTGCGGCGGCTCGGCGGCCGGCTTGCCCGCTTCCGCCGGCGTTTCCGGCAACGGTTGCGGCACGCGTTCCAGTGCCGCCTCGAGCACCTGATCGATCCAGCGCACCGGACGGATATCGAGGCTCTCACGTACGTTCTTCGGGATGTCCGCGAGGTCCTTGCGATTCTCTTCCGGGATCAGCACGGTCTTGATGTTGCCGCGGTGCGCCGCGAGCAACTTCTCCTTGAGCCCGCCGATCGGCAACACCTCGCCGCGCAGCGTGATCTCGCCGGTCATCGCCACGTCGGCGCGCACCGGAATGGCGGTCAGGGCCGACACCAGCGCCGTGCACATAGCGATACCCGCGCTCGGGCCGTCCTTCGGCGTTGCGCCCTCAGGCACGTGCACGTGGAAGTCGTGCTTCTGGTAGAAGTCCGGATTGATCCCGAGCCGCGCGGCACGCGAACGTACCACCGTCATGGCCGCGCTGATGGACTCCTGCATCACGTCGCCGAGCTTGCCGGTGTAGGTGGTCTTGCCCTTGCCCGGAACGATCGCCGACTCGATGGTCAGCAGCTCGCCGCCCACCTCGGTCCAGGCCAATCCGGTCACCTGTCCCACCTGATTGGCCGCCTCGGCCATTCCGTAGCGGTAGCGACGCACGCCCAGGTATTTGTCCAGGCTCTTCGGCGTGACCGTCACCCGTTTCTCGGCCTTCTTGAGCAGCAGGGTCTTGGCGACCTTGCGGAAAACCTTGGAAATCTCGCGCTCCAGGTTGCGCACGCCGGCCTCGCGCGTGTAGTAGCGTATGACGTCGCGAATCGCCGCCGGCGTCAACATCACTTCTTCCGCCTTGAGGCCATTGTTCTTGCGCTGCTTGGGCACAAGGTATTTCACCGCAATATTGACCTTCTCGTCCTCGGTGTAGCCCGAGAGGCGGATGACCTCCATGCGGTCGAGCAACGGCGGCGGGATATTCAGCGTGTTGGCCGTGGCCACGAACATCACGTCCGACAAGTCGTAATCGACCTCGAGATAATGGTCGTTGAAGGCGTGGTTCTGCTCCGGGTCCAGCACCTCGAGCAGCGCCGAGCTGGGATCGCCGCGGAAATCCATGGCCATCTTGTCCACTTCATCCAGCATGAATAGCGGGTTGCGGACCTTCACCTTCGACATGTTTTGCACGATCTTGCCCGGCAGCGCGCCGATGTAGGTGCGCCGGTGGCCGCGAATCTCGGCCTCGTCGCGCACGCCGCCGAGCGACATGCGCACGAACTTGCGTCCCGTGGCGCGCGCGATCGACTGTCCGAGCGAGGTCTTGCCTACGCCCGGCGGGCCGACGAGGCACAGGATCGGACCTTTGAGCTTGTCCACGCGCTGCTGTACCGCAAGGTACTCGAGAATGCGTTCCTTGACCTTCTCCAGGCCGTAGTGATCCTGTTCAAGAATCGTCTCGGCTTTGGCGAGGTCTTTCTGGATCTTGGTGCGCTTTTTCCACGGCACGTTGATGAGCCAGTCGACGTAGTTGCGCACCACCGTGGCTTCGGCCGACATCGGAGACATCATCTTGAGCTTCTTGAGCTCGGACTCGGCCTTGGCACGCACTTCCTTCGGCATGCCGGCGGCGGCGATCTTCTTCTCGAGCTCTTCCAACTCGCTCGGTCCCTCTTCCATCTCACCCAGCTCCTTCTGGATCGCCTTCATCTGCTCGTTCAGGTAGTACTCGCGCTGGCTCTTCTCCATCTGGCGCTTGACGCGCCCGCGGATGCGCTTCTCGACCTGCAGCAGGTCGATCTCGCTTTCGAGCACCCCAAGGATGCGCTCGAGGCGTTCCTTCACGTCCTGAATCTCGAGGATGATCTGCTTGTCCTCGATCTTGAGCGACAGGTGCGCGGCCACGGTGTCGGCGAGCCGGCCCGGGTCGTCGATGCCCGCGAGCGAGGTCAGAATCTCGGGCGGGATCTTCATGTTGAGCTTGACGTACTGGTCGAACTCGTTGAGCACCGAGCGCATCAGCGCCTCGCTCTCCTTGTCCTCGATCGGCGCCGACTCGACCAGCGCCACCTGCGCCGAGAAGTATTCCTCAGTCTCGACGTAATTCTGCACCGCGGCGCGGCGCTCGCCCTCGACCAGCACCTTCACGGTGCCGTCGGGCAGCTTCAACAGCTGCAGGATGCTGGCGATGGTGCCGATGGTGTGGATGTTATCCGTCGTCGGGTCGTCATCGGTGGCGCTCTTCTGCGCCACCAGCATGATCTGCTTGCCGGCCTCCATGGCGACTTCGAGCGCGCGGATGGACTTCTTCCGCCCGACGAACAGCGGAATCACCATGTGCGGGAACACCACCACGTCGCGCAGCGGCAGCACGGGCAGGGTCGTTTCCGATCCGGCGACGATTCTCGAGGACGGGCTTTCGTGTGTTTCCTTCATGTCACTCTCTGTCAGGTGAACCTTTGGTTACAGTGTGGGGCCTGGGAATGGCGATTTCAACACAGACATTGCCGGACAACCGGCGACACCGGCCGGCGGTCGAAGCGTTTGAATGAAAGGGAAAAAGACGAATATGAAAAACCCCGCGCGGGGCGGGGTTCTTCAGGTTACTGACTGACCGATATCCGCTTCCGGTTCTGTTCATCCTCGTCCGCATAGATGAGGATCGGTTTGGCGCCGTCGGTGACGACGTTCGCCTCGACCACCACCTTCTTGACGTTCTCGAGCGACGGCAGATCGAACATGATATCGAGCAGCGCGCGCTCGAGGATCGAGCGCAGGCCGCGGGCGCCGGTTTTGCGCTCCATGGCGCGACGCGCGACCGCGATGAGCGCATCGTCGCGCGCTTCGAGCTCCACGCCCTCGAGCTTGAACAGCCGCAGGTATTGTTTGACCAGCGCGTTCTTCGGCTGCGTCAGGATCTGGATCAGCGCCGCTTCGTCCAACTCGTCCAGCACCGCGACCACCGGCAGGCGGCCGACGAACTCGGGGATCAGGCCGTACTTGATCAGGTCCTCGGGCTCGACATGGCGCAGCACCTCGCCGGTCTGGCGAGCATTGGCCTTGCTGCGAATCTCGGCCTGGAAGCCGATGCCGGTCTTCTCGGTACGGTTCTGGATCACCTTGTCGAGACCCGAGAACGCGCCGCCGCAGATGAACAGGATGTTGCGCGTGTCCACCTGCAGGAATTCCTGCTGCGGATGCTTGCGCCCGCCCTGGGGCGGCACCGAGGCGATGGTGCCCTCGATGAGTTTGAGCAATGCCTGCTGCACGCCCTCGCCCGACACGTCGCGCGTGATCGACGGATTCTCGGACTTGCGGGAAATCTTGTCGATTTCGTCGATATAGACGATACCCTTCTGCGCCTTCTCGACGTCGTAATCGCACTTCTGCAGCAGCTTCTGGATGATGTTCTCGACGTCCTCGCCGACGTAGCCGGCCTCGGTAAGCGTCGTGGCGTCGGCAATGGTGAACGGCACGTTGAGCAAGCGCGCCAGCGTCTCGGCCAGCAGCGTCTTGCCGCTGCCGGTCGGGCCGATCAGCAGGATGTTACTTTTGGACAGCTCGACATCGCCGATCTTGCCGTCGTTCTCGATGCGCTTGTAGTGGTTGTACACGGCCACCGACAACACCTTCTTGGCGTTGGTCTGGCCGATGACGTATTCGTCGAGGATCTGGTTGATCTCGCGCGGGGTCGGGAATTTCTTCTT
>SCRL01000040.1 GCA_004298065.1 Gammaproteobacteria bacterium | reverse complement strand
CAGCCAGCCGGTGCCGACGCCGACGCGCTGCGGCGTGGCCATGCACCAGTAAATGAGTACGAGCCCGACCCAGTCGGGGCGAAACGGCTCGGCCCAGCCGGGGCCGGGCATGACCGACAGCAGGATCGCGACCGCGAACGACGCGAACAACGCCAGGCGGCTGCGACCGGCGGGACCCAGGCGCAATCTCATTTAT
Source organism: Gammaproteobacteria bacterium (assembly GCA_004298065.1). GTDB lineage: Bacteria > Pseudomonadota > Gammaproteobacteria > Acidiferrobacterales > Sulfurifustaceae > SCRL01. The sequence continues at coordinate 1,439 of SCRL01000040.1, read as the reverse complement.
TGCTACTCCCGATTTTCAGCGGCTTCGTGCCCGGCCAGATGAGCAGCGCCTGGGTGCCGTGGCCGATGCGTGCCGCGGGCCGTGCAGTGATCGCGAGAAAGGATTCGTTCGGGTCGTTGACGATGCGCGTCACCTGCGCCACCGGGTAGCCCGCGGGGAAGGTGCCACCCATGCCGGAGCTCACCAGCACGTCGCCCTCGCGAATGTCGGCGATGGCGGTCAAGTACGGTATCCGCAGCTGATCCTGGTCGCCGGTGCCGAGCACCATCGCGCGCAGGCCGCTGCGCACCACCAGCACCGGAATCGCGTGGCCCGGGTCGGTGAGCAGCGTGGCGCGCGCGTGGTCCCAGGCGACCTGCGTCACCTGGCCCATGATGCCACTGGCGTCGATCACCGGTTGGCCGACGAACACGCCGTCGCGCGAACCCTTGGAGACGATGATCTTGCGCGTGAACGGCTCGGGATTGGCCTCCATCACCTCGGCGACGAGGGCGCGGTCGGCGACGCGCGAGGCGGAACCGAGCATGCCGCGCAGGCGCTGGTTCTCCTGCTCCAGCGCCTCGTACTGCTGCAATTGCACCTGCAGGATCTGGCGCTCGGTGCGCAGCTTTTCGTTCTGTTCGCGCAGCGTGGAGGCGCCGGTGAACCAGTCGATGATCCCGCCGCCGATGCGTGCGGGGAGCGCGGCCACGACCAGCACCGGCTGGGCGAGCAGGCTCAGGCCGGCGCGGATTTTTTCCAGGTGCTGGCCGCGGTGGTCCTGGACCATCAGCACCAGCGACAACAGCGCGAAGAACACGAGCCGGGCGAGGTGCGAGGGAACGCGGACTTCCCGCCCGAAGACGCGGATCATAGGAGTGGCCTGCCGGTTACAGCGAAAACAACACGGAGCGCGGACTGCTCCTTATTCGTAGACGAACACATCGCCCAGGCTTTCCGCCTCCACCAGTGCGCGCCCGCAGCCGCGCACGACGCACGTGAGCGGGTCCTCGGAGATCACGATCGGCAGGCCGGTCTGTTCCGAGAGCATCTTGTCGATGTCGCGCAGCAGTGCGCCGCCGCCGGTGACTACGAGGCCCTTCTCGGCGATGTCGGCGCCGAGCTCGGGCGGCGTCTGCTCGAGCGCAATGCGGATCGCGGTGACGATGCCGGAGAGGCACTCGGACAGCGCCTGGTGCACCTCGCGGCTGTTGATGACCTGCGAGCGCGGCACGCCGTCGGCGATGTGCCGGCCCTTGATCTCCATCTCGCGCACCTCGCTCTGTTCCCACGCGGTGCCGATTTCCTTTTTCACCTGCTCCGCCGTGGCCTCGCCGATGAGCAGGCCGTACTTGCGGCGCACGTAGTTGATGACCGCCTCGTCCATCTTGTCGCCGGCGATCCTGAGCGAGTGCGAGTAGACGATGCCGCCGAGCGAGATCACGCCGACCTCGCTGGTG
>SCRL01000039.1 GCA_004298065.1 Gammaproteobacteria bacterium | reverse complement strand
GTGCTGCTGTGCCGGCGTAACGGCGGGGCACGGCCAAATGGGTGTATACGTGCTTTCTTTGGTTCCTTTCTTTGCACGAGCAAAGAAAGGAACCCGCCCCGCGGGCGCGGGAGCCCGCTCATATACGCCGCCGAAGGCGGCTCGACTCAAGCGGTGAAGAAACCCCTCACCCCTTACCCTCTCCCAGAGGGAGAGGGGGAAGTGGAAGAACATCTTATTTTTACCGAACATGGCCGCCTCCCAGGGAAGAACGCGGGCGCGCCTTCGTGCCCGGCTTGGGATCGAGGATCGCTACCGTGAGGTTCTCATCCACGAGATATTTGCGCGCCACCGTCTGCACGTCGCGCGCGGTAATCGCCTTGATGCGGTGCACGAACTTGTCCTTCAGCCGCCAGTCGAGACCGGCGGTCACGAGCTGGCCGATCTCCATTGCCTGGCCAAACACCGAGTCGCGGCTGTAGACATTGCCGGCCACGACCTGCGCCTTGACGCGGTTCAGCTCGTCTTCGGTCACCGGCTCGTCGCGCAGGCGCGTCGCCTGCGCGCGCAATGCGAGCTCCAATTCTTCGATAGTGCGACCCGGCGCCGGTGTGCCGTCGAGCATCAGCATGCTGGGCGAACGCGAAATCATCGAGTAGCTCGCGTCGGCATTCGCCGCGAGCTTTTGCCCGCGCACCAGCTCGCTGGCCAGGCGCGCGCTGTTGCCGCCGCTGAGGATGCCGGCGAGCACGTCGAGCGCATAGGGTTCGTTGGACTTGTCATCAACAGTCAGCACCGGCACATGCCAGCCGAGCAGCAGGTACGGCACCTCCGCCGGCGCCGAGATGCGCACGCGCCGCTCGGCCGCCTGCGGCGGTTCCGGCGTTTGCGCCGGCGGCGCGAGGTCGCGGCGCGGGACCGGGCTGAAATATTTCCGCGCAAGCGTGAATACCTGGGTCGGATTGACGTCGCCGACCACGACCAGCGTGGCGTTGTTCGGCGCGTACCAGCGCTCGTACCACGCGCGCAGATCCTCGGCGCGCATTTTTTCGAGGTCCGACATCCAGCCGATGACCGGATTCTTGTAGGAATGCACGGTGTAGGCCGTGCTCATGAACTTCTCGAACGCCAGCGCCTCGGGCTGGTCATCCGTGCGCAGGCGCCGTTCCTCCATGACCACTTTTATTTCCTTGGCGAACTCAGCCGGGTCGAGCGTGAGATTGCGCATGCGTTCGGCTTCGAGCTCGAAGCTGATCGGCAGCCGCGACTTTTCGAGTTGTTGGTAGTAGGCGGTGTAGTCGTAGCCGGTGAAGGCGTTCTCGCGCCCGCCGTGCTCGGCGATGATGCGCGAGAACTCGTTGGGTTTGAGCTTCTGCGTGCCCTTGAACATCATGTGTTCGAGCACGTGCGAAATGCCGGTGGAACCGTCGGGCTCGTCCTGCGCGCCGATGCGATACCAGATCTGGGATACCACCACCGGCGAACGGTGGTCCTCCTTGACGATCACGCGCAGGCCGTTCGGCAACGTGGTTTCGTGCGTCTGGCTGCAACCGGCCAGCGCCAGCAACAGAACGCTCAGGGCAAAAAGGCGGGTGAACATGCGGATTCCTTGTCGTTTCTTGGGTAATATTGTGCCACAGCCTAATCTTCTATAACCGAACGCGATTCTCCCGTGAAGCTGTCTGACTCTCCCCGCGACGACGCGCGCCCGGGCCTCTTCGGCCGGCTGCGCGAGCGCCTTGGCGCCACGCGCCGCGCGCTCGCGCAGGGGCTCGGCGACCTGCTGCGCGGCGGGCGCACGCTGGACGACGCGCTGCTCGAAGAGCTCGAAGCCGCGCTGCTCTCGGCCGACATCGGCGTCGAGACCACGCAAGCGCTGCTCGCCGACCTTGGCCAGCGCCTCGCGCGTCACGAATTAAAGGACTCTTCCGCGGTTTACGAGGTGCTTCGACAGGACCTGCGCGCCATCGTTCAGCCGTGCGAGCGTCCGCTCACCGTGTCGGGACCGCACAAGCCGTACGTCATCATGGTCGTGGGCGTGAACGGCACCGGCAAGACCACCTCGGTCGCCAAGCTCGCCAACCGCCTGAAACAGGACGGCCATTCGGTCATGCTCGCCGCGGCCGACACCTTCCGCGCCGCGGCGGTGGAACAGCTCAAAACCTGGGGCGAACGCGCGCAGATTCCGGTCATCGCCCAACAGACCGGCGCCGACGCCGCCGCGGTGGCATTCGATGCCTTGCAGGCCGCCAAGGCCCGTGGCGCGGACGTGCTGCTCGTGGATACCGCCGGGCGCCAGCATACCCATGCGGGCCTGATGGACGAACTGAAAAAGATCAGGCGCGTGCTCGGCAAGCTGGATGAAACCGCCCCGCACGAGGTTTTACTCGTGCTCGACGGCGGCACCGGCCAGAACGCGCTGTCGCAGCTGGCGCACTTTCGCGATGCCGTCGGCGTCACCGGGCTCGTCATCACCAAACTCGATGGCACCGCCAAGGGTGGCGTGCTGGTCGTGATCGCGAAAAAGACCGGCCTGCCGATCCGCTATATCGGCGTCGGCGAGGCCATCGACGACCTGCAGGAATTCCGCGCCGCCGAGTTCGTGGACGCGCTATTGCCGACGGACAACGGCGCATGATCCGGTTCAATCACGTCTTCAAGCGCTACGAGGGCGGCTACGACGCGCTCAAAAATATAAGTTTTGAGCTCAACCGCGGCGAGATGGCGTTTCTCACCGGCCATTCGGGCGCGGGCAAGTCCACGCTGTTGCGTCTGATCGCGCTCATCGAGCGCCCGTCGCGCGGCGAGGCCGTGGTCAACGGCCAGGATTTAACGAAGCTCCCGCGCCGGCGCCTGCCACACTTTCGGCGCGACCTCGGCGTGGTGTTCCAGGACTACAAGCTGCTCTACGACCGCACCGTGTTCGACAACGTCGCCCTGCCGCTGGCCGTGACCGGCACCGACCCGGTGGAAATCGGCAAACGCGTGCGCGCCGCGCTCGACAAGGTCGGGTTGCTGTCCAAGGAACGCGTCTATCCCATTACGCTCTCCGGCGGCGAGCAGCAGCGCGTCGGCATCGCGCGCGCCGTGGTCAGCAAGCCGTCGCTCCTGCTCGCGGACGAGCCCACCGGCAATCTCGATGCCGAACTCTCCGACGAGATCATGGACCTGTTTCTCGATTTTCATCACCACGGCGTCACGGTGCTCATCGCCACCCACGACCAGCGCCAGATTGCGCGTCTCAATAAACGTGTTCTCAAACTCGCCCACGGTGAACTGGAACACGACAGCCACGCCGATACGCCGCGGAGTACGCTGCTGTGAAGGGCTGGCTCAAACGCCACCGCGAAGCGCTGGGCGAAGCGCTCGCCCGCGCCCGGCGCGCGCCGCTCGCGACCCTGCTCACGGCCGCGGTCATCGGCATCACACTCGCCCTGCCCGGCGGGCTATTCCTGGGGGTGGACAACGTGCAGCGTCTGGCGCAGGGCTTGGAAACCGGCGGCCAGGTGTCGCTGTTCCTCAAGCAGGATGTGAGCGACGCCGAGGCCGGCAAACTCGCCGAAAAAATCCGCCGTGTCGGCGGCGTGAAGAACGTGAGCGTCATCACACGCGCGCAGGCGCTCGCGGAATTCAAGAAACATTCCGGCTTCGGCGAGGCGCTGAACTTGCTCGACCGCAATCCCTTGCCGGCGGTGCTGGTGGTCGAGCCCGCGCGCCTCGACCCCGAAGCACTCGGACGGCTTTCGACCGAGCTCGGGCGCGACCCGCGGGTGGAGATCGCCAGCCTCGACCTGGACTGGGTGCGCCGGCTGCACGCGATCCTCGAATTCGCCCGCCGGGCAGTGGCGATCCTCGCCGGCCTGCTCGGGGCGGCGGTACTGATCATCGTCGGTAATACCGTGCGCCTCGCGGTCCTGAGCCGCCGGGAGGAGATCGAGGTCACCAAGCTCGTGGGCGGGACCGATGCCTTCATCCGCCGGCCGTTCCTATACAGCGGCCTGCTCGCGGGGCTCTTCGGCGGCGCGGCGGCGTTCCTGTTCGTCGGCATCGCCTTGGCTCTTCTCTCCGGCCCGGCCCAGGAGCTGGCCGCGCTCTACGGCACCCGGTTCCAGATATCGGGGCTCGCCGGCCTGGTCTTCGGCCTCCCTCTGGCTGGGGCGGCTCTGGGCTGGCTCGGCTCGCGGCTCGCCGTCGGCCGGCATCTGCGGCTCATCGAGCCGAAATAATCCTTTTCCATCAGTAAATTGGGGTAATTCCGGGAGCGAACTTTCCCCGGTTTTGGCACTCTCAGGTTGGGAGTGCTAATATTCTGACCAACTTCGGGAGGTACCAGATAATGAGTCAGGCCCTCGCCCTTACGCTGCCCTTCTACCCCGACCGGGGTCTGTCCGCCTATCTCAAGGCGGTCAATGCCCTGCCGGTGCTCACCGCCGAGGAGGAGCGCAAGCTCGCCCGCCGCTACCGCCGGCACAACGACCTCGACGCCGCGCGCCAGCTGGTGCTCGCGCACCTGCGCTACGTCGTGCGCGTCGCCCGCGGCTTCTCCGGCTACGGCCTGCCAATGGCCGACCTGATCCAGGAAGGCAACATCGGCCTGATGAAGGCCGTGAAGCACTACGACCCGGCGCGCAAGGTGCGGCTGGTGTCGTTTGCGGTGCACTGGGTCAAGGCCGAGATTTACGACTACGTGCTGCGCAACTGGCGCATCGTCAAGGTCGCCACCACCAAGGCGCAGCGCAAGCTGTTCTTCAACCTGCGCAAGAGCCGCAGCCGCACGGGCTGGATGAACCAGAGCGAGGTCAACGCGCTCGCCGAGAACCTCGACGTCGATCCCGAGACGGTGCAGCAGATGGAGGCCCGCATGGGCCACACCGACGTGCCGTTCGACGCCGACGAGGACGCCGACGACGAGCACTTCCGCGCCGCGCCCGCGGGCTACCTGCAGGACATGCGCTACAACCCGGAAGTGCTGGCGACCAAGACCGACCACGAGAGCGACCGCAACGAGAAACTCACCGCGGCGCTGTCCACGCTCGACGCCCGCTCACGCGACATCATCCAGCGCCGCTGGCT
>SCRL01000038.1 GCA_004298065.1 Gammaproteobacteria bacterium | reverse complement strand
GAAACGCTGAAAAAACAGGGGTTCCGGGTCGAATCCGACTTGAGAAACGAGAAAATAGGCTTTAAAATTCGCGAACATACCTTACAGCGCATCCCCTACATGCTGGTGATCGGCAAGCGGGAGGCGCAGGACAGCACGGTCGCCGTGCGCACGCGTAAGGGTGAGGATCTCGGCGTCATGACGCTCGAGGCGTTCGGCGCCAGACTCGCCACCGATATCGCGAGCCGCGGCGTTGTTATTTTGGAGGACCCGAAACATCGCACTTGAAAAAGAACACCGCATCAACCGGCGCATCAACGCGCCGAACGTGCGGTTAATCGGCGCCGACGGGCAGCAGGTCGGTATCGTTTCCATCGCCGACGCATTGCAGAAGGCTGACGAGGCCGGACTCGATCTGGTGGAGATTTCGCCCACGGCGCAGCCGCCCGTTTGCCGCATCATGAATTACGGCAAATTCCAGTACGAGGAAAGCAAGCGCAAGCACGCGGCGAAGCGGAAGCAGAAACAAATCCAGATCAAGGAAGTGAAGTTTCGCCCCGGCACGGATATCGGTGATTACCAGGTGAAACTTCGGAACCTGATCCGGTTCCTGGAAGAGGGCAACAAGGCCAAGATCACGTTGCGCTTCCGTGGACGCGAGATGGCACACCAGGAGCTCGGCGTGGAAATGCTCAAGCGCCTGGAAAACGACCTCAAGGATTACGGATCGGTCGAGCAGTATCCCCGGATGGAAGGCCGGCAGATGGTGATGGTTCTGCAGCCCAAGCGGGCCGCGGGCCACGCAACCAAACCGCAGTAGTCTCAAACATTGCGGTCACAATTCCGTCCACGGGCCTCGGTGGTGCCTGTGGCGGATTAACTTTAGAGAAACGGAGTAGAGAGATGCCTAAACTCAAAACCAACCGGGCCGCGGCCAAGCGGTTCAAAAAAACGGCGAAGGGCGGCTACAAGAGCGGCCATTCGCACCTGCGTCACATCCTGACGAAGAAGTCCAGCAAGCGTAAGCGCCACCTGCGCGGCACCACCATGGTGCACGCGACAGACGTCGGCCGCCTGCGCCAGTTGCTGCCGCACAGTTAAAGGAGACGAGCCATGCCACGTGTAAAACGCGGTGTCACGACCGGGGCCCGTCACAAGAAGGTGCTCAAGCGCGCCAAGGGGTATTACAACGCGCGTCGCAAAACCATCAAAATCGCCAAGCAGGCGGTCGACAAGGCCGCCCAGTATGCGTTCCGCGACCGGCGCGCACGCAAGCGCGATTTCCGTTCGCTGTGGATCGTGCGCATCAACGCCGCCGCGCGCGAGTGCGGCATGAGCTACAGCCGGTTCATGGACGGGCTCAAGAAGGCCTCGATCGGCATCGACCGCAAGGTGCTGGCCGATATCGCGGTGCAGGACCGGCAGGCCTTCGCCGCGCTGGCGGACAAGGCCAAGGCGGCGCTCGCGAGCTGATCCGTTTGTGTACCGGGTAACACCGGTGCCGGGTAAAGCCAGAAGGGGAAAGGCCGCCGGTCTTTCCCCTTTTTATTTTGCGCACGCTGCGAAATCACAAAAACTGAAATAAACTTGCGGCCATGACATCGACGCCGGAAACCTTGCAGCAGGAGCTCGCGCGCATGCTCGCGGAAGCGACCGCGCACCTGCACGCCGCCACCGACGTCGCCACGGTCGAGGCGCTGCGCGTGCACTACCTCGGCAAGAAAGGCCTGCTCACCGACCAACTCAAGCATCTTGGCAGTCTGCCGTCTGAGCAACGTCCGGCATTCGGCAAGCTCGTCAACGACACCAAGGAAACCCTGACCGTAGCGCTCACCGCGCGCCGCGCGGAACTTGAGGCACAGGCCCAGGCGCAAAAGCTTGGCGCCGAGAAAATCGACGTCACGCTTCCGGGGCGCGGTCTGCGCACCGGCGGCCTGCATCCGATCACGCGCACGCTCGAGCGCCTGGAAACGCTGTTCACGCGCATGGGCTTCGACATCGCCGACGGGCCCGAAGTCGAGGACGACTACCACAACTTTGAAGCGCTCAACATCCCGCCGAACCATCCGTCGCGCGCGATGCACGATACGTTCTATTTCGACGCCCACCGGCTGCTGCGCACGCACACCTCGCCGGTGCAGATTCGCTACATGGAGCACAACAAACCGCCGCTGCGCGTCATTGCCGCGGGGCGCGTGTACCGCTGCGACTCGGACGTGACCCACACACCCATGTTCCACCAGATCGAAGGGCTGCTGGTGGACGAGCAGGTGAGCTTCGCCGATCTCAAGGGCGTGCTGGGCGATTTTCTCGAGCAATTCTTCGAGCAGAAACTCAAGCTGCGCCTGCGGCCGTCGTACTTTCCGTTCACCGAACCCTCGGCCGAGGTCGATATTTCCTGCGTCATCTGCGGCGCCAAAGGCTGCCGCGTGTGCAAGCACACCGGCTGGCTCGAGGTGCTCGGCTGCGGCATGGTGCACCCGGAAGTGTTCCGCCATGTCGGCATCGATTCCGAACGCTGGGCCGGTTTCGCTTTCGGCCTCGGTGTCGAGCGCCTGGCGATGTTGCGTTACGGCGTGAACGATCTGCGCCTGTTCTACGAAAACGACTTGCGCTTCCTGCAGCAGTTCCGTTAACCATGAAACTGAGCGAAAAATGGCTGCGGGAGTGGGTAAACCCGCGGCTTAACACGAAGCAGCTGGCCGAACGGCTGACCATGGCCGGACTCGAAGTCGGCGCCATCGAACCGGTGGCGCCGCCGCTCGACAACGTAGTCGTGGGTGAAATCCTGTCGGTAACGCCGCACCCCAATGCCGAGCGCCTGCGGGTCTGCGAGGTAAACACGGGCGAGAAACGCCCGCGCACCATCGTCTGCGGCGCGGCGAATTCAGCCGCCGGTCTCAAGGCCCCAGTCGCGCTCCCGGACGCAAAGCTGCCGGGAGAAAAAACGATCGCCGAAACCGAGCTGCGCGGCGTGAAATCGTCCGGCATGCTGTGCTCGGCGCAGGACCTCGGCCTCGAAGAATCGTCCGATGGCTTGCTGGTGCTGGAATCCGGTGCCAAGCCGGGCATCGCGCTCACGAAGCTGCTCGGGCTCGACGATGTCGCACTCGAAGTCGATCTCACACCCAACCGCGGTGATTGCCTGAGCGTGGCCGGTATCGCGCGCGACGTCGCGGCACTGACCGGCGTGGCTTTGAAAGCACCCAAGTTCCGCCGTGTTGCCGTCAAAAGTCGCAGACGCATGAAGGTGGTGCTGGGTGCGCCACAGGACTGTCCGGTGTATGTCGGTCGCGTGATCGAAAACATCAACCCGCATGCCGTTACGCCGTTATGGATGAAGGAGCGCTTGCGCCGCAGCGGGCTGCGCGCGATCCATCCGGTGGTGGATGTCACGAATTACATTCTGCTCGAACTTGGCCAGCCGATGCACGCGTTCGACTTCGACAAGCTCTTCGGCAGCGTGCACGCACGACATGCCCGCAAGGGCGAGCAGCTGACCCTGCTCGACGGGAAACAGATCACACCCGAGCCCGGTACATTGCTGATCGCCGATGACCGGAGGCCACTCGCGCTCGCCGGCATCATGGGCGGGCTCGATTCGGCGGTGAGCGATTCCACGTGCCATCTCTTCCTCGAAAGCGCACATTTTCGGCCCGAGGCCATCGCCGGCCGGGCGCGGGCGCTCGGCCTGCAGACCGAATCGTCGCAGCGCTTCGAACGCGGCGTGGACCCGATGCTGCCGCGTATTGCCATGGAGCGCGCCACCGAACTGTTGCTTGCCATTGTCGGCGGCCGTGCTGGTCCCGTGATCGGGCAAGCATCGAAGCGGCATATCCCTGCGCCTGAACCGATACTGCTTCGCGCGCCGCGCATTGCCCGCATCCTGGGGCATAACATGCCGGCCGCGCAGGTGACCGGCATCCTGAAGCGCCTGGGAACGAAGGCAAAACCCGTGAGCGACGGCTGGCGTGTGTGGCCACCGTCGTACCGTTTCGATGTGCGCCGCGAGATCGATCTCATCGAGGAGATCGCGCGTGTGCATGGCTATGAAAAATTCACCCCGTCCCGGCCACGTATCGATATGCGCGCGCGCCCGCTGCCGGAAAGCAGGGTGGCGGAATCGCGCCTGCGTACCGTGCTCGCCGATCGCGACTACCAGGAAGTCATCACCTACAGCTTCGTCGATCCGGCGCGGCTGAGGCTGCTCGACCCCGCGGTCGAGCCGTTGCGCCTGGCGAACCCTATTAGCGCGGACATGTCCGTCATGCGTACCACGCTCTGGGTGGGACTGCTGCAAACGGTGCTCTACAACCAGAACCGCCAGCTCGAGCGCCTGCGGCTGTTCGAGCTTGGGCGACGTTTCCTGCCGCGGACCGACGGCCTCGCGCAGGAACCGGTGCTCGCCGGTGTCGTCACTGGCCCCGCGGCCGCGCCGCAGTGGGGCGTGCCCAGCCGAGCGGTGGACTTCTTCGATGCCAAGGCCGATGTCGAAGCGCTGCTCGCGTTGACCGGCCGGGCGCAGGACTACCGCTTTCGTACCGCCCGTCATCCAGCCTTGCATCCCGGGATGACGGCTGAAATACTATTTGCCGGTCGTCAAACGGGATGGGTTGGCGTGCTCCATCCGGAATTGGGCGCGCGGCTGGGGCTGACGCAGCCGGCAGTCCTGTTCGAACTGGCGATCCCGGGGATACAGGAGGGGAAGACCCCCGTTTATCGCGATATATCGAGGTTTCCGGCCATTCGCCGCGATCTGGCGGTGGTCGTAGACGAGATGCTCCCGGCGGAAAACGTCCTGGAATGCGTCGCCAGGATGGCAGGAAACTTGCTTGTAAACCTAGAGCTATTTGACGAATATCGCGGTAAAGGCATTGATTCGGGAAGAAAAAGTTTGGCTTTGGGCTTGACGTTGCAGGACTCTTCGCGCACTCTTAAAGATAGTGAAGTCGAGGCGCTCCTGGCACGGGTGATAACCGCGCTTGAGACTGAATTTGGCGCAAGGCTGAGGCAGTAAGCATATAAATAAAATCGCGGCCTTATACTAAAATTCTAGAATCAACAAGAAGGATGCAGTCCATGGCATTGACTAAAGCGGATTTGGCGGAAAACCTGTTCAACGAGCTGGGGTTGAACAAGCGAGAGGCGAAGGAATTCGTCGAGCTGTTCTTCGAGAAAATCCGCGAGGCCCTGGAAAAGGGCCAACAGGTAAAGCTCTCCGGTTTTGGCAACTTCACCCTGCGCCAGAAAAATTCCCGTCCCGGGCGAAACCCCAAGACTGGCGAGGAAATCCCGATTTCGGCGCGGCGCGTGGTCACTTTCCGCGCCAGCCACAAACTCAAAGAGCGGGTTGAGGAAAATGCCAGGCTGCATGCGGACAAGCTCAAGCAACGGCTGCAAGAAGACAGGGCCGAAGTAAATGCTTGATCCTGACGATAACCACGAGCTGCCTGTCATCCCCGGAAAGCGCTACTTCACCATCGGTGAAGTGAGCGATCTGTGTGCCGTCAAGCCGCACGTGCTGCGCTACTGGGAGCAGGAGTTCCCGCAACTCAAGCCGGTCAAGCGCCGCGGCAACCGGCGCTACTACCAGCGGCACGACGTGGTGCTCATCCGCCAGATTCGCAACCTGCTGTACGTGGAAGGCTTCACCATCAGCGGCGCGCGCAACCGGCTCACGCCGGAAAACAACTCGGGCAACGATGAGGAGCGCCGGCAGGTCATCAAGGCGCTGATCCGGGAGCTGGAAGAAGCGCTGGACGTCCTCGGTACGCGGTAAATTTCCTTGTTTCCCCGGCGTTCTCCGGTATGATGGCGCCCCGCACGCCATCGGCCGTGCCAATCCACTCTCGCATTCCAGCAGTTCATCGGGGCGTAGCGCAGCCTGGTAGCGCACCACCTTGGGGTGGTGGTGGTCGGAGGTTCAAATCCTCTCGCCCCGACCAACATCCTTGTCAGGGCGTTCGGATTCCCGGCCAGCCGTCGTCCGTGACGGCTGGCGTTCGGCGCTGTCGCGCCTTACCCTCTCGCCCCGACCAATTCCAGCCTCCATATAAGACTCTTAACCACAGAGAACACAGGGGTCACAGAGTGTTTTCATTGTCTGTTTTCCTCCGTGCGCTCCGTGTCCTCTGTGGTGAACGCTTCTTATGCGATTCCTGCTAAGCAACGACGATGGTTACCTCGCGCACGGGCTCGCGACGCTCGCACGCGCGCTGGCACCGCTCGGGCATATCGACGTCGTGGCGCCCGAGCGTGATCGCAGTGGCGCCAGCAACTCGCTTACGCTCGACCGGCCGCTGCGTGCGCGCAAGGGTGATAACGGGTTTCATTATATTGATGGCACGCCGACCGACTGCGTGCATCTCGCCATCACCGGTCTGATCGAACACAAGCCGGACATGGTGATCGCCGGCATCAACCGCGGCGCGAACCTCGGTGACGATGTGCTGTACTCCGGTACCGTCGCGGCGGCGATGGAAGGGCGCTTCCTGGGGCTCCCGGCGATCGCCGTGTCGCTCGCCAGCCACGAGGGCCGGCACTTCGAAACCGCGGCTGATATCGTCGTACGACTGGTGCAGCGCTTGCGCGCCGATCCGCTGCCGGCGGACACGATTCTCAACGTGAACGTGCCCGACGTGCCGCTCGCCGACATCACCGGTATCGAGACGACACGCCTCGGGCATCGGCACCAGGCGGAGCCGGTGGTGCGCGCGTCCGATCCGCACGGTAATCCGATCTATTGGGTCGGCGCGCCGGGCGCCGAGGCCGATGCCGGACCGGGCACCGACTTCCATGCTATCCGCCAGCAGCGCGTCTCAATCACCCCTTTGCAGGTCGACCTGACCCGTTATACTGCGCTCGACCAGATCGCCTCATGGCTCAGGAAGCTCTAGCAACGCCCTACGCATGACCCGCGCCGACGTCCGACGCCGTGGAATCGGCATGACCTCGCAGCGCACGCGCGAGCGCCTGCTGCAGCAATTGCGCGCCGAGGGCATCCGCAACGAACGCGTGCTGGCCGTCCTCCGCGACGTGCCGCGGCACCTGTTCATCGACGAGGCCCTGGCCTCGCGCGCCTACGAAAACACCGCGCTGCCCATCGGCTTCGGCCAGACCATTTCCCAACCTTATATCGTGGCGCGCATGACAGAGGCATTGCTCGAAAATGCAAAGCCCAAACGCGTGCTCGAAATCGGCACCGGGTCGGGATACCAGACGGCGGTGCTCGCGTCGCTCGTGGAGGAGGTCTACACCGTGGAACGGCTGGAGCCGTTGATGAAGCTCGCGCGCAAGCGCCTGCGCGAGATGGGTTATCGCAACGTGCAGGCCAAGCTCGCCGCCGTTGGCATCGGCTGGCCGCAACACGCGCCGTACGACGGCATTCTGGTGACGGCCGCGCCGCAGGAGCTGCCGCCGGCGCTGCTCGAACAGCTTGCGCCAGGCGGTTGCCTGATCGCCCCGGTCGGCGGCCCGGCGATGCAGGAACTGCGGCTCGTGCGCCGCACAGACACCGGCTTCGAGCACGAGCATCTGGGGCTGGCCAACTTCGTGCCGCTGATCCTCGACAACTGAAGCGTGCGCGCTCCCGCCCGTCATCGACTGCTCCCGCTGCTGGCAATGGCCCTATTGCTCGGCGCCTGCGGTGGCGAGACGCCCAAGGCGCCGGTGAAGGAAAAACCCGTCGCCAGCCGCGCGCCGGAAGCGGCGACGCGCGAGGTGCGCGCCGGCGATACGCTCTACAGCATCGCCTGGGAATCCGGGCGCGATTACCGCGAGCTGGCGGCGTGGAACAACATTTCGCCGCCGTATGTCATCAAGGCCGGGCAGGTGTTGCGCCTGTATCCGCCCAAGACAGCGCGACCGTCGGCGGCCGCCAAGCCGGATACCACGCGTGAAAAAACCGCGCGCAGGAAATCCGCGGCGAAATCCGAGCCGGAAAAAACGGAAAAGACGCCCGCCAAGACCGTCGCAACCAAGTTCGGCTCTTGGGCGTGGCCCAGCGACGGCGCGCTGATCGAGCGCTTCGGCCCGACCAAAGGCATCGGCATCGCCGGCAAGAAAGGACAGCCGGTGCTGGCGGCCGCGCCGGGCACCGTGGTCTATCGCGGCAGTGGACTTCGCGGATACGGCGAGCTTATCATCATCAAGCACGACGCCGATTTTCTGAGCGCCTATGCCCACAACGACAGGATCCTGGTGAAAGAAGGTAACGTGATCCGTCGCGGCCAGAAGATCGCCGAAATGGGCAGCAGCGGCACCGATCGCGTCAAGCTTCATTTCGAGATTCGACACCGCGGTACACCCGTGGACCCCATGGTCTACTTGCCGAAGAAGTAACATGCCGCCACGCAAGCCAGGAACCCGCAAGAAGCCCATCGCGAAAACCAAGGCCAAGGCGCGCGTCAAGGCGACACCGACGCCCGTTCTCGAATCGGGTGAAGACGAGGAGACCGGAACGCCGGGAGTCGTCGCCGACGCGGAAACGGAAACACCCGCTGCGGTCGTCGAGACGGACGACGACACAGAAGCCACGCCAGCCAGAACCGCCGCCACCGAGGACGATTACTACTACACCCAGGCCGACGCCACCCGGCTCTATCTCAAGGAGATC
The DNA here is from genome assembly GCA_004298065.1 of Gammaproteobacteria bacterium. Taxonomy (GTDB): domain Bacteria; phylum Pseudomonadota; class Gammaproteobacteria; order Acidiferrobacterales; family Sulfurifustaceae; genus SCRL01. The sequence continues at coordinate 32,774 of SCRL01000038.1, read as the reverse complement.
GGGTTCTCGGCGCTGCTGACGGCCGAGGAGGAAGTGTACTTCGCGCGCCGCGCGCAGAAGGGCGACGAGAAAGCGCGCAAGCGCATGATCGAGAGCAACCTGCGGCTGGTGGTGAAGATCGCGCGCCGCTACATGAACCGCGGGCTCACGCTGCTCGACCTCATCGAGGAGGGCAACCTCGGATTGATCCGCGCGGTCGAGAAATTCGATCCCGAGCGCGGCTTCCGCTTCTCGACCTACGCCACCTGGTGGATCCGCCAGACGATCGAGCGCGGCATCATGAACCAGACGCGCACCATCCGCCTGCCGGTGCACGTGCTCAAGGAGATCAACATCTACCAGCGCGCCGCGCGCCATCTGTCGCAGAAACTCGACCACGAGCCGAGCCCGGAAGAGGTCGCGAACCTGCTCGACAAGCCGGTGGAAGAGGTCAAGGACATGCTCGGCCTCAACGAGCGCATGGCCTCGGTGGATGCGCCGCTCGACGACGACCCAGACCGCTCGCTGCTCGACGCCATCGCCGACGACAACGCGCCCGACCCCGAGGGTATGCTCCAGCGCGAGGACCTGCGCCATCTCATCCAGCAATGGCTCTCGGGCCTGAACGACAAACAGCGCGAGGTGGTGGAGCGGCGTTTCGGGCTGAACGGGCGCGAGGTGGCCACGCTCGAAGAGGTCGGCGCCGACATCGGCGTCACGCGCGAGCGCGTGCGCCAGATCCAGGTCGAGGCACTGAAACAGCTGAGGACGGTACTGGAAAAATCCGGTTATTCGACGAGCTCAGGCTAAGAAACACCGAAACCGCGAATGAACGCAGATAACCAGGGGATAGACGCGTATCAACCGGTGGTTTCTGTACCTGCTACCCGCCTGTTTGCGCTTATTCCTGAAAATAATCCGCGTTAATCTGCGGTTTCGATCATCAGCAGCGCCGCCAGCACCCGCCGGCCGTCCTGCATCAGGATGTTGTAGGTGCGGCAAGCGGCGCCGGTATCCATCACTTCCAGGCCGATATTCGCCTCCGCCAGCAACCGTACCTCGGGTGGGCGCGGAAACCGCAGTCGCGCCCCGGTACCGAGAATCACGACTTCCGGCGCCAGTTCGCGGATCGGCGCGAAGTGCTCTGAGACAAACGCGGCCACGTCCTGTGGCGGCCAGTCGGCGATGAGGCGTTCCGGTGTCACGATCAGGCTGCGGCGGAACACCTGCTGGTTCACCGTGACCTGACCCGGTCCGTAGCTGCGGATAAAATTCCGGCCGGTGCTGCCGGTGTCGAGCTGAATCTTCATCGGTCTGTTCGCGCCATGTTCCCTCGCTGTCGCGAAGGCCCTATAATGCACGCGTATTCAATATCTTGGCGCACGTCGCCATCCTAACATAGCGCGCAGCCCGGTCACGAATGGACGACTTTCCACGCATCAAGCGACTGCCTCCGTACGTCTTCAATATCGTCAACGAGCTGAAGGCCAAAGCGCGCAAGGCCGGTGAGGACATCATCGACTTCGGCATGGGCAATCCCGACGGCGCCACGCCGAAGCACATCGTCGACAAGCTCGTCGAAGCGGCGCAGCGCGAGGACACACACCGCTACTCGGTCTCGCGCGGCATCCCGCGACTGCGCAAGGCGATCTGCCATTGGTACAAGACGCGCTACGACGTCGATCTCGACATGGACGCCGAGGCTATCGTCACCATCGGCTCGAAGGAAGGCCTGTCGCACCTCGCGCTCGCGACCGTGGACAAGGGCGACGCAGTGCTGGTACCGAACCCGAGCTACCCGATCCACACTTACGGCTTCGTCATCGCCGGCGCCGACATCCGCCACGTGCCGCTGGTGCCGGGCGGCGATTTCTTCGCCGAGCTCGAAAACGCGATCCGGAACGCCTGGCCCAAGCCGAAGATGCTGGTACTGAACTTCCCGGCGAACCCGACGACGCAGTGCGTCGATCTCGACTTCTTCGAGAAGGTGATCGCGGTCGCCAAGGAGCACAACATCTGGGTGGTGCACGATCTCGCCTACGCCGACATCGTGTTCGACGGCTACCAGGCGCCGTCGATCCTGCAGGTGCCGGGCGCCAAGGACATCGCGGTCGAGTTCTTCACGCTCTCGAAGTCGTACAACATGCCCGGCTGGCGCGTCGGTTTCATGTGCGGCAACCGCACGCTGGTCGCCGCGCTCGCCAAGCTCAAGTCGTATTTCGATTACGGCACCTTCACGCCGATCCAGATCGCGTCGATCGTCGCGCTCGAAGGTCCGCAGGATTGCCTGACGGAAATCCGCGACATGTACCAGAAACGGCGCGACGTGCTGTGCCACGGTCTGTTCTCGGCCGGCTGGCTGGTGGAGAAGCCGAAGGCGACGATGTTCGTCTGGGCGCGCATTCCGGAACCGTACCGCGCCATGGGTTCGCTCGAATTTTCGAAGAAGCTCCTGACCGACGCCAAGGTGGCGGTGTCGCCCGGCATCGGTTTCGGCTCCTACGGCGACGAGTACGTGCGCTTCTCGCTCATCGAGAACGAGCACCGCACGCGCCAGGCGATCCGTTCCATCCGCGAGATGTTCCGCAACGACAAGGTCCTTATGGAAAAGAAGGAACAGGTTTCCTGATGCAACCCGTCAAAATCGGCATTCTCGGCCTCGGCACGGTCGGCTGCGGCACGGTCACGGTGTTGTCGCGCAACCGCGAGGAAATCGCGCGCCGCGCCGGACGCGAGATCAAAATTATCCAGGCCTCGGCGCGCGACCTGAAAAAACCGCGTCCGTGCGCCACCGACGGCATCCAGCTCGTCGCCGACGTGCGCGAGATCGTGCGCAATCCCGAGGTCGAAGTGGTCGTCGAGCTCATCGGCGGCTACGAGCCGGCGCGCGCGCTAGTGCTCGAGGCGATCGAGCACGGCAAGCACGTGGTCACCGCCAACAAGGCGCTGATCGCGGTGCACGGCAACGAGATCTTCGCCGCCGCCCAGAAGAAGGGCGTGATGGTGGCGTTCGAAGCCGCCGTCGCCGGCGGCATCCCGATCATCAAGACCATCCGCGAGGGCCTCACCGCCAACCGCATCGAATGGCTGGCCGGCATCATCAACGGCACCAGCAACTTCATCCTCAGCGAAATGCGGGACAAGGGCGCGGACTTCGCCGACGTGCTGAAAGAAGCGCAGCGCCTGGGTTATGCCGAGACCGATCCGACGTTCGACGTCGAGGGCGTGGACGCGGCGCACAAGCTGACGATTCTCGCGGCCATCGCCTTCGGCATCCCGCTGCAATTCGACAAGGCCTACGTCGAAGGCATCAGCCGGATCTCGCGCCTCGACGTCCGCTACGCCGAGGAGCTCGGCTACCGCCTCAAACTGCTCGGCATCGCGCGCCGCACCGACGGCGCCGTCGAGCTGCGCGTGCACCCGACGCTCATACCGGAGCGGCGCCTGATCGCCAACGTCGACGGCGCCATGAACGCGGTGCTGGTGAAGGGCGACGCCGTCGGCCCGACGATGTTCTACGGCGCCGGTGCCGGCGCCGAACCGACCGCGTCCGCGGTGGTCGCCGACCTCGTGGACGTGGTGCGCACACTCACGACCGATCCGAACAACCGCGTGCCGCATCTCGCGTTCCAGCCGGACGCGCTCGCTGACCTGCCGATCCTGCCGATCGAGGACGTCGACACCTCGTACTACCTGCGCCTGCACGCGCTCGACAGACCGGGCGTGCTGGCCGACGTCACGCGTGTCCTCGCGGACCAGAACATCAGCATCGAGGCGATCCTGCAGAAGGAGCCGCACGCCGGCGAGGACACGGTGCCGGTCATCATCCTCACGCAGCGCGTGCGGGAAAAGAACATCAACGCCGCGATCGCCCGCATCGAAGGCCTCGGCTCGATCAAGGGCAAGGTCGCGCGCATCCGGCTGGAGCACTTGAATCCCGATTGGAAATAATTTTCTAGCCACAGAGGACACAGGGATCACAGAGTGAAATCAAAACAGTGATTTGATGTTTTGCTCTCCGTGCCCTCTGTGATCTCTGTGGTAAATCTCTTTTCTTTAAGGCAACAATCATGAATCTCGGACATCGCTATACCGGCCTGATCGAAAAATACCGCGACCGCCTGCCGATTTCGGACGACACGCGCATCATCTCGCTCGGCGAGGGCAACACGCCGCTCATTCGTTTGAGCAACGTCCCGAGGCTCACCGGCAAGCACGTCGACATCTACGTGAAATTCGAGGGCCTCAACCCCACCGGTTCGTTCAAGGACCGCGGCATGACCATGGCCGTGACCAAGGCGGTGGAAGAGGGCTCGCGCGCCATCATCTGCGCCTCAACCGGCAACACCTCGGCCGCGGCCGCGGCCTACGCCGCGCGCGCCGGCATCACCTGCTTCGTCATCATCCCCGAGGGCAAAATCGCGCTCGGCAAGCTGGCGCAGGCGATGATCCACGGCGCGGTCGTGATCCAGATCCAGGGCAACTTCGACGCCGGCATGCAGATCGTCAAGGACGTGGCCAACGAGGCGCCGGTGACGATCGTGAACTCGATCAACCCCTACCGCCTGCAGGGCCAGAAGACCGCGGCGTTCGAGATCATCGAGGAGCTGGGCGCGGCGCCGGATTACCACTGCCTGCCGGTCGGCAACGCCGGCAACATCACCGCGCACTGGATGGGCTACTGCGAATATGCCGACCACGGCATCGTCAACAACCGCCCGGCGATGGTCGGCTACCAGGCCGCGGGCGCGGCGCCGTTCATCCTCGGCAAGATGGTGGACGATCCCGAAACCGTCGCCACCGCGATCCGCATCGGCCATCCGCAGTCCTGGGACAAAGCGTGGCAGGTGCAGAAGGAATCGAACGGCTGGTTCGACAAGTTCTCGGACGAAGACATCCTCGCGGCACAGAAGCTGTTAGCGCAGAAGGAGGGCGTGTTCTGCGAACCGGCCTCGGCCACGTCGCTCGCCGGCGCGTTGCATGACATCAAGAAAGGCAAGATCAAGGAGGGCAGCCGCGTCGTCTGCACCCTCACCGGTCACGGTCTCAAAGACCCGGACACCGCCATCAAGCAAAGCACCGGCCCGCTGCTCAAGGTCAAGGCCGAGCTCGGCGAGGTCAAGAAGGCGATCCTCGACAATCTCGCGTCGTAACCCCGCGGGCGCCCGGCGTGCGTTACAAAGCACTACATAACCCCGGGGAGACCCTAGTATGAAATTCCTTCGCTGGTCGCGTGCGCTCGCGGCTCTCGTATTGCTGATCGGTGCTGCGGCACCGCTCGCGGCCGCAGAAAAGATCGGTCTGGTGCTGATGCATGGCAAGCTGTCGGACCCGAATGCACCGTTCAGGTTCATATCGCCTTACCTGGAACGCGAAGGCATCCTGATCGAGGCTCCCGAAATGCCGTGGTCGAAGCACCGCGAGTTCGATCGCAGCTGCGACGAGGCGATGACGGAAATCGATGCGGCCGTCAAAAAGCTGCGTTCCCGCGGCGCCACCCGCATCGTCATCGGCGGCCACAGCCAGGGCGCGGCGGCGGCACTGATCTATGCCGCGCGCCAGCCGGCCGATGGTCTGTTACTGCTCGCGCTGGGACACAGCCCGCAGACGTCGGTGCTGCAAGAGCGTTTCGCGGAAAGCGTCGCGCGCGCCAAGCAGCAGACCGCCGCAGGCAAGGGTGACGAAAAGGATAAATTTGACGATTTTGACGCGAGCAAGAAGCCGCCAGCCTATACGGTACGCACGACGGCCCGCATCTACCTGAGTTATTTCGATCCCGAGGGTCCCGCGAATACGATGAAAAGCGCGGCCGCAATTCCGTCCGGGGTTCCGGTACTGTGGGTCACGGGAACGAATGAAAATCCCGGATTGAAGGGCTACGGCGAAAAACTCTATGCGGCAATTTCCTCACAGGCCAAGAAATACATTGAGGTCGACGGCGGGCACACCGATGTGCCGACCGCGGCCAAAGAAGCGGCGGCTGACTGGCTGAAAACGCTCCGGTAGCATCGTCGACGGCCGCGTCGGGCGGCCTGCGATCGCGTAGAATGGAGCGAAGAAACTCCTAGACGCTCCGTGGATCATGCATGGCTGCCCCTGGCGCAGACAAGAATTCCCCCAACAGCCTTTCCCTGCTGATCCCCGGTCTGTTCGGTCCGCCGTCGGCCACCGAATCGGTTCCCGCGCTCCCGGCGCTGGAAACCTGGCTGGCGCGGTCAGAGCCGCAATCCGCCCCCAGTCGCGGCTTCGAGCCCACTCTGTTTTCCCTGTTCGGCGCCGAAACGCCGGCCGATGCCGATCTGCCGATTGCGGCGGTCACGCGCGCGCTCGACCTGGGCGTAATCGATAACGGCTGGTGGCTGCGCGCCGATCCGGTGCATCTGCATCCCCAGCGCGACCGCCTGATCCTCACCGACAGCCGCCAGCTCGATCTCACGCCGGACGAGGCCGATCGTCTCGTGGGCGAGATCATGGAGATCTACAAATCCGACGGCTGGCTGCTCAAGGCCGCGCGCCCCGGACGCTGGTATCTCAAACCGCCGCGCGCGCCACGCATCACCACCACGCCACTCGCCGACGTCGTGGGGCGCGACATCCATCCGTACCTGCCGCGCGGCGCCGACGGCAAGGCGTGGCACACGATCCTGAACGAGATGCAGATTCTGCTGCACACCTCCAAGGTGAACGAGGAGCGCGAGCGCCACGGCAAGCTACCGGTCAACAGCCTGTGGTTCTGGGGCGGCGGGCGCCTGCCGAAACTCAAGCCGGTGGCATGGAGCGGTCTGTGGAGCGAAGAGCCGTTGAGCCTCGCGTTCGCGCGACTGGCACAGGTGCCGAGCCACGCGCACCCCTCGGACTTCGAGGCGTGGCGCCGCCAGGCGCCGCCGGGCGAGCATCTGCTGGTGCTCGATGAACTGCGCCAGCCGCTGGAATACAACGACACGGAAGGGTGGAGCAGCGCCATCGCCACGCTCGAACAACGCTGGATCGCGCCGCTGTTCGCCGCCGTGCGCGAAGGCACGATCGAGCGCGCGCACCTGTTGACGGATAGCGGCCGCCAATTTCTGCTCACGCGCAGGCTCGCGCGGCGCTGGTGGTGCTGGCGCCGGCCGTTGTCGAACTACGCGTGAAGGCGCAGCGCCTCATCTGCCGTCGTCCGGTGACTGCGACGGATTCGCTGTCGGCGAACCTGCATCCCGTGTTGTCCCGTATCTATCGCGCCCGTGCCGTCACCACGCCTGCCGAGCTGGAACACGGACTCGACAAGCTGCTGCCGCCGGGCCGATTGCTCGGCATGGAACGGGCGGTCACGTTGCTGGCCGAAGCACTGCGCGCGCACAAGCGCATCCTGGTGGTGGCCGACTTCGACGCCGACGGCGCCACCAGCTGCGCGCTGGTGGTGCGGGCGCTGCGCGCCATGGGCGCCGCCGACGTACGCTACGTGGTGCCGAACCGTTTTGAGTACGGCTACGGACTGACACCCGAGATCGTCGCGCTCGCGGCGAAACAACAGCCGGACCTGATTATCACGGTGGATAACGGCATCGCCAGCGTGGACGGGGTCGAGGCGGCGCATGCGCGCGGCATGCAGGTACTGATCACCGACCACCACCTGCCGGGCGCGTCGCTGCCCGCGGCCGAGGCCATCGTCAATCCCAACCAGCCGGGTGACGATTTCCCGAGCAAGGCGCTGGCCGGCGTGGGCGTGGCGTTCTACGTTATGCTGGCGCTGCGCGCTTATCTGCGTGAGAACAGCGGGTTTGCACAACAAGGAATCCCTGAACCGAACCTGGCGCAGTTCTTGGATCTGGTGGCGCTCGGCACCGTGGCCGACGTGGTGCCGCTGGATCACAACAACCGCATACTGGTGGCGCAGGGACTGGCGCGGCTTAACGCCGATCAGGGCTGCGCCGGCATCCGCGCGTTGCTCGCCGTTGCCGGGCGCGCATCCCGGCGCCTGACCGCCAGTGATCTCGGATTTTGCGTGGCGCCGCGGCTCAACGCCGCCGGCCGGCTTGAGGACATGTCGCTCGGTATCGAATGCCTGCTGACCGACGACGATCACGCCGCGCTTGCGATGGCGCAGCGGCTCGACACGCTCAACCGCGAGCGGCGGGCGATCGAGTCCGACATGCAGCAACAGGCGCTGACCGCCGTCCGGAGCCTCCATCTGGATGAGGCCGGGCTGCCGCGCGGCCTGTGCCTGTACGACGAGTCGTGGCACCAGGGCGTGATCGGGCTGGTGGCGTCGCGCATCAAGGAGCGCGTGCACCGGCCGGTAATTGCGTTCGCACCGGCGAACGACCGGGAACTAAAAGGTTCGGCGCGCTCGGTGCCGGGGCTGCACATCCGCGACGCGCTCGACAACATCGCCGCGCGCGATCCCGCGTTGCTGTCTAAATTCGGCGGGCACGCGATGGCCGCCGGCCTCACGCTCGCGCGCGACCGGTTCGAGGCGTTCGCGCGCGCGTTCGACGAGGAAGCAGGGCGCTGGCTGTCCGAGGACGACCTGCGCGGACGGATGTACACCGATGGCGAGCTGGAAGCGGGGGACTTTTCCCTGGAGCTGGCCGAAGCGCTGCGCGCCGCCGGCCCCTGGGGCCAGGGCTTTCCCGAGCCGGTGTTCGACGGGTGCTTCGATATCCTCGACCGGCGCATCGTCGGCGAGAAACACCTGAAGCTGACGCTCCGCGGCGGGAATATGAAACCGATCAGCGCCATCGCGTTCAATGCGGCGGAAACGCCGTCCGACTGGACGCGCGTGCGCGCCGCGTACCGGCTCGACGTCAACGAATACCAGGGCAACCGTTCGCTGCAACTCGTGCTGGAACACCTCGAACCTGTCTAGCCGTTCGCGCGTCCGGCACGGTATCATGCCGGCATGAAAACCCTGGAAGATTTCGTCGGCAACACGCCGCTCGTGCGGCTCCAACGCCTCCCCGGCAAGACCACGAATACCATCCTCGCCAAGCTCGAGGGCAATAACCCGGCCGGCTCGGTCAAGGACCGCCCGGCGCTGTCCATGATCCAGCACGCCGAGACGCGCGGCGAGATCAAACCCGGCGACACGCTCATCGAGGCGACCTCCGGAAACACCGGCATCGCGCTGGCCATGGCCGCGACCATGAAGGGCTATCGCATGATCCTGATCATGCCCGAGCACATGAGCGACGAGCGCCGCGCGGTGATGAAGGCCTTCGGCGCCGAGATCGTCTCGGTGACGCAGAAGCAGGGCATGGAAGGGGCGCGCGACCTGGCGGACCAGATGGAACGCGAGGGCAAGGGCAGGACACTCAACCAGTTCGCCAACCCGGACAACCCGCTCGCGCACTACGAGGGCACCGGCCCGGAAATCTGGCGCGACACCGACGGCAAGATCACGCACTTCGTCAGCGCCATGGGCACGACCGGCACCATTATGGGTACGTCGCGCTTTCTCAAGGAAAAGAATCCCGCGGTCCAGATCGTCGGCGTGCAGCCGTCCGAGGGTTCGCAAATCCCCGGCATCCGCGCCTGGCCGAAGGCCTATCTGCCGAAAATCTACGATGCTTCGCGCGTGGACCGCGTGATGGAAGTAAGCCAGCGCGAGGCCGAGGACATGACCCGCAACCTCGCGCGCGTCGAGGGCATCTTTTGCGGCATTTCTTCCGGCGGCGCCGTGGCGGCGGCGCTGAAGCTTTCGCAGGAAGTGAGCAACGCCACGATCGTCACCATCATCTGTGATCGAGGAGATCGTTATCTCTCGACCGGGGTGTTTCCGGCGTGAAAAAGATTTCACAGGATTTACAAGATTGTTCAGGATTAACAGGATTAAATCCTTTGAAATCCAGAATTTTTAAATCCTGTAAATCCTGCGAAATCCTGTTAATCCTGTGAATGCTTTTTAAGTTATGAATGTATTAGTTTTCGACATCGAGACCGTGCCGGACGTCGAGACCGGACGCGCGCTCTACGACCTCGACGGCCTGTCCGACAAGGACGTCGCGCGCGTGATGTTCCACAAGCGCCGCGAACAGACCGGCGACTCGGATTTCCTGCGCCACCACCTGCACCGCGTGGTCGCCATTTCCGTGGTGCTGCGGCGCGCCGACACGGTCAGCGTCTGGTCGCTGGGCGAGGCGAATGCCGGCGAGGCCGAGCTGGTGCGCCGGTTTTACGACGGCATCGAGAAATACACGCCGACGCTCGTCTCCTGGAACGGCTCGGGCTTCGACCTGCCGGTACTGCACTACCGCGCGCTCAAGCACGGCATCAGCGCGCCGCGCTACTGGGAGACCGGCGCCGACGACCAGAGCTTCCGCTGGAACAACTACATCAGCCGCTACCACGAGCGTCACACCGATCTGATGGACGTGCTCTCGGCTTACCAACCGCGCGCCACGGCGCCGCTCGACGAGGTCGCCGTGCTGTTGGGATTGCCGGGCAAGATGGGCATGAGCGGGGCAGCCGTGTGGGACCAGTATCAGGACGGCAAGATCGAGGATATCCGCAATTACTGCGAAACCGACGTGCTCAACACCTATCTTGTGTACCTGCGCTACGAGCTGCTGCGCGGCAACCTCGACGAGGCCGGGTTCAAGCGCGAGGAAAAGCTGGTGCGCGACACGCTCGCGGCCGCGGCCAAGCCGCACCTGAGCGCATTTCTCGCCGCCTGGCCGGAAACCGCCGGGTGAACAACGTCATGACCCATACCGCTGTGCCCAGTAAACGCCGCGGTGCCGCCAGCGGGCGCGAAATCGCGGAGGCGCGCATCGAATCGTTCAGCCACGACGGCCGCGGGGTGGCGCGCATCGGCGGCAAGGCTACGTTTATCGAGGGCGCGCTACCGGGCGAGACGGTACGCTTCCGTTACCTGAGCCGGCACAAAAATTACGACAGCGCGCGACTGGTCGAGGTCGTCACGCCCAGCCCGGACCGCGTGACACCGCCTTGTCCGCATTTCGGCACCTGCGGCGGTTGCAGCTTGCAATATATGACACCGGCGGCACAGCTCGCCGCCAAGCAGCAGGTGCTGACAGAGCAACTCGAACGCCTTGGAAAAGTGAAGCCGGAAACCTGGCTTGCGCCGCTCGGCGGGCCGGCCTGGGGCTATCGCCGGCGCGCTCGCCTGAGCGTACGACTGGTCCCGAGCAAGGGCGGTGTGCTGGTGGGCTTTCGTGAGAAGCGCAAGAGCTTCATCGCCAACCTCGACAGCTGCGCCGTGCTCACACCACAGGTCTCGGCGCTGTTGCCGTCCCTGCGTAAATTGATTACGAGCCTTTCCTGCCCGGACCGCATCCCGCAGGTGGAGGTGGCGGTTTCAGATAATGAAACTGCCTTGGTCTTTCGCCATCTCGTCCCATTGACGGAGAACGACCGTGCACAGCTGCGCGCTTTCGCCGAACAATACGACCTGCAGGTCCGTCTCCAGGCTCACGGGCCGGAATCGATTGAGAGTCTATCGCCAGAGAATCCGGCGCCACTTTATTACCGCTTGCCGGAGTTCGACGTTTCGATCCAGTTCCGCCCGACCGATTTCATCCAGGTGAATGCCGAGCTGAACGCCGCCATGGTGCACCAGGCGCTGGCGCTGTTGGAGCTGAAGCCGAACGACCGGGTGCTCGATCTGTTCAGCGGCCTGGGCAACTTCACCCTGCCGCTGGCGCGCCGCGCCGCACAGGTGCTGGGCATCGAGGCCGACGCCGAGCTGATCGAGGGCGCGCGCGCCAATGCCGCGCGCAACGGCCTGAATAACGTGGAGTTTCGTGCCGGCAATTTGTACGACGAGGCCGGCCCGGTCCCGTGGGCGGGTTATACCTTTATTAAGCTTTTGCTCGACCCCCCACGCAGCGGGGCGATAGAGGCAATCAAGCGCCTGGCCGAGCCACTGCCGGAGCGGATCGTGTATGTGTCCTGTTATCCAGCCACACTCGCGCGCGACGCCGAATACCTGGTGCGCGTGCTCGGTTACCGGCTCGTGGCCGCGGGTGCGATGGACATGTTTCCGCATACGAGTCATGTGGAATCCATGGCGCTGTTCGTCCGTCCATGAAGCACCGCGCTGCCGACAATTTCAGGGACGAAGGAGGTAGGGCAACGCAGGGAGCGGTTGCCGAATACCACATCGAAGTTGATGTCCCTACCCAGCGGCTGGTGGTGCGCGACCGACAAGGCGGGGAAGTCACGCGCTTTCGTATCGCCACGGCACGCAACGGCGTGGGCGAACAGCTCGGCAGCGAGCAGACGCCGCGTGGCGAGCACTATATCCGCGCCAAGATCGGCGCCGGCGAGCCGGCCAACGCGGTGTTCATCTCGCGCCGACCGACGGGCGAGATTTATTCACCGGGACTGCGTGAGGCGTTTCCGGAGCGCGACTGGATCCTGACGCGCATCCTCTGGCTCTGCGGTCGGGAACGCGGCAAAAACCGCCTCGGCAAGGTCGATACCATGCGCCGCTACATCTATATCCACGGCTGCCCGGACCAGGACCCCATGGGCGTGCCGTCCTCGCGCGGCTGCGTGAAGATGCGTAACAGCGACATCATCAAACTCTTCGACCTCGTGCCGGTGGGCACGCGCGTCACGATCCGGGACTGATCATGCCGCTCGGTCCGGTGATGCTCGATATCGAAGGTCTGGCGCTCACCGCCGAGGACCGCGAGCGCCTGCGCCATCCGCTCACGGGCGGCGTGATCCTGTTTTCCCGCAATTACGAATCGCCCGAACAGATCGCGGCGCTGGTGGCCGAGATTCACGCGTTGCGCGACCCGCACTTATTGGTCGCCGTGGACCACGAAGGCGGACGGGTGCAGCGCTTCCGCGACGGCTTTACCCGCCTGCCGCCGGTGCGCAAACTGGGCGAGGCCTACGACGAGAATCCCAAGCGCGCGCTGCGCCTGGCCGAGGCCGACGGTTGGCTCATGGCGGCGGAATTGCGTTCCGTGGGCGTGGATTTCAGCTTCGCCCCGGTGCTCGACCTCGACCGGGGCGTGAGCGGCATCATCGGCGACCGCGCGTTTCACACCGATCCCGAGGCGGTGGCCGAGCTGGCCCACGCCTACATGCGTGGCATGACGCGCGCCGGCATGGCCGCAACCGGCAAGCATTTTCCGGGGCACGGAACGGTGGAGGCCGATTCGCACCTGGCGCTGCCGGTGGACGAGCGGCCGCTGGCGGACATCCTCGCCGAGGACGTGCTGCCGTTCGAGCGCATGATTCATTTCGGGCTGGCCGGCATCATGCCGGCACACGTCGTCTATCCCAAAGTGGATAGCCGGCCGGCCGGTTTCTCGCGCCGCTGGCTCAAGGAAATCCTGCGCGGCCAGCTCGGGTTTCAGGGCGTCATTTTCAGCGACGACCTGTCCATGGAAGGCGCGAAGGGGGCAGGAAACGTGGTGGCGCGCGCCAAAGCGGCGCTTTCCGCCGGTTGCGACATGGTTTTGGTGTGCAACGACACCGCCGCCGCGAACGAGCTGCTGGACGGGCTCGGGCCGCACGACGATCCGGTGGCGAGCCTGCGGCTCGTGCGCCTGCACGGGCGGCATCCGGTGGCGCGCACGCAACTCGCCGCCGACGAGACCTGGCGCGAGGCGGTGCGGCTGGTGCATAACATCACGTAAAGTCAAGAACGGTGCCGAGGATGAAAATATTGATTCACGCCCCGGATGACCCATAATTAGCGTCTAGAAACACTCCCTGCCGCCGGAGGCACAAGAATTGGATCTGTACCGCCCCCTCAAGAAGCTCAAGCTCGAGAGTTTCAACAACCTCACCAAGACGCTGAGCTTCAACATCTACGATATCTGCTACGCCAACAGCGAACAGGCCCAGAAGGAATACATCAGCTACATCGATGAAGCCTACAACGCCGAGCGGCTGACCCAGATCCTGACCGAGGTGGCGCAGATCATCGGCGCCAACATCCTCAACATCGCGCACCAGGACTACGACCCCCAGGGCGCAAGCGTGACCATGCTCATCTCCGAGCTGCCGCTGGCCGAAGAACCGCTCAACCCCGAAGCCCCCGGACCGCTCGCGAGCGGCACGCAAGTGCGCAACCCGCAGGGCAGTCTCGAGCTAGAACACCCCATGAAGGAATCGGTGGTGGCGCACCTCGACAAGAGCCACATCACGGTGCACACCTACCCGGAGTCGCACCCGGACATCGGCATCTCCACGTTCCGCGCCGACATCGACGTCTCGACCTGCGGGCGCATCTCGCCGCTGCGCGCCCTGAACTACCTGATCCACAAGTTCGAGTCGGATATCGTCATCACCGACTACCGCGTGCGCGGCTTCACCCGCGACGTGAAGGGCACCAAGCACTACATCGACCACAAGATCAATTCGATCCAGAACTTCGTCGACAAGCAGACGCTCGCCAACTACCAGGCGATTGACGTCAACGTCTACCAGGAAAACATCTTCCACACGAAGATGATGCTCAAGGACTTCAAGCTCGATAACTACCTGTTCGGCATCCACGAGGCCGACCTGGCGCCGCAGGATGCCAAGGCCGTCGCCCAGCGCCTGAAACACGAGATGTCGGAGATTTTCTACGGCTCCAACATCGTGCGCGTAAGCAGTTAGCCGTCGTCTTATGCCCGGCTTGCCGGGCACGCCCGTCTGCCGCTACGCTCGACCCATGCAGGCCAAGGCGTCCTCCCGTTTACGTCCCTGTACCGCGGCGGGCTTCGATCCCGATTGCCGCGCCTGCCCGCGCCTGGCGCGCAACCTCACGCAGGTGCGGCGCGATCATCCGGCGTACCATGCCGCGCCGGTGGCGCCGTTCGGCGACAAGAACGCGCGCCTGCTGATCGTCGGGCTCGCACCGGGCATGCACGGTGCCAACCGCACCGGCCGGCCGTTCACCGGCGACTACGCCGGCATCCTTTTATATGAGACGCTGCACCGGCACGGGCTCGCCAACCGGCCCGAGGCGGTGGCGCGCAACGACGGGCTGAAACTCAAACACGTCCGCATCACCAACGCGGTCAAATGCCTGCCACCGGCGAACAAGCCGCTGCCGGCGGAAATCAAAACCTGCCGGCGCTTTCTGGCCACCGAACTCAATGAATTGAAATCGGGGTCTGTCATTCTCGCGCTCGGCGGCATCGCGCATCAGTCGGTGCTGCGCGCCCGCGGACTGAAGCCCTCGCACTATCCATTTCGCCATGGCGCGGTGTACGAATTGCCGGACGGGCTTAAACTCGTCTCGTCCTACCATTGCAGCCGCTACAACACCCAGACCAAGCGCCTGACGCCGGCCATGTTCGATGCCGTGGTATGTCAGGCGAAAAACTTAGTTAAAAATTAACCACAGAGAACACGGAGTGCACAGAGAAAATTGAACAAAAAACAATAGAATCTCTCTGTGATCTCTGCGCCCTCTGTGGTTAAAAATTAGTATTTACTAATGATCGCCGAACCGAAAAAGCTTATTGAAAGCCTGCCGACGGCGCCGGGCGTGTACCGCATGCGCGACGCCACCGGCGAATTGCTGTATGTCGGCAAAGCGCGCAACCTCAAAAAGCGCGTATCGAGCTATTTCCGCGGCCAGGGCCTGACCGAGCGCATTCTCAGCATGATGCAACAGGTGGAGGCGGTGGAGGTGACGGTAACCCACACCGAAACCGAGGCGCTGCTGCTCGAAAACAACCTGATCAAGTCGCAGCACCCGCACTACAACGTGCTGCTGCGCGATGACAAGAGCTATCCCTACATCTTCATCTCCGAGGGCGAGGACTTTCCGCGGCTGGCATTCCACCGCGGCGCCAAACGCGCCAAAGGGCGCTACTTCGGCCCGTATCCCTCGGCGACGGCGGTGCGCGAGAGCCTGAGCCTGATGCAGAAGATCTTCCCGGTGCGCCAGTGTGAGGACACATTCTTTCGCAACCGCGCACGGCCCTGCCTGCAATACCAGATCAAGCGCTGCACCGCGCCGTGCGTCGGGCTGGTCGCACCCGAACGCTACCAGGAGGACGTGCGCCATGCGGTCCTGTTTCTGGAAGGCAAGAGCCAGGCGGTGATCCACGACATGGTGAAAAAAATGGAGCAGGCCTCGGCCGGCCTCGACTACGAACTCGCCGCGACTTATCGCGACCGCATCAGCGCGCTCAAACGCGTGCAGGAACGCCAGTACATCAACGTCGAGGGCGGCGACGCCGACGTGCTGGCGGTGTCGGTGACGCCGACCGCGGCGGCGGTCGAGGCGAGCTTCATCCGCGCGGGCCTGGGGCTGGGCAACAAGACCTTCTTCCCCAAGGTGTCGCCAGGAACGACCGCCGAGGAGGTGCTCGCGGCGTTCGTCGCCCAGCACTATCTCGGGCTTTCGGGACAGCACGGCCAGCCGGTGCCGGGGCGCATCTATATAAGTCAGCCGCTGGCGAGCGAGGAACGTTTGGTGCTCGAGCGCACTTTGGGCGAACAGACCGGGCGCAAGATCGCGCTCATCGTTCCCACACGCGGGGCGCCGAAGCGCTGGGTGCGCATGGCGAGCATCAACGCCGACGACGCACTGCGCCGCATGCTCGCCGGCCGCGCCAGCCTGCGCGCGCGCTTCGAAGCGCTGCGCGAGGCGCTGTCGCTCGACGCCACCCCGGCGCGCGTCGAGTGCTTTGACATCTCGCACACGCGCGGCGAGGCCACGGTGGCCTCGTGCGTGGTGTTCGACATCGAGGGGCCGGTGAAATCGGATTACCGGCGCTTCAACATCGAGGGCATCGAGCCGGGCGACGACTACGGCGCCATCCGTCAGGCGCTGGAGCGACGTTATCGGCGGCTGAAAGAAGGCGAGGGCAAGCTGCCCGATATGCTGCTGATCGACGGCGGCAAGGGGCAGGTGGGCGTGGCCGCCCAGGTGCTGGAGGAGCTGCAGGTCGAGGGTGTGAAACTCGTGGGCGTGGCCAAGGGGCGCGAGCGCAAGCCCGGCAAGGAGCAGCTTTTCTTGTCCGGCTCCGGGCGGCCCACTATACTGCCAGCGGATTCGGCGGCACTGCACCTGATCCAGCAGATCCGCGACGAGGCGCACCGCTTCGCCATCACCGGCCACCGGCTGCGGCGGGGCAAGGCGCGCACCGAGTCGCGGCTTGAGCGCATCCCGGGAGTAGGGGACCGGCGACGCCAGGCGTTACTCAAGAATTTCGGCGGCCTGCGCGAGGTCGCGCGCGCCGGGGTCGAGGACCTGGCCAAAGTGCCCGGGATCAGCCCCGCACTGGCGCAACGCATATACGATGTTTTTCACGAACAGGCTCGCTAACGAAACATGATCTGGAACGCACCCAACCTGCTGACCGTGCTGCGGCTTGTGCTGATTCCGCTGTTCGTCATCGCCTATTACTGGCCGCGCCCGTGGGGGCGGGAGCTGGCGACGGTGCTGTTCATCCTCGCGGCGATCACCGACTGGCTCGACGGCTGGCTTGCGCGCAAGCTCAGCCAGCACTCGCATTTCGGCGCGTTCCTCGACCCGGTGGCTGACAAACTGATGGTCGCGGCGGCGCTGGTGCTGCTGGTGTCGGATCCGAACGTGCTCGCCTACGTCTGGGACACGCGCCTGTTCGAGGTGGTGGTGATCGTAATTCTGGGGCGCGAGATCACGGTGTCGGCGTTGCGTGAATGGATGGCCGAGGTCGGCAAACGCTCGCACGTGGCGGTGTCGGTTCTCGGCAAGGTCAAGACCGCGTCGCAGATGGTGGCAATCCCGTTCTTGCTGTGGCGCCACAAGATCGGCTCACTGCCGACGTTCCAGGTGGGCGAGGTGTTGCTGAGCCTGGCGGCGATCCTGACGCTGTGGTCCATGATCCTGTACCTGCGCGCCGCATGGCCGAATTTTTTCACCGTGCCGGTCCGGCAACCGGAAAACCCCGGTCCGGGGAAGGGCGGACGTCCTTGACTCGCCCCGGCGGGAGCTTAAAATAGCCGTTCTTTCGCGGGCATAGCTCAGTTGGTAGAGCGCGACCTTGCCAAGGTCGAGGCCGAGGGTTCGAGCCCCTTTGCCCGCTCCAAATCCCAAGGGGAAGCCGGATCGCCGCTTCCCCGATTTTTTTTGGTGCCCCTCGCGGCTGGGTGGCAGAGTGGTCATGCAGCGGACTGCAAATCCGTGTACGCCGGTTCAATTCCGACCCCAGCCTCCATCTTTTTATGCATGTGCAGTTCCCAGCCCCGGGCGCTGCTTCTGATTTTCCTATCGCTTATTTCACCCCCATAAGAAACCACCCATTGTTCACCCGGCAACCTTGCGGTAAATACCGCTATCAAGGCGCAGGAACCATAGCGCCGGGAACTGTTTCACAGCAAGAAAATAACAAGCTGTAAGAACAGAAGGAGCGGCAGGAGCCGCCCAAGGGTAGGGATCCCATTTCTCCGCATTCGCTCAGTGCGGCTCAGTCGGTCGACACGGGACTCGCATGTCTCGTGCTGCTCGCACGTTTCTTCGGCATACCCGCCGACGCCGGCCAGCTCAAACACCAGTTCGGCGAATCCGGCAAACCGTTCGGCGAGACTGAGCTGCTGCTCGCCGCCAAGCACCTCGACCTCAAGGCCGGCGCGCACGATAGCGCCTGGGACCGGCTCGCGGCCACGCCATTGCCGGCGATCGCACAATATAAGGATGGCCGGTACGTGGTCCTGGCGCGGACCGATGCCGAACGCGTACTGATCCAGGACCCCCTCGAAGCGGCGCCGCAGGCGCTGCCGCGCGAGCTGTTCGAATCCTCCTGGAACGGCAGACTGCTGCTCTTCACCAAGCGCGCGGGCCTTCGCCCCGAAGATCGGCGCTTCGATTTCACCTGGTTCATCCCGGCCATCGTCAAGCACCGCAAGCTCTTCGGCGAGGTGCTGGTGGCGTCGTTCTTTCTCCAGCTCTTCGCGCTGCTCACGCCGCTCTTTTTCCAGGTGGTGATCGACAAGGTGCTGGTGCACAAGGCGCTCACCACGCTGCACGTCATCGGCTTCGGCATGCTGGCCATGATCGTGTTCGAGACCCTGCTCGGCGGCCTTCGGACCTATGTCTTCTCGCACACCACCAGCCGCCTGGACGTCACCCTCGGCGCCGAGCTGTTCCGGCATCTGGTGCGGCTGCCGTTGGCGTACTTCCAGGCCCGGCGCGTGGGCGACACCGTGGCGCGCGTGCGCGAGCTTGAGACCATCCGCCAGTTCTTGACCGGCACCACGGTCACGGTGGTCATCGACCTGCTGTTTACCGTGGTGTTCATCGCCGTGCTGTTCTTCTACAGCGGCTGGCTCACGCTGGTGGTGCTGGCCACGATCCCGTTCTACGTGTTCCTGTCGGCCACGGTAACGCCGGTGTTCCGTGCGCGCCTGCACGAGAAGTTCAACCGCGGCGCCGAGAACCAGAGCTTCCTGGTCGAGACCGTCAACGGCATCGAAACGGTCAAGGCCATGGCAGTGGAGCCGGCGATGCAGCGGCGCTGGGACGAGCAGCTCGCCGGCTACGTGCACGCGAGCTTCCGCACCGGCACCCTCGGCAACATCGCCGGCCAGATCGCGGCATTCCTTAATAAGCTCACCACGGTGGCGATCCTGTGGATCGGCGCGCATCTGGTCATGTCAGGCGATCTCTCCATCGGCCAGCTGATCGCCTTCAACATGCTCGCCGGTCGCGTGAGCGGACCGCTGCTTCGCATCGTGCAGCTGTGGCAGGAGTTCCAGCAGGCCGGCATCTCGCTCCAACGCCTGGGCGACGTGCTCAACACCCCGCCGGAGCCGTCGTACAACCCGAACCGGGCCACGTTGCCCGCGCTCAAGGGCCACATCGCCTTCGATCAGGCCACGTTCCGCTATCGTCCCGACGGCCCGGAAATCCTGAAGCGCCTGTCGCTCGACATTCCCGCCGGGCAGACCATCGGCGTCGTCGGGCGCTCGGGCTCGGGCAAGAGCACGGTGGCGAAGCTGGTGCAGCGCCTGTACGTGCCGGAGGCGGGGCGGGTGCTGGTGGACGGCGTGGACCTTGCGCAGATCGATCCGGCGTGGCTGCGCCGGCAGATCGGCGTGGTGTTGCAGGAGAACTTCCTGTTCAACCGCTCGGTGCGCGACAACATCGCGCTCGCCGAGCCCGGCATGCCGTTGGAACGCGTGATCGAGGCGGCGAAGCTCGCCGGGGCGCACGATTTCATTCTCGAAATGCCGCAGGGCTACGATACCGTGGTCGGCGAGCACGGTTGCACGCTCTCCGGCGGCCAGCGCCAGCGTATCGCCATTGCCCGGGCGCTGGTCACCGACCCCAAGCTGCTCATTTTCGACGAGGCCACGAGCGCGCTCGACTACGAGTCCGAGAGCATCATCCAGCAGAATCTCGCAAGCATCTGTCAGGGCCGCACGGTCATCATCATCGCCCATCGTCTCTCCACGGTGCGCAGCGCGGACCGTATCTACGTGCTGGACAAGGGGAACATCATCGAGCAGGGCACGCACCACGAGCTGTTAGGCCTGAAGGGGTACTACTGGCAGTTGCACCAGCACCAAAGTGGAATGGTTCTTTCCACCGACTCTCCCTCTCCCCTCGGGGGAGAGGGAGGGGTGAGGGGGTGACCGTGCGTAATGCACGAATCAAGCAAACCGCCCGCCATCTCCGCCGCAACGCAACCGGTGCCGAAGAACAGTTATGGGAGTTGCTACGCGACCGCCAGATCATAGGGTACAAATTCCGCCGTCAGCATCCAATTGGACGTTATATCGCAGATTTCGCCTGTCCAAGCCGGCGACTGGTAATTGAGCTGGATGGCGACGCACATCGCGGCAGGCAAGTACTGGACCGGCAACGCACGGCATATCTCGCATCGAGAGGTTTCGACGTTATGCGGTTCTGGAACAGTGCTGTTATCCGTACACCGGATATCGTGCTCGCAAAAATACGTGCGCGCCTGCACCGAAAGGACGAACGGATTGGTTCTTCATGCGCTCTCACCCTCTCCCAATGGGGAGAGGGAGGGGTGAGTGGCGATCGGTTGATCAGCCATGACTGAACAGGGGCAAACAAAAAACGACCGGCGCTGGGAGAAACAGTTGCAGCATGTTGCTCGCCTGCTGGAGCGCGCCGGTGACAGGCTAGGGAAGGCTACGGCATTCAGCCTACGCTGGTCGTGGCGGATTGCTTGCGGCACTTGGCGCGTACTGAAGCCGGGGCTCGTGGCCACCGGGAAGCCGTTGGCGGCCTTGCCGCCGGTGGCCAAGGCGAATGAAAAGGTCGTTACCCCGTGTCGCGCCTATGTCAGCCGCCATGTCGAAGCGTGGCGCACCGCCTGGGAAGAGGAGAAGCGCCAGACGCCGGTGGCGGCGCCGAAGGGCAGGGAGCTTGAATTCCTGCCGGCGGTGCTGGAGGTGCAGGAGTCGCCGGCCTCGCCCCTCGGGCGCACGATCGCGCGCACCATCATGTGGCTCTTTGGGCTGGCGCTGTTGTGGGCGCTGATCGGCAAAATCGACATCGTCGCCATCGCCCAGGGCAAGATCGTGCCCAACGACCGCTCCAAGGTCATCCAGCCGCTCGAAAATGGCGTCATCCGGGCGATCCACGTGCGCGACGGCCAGCGGGTGAAGCGGGGAGACGTATTGATCGAGCTCGATGCCGGTGCCGGTTCCGACCGCAGCCGTCTGGAAAACGAGCATTTGGCGGCGAAGGTTGAAGTCGCTCGCCTGCGGGCGCTGCTGTTGGGCAAGAGCACGTTCGAAGCCCCAGCGGGCGCCGATGCCGCGTTCGTGCAAATCCAGCGCAACCAGCTGCGCGACCAGCTTTCCGAATTGCAGGCGCTCACGGCCAAGACCGAAGCGTTCAAAAAGCTTCTGGACAAGCAAATGGTTTCGCGGATGCAGTACCTGGAAGCCGAACAGGCCCGCGCGGCCAAATCGCAGGAACACGCCGGGGCCCTGTCCGCCGCCGAAACCCGGGTGCATTCGCTCGCGCAAGAACTCGCCAAGGCCGGTACCCGCGCAAGCCAGCAACACTTGACGGCGTCCATCGACGGCGTGGTGCAGCAGCTCGCGGTGCACACCGTCGGCGGCGTGGTCACCCCGGCGCAACAGCTCATGGTCATCGCACCGGTCGAGGGCGCTAACCTCGAAATCGAGGCGTTCGTCGAGAACAAGGACATCGGCTTCGTCGAGGAGAACCAGCAAGCCGAGATCAAGGTCGAGAGCTTTCCGTTCACCCGTTACGGCATCATCGAGGGCAGGGTGCTGGCGCTCTCGAAGGACGCCGTGCCGCTCGACAAGGTCGGCTACGTCTACAGCGCGCGCGTCGCCATGGCGAAATCGAGTATTCGCGTCGAGAACGACAAGGACGTGACCCTCACCCCCGGCATGACCGTGACCGTCGAGATCAAGACCGGCAGCCGCCGGATTATCGAATATTTCCTGAGCCCGTTATTGAAAGGGGCGCAAGAAAGCATCCGAGAGAGATAACAAAAGATTCACCCACCAACTCACCCTCTCCCCTCTGGGGAGAGGGCAGGGGTGAGGGGCCAACTCAAACTTAACCAAAGGAGAACACCATGACCGACAACGCTACCACTACTGCCAAGGGCAACGGCGCAACTCCGGCAAAAGCCGCTCCCCAGGGCGCGGGGAACCCACGTACGATTTCCAATCCCGAGGACATCGCCAAGCTCGTGATGATGCAGATCGACGCGATCAACACGCGCAAAGATGATCTCACCGTCGCGCTCAAGGGTCTGACCGACACCACCCGCCAGCTCGTGCGCGCCTATGCGCAGCAAGCCGCCGTGATCGAGGGGATGGCGAAGAAAGTTAAGGAACTTGAAGGAAAGGTTGAGGCGAAGAAATAGACACATCGACGGCTTATACAAGAAATTGTCACGGAGAATGATGAGCATCATTACAACTCGGTTACAGGGTGATAGATATGAAAATATTCTCTCTAGGCCACTCCCTAACCATGTGTCCATGGAAAGATGGTGTTTCAATCTATCTCTATTTTTCATGGGAGATTTTTGAAACAACTTCTACTCCGAGTTACCATCACGACGTCTAATAGAGATAAAGTTTCATGCTGACAGTTGGATTTCTTCATGTGGGCCGCATATCGAAAGAGGCGCAGATCATGGTTGCCTCGGTGAAGGCTGTAATGCCTGGCGCACGAATCGTCCAAATGACGGATACCGATACCAAACCGGTTACGGGTGTTAATGACGTGATCCGCAAGCGTTACGATGGCCGATTCCTAATGCCCTACCGGCTGTTGCACTTGAAAGATTTCCCGCCAACCGATGTCGTGTTTCTCGATACCGATATCATCGTTCAGAAGGATTTGTCCCCGGTCTTTTCAGAGGATTTCGATATCGGCCTGACCCGGCGTTACAAGCCGGTAAGAGACCTGAATGGATATGACTTGGCTGCTGAAATGCCGTACAACACGGGCGTAATGTTTTCCCGAGCATCGGGAATACCATTCTGGAATAAAGCCTATGAACACTGTCTAACGCTGCCGAAGCAGGATCAGGAGTGGTGGGGCGACCAAGTCTCCATCAAGGTAGCTGCGGATACCACCGATCTCAAACTTAAAGAATTTCCGTGCGATATTTATAACTACACTCCACGTACACAGGATGAAGATGTCAGTAACAAATTCGTCCTGCACTTTAAAGGACCGCACCGGAAAGAATGGATGCTAAAGTTTCTGGTCCCATAGTGAAATTTAACTAGACACTGGCGCCTTACGGAGCAGTAGAAGAAGTAAAAGCTACGGAAGTAAAAGACAAGGGAAGGGTGGAAATTGGAACTTTTGTCGACACTGCGCTGTGTCAACGTACGCAGACTCACCGTGCGTCCGGTTCTGGGACGCGTGGCATTCAATTCGATAGAAGACTGAAGCACGCGCATGACCATCCGTTTCGCACGCTTGGAGGATATCCCGCCCTTGGTGGAGCTCGGGCACACGTACCTTGCCGAAGGGCGCCTCAAAACCCTTGGCTATGACCCCGATAAGTTGGCTACTAACCTGAAAGGGCTTATTGAAGACAAATCTGGCACACGCTGCTTCTTTGTGGCCGACGACAAAAACCAAAAACCGTACGCGGCCTTGCTGGGCCACATAGATAGCTATTTCTTTTCGGATGCCCCGATCGCCCAACTGATCTTCTTCTGGGTGCATCCTGACCATCGGGGCGGGCGTGCGGCAATAAAGCTCATGACCGCGTTCAAGAAATGGGCCGAGAACCGCAAAGTGCAGGAAATCTCCATCAGCGTCACCAGCGCCATCCGCATAGACAAGGCGGACACGTTTTTCAAGAAGCTCGGGTTTCAACTGACAGGTGGGAATTACTCATACATGGTGAATAACCGTGGTTAGAAATCACACCTCTATCTACCCGACGACCTCGGCAACCGCTCCGTGCGTTGCTCTCGGCGGCTGTTCCCGACGCCGCTCTACCTCCATCGTCCTTGCGGTCGCACCTCCTGCTTCCGTGCAGTCGTCGTACCGCTTCCTCGCGCTGGAGAAGACTGTGCAGGAGATCGCGGAGAAGAAGCGCGCCAACCAGCCGCTGGTGCCGGAGAAGAAGGCGGTGGCTGATGAGCAAGCACAATGATAACGAGAGGAAGTAAGCAATGACGTTGATTCAGCTTTCGAGGGTTCATCTACTGGCTGTAACGGCGTGCCTTCTGGGCACACTGTTGAATTTGTCGACAGTTCAGGCTCAGGAAAAACAGCGACCCCCTGAGGAAAGTTGCGCCGACGGCTATTACACCGGACCACGCGTAGGGCGCAAAAACTACTCCCACGACAAATATATCTGGGTGGTGACGCCTGAATTCGCCCAACGATTTTGCATGCCGCCGGAATACGTGGATAAAGCTCTCAAGGGAGCTGAAGCCATTGCTTTTCGCATGAGCACGCAAACCGGCCTGTTCGACCGTTGCGCCATTATCGAAGGAAAGGAAAAATGCGCCGGCGACCAGGAATTGCGCTTCGATATCTTTCTGCGGTCCGACCTTAACCTTCCCGCCGCCAACCCGGACGTGAAGTTCTACGATGGCAGTCGTGACGACGCGGGGTGGCATATCGCACGTTTTGGTCCTGGAAAATCTATGAAGCCTCCTGGAGATCGCTATCGTTCTGGCGAGTACCAGCCTCCTCCAGGGGCCGTTCCTCATTTCGAAAACCCCTTCTATCACCCAGACATGGGAAATCACTTCGGACTTATCGGAGTGAATCAGGATAGGGGCTTCGCGATTACCTCGTTAAAGGAGTGGAGCTATCGCGCCAATTGGGCGGACGGTCTGGACCTTGTCGTACTACAGAGTCACCCCAGCTTCGGATTTCAAAATCCACGTATCCAAACATTAGGCATCCGTCAGTTTGTAATTGTTCTGGATAAGCGCATGGATACACGCAAGGACTCAGAGAAACGGGTACCTGAAGACTACGCCCACGTAATCCGGCTGCCTGAGAAGTTTTTCGAAAAAGTGCGGAAAGCCGCCACCACGCGCGGGCAGAGCTGGGCTGAACTACTGCACATCCTGCGTCAACGGTAAAAAGCATTGCGTTTAACGCATAACGGACAGGAGACCAAAACATGGCAACCGACCTCGTCATCGACGCGAAACTTAACAAGGAAGTCTACAGCCTTAATAACAGCGGCAAGCTGCTCGATATCGATGGGTGGAAACCTGTCAGCTTGCGATTTGATCAAACCAGCACCAACTTTGCTGCGCAGCTTTTTGTTGGTCCCGACGGCAGCTACAAGATCGCTTATCGTGGCACCGCGAACTGGTCTTCCGGAGATGTTCGGATAAACGTTGGAAGCATCGTATTAAATCAATGGACGCAGGAATTGACTGATAGTGTCATGTTCACGCATGCCGCTATAAGGCATATCGCTGAAACAAAAGGGATCAGCTACAACGAAGCCCGTACGTATCTTTCGCTCACCGGCCATTCCCAAGGTGGCTTCGAGTCCGAGGTCAACGCTAAGTTCTTCGGCCTCAAGGGCACCAGCCTGGATGGCCCCGGTGGCTTGGCTATTACGCAAACCGAGAGCTTTACGAATCTCAAAAATACGCTGCTGGCAGACGAGCCGCAATTACAGGTCGATTACCCTATCGGCGAGTTTGTGGCGCGCCGTTATACATGGATTGTGGGCGCTCTGAACCGTCATGTTGACGGGGTTACCACGGACAACTCCATCGCTTCGCTAGCGCTATCCGCGTTGGTCACTAGCAGGAATCTAGTGCTCGGTGTGGGTGTGCAAGCACAAATCATACATGACATCGATAACATCATTGATACAGAAACGGCACGCGCTAATAACAGGCTCTGGAATATCCTCGGTCAGAACGAAACACTGGATAGCACGGTCGATCAGATAGGGGGCTTTTTGTATCCAACGTACCTGGCGAACGCCGATGGCAGCGTATCACTGGTCACGCCAGATCCTGTGGTTATGGACCAAATCAGTGGCTTTCTCGCGAGCCAAACGGATTTAAACGTCTCTATTTATGTCAGGGATGGTGCGACTTATATCGAGGGGAGTGGTGGTTCGCTGCTGATACGCAGTGACGGCAGTGGTGAACGTTGGACCACATCCAGCAACGCGGTCACTCAGGAGATTCTTGGCAAGGGCAGTATTGTTACGAGCCGTGTAGACACGCAGATTTTGGATAACCAGACAATCACTGAAACTTCGCGCTATGACTCGGCAACGGAAAGCTTGGTCTTGCAAAGACGTGTCGTTCAGACCGTAAACAGCGATGAGTCAGTTACCCGCGAAATTTTCAATGGCGCGAATGAACTCGTAGTGACATCGACGGCTCAGCAGCAGACTGACGGAACATTCTTGTTTACCGATGCCTATCCGGATGGAAGAGAGGTTACCCGGGTCGAGGACGCACTTCTTGGATTTACCAACCAGCCATTAAATGGTGCCCAAACCCTCTACAACGCCATCAAGCAGGGCACCTTCAGCGATGCGCTCTCCCTCCTGCGCGCCATCCAGGCCGGCGACCCCCTGCCCATCGTATCGTCGGGGTTACGGTTCGCTGTCTCGCTCGACAGCCTCGATGGTCAGATAAATAACATCGGTCTTTATCAGGCCTCCAGCTTCGTCAGCAGCACCCTAAGCATTTTAAATCTCATGAACGCCCTCGAAGAGGGCGATACGCTCACTGCCGTCACCATCGGTGCACAGTGGGCGTCATTCGGGGCGCAGCTCTACTCGGACTTCGCGTTCAATACAGCGCTGGAGGCGATCGACGCCGGCACCCTGAACCTTGCGGCGGAGCGCGCCGCGCTGGACAGTCAGGCACTGGCCACCAACATCAGCGATGCATTGCCGTACTTCAACCTTGTTACCAGCCTCGAAAGCGGCGATCAAATCGGTATCGCGGCGGCGGTCACCGACTTGGCACTCACCCAGGCGGGCATCTACTCGGTACCCTACGTCGGCCAGGTCTACGCCGTCTACAACATCGTCTCCTCGCTCTTCGGGGGCGACGACGACCCGCCACCCGAGCCCTGGGGCGGGGCCTCGGCCGGATGGTCAGGCTTCAGCGTGGTGGCTAATAGCTACGGCGAGCACGGCGGCGAGGGCGCGGTGCGCTCCACGATGGACGGCTTCATCAATTATTTGAACCAGCTCGCCGAGTACGAGCAGTCGGTTAATCCAGGCAGCGCCATCGGGGTGGTTGCCAACCGCCTGCCTTCCATCAGCTACCGCCACTACTCGGGCTTCCAGCTTACCGACATCGACCCGCTCACTGGGGTGCAGAACTACCCCGGCATCAAATACGACCTCACCGGGCATCCCTACAACGCCCCGGCGGGCACGGAGCAGGCGGGCCAGTCGCTCTCCGAGCGCTTCATCCGCGTGGCGCTTGCCCGCGGCGCGGTTGCGCCGATGTGGGAAGTTGAAACCGCCGCCATTCAAACCCAATACGGCGACCCCAAGGCCGGCCTGACCGAAGAGGAGAGCGCGGGCCGGGATGGGCTGCTCGCGGGCCCGCTTGCGGGCGAAACCCAGACCTTCCGCCCGGTGGCCCTCGACCTCGACGGCGATGGGATCGAGACCACCGGCACGACCCGCAGCGTCGCCTTCGACGTGGATGACTCAGGCTTCCTCAAGAACACCGTTTGGCTCGGGGGCGACGACGGCTTCCTCGTCCTCGACCGCAACCTGAACGGGGAAATCGATTCCAGCAAGGAACTGTTCAACAACGGCACCGTCGCGCTTTCTGCGCGCGGCTTGGCCGGCATGCGTTGGGTGGACAGCAACTATGACGGCAAGCTAACCGATGTAGACCCGGTGTGGGAGGAGCTGAAGATTTGGCAGGACGCTGATGGCAACGGCCAGGTCGATGCTGGTGAAGTGAACGGCCTGTCGGCGCTCGGCATCACGGCACTGGATTATGCCCAGGGCCGCTTCGAACAAAATGGTGAACTCAAACAATTAGCTTCGCCTGACCTCGCGGCCGACACCGAGGGCGTGCGCACGCACGTCATCCCCGAAGGCATCGTGATCGAGACGAGCGGGGGGCAAATCTCGCTGCTCGCCACCCGCATCGACGACCGCGCCGTGCTCGAAGCGAACCGCGACGGCGTTACCGGCCTTGAGGATATCGAGACTATCGTTTCGAGCACTGACCTGCTTGCAAACGACATGCTGGGCGGGTTCTTGGGCTTGGACCTCACTTTGGCTGGTGTGTCGAACTTCACCCACGGCACGGGCTATCTCGACGGCAACGGCTACGTGCACTTCAACCCGGAGGCCAACTACAACGGCCCTGCGAGTTTCAACTACGCCATCCAGGCGCCGACGGGGCAGACCGACACCGCGACGGTGGACGTGAACCTGTTGAACACCAACGATGCGCCGACAGCGACAGCCAATCCGTCTTGGCGTCTTATATACGGATGGGCTTCGTACACGGCTGACTATGATGGCAATAACATTCAGCCAGCCAGTCCTCAATACGGTCCTTATTATGGTTGGGACTATGGCGCTCCTTTTTGGTGGCTGAGCGAGGGTTATCACGGATCGCCAGTGACTATTGACACTCCTAGTCGGAGTACCGGCTATGTCATTCCTTCGGATATCGATAACCCCAATGGACCATTTACCTACGAAATACTCTTCGCGCCGCAAAAAGGCGGAGTTAGCGTCGATGCCAATGGACACTTCGAATACATCAACTGGGATGGCCCTAACCACCCGGGTATGGATTGGCCCGGTGGTGTCACAGAGGGCGGTGAGACTCCGACATGGCGCCCCAGTCCGGAGGCACCAATCGAACTAGACCCCTTTACTGTCCGGGTCACCGATCCCGAAGGAGCGAGTACGACTATCACAGTCAATACCTACCACTCCGGTGGTTACAGCCCAAATTTAGGTAGTAGCGGTGGCGGCGGTGGCGGTGGTAAGCCCATCGCCATCGACCTCGGCAACAACGGCTTCACGTTCACCGACGTCAACGACTCCAGCGTCTTCTACGACATCAACGGCGACGGCTTCCGGCACCGCACCGCCTGGCCGACGGCGGACGATGGGCTTCTGGCCTATGACCTTGACGGCAACGGCATTATCGAAAAACAAGGCGAAATCAGCTTTACCTCCTACCTGCCCGGCGCCCAGACCGACCTGGAGGGCCTGAAGGCCTTCGACACCAATAACGACGGTGTGCTCTCCAGTGCCGACGAGAAATGGGCGAAGTTCGGTGTTTGGCAGGATGTCGACCAGGACGGCATTACCGATGCCGGCGAATTCCAGACCCTGTCGGAACTTGGAGTGCAGTCGATGGCACTTACCAGTGACGGCCAGTTCGCCGTCATCGACGGCCAGACCGTCCACGGCGTCGGCGCCATCACGAAAACCGACGGCAGCACGCTCAATTTTGCCGACATCACGCTGCGGTACAGCAACGAGGTGCTGGTCCAGAACGCCGACGGCACCACTCAAGTAGTCATGCGCGAACCGTTCTCACCCTCCGGCGAGGAGTTGACCGGCACCGAAGGCAACGACCTGATCCTCGGCAAAACCGGTAACAACCTTGTATACGCCTATGGTGGCGATGACGTGGTCTTTGAGGACGGCGGTAACGATGTCATCGATGGCGGTACCGGCGACGACACTATCTACTCCGGCGCCGACAACGACATCGTTATGGGCGGCGATGGCAACGACGTGGTCTTCGCCGGTCTCGGCAACGATCTCGTGATCGGCGGAGATGGCAACGATGCCATCCTGGCCGAGAGCGGGAACGACGTTGTCTTCGGCGGCAATGGCAATGACCTGGTTTCGGGTGGGTATGGCAATGACGTATTGTCCGGCGACCGTGGCGACGACCAGGTCTACGGCGAATCCGGTAACGACGCGTTGTTCGGCATGACCGGCGACGACGAGCTTGTCGGCATGGACGGACACGACCTCCTGAACGGCGGCGACGGCAATGATCTCTTAGACGGTGGGGAGGGTATCGACCAAATGACCGGCGGGACCGGCGACGACACCTACGTGGTGGATAATGTCGAAGACACGATCACCGAGAACCCCGGCGAAGGCACCGACACTGTGCGTACGTCCATCGACTACACGCTTGGTACCAATCTTGAAAACATTACCCTGACCGGCACGGAAAACCTGAACGGCACCGGCAACGAACTGGACAACATCCTCACCGGTAACGTCGGGGCGAATACGCTCATCGGTAGAGCCGGCAACGACACCCTGGACGGCGGCGCCGGTGCCGATGCCTTGATCGGTGGAACTGGCGACGACCTATACGTGGTGGACAACGCCGCCGACATGGTCGAGGAGAACGCGGACGAAGGCACCGACACGGTGCGTGCCAGCGTCTCTCACACCTTGTCTGCCAATGTGGAGAATCTCGCGCTTACCGGCCTAGGGGACGTCGACGGCAGCGGAAACGACCTTGACAACCTTATCGTCGGCAATCGCGGGGCCAACGTCCTCGACGGTCAGGAAGGTGCTGACACCATGATGGGTGGTCGCGGTGACGATACTTATATCGTGGACAGCGCTGTCGACACTGTGATGGAGAATCTGGGCGAGGGCAGCGACACCGTTCGCTCGTCCATCAGTTATGCGCTCGGTGCCAATCTTGAAAACCTGACCCTGACCGGAACGGCTGATTTGGACGGTACCGGCAACGAGCTGGGTAACGTTCTTGCTGGCAATGACGGCAATAACGTTCTCGCAGGCGGGCAGGGGGATGACGCCCTGATCGGCTGGGCGGGGGACGACACCTATTCCTACGTCTTGGGTGACGGCAGCGACACGATTCTCGACACCGCCGGCGCCGACACCCTCGCCCTCGCCGGGGTGGCGTTGGCCGATCTCAACACCTCGATGAGCGACAACGATCTCGTCCTCGAACTGCCCGACGGTAACAACATCACGATTCAAAACTGGTTCCTAGACCCGACGTACCACGTCGAGACGGTTTCCCTCGATGGCACGGCCTACAACGCTTCGTTCATCGAGGCCTGGGGTCACGCACCCGTATTGGCGGCGCCGGTACCAGACATGGATACCGACGAGGACAGTCTCTTCAGCCTCGACATCAGCGCTTATTTCACCGATGTCGACTTGTTCCGCGGCGATATCCTGTCCTATAGCGCGGTCCTCACCAGCGGCAGCGGCCTCCCGGCCTGGCTTAGCTTCGATGCCAACACCGGCACGTTTACCGGCATTCCCTTGCAGACAGACGTGGGCAGTCTGGATATCCAGCTAACAGCGACGGATTCCATGGGCCGGTCCGCTTCGGAAGCCTTTACACTTACGGTTAACAACGTCAACGACGTCCCCATCGTCGCCAATAGCATCATTGACCAAACCACGGACGAGGACAGCCAGTTCAGCTTTACGCTTCCAACAGGGACCTTCGCCGACGAGGACAGTGTAGTGGGGGATACACTGACCCTCTCGGCCGCACTGGTGGATGGAACCAAATTGCCCACCTGGCTTACCTTCGATGCTGCCACAGGCACTTTTACCGGCACACCTGATAATTGGCAGGTCGGCAGTTACGACATTCGCGTCACCGCGACCGATCTCGCCGACACCGGCGCCAGCGATGTCTTCTCGCTAACCGTCAACAACGTCAACGATAACCCGGTCCTGGCCAACGCCTTGGGCGATCTCGCCACGGACGAGGACGCGCCGTTCAGCTTCACCGCCCCGGCCGGTACCTTCGATGACGACGACTTCATCCATGGTGACAGCCTGACGCTGTCGGCGGCGTTGTGGGATGGTTCGGTATTGCCGGACTGGCTGACGTTCGACGCCACCACGGGGACGTTCTCGGGCACCCCGGACAATTGGGACGTGAGCAGTTACGACATCCGGGTGACAGCTACCGATACCGGTGGCCTCTCGGTTTCGGACGTCTTCACCCTGACCGTGAACAACGTCAACGACGCCCCGGTCGTGGCCAACGCCATCCCGGACCAACTGGCGACCGAAGGGGCGGCCTTCAGCTACGCAGTAGCCGGTGACACCTTCCACGACGACGACACCATCCACGGCGATACCCTGAGCTATACAGCAATCCTCGCCGACGGCAGCGATTTACCCTCGTGGCTCTCGTTCGATGCCAACACCCAGACCTTCACCGGCACCGCCCCCGTGGACAGCACCCTCACCGGAACCGACGGGGACGACATATTGGTGGATTCCGACACCGGCATCAGTGGGGCTTGGGACATCCGGGTCAGCGCCACGGACACTTCCGGTGTCAGCGCCGACGATACATTTACCCTGACCCTCCAGGGCATCGCGGGTAACGACACCCTGAACGGCGGCAAGGGCAACGACGTCCTGAACGGCGGTGGCGGG
>SCRL01000001.1 GCA_004298065.1 Gammaproteobacteria bacterium | reverse complement strand
TCCGCCCAGGGCTGAAGCATGCACCCGAGCCTGTGGCGCGAGGTCTGGACGCTCGCCGGTATCGCGCTGGCGAGCCTGGTGCTCGGCGCCATCACCGGGCGCTACTTCATCGTCGCCGCCATCGGCTTCGGCCTGTACATCGCCGCCACCCTGCGTCACATCTATCGCCTGCACCAGTGGCTGCACCACCGCGACGGGCGTGAGATTCCGGATGCCGGCGGGCTGTGGGGCGACGTGTTCAACGAGTTCCGCAAGCTCATCAAGCAGGCCGGCCAGCGCGAAGACCAACTTACCGACATGCTCACGCGCTTCCAGAGCGCCGCGGCGGCGATGCCCGACGCCGTCGTGATCGTTTCCGAAGACGACGACATCGAATGGGCCAACCCGGCGTCCGCGACATTGCTTGGCATCCGTTTCCCGCGTGACACCGGCATGCGCCTCGGCAACCTGCTGCGTGACCCGGAGCTCGCCGAGTACCTTGAGCGCCACGATCTGACCGAGCCGCTCGAGCTGCCGTCGCCGGCGAACGCCGAGCTCGCCGTGTCACTCCAGATCATCCCGTTCGGCAGCCGCCGGAAGCTGCTGCTGGCGCGCGACATCACGCGCCTGGTGCGCCTCGAGCAGATGCGCCGCATCTTCGTCGCCAACGTCTCGCACGAGATGCGCACGCCGCTCACGGTGCTGACCGGCTTTCTCGAAACGCTGCGCGACATGAAGCACGTGCGGCCCGAGGAGCTTTCAAAACACATGAATACGATGTACGACCAGGCGACGCGCATGCAGCGGCTGGTGGACGACCTGCTGATGCTGTCGAAACTCGAAACCGCGCCGCCGCGCCGGCACGACGAGGTCGTGGACGTGCCGGCGCTGCTCGCCGGCCTCAAGGAGCAGGCCGAGCTGCTGAGCGGCGAGGCGCGCCACCGCATCACGCTCGAAACCCAGCCCGGCCTGCGCCTGCTCGGCAGCCGCGAGGAGCTGCACAGCGCCTTCTCCAACCTCATCAACAACGCCGTGCGCTACACGCCCGCCGGCGGCGAAATCGCGCTGCGCTGGTGGGCGGACGCGGACGGCGCCCGGTTCACGGTACGCGATACCGGTGAGGGCATCGCGCCCGAGCACATCCCGCACCTCACCGAGCGCTTCTACCGCGTGGACACGGCGCGCTCGCGCGCCTCGGGCGGCACCGGCCTCGGGCTGTCCATCGTCAAGCACGTGCTGTTGCGTCACGACGCCCGCCTCGACATCGAGAGCGAGATCGGCAAGGGCAGCACCTTCCTCTGCGCATTTCCGGCCAACCGCGTCGCGCAGGCGCCGGCGCTGGTGCACTCCCAGGCGGGCTAAAGACTGCTAAAAAAGTCCGTCCCTGGACTTTTTTGGGCCCGCTTTCTCAAAAAAATTTCATCCGCCTGTCACGCCGTCTTCACACACCCGCTCTAGGGTGTTGCACTGCGGAGTTGTCGCCGTACGGACACACCGCTTGTCCAGGGCGAGGACCGCCGGACAACAGGAAACCGCGCCGAAAACGGCGCGGAACAGGGACGTCACGACCCCACGGGCCGGCAATGGGCCAGCCTGTTTCTTTGCGAGAGACTGTCATGGTTCCGCCGCCGCCCGATCCGCGCTTCGACATGCAGTCGCTCGCCCTGCTCGATGGCCACGAGGCCGCGACCGCGGCGCTGTTGCTGCAGCGGGTGCCGCCGGTGGCGCCGACCGAGCGCGTGAACCGGGTGCTCGAAATCTTCACCGCCAACCCGAACCTGGTGGCGCTGCCGATCGTGGCCGACGGCATTCCGCTCGCCATGGTCAATCGCAAGAAGATGGTGGAGAGCTTCACCCGTCCCTATACGCGCGAATTGTTCGGGAGCAAGCCGATCTCGGCGTTCGTAGGCAATTTGCCGCTGGTGGTGGACATCGGCACCGACCTCGATGAGATCAGTCGCATCATCATGGAAACCGACATGCAATACATGTACGACGGTTTCATCATCACCGAGCAGGGATGCTACGCCGGCATCGGCACGGGCTACGACCTGCTGCGCGCCGTCACCGCCCGCTCCCAGGCGCAGCTCTACCGCCTCGCCCACTTCGACGCGCTCACCGGCCTGCCCAACCGCCTGCTGCTGCTCGACCGCCTGGGCCAGGCGATGAGCCAGGCGGCGCGCGGCGAGCGCCTGCTGGCGGTGATGCTGCTCGACCTCGACCGCTTCAAGACCATCAACGACACCCTCGGTCACGCGGTCGGCGACCGGTTGCTCTGCCGGCTCGGCGAACGCCTGACGGCGTGCGTGCGCGAGGGCGACACCGTCGCGCGCCTCGGCGGCGACGAGTTCATCGTGGTACTGCCGAACCTGCGGTACGTACCGGACGCCGCCGCGGTGGCGCAGAAAATCCTCGACACGCTGCACCAGCCGTTCCCGATCGACGGGCACGAGATTTTTGTCACGCCCAGCATCGGCATCGCGTTCTACCCGTTTCACGAGGGCGTCGAGGCGCTGCTGCAATGCGCGGACCGGGCGATGTATCACGTCAAGGAACAAGGCGGGAATCATTACGAATTCTGCTCCGTCGAGATGAACGGCAGCAACCCGCGGCGGCTGTCGATGGAAACCGAGCTGCGCCGCGCCGTAAATCGCGGTGAACTGGAATTGCACTACCAGCCGCAGGTGGACGTCGCGAACGGACGCATCGTCGGCGTCGAGGCGCTGCTGCGCTGGCGCCACCCCGAGCTCGGCCTGGTGCCGCCGGCCGAGTTCATTCCGCTCGCCGTGGAGACCGGTCTGATCCATCAGGTCGGCGAGTGGGTGCTGCGCACCGCCTGTGCCCAGGCCCGGGCTTGGCAGGACAAGGGCCTCGCGCCGCTGCGCATGGGCGTGAACGTGTGCGTGCGCCAGTTCCATCAGGCGAATCTGGTCGGACTGGTGCGACGCACGCTGGAGGAGGCCGGGCTCGAAGCGCGGTGGCTCGAACTCGAGCTGACCGAAGGCACGCTGATGCAGAACACCCAGACGACGGTCGCCGTGCTCGGCGAGCTCAACGCCATGGGCGTGCAGCTCTCGGTGGACGACTTCGGCACCGGTTATTCCTCGCTCGCCTATCTCAAGCGCTTTCCCATCGATGCACTCAAGATCGACGGCTCGTTCGTGTGCGACATCACCACCGATCCGAACGACGCCGCCATCGTCAAGGCCATCATCGCCATGGCCTACAGCCTCGACATGCGCGTGGTCGCCGAGGCGGTGGAAACGGAGCAGCAGCTCGCATTCCTGCGCGAGCACCGCTGCCATGAAGTCCAGGGCTATCTCGTCGGTCGGCCACTGCCGGCCGCGGAGCTGGAAGCACGCCTGTTCGCCGGGGCCGCGCCGCAGCTGCGCCGGGCGTAATCACCGTCAAGGAATCTTCATAGACCTGCAACATCGGCTTCATCGGGCGGCGTCACTCTCCCCGGGGACAACACCGGAGGAACCGCCATGTCGCTCTCCACCCAGCTCGCGGCGCTGCTCGATACCGCGCCGATCTACGATACGGTCCATCACCTGCACGTCGGCCTGGCCGCGACCGCCGCGGACATCCGCGCCGCCCAGCGGCTGCGCTACCAGGTGTTCGTCGAGGAGATGGGCGCGCGCCTTAACTGCGCCGAGCCCGGCATCGAGAGCGACCTCTTCGACCCCTACTGCCAGCACCTGATCGTGCGCGACCACGCCGTCGGCAAGGTCGTCGGCTGCTACCGCATCCTCACGGACACCCAGGCCGGGCGCGCCGGCGGCTACTACTCCCAAAGCGAATTCGACCTGACGCGCCTGCTCGCGCTGCCGGGACGCTTCATGGAGGTCGGCCGCACCTGCGTGCATCCCGATTACCGCAACGGCGCCACCATCGCGCTGCTGTGGAACGGGCTGGCGCGCTTCATGGTCATGAACAAATTCGACTACCTCATGGGCTGCGCGAGCATCCCGTTGCGCACCGGCACCGGCGAGGCGCTCGCGGTTTATCGCAGGCTCGCGCCGCGACACCTCAGCCCGGAGACACTGCGCGTTCATCCCCGGGTGCCGCTGCCGCAGGTGCAGCTCGCGGGCACGGAGGAAAAGGCGGCGGTGCCGCCGCTCGTGAAGGCCTACCTGCGCGCCGGTGCGATGATCTGCGGCGAACCCGCCTGGGACCCGCAGTTCAACGTCGCCGACCTGTTCATCCTGATGCGTACCGATTCCATCAACGAGCGCTACCTGCGGCATTTCGTGAACCGCGCGTGATTATCGGCCTGCGGCGCGAAACACGACGGCTGCGGCGCGCCGCGCGGCTCGCCGGGCACCTGCTCCTCGGGGCGCTGCTCGCCCATACCGTCCTCGGCCGGCTGGTGCGCACTCAGCGTCACGATGCCCTGGTGCGCTGGTGGGTGCGCGGCATCCTGCGCATCCTCGACGTGCGTCTCGAAATCGAAGGTCGCGTGAGCGCGGAACCGGCACTGTTCGCGGCGAACCATGTTTCCTGGCTCGACATCGCCTGCCTGCGCGCGGCGCTCGACGCGGAGTTCGTCGCCAAGCAGGAGGTCGCGCGCTGGCCGGTGATCGGGCGCATGGCCGGCCTCGCCGGCACGCTGTTTCTGAACCGCGGCGAGCGCGACGCCTCGCTCGCCGCCGCCAACAGCATGAGCCGGGCGCTGGCCGCCGGGCGCAGCGTGGCCATCTTCCCGGAAGGCACCACCGGCGACGGCCGGCGGCTCGGACGCTTCCACGCGCGCCTGTACCAGGCCGCGATCCGCACGCGCCGGCCGGTGCAGGCCGTGGCTATCGCCTACCCGCACGCCGAGGGCGTGCACCCGGCGGCGCCGTTCGTCGGTAACGACAATCTCGGCCGGCATATATGGGCCCTGCTCGCTGAGGAGCATCTCACCGTGCGGCTCACGCTCTGTCCGCCGATCCACGCGGCCGGCGAGCGGCGAGCGCTCGCCGAACGCACGCGCGCACAGATCGCCGACGCCCTCGGCCTGCTGACTTCGCCGACCGCACCCGACGCCGTCGCCATTCCCGACGCCGTCGCCGGCTAAGCCCGGCCTCCGTCATATATACGTTTGACCGTATATACGGTTTTTCATATATTTCGGGGATGGCGCCCGAAACGCTATTCCAGACCCTGAGCGATCCCACGCGGTTACGCATCCTGGCGCTGCTCGCCGCGCGCGACGAGCTGTGCGTCTGCGACCTCACGCAGGCGCTGAAACTGTCGCAACCGATGATCTCGCGCCATCTCGCGCAGCTGCGCGCCGTGGAGCTGGTGAGCGACCGGCGCGAAGGCGTGTGGATCCACTACCGCCTGCGCCCCGACCTGCCGGCGTGGGCGCGGGCCGTGCTGCACACCGCCCTCGACGGCGTGGCCCGCCTCGAACCTTACCGCGCCGACCGCCAAAAGCTGCGCGCCACGGCACGACAGCGCGCGCGTTGCGCGTGAACGGTAATGCAAATCCCGGAGACAACGTGAGCAACACCTACAACATCCTGTTCCTGTGCACCGGCAACTCGGCGCGTTCCATCATGGCCGAAGTGCTGATGAACCACCTGGCGCGCGGGCGCTTCCATGCCTTCAGCGCCGGCAGCCATCCCGCCGGCGCGGTCAATCCGTTCGCGCTCGAATTGCTGGATCATAAGGGCCTGCCGACAGCCAACCTGCGCAGCAAGAACTGGGACGAATTCGCGGAACCCGGCGCACCGAAAATGGATTTCGTCATCACCGTGTGCGACCGGGCCGCGGGCGAGGTCTGCCCGGTGTGGCCGGGCCAACCGATGACGGCGCACTGGGGCTTCGAGGATCCCGCCGCGTTCCAGGGCCCGGACGGCGCGAAACGCAAGCTGTTCGAGAAGGTGTTCATCGAGATCGCACGGCGCATCGAACTGTTGCTGGCACTGCCGCTGGAGAAACTCGACCGGCTGGCGCTTGAAAAGAAGGTGCGCGAGATCGGCCGCGCGCAGCCATGAGCGCGCAGTGCGAAGTCACGGGTGTTCGCGCCGCCGGCGCGCAGCTCGGATTTTTCGAGCGCTACCTGACGTTGTGGGTGTTCCTCTGTATCGTCACCGGCATTGCGCTTGGCCATCTCTTTCCCGCCGCCTTCCAGGCGCTCGGTAGGGTCGAAGTCGCCCGGGTCAATCTGCCGGTCGCGGTACTGGTCTGGCTCATGATCGTGCCGATGCTGCTCAAGGTGGACTTCGGCGCGCTGCACGCGGTGCGCCGGCACTGGAAAGGCATCGGGGTAACGCTGTTCGTCAACTGGGGCGTCAAGCCGTTCTCGATGGCGCTGCTCGCATGGGTTTTCATCCGTCACGCCTTCGCCGGATGGCTCCCGGCCGAACAGCTCGACGCCTACGTCGCCGGTCTCATCCTGCTCGCCGCCGCGCCCTGCACCGCCATGGTGTTCGTCTGGAGCCGGCTGACCCGCGGCGAACCCAATTTCACGCTCACCCAGGTGGCGCTCAACGACACGATCATGGTGTTTGCGTTCGCGCCGATCGTGGGCCTGCTGCTCGGGCTGTCGTCCATCGCGGTGCCGTGGGACACGTTGCTGTTGTCGGTGGCGCTTTACATCGTCATTCCGGTGGTCGCGGCGCAACTCTGGCGCGCGCGGCTGCTCCGGCGCGGCGGAAGGGAAACGCTCGAACGCACGCTGGTGCGGCTGCACGTTCCCTCGCTGGCCGCGCTGCTCGTCACGCTGGTATTGCTGTTCGGTTTCCAGGGCGGGCAGATTCTCGCCCAGCCGCTGGTGATCCTGCTGCTCGCGGTGCCGATCTTGGTCCAGGTGTTCTTCAATTCGGGGCTCGCCTACCTGCTGAACCGCGCGCTGCGCTCGCCGCACTGCGTGGCCGGCCCGTCGGCGCTGATCGGCGCCAGCAACTTCTTCGAGCTTGCGGTCGCCACCGCCATCGCGCTGTTCGGCTTCGAGTCGGGCGCGGCGCTCGCCACCGTCGTGGGCGTGCTGATCGAGGTGCCGGTGATGCTCGCGGTCGCGGGGATCGTCAACCGCACGCGTACGTGGTACGAAGCAACGCCGGGGGTCGTGCCTTACGAAGTATGTTGCCCGGGAACGGGTATTCATCCGCAGGGGATGTGACAATAGGTATATAGCGGACACGTTTGGGAGACACCGATGCTTGCGAAGGAGCACCATGCGTAGATCATTGCTTGACGGTTTTCGGCTCGGCGGGCTTGCCCTGCTGCTCATCCTGGTCACCGCGGCACGCGCGGACGACAGCTTCCTTGTGGACAGCGAATGGCTCGAAGCGCGCCGCAACGATCCGAAGCTGGTACTGCTGGAGGTGCGTTACCACCCGCACCGTTATTCCACGGTCGGTCACATCCCGGGCGCAGTGCAGGTGCAGCGCTTCAAGGACCTCGGCGACAACTTTGGCCGGCCGACCATGCGGTTCCCGACCCGCGAGGCGTTTCAGGAGACGCTGCGCCGCTGGGGCGTCAACAACGACTCGCTCGTCGTCATCTACGACGACTCGGTCACGGCGCTCGCCTCGCGCCTGTACTTCCTGCTCGACCTTTACGGTTACGACATGACACGGGTGAAGGTTCTGAACGGCGGCACCGTGGGCTGGACCGCTTTCAACGAATTGACGCGGGAACCGGCGCGCCGTGCGCGCGGTAATGCCTTGCTCAAACCAGCCAACAAGCGGCTCATCGTGGAGTGGACCGACGTCTACAGCAACGTCGTCGCGCGGCGCGATCCTGGCATCGTCCTGCTGGATTCCCGGCCACACGACATGTACACGGGAAAGGTCGTGCAGCATTCGGTCGGCCGCGGCCACATTCCCGGCGCCGTGAACATCGTGAGCCTCGACGGGACGGACGGCCAGAGCCAGACATGGAAGTCCCGCGATGAACTCGCCGCGCTCTATAGCGGCATTCCGAAAGACAAGACCGTTTACGCCTACTGTCACGACGGCTTCCGCTCAAGCCTCGCCTACATGCAACTGAAGAGCCTCGGCTTTCGCAACGTGCGCGTCTATAACGGCGGCTGGGGCGACTGGGGAAATAATCTCACGCTGCCCGTGGTCGAGGGTGAAAGGCCGTACGACGAGGCGTTCGAGTTGTAGCGGGTCTCCGGTCTCCATGGCCGGTACGGTATTACCGGAAACCGCGGTAATTACGGGACCGGCTGACACACGGATGTCACACCCGCGTCACGGGCAATTCATCAATCTGTCACATGACGCTGGGATAGTAGCCGCGCTTTAAACAACTGTCCCCATGGAGACGAAAATCATGAATCTGAAACGTACAGCGATGGCCCTCGGCGTGGCCGCGGTCGTGGCCGGCGCCCTGGGCGCGGCGCCGACGGCGGCGCTGGCGGACGCCATCATCAAGGTCGACGGCTCGAGCACCGTGTTCCCGATCACCGAGGCCGTGGCCGAGGAATTCCAGAAGGCCAAAAAGGGCAAGGTCAAGGTGACCGTGGGCGTGTCCGGCACCGGCGGCGGCTTCAAGAAGTTCTGTCGCGGCGAGACCGACATCTCGGACGCCTCGCGCCCGATCAAGGAGAAGGAAATGGCGGCGTGCAAGGAGGCCGGTATCTCGTACATCGAGCTGCCGGTGGCGTACGACGCCCTCACCGTCGTGATCAACCCCAAGAACACCTGGGCCGCGACCATGACCGTGGACGAGCTCAAGAAGATGTGGGAGCCGGAGGCGCAGGGCAAGGTCATGAAGTGGAGCGACGTGAATCCCAAGTGGCCGAACGCCAAGCTCGCGCTGTTCGGGCCGGGCGCCGACTCGGGCACGTTCGACTACTTCACCGAAGCCGTGAACCACAAGGAAAAGGCCTCGCGCGGCGATTTCACCGCGAGCGAGGACGACAACGTGCTGGTGCAGGGCGTGTCGCGCGACAAGAACGCGATCGGCTACTTCGGCTATGCCTACTACGCCGAGAACAAGGACAAGCTCAAGGCCGTCACCGTCGTCAACCCCGCGACCGGCAAGCCGGTGGCGCCGTCGGAAAAGAGCGTCGAGGACGGTTCCTACGCCCCGCTGGCGCGTCCGATCTTCATCTACGTGAACGCCAAGTCGGCCGACAAGCCCGAGATCAAGGAATTCGTCGAGTTCTATCTGAAGCAG
Source organism: Gammaproteobacteria bacterium (assembly GCA_004298065.1). Taxonomy (GTDB): domain Bacteria; phylum Pseudomonadota; class Gammaproteobacteria; order Acidiferrobacterales; family Sulfurifustaceae; genus SCRL01. The sequence continues at coordinate 22,210 of SCRL01000001.1, read as the reverse complement.
GGGCCGAAGTACGTCAAGGAAGTGAAGTACGTGCCGCTGCCGCAGAGCGCCTATAACACCAGCCTCGACCACTTCAAGAAAAAGAAGCTCGGCACGGTGTTCGCCGGCAAGGGCGCGGTGGGCGTGAAGATCAACGAACTGCTCGCGCGCGAAGCCAAGTTCTAAGTCCTCCCCTCCCAGTAGTTGTGGAATTGCAAGGGCGCCTCCGGCGCCCTTCTTTTTTCACACATGTCACGCAGGTCACACGGCTGTAATGCACCGACGCTATAAAGCACGCCTCCCTGCTTTCACCTGGACATACCCATGGAACAACACGCTACCGGATCGTTCGGAAAATACCGCGACCTCGTCATCGCCATCGCCCTGTTCCTGGTACTCGACCTTGGCGTGCTGCTGTTCAACTTCCATTCCACGCGCCAGATCGAGGCCGACACGCGCCTGATCAACGCCGGCGGCGAGATGCGCATGTACACCCAGCAGCTCACCAAGGCGTTGCTCACGCTCCAGCAGGAAACCGCCGCAGAGCTGCCGAACCAGACGAGCCTGGCCCAGATCACCGAGGCGCACAGCTACTTCCGCTCCGCCTTGCAGCGTCTCAAGGACGCGCTGGCCGAGCCGGTGGCGCAGGCAACCGCGGAACAGGTCATGGACCAGGCCGACGTCGGCACGGCGGTGCTGTTGCTCAAGGTCGAAAAATACTGGCAGCCGATGGACGAGACGGTGGTCCCGCTGCTCGCCACGCCGAATCCTACGCGCGAGGAGGTGGACATCGCCGCCACCAAGTTCGTGGGGCGCAACATCCGGCTGATGCAGCTCACCGACGACCTGACGCGGCACCTGGAGGCCACGGCCCTCAACCGCGCGTCCACGTTGCGCCAGATCCAGCTCGGCGCCATCCTGCTCGCGCTGCTCAACTTCGTCTTCATCGTCGTGAAATTCGTCCGCCGGCTGCGCGAGAGCGACCGCGCCGTGGAGGCGGCGCGCGAGGAGACCACGCAGATCCTCGGGACGGTACACGAGGGTTTGTTTCTGGTCGGACGCAACGGACACATCGGCGCACAGCACTCGGCGTCGCTGGAAACGCTATTCGGCCGGGCGTTGCAACCGGACGAGAACGTCCGCGAGGTGTTGCGCGCGCTGGTAACGCCCGTGGAATACGAGGCCGCCGAACAATACATTGCGCTGCTGTTCAACGACCGCATCAAGGCTGCGCTGCTGGAACAGCTGAATCCGCTGCACGAGGTGGAGGTCCGGCTCGCGGGACCGGAGAACACGCCGCGGCGCATCAAGCACCTGAGCTTCGAGTTCGAGCAGGTGCGCGAAGGAAACACGGTCACGGCGCTGCTGGTGACGGTGTTCGACGTCTCGGAGCGCGTGCGCCTGGCCCAGGCACTCGCCGGCGCCGAACAGCGCGCCAAGACCGAGGTCGAGCTGCTGCTCGGCATCCTCGACCAGGAGCCGAGCCTGCTGACGGGATTCGTCGCAGCGGCGCAATCCCGGCTCGACCGTATCAACGCCAGCCTGCAGGCGGTGCGCTCCGACGCCCGCGCCTATGCCGAGCTGGTGGAAACCACGATGCGCGCGGTGCACGCGATCAAGGGCGAGGCCGCGGCGCTCAAGCTGGAGGCGGTCATGCGCGAGGCGCACGCCTGCGAAGACGGGCTGGCGCGGCTGCGCGGGCGCAACGACCTTTCGGGCGAGGATTTCATTCCCGTGGCGGTTTCGATCAACGCCATCGGCGAACAGCTCGCGCGCGTCAACGCGATACTCGACCGGATGCAACGCTACACCCACCGCGAAGGCGCAGCGCCCGACAGCGGCCTGGCGCCGATGTTGAAACAGATCGAGGGCCTGGCGCAGCGCGTCGCTGCCGACGTCAACAAGCGCGTGCGCTTCGAGGCCGCGGTGCCCGCGCTGCCGGCGGTGTCGCCCGCGTTCAGCCGGCTGTTCCAGGAGGCAGTGCCGCAGCTCGTGCGCAACGCCGTGGTGCACGGCATCGAATCCGCGGAAGAGCGCCTGCGCGCCGGCAAGCCGGCGGAGGGCACGATCCGGCTCGAGGTCCGGCCGCAAGGCGACGGTGCGCTGAGCCTGGTGGTGCGCGACGACGGTCGCGGCATCGACGTGCCGACGCTGCGCCGGCATCTCGTCGAGGGCAAGCACAAGCCCGCCGAGTACGTGGCGCGCATGTCCGACCAGGAGGTCGTGGCCACCCTGTTCCAGGCCGGCGTCTCGACCGCCGGGGAAGTCTCCGAGCATGCCGGACGCGGCGTGGGACTCAACGTGGTGTCGGACCTCGCGGGGCAGATCGGCGCGCAACTGCGAATCGCGAGCCAGCCGAATGCGTACACCGAATTCACCGTGTCGATGAGGGCCTGAGATGACGAAGATGATGATCGTGGACGATTCGATGGTGATCCGCGGGCGTATCGAGCGGTTGTGCGCCGACGCGCGGCTGCCGGACTTGCGCGTGGTCGGGCTCGCGGCCGACGGCGCCCAGGCGGTGGCGATCGCGCAACGCGAGCGCCCGGACCTCGTCACCATGGACCTGACCATGCCGAACATGGACGGCGAGCAGTGTATCGAGGCGCTGGCCGGCCTGCTGCCCGAGACCCGCATCCTGGTAGTCTCGGCGCTGAACGACAAGCTCACCGCGCTGCGCGCCATCGGCAAGGGCGCGCACGGCTTCCTGCACAAGCCGTTCAACGACGATCAACTGGTCGAAGCGATGCGGGAGTTGATGCCATGAGCTACCGGACCCTGAAGTCGGACGACATCGAGGTGTTCTCCGAGGCCATCGGCCATTTCTTCGCCACCGTGACCGAGGAGCGCGCCAACGTCCGTTCGGCCTACCTGCTCGAGCAGCCGGAGCCGATCGTGTGGGGCGACTTCAACGGCGTGATCACCGTGGACGGCGGCTACGTCGGCAGCCTGACCTTCTCGGCGCCGCGCGCGCTGCTGAGCCACGTGCTGCTGCACATGGGCGAGAAGCAACTCTCGGACGAGCACCACCGCGACGTGGTGGGCGAGATCGCCAATACCCTCTCCGGCTGGACCCGGCGCCATTTCGGGGAGGGCCTGCGCATCTCCCCGCCGCGGGCCTTCGGCGGGCGCAGCCAGTCGGTGGAAAAACTGGCGAAAAGCGCCCCTTACGCCATCCCGCTGCGCTGGAAGCATTACGAGGCAAACCTGGTGGTACATCTGGACGTGGTGGGCTGACGCCCGCCAATCGGCTGTATTTTCAGGATTTTTCCGGAAACGACGGTCCTTCCCGATGTCACCAAACTGTCACAATCGACACCTACCATGGGGCCCCTTGTGACACAGCCCCTTGATCCTGTGAACCCGCCCGCGCAACCGTCCCGCTTCGCCTACCAGGCTAGGCGCCACCTGCCGGAACGCATCATCCAGTGGATCCTGTTCCTGGCGGCGTTCTCCGCGGTCACCGTCACCATCGCCATCGTCGTGATCCTGGTGTACGAGTCGCTCGGCTTCTTCCGGCACGTCTCGCTCTGGGACTTCCTCACCGACACCCAGTGGACACCGCTCTTCTCCGACAAGCACTTCGGCATCCTGCCGCTCGTGGCCGGCACGCTGGTGACGACGTTCGTGGCGCTCGCGGTGTCGGTGCCGCTCGGCACCGTCATCGCCATCTATCTTTCCGAGTTCGCGTCCCACAGCGTGCGCGAGATCGTCAAGCCGTTTCTTGAGCTCCTGAGCGGCGTGCCGACGATCGTATACGGCTACTTCGCATTACTGTTCGTCACGCCGCTGCTGCAGCTGTTTCTCCCTGACCTGCCGGGCTTCAACATGCTCTCGGCCGGCCTCGTGATGGGCATCATGATCATTCCCTACGTCGCCTCGGTGAGCGAGGATGCGATGCGCGCCGTGCCGATGCACATCCGCGAAGGCTCCTACGCCATGGGCGCAACGCGTTTCCAGACTGCGATCCGCGTGGTCACGCCCGCGGCCACCTCCGGCCTCGTCGCCGCCTACATCCTCGGCATCTCGCGCGCCGTGGGCGAGACCATGGTGGTGGCGGTCGCCGCCGGCACTCAGCCGAATTTGACGTGGAACCCGCTCGAGGGCGCCGCCACCATCAGCGCCTACATCGTGCAGGTGTCGCTCGGCGACCTGCCGCACGGCTCGCTCGAATACCAGACGATCTTCGCCGCCGGCCTGGTGCTGCTGCTCATGACGCTCGCGTTCAACGTCGTCGGCCACCTCCTGCGCAAGCGCTTCCGCGAGGCCTATTAATATGCAAGACGAACGAGCGCAGCGAGCAGGGATTCATTAAATGAGCGCCGCCGACCCGACCGCCGACACGCGCCTGCACGGCATCCGCGCGCTGATCGCGCGCCACAAGCGCTGGGACTACATCTTCTCGGTCATCGGCCTCGTCGCCATGATGATCGGCATCGTCACGCTGCTGGCGCTGTTCATCGATCTCGTGCTCGACGGCTACGGCAAGCTCAATTACGACTTCTTCACCTCGTTCCCGTCGCGCCGCGCCGCCGGCGCCGGCATCCTCTCGGCCTGGGTCGGCACGGTGCTGGTCATGCTGGTCACGGCGCTCGCCGGCGTGCCGCTCGGCGTCGCCGCCGCGATTTACCTGGAGGAATACGCGCCGCGCAACTGGATGACTGACCTGATCGAAATCAACGTCACCAACCTCGCCGGCGTGCCCTCGATCGTCTACGGCCTGCTGGCGTTGGGGCTGTTCGTATACCAGCTCGACCTCGGCCAGAGCATCCTCGCCGCCGGGCTCACGCTCGCGCTGCTGATCCTACCGGTGGTGATCGTGGCCACGCGCGAGGCGATCCGCGCCGTGCCGGGCGCGATCCGCGAGGCCGCCTACGCCGTCGGCGCCACCAAGTGGCAGACCGTGGCGCACCATGTGCTGCCCTATTCCACCGCCGGCATCCTCACCGGCGTCATCATCGGCATGGCGCGCGCCATCGGCGAGACCGCGCCGATCATCACCATCGGCGCGCTCACCTTCATCGCGTTCCTGCCGCCGAGCCCGGTGACGACCGAGCCGCCGTTTATCTCGTTCGACTGGCTGTTCGCGCCGTTCACGGTGCTGCCGATCCAGATGTTCTCGTGGCTGTCGCGCCCGCAGGCGGCGTTCCTGGAAAATGCCGCCGCCACCGGCGTGGTCATCATCGTCATGACGCTCGCAATGAACGCGGTCGCCATCGTCATCCGTTACCGCTTCCGCAAGCGCATCAAATGGTAGAGCAGGGGGAACCCATGAAACGCAAGACCCGGACCGCTGCCCAGCCGGCCGCGCCCGCCTATAATGGCGACATGCGTTCGCCCGACGAGAAAACACCCGTGCCGGCCGCTGCGCCCCAGGCGGCCATCGCCGCGCCGATCAAGGCGCAGGCGCAGAAACTGCACTTCTATTACGGCGGCACGGTGCACGCGCTCAAGGACATCAACCTCGACCTCGCCGAGAAGCAGGTGACCGCGCTCATCGGCCCCTCGGGCTGCGGCAAATCCACGTTCCTGCGCTGCTTCAACCGCATGCACGATCTCTACCCCGGCAACCGCTACGAGGGCGAGATTCGGATGCACCCGGACAACGTCAACATCCTCGCGCGCCAGGTCGACCCGATCGAGGTGCGCATGCGCATCTCGATGGTGTTCCAGAAGCCGAACCCGTTCCCAAAGTCGATCTACGAGAACGTCGCCTACGGCCTGCGCGTGCGCGGCGTGCGCAGCCGCGGGCTCATGGACGACAAGGTCGAGGAGGCGCTGCGCGGCGCGGCGCTGTGGGACGAGGTGAAGGACCGGCTGCCGGACCTCGCCTTCAATCTCTCCGGCGGCCAGCAGCAGCGCCTGTGCATCGCGCGCGCGCTCGCGACCGACCCCGAGATATTGCTGTTCGACGAACCGACCTCGGCGCTCGACCCGATCGCCACGGCCTCGATCGAGGAGCTCATCACCGAGCTGAAGCTCAAGGTCACAATCCTGATCGTGACCCACAACATGCAGCAGGCGGCGCGCGTCTCCGATTACACCGCGTTCATGCACCTGGGCGAGCTGGTCGAGTTCGGCGACACCAACACCATCTTTACCAACCCGTCCAACCGGCGGACGGAAGACTACATCACCGGCAGATACGGCTGAGACGGTAGGAGCAAGTCATGGAACCCCTGTACACGCACATTTCCCAGCAATACAACGTCGAGCTCGAAGACATCCGCTCGAAGGTCCTGCAAATGGGCGGCCTGGTCGAGCAACAGATCGAGCAGGCGCTCAACTCGCTGGTGCACGGCGATACCTCGCTCGGCGAGGCGGTCATCATGGACGATACCAAGGTCAACAAGCTCGAGGTCATGATCGACGAGGAGTGCAGCCAGGTGATCGCCCGGCGCCAACCGGCGGCGAGCGACCTGCGCCTGATCGTGGCGGTCATCAAGACCATCACCGATCTCGAGCGCATCGGCGACGAGGCCGAGAAGATCGCGCGCATGGCGGTGCGGCTCGCCGGCGAGGAGCGTCCCAAGACCAACTATGCCGAAATCCAGGGCTTGGGCAACCAGGTGCGCCAGATGGTGCACGACGCGCTCGATGCGTTCGCGCGCCTCGACATCCAGGCGGCGCTGAACACCGCGCGCGAGGACTACAAGATCGACCAGAAGTACGAGGGCGTGATGCGCCAGATGATCACGTTCATGATGGAGGACCCGCGCACCATCTCGCGCGTGCTCAACATGATCTGGGCGGCGCGCGCGCTCGAACGCATCGGCGATCACGCGCGCAACATCTGCGAGTACATCATCTACCTGGTCAAGGGCAAGGACGTGCGCCACACCAGCCTCGAGCAGATCGAGAAGGAAATCCTCGGGCGCGAGCGGCGCTAGCCGCTCTGTTTCTCCAGCAGCACCGTATTTGTGCGCTCTTGATTCGCGCCCACGCCACCCCCATTTAAGCGAAAACCGCTTTCGCCCTGCCTCGGCGGGCTTTGCGACGGCGCCCGCAATCCACATTATCGGGTCAACGACCCCGGAGATTTCATGGCCATTGTCGAGCTGAACCAGACCAATTTTGAGAATGTCGTGACGACCAACGACATCGTCATCGTGGATTTCTGGGCGCCGTGGTGCGGCCCGTGCCGCTCGTTCGCGCCGGTCTACGAACAGGTGGCGCAAAAGCACCCGGACATCGTGTTCGCCAAGGTCAACACCGAGGATGAACAGGCGCTCGCCGGCGCGTTCGACATCCGCTCGATCCCGACGCTCATGATCTTCCGCGACAAGATCATCATCTTCTCCCAGCCGGGCGCGCTCCCGGGCGCGGCGCTGGAGCAGATCATCGGCAAGGCCAAGGCGCTCGACATGGACGAGGTGCGTCGCCAGGTCGCGGCGCAGCAGGCTGCCCCCGGCGCTGCCTGACCCAAAAAAAATCCCGGCGAATCAACCGGCTGCCGGCGCGGCCGGAGGGTGTCATGCGGCTGTCATACGGCTGGAGTAGCCTATTTGTAATCCCTTTCTCCTCTTTTCAGGCACCGCGCCGTGAGCATCGTCGAACTGAAGCGGCCACCCGAGCCGCCGGAGTCGTTCCGGCAGCCTGAGCTCTACATCAACCGCGAGCTCAGCCTGCTCGAATTCAACCGGCGCGTGCTCGAACAGGCGCGCGACCCGGCCACGCCGCTGCTCGAACGGCTGCGGTTCCTGTGCATCTCCAACAGCAACCTCGACGAGTTCTTCGAGATCCGCGTGGCGCGCCTGAAGGAACAGGTCGCCTCGGGCTCGGTGCACGCCGGCCCGGACAACCTGACGCCGGCGGAGATGCTCAAGCGCATCGGCGAGGAGGCCCACCGCCTGGTCGAGGAGCAGTACCGCGTCCTCAACGACACGCTCATCCCGGAACTCGAACGCGAGCGCATCCGTTTCGTGCGGCGCACCGAGTGGACCCCGGAACAGGAGGCGTGGGTACGGCACTATTTCGAGCACGAGCTGCTGCCGGTGCTCTCGCCGCTCGGGCTCGACCCCTCGCACCCGTTCCCGCGCATCCTCAACAAGAGCCTGAACTTCATCGTCTCGCTGCGCGGGCGCGACGCCTTCGGCCGGCGCGGCGGCGTGGCCGTGGTGCAGGCGCCGCGCGCGCTGCCGCGCCTGATCCCGCTGCCGCGCGAGGTCGCGTCCGGGCCGCACGACTTCGTGTTCCTGTCGTCCATCATCCACACGCACGTCAACGACCTGTTCCCCGGCATGGAGGTCACGGGCTGCTACCAGTTCCGCGTCACGCGCAACTCCGAGCTGTTCGTGGACGAGGAAGAGGTGGACGACCTGCTGCGCGCCGTCGAAGGCGAGCTGGCCTCGCGCCGCTACGGCGACGCCGTGCGCCTCGAGGTTGCGGACAACTGCCCGCCGGAGATGACGACGTACCTCATGCAGCGCTTCGGCCTCGGCCCGGATGACCTCTACATGGTCAACGGCCCGGTCAATCTCAACCGCCTGCAGGCGCTGCACGAGCGCGTCGACCGGCCCGACCTCAAGTACCCGGCGTTCCTGCCGGGCCTGCCGTCGCGGCTGACCCACAGCAAGAACATCTTCGACACCCTGCGCGCCGGCGACATCCTGCTGCACCACCCGTTCGAGTCGTTCGCGCCGGTGGTGGACTTCGTGCGCCAGGCGGCCGCCGACCCCCAGGTGCTCGCCATCAAGCAGACGCTCTACCGCACCGGCGCGCAGTCGGCGATCGTGGACGCGCTGCTGGACGCCGCGCGCGCCGGCAAGGAAGTGACGGTGGTGATCGAGCTGCGCGCGCGCTTCGACGAGGAAGCCAACATCAACCTCGCCTCGCTGCTGCAGGAGGCCGGGGCGCACGTGGTGTACGGCGTCGTCGGCTACAAGACCCACGCCAAGATGGTGCTGGTGGTGCGCCGCGAGAACGGCGGCCTGCGCCACTACGTGCACCTCGGCACCGGCAACTACCACGACCGCACCGCGCGCCTGTACACCGACTTCGGCCTGCTTACCTGCAACGACGCCATCGGCGAAGACGTGCACCGCGTGTTCCTGGAGCTCACCAGCCTCGGGCGCGCCTCGCGCCTGAAGAAGCTGCTGCAGTCGCCGTTCACGCTGCAGTCGGCGCTGCTCGCCAGGATCGAGCGCGAGATCGAGCACGCCCGCGCCGGGCGCCCGGCGCGCATCGCCGCCAAGCTCAACGCGCTGGTGGAGCACCAGATCATCCAGGCGCTCTACCGCGCCTCGCAGGCCGGGGTGCAGATCGACCTGGTGGTGCGCGGCGTCTGCTGCCTGCGCCCGGGCATCCCCGGAGTGTCGGACAACATCCGCGTGCGCTCGATCATCGGCCGCTTCCTCGAGCACACGCGCGTGTACCGGTTCTATAACAACGGCGACGAGGAAGTGTGGCTCGCGAGCGCCGACTGGATGGACCGCAACTTCTTCCGCCGCGTCGAGGTCGCATTCCCGATCGAGGATCGCGCGCTGCGCGGGCGCGTGATCGACGAGGCGCTGAATTTCTATCTCGAAGACAACACCCAGGCCTGGGTGTTGCACGCCGACGGCAGCTACACCCGCCTCGCCCCCGGCAGCCAGCCGCCGCGCGCGGCCCAGGACACGCTGCTCAAGAAGCTCGCGGAAACCGCCTAGTTTTTCGGAAACATCAACAAATCAAAGACTGGCCACAGAGTGCACAGAGGTCACAGAGAAAAATTTGTTTTCTATCTCTGTGATCTCTGTGGCTAATGTTTTTATAAGTTCTTAGGAATATTTGAGTCGCAGGCCGGCGGCGTCAAGGAACGCCGCTTCCTGCGCCAAATCCTCGTGCGTCAGCGGATGATGCGCAAACCAGCCGCGCGGGAAGTGCAGCCGGAGCGAACGCTTGCCGGCCGCGATTGTGAACGCCGGCAACTCCTGCTCCACGCGCCCGCGGTGCAGCACCACCGCCAGCCGCAGCAGCATCGCCAGCCGCCTGGCGGACCGCGCAGCCTTGCGCGGCAACTCGTCAAACACCTCTTCCGGGAACCGCCGGCGGTGCGCGCGGATCAGCACCGCGAGCAGCCGCTGCTCCTGCCACGAGAAACCCGGCAGGTCGGAGTGTTGCACCAGGTAAGCGCCGTGGCGGTGATACTTGCTGTGCGCGATGGCGAGCCCGATCTCGTGCAGCCGCGCGGCCCACTCCAGCGCCTGCCCCTCCTCCTCGTCGAGGCCCCACGCCTCCGCCACCTGCGCGAATGCTGCGCGCGCCGTGCGTGCCACGCGCGCGGCCTGGGCGCGATCCACGTGGTAGCGCGCGGTGAGACTGGCGATGGTGCCGGCACGCACGTCCTCGTGGCGGATGCGCCCGAAGAGGTCGTAGAGCAATCCTTCGCGCAGTGCGCCGTCGGACACCGCGAGCCGCTCGATCTTGAGCGCCTCGAATGCCGCGATCAGGATCGCAAGCCCGCCGGGCAACACCGTGGCGCGCTCCTCGCCGATGCCGAGCGATTTCAGCTCGCGCACGTGACCGGCGGCGAGCAGTGTCTCGCGCAGGCGATACAGCCCGTCGAGCGTGATGCCGTTCTCGGCGTCGCGGCGTGCGGCAAGCGCGGAACCGATGGCGCGCACCGTGCCGGAGGAACCGTAGGCCGCCTGCCAGCCGAGGGCACGAAACGGTGCCTCCACCGGCTGGAATTCGAGTCGCGCCGCCGTTTCCGCATTCCGCATGGCCTTGGAACTGATGCGTCCCTTTGGGAAATGCTCGCGGCTCAGGCTCACACAGCCGACGTACAGGCTCTCCATGCGCACCGGGTCGAGCCGCCGGCCGACGATGATTTCGGTGCTGCCGCCGCCGATGTCGAGCACCAGACGCTGCCGGTCATCATCCGGCAGGTAGTGCGCCACGCCCTGGTAGATGAGCCGCGCCTCCTCCTGGCCGGAGATGATCTCGATGCGATGTCCGAGTACGCCCTCGGCACTGGCGAGAAACTTGGCGGCGTTGCGCGCGCGGCGCAGGGTGTTGGTACCGACCACGCGCACGGCGCTCGCCGGCATGCCACGCAGGCGCTCGCCGAAGCGCGACAGGCAGTCGAGCGCACGGGCGCGCGAGTCCTTGTCGAGGCGATTCTGCTCGTCGAGCCCGGCGGCGAGGCGCACCATCTCCTGCAACCGGTCGAGCATGTGCAACTGGCCGTTAAGCACGCGCGCGACGATCATATGAAAACTGTTGGAACCGAGATCGACGGCGGCGACCACTTTGAGTGCGTGCGGGGACAACAGTGGAGTCTCGGGCGCGGCGCGCACCGCGGACACGAGCCGGGCTAGCGGCACGACCGTCGCCCTCGCCAGCCTGGAACGAAGCATGCGTGGATGCAGGCCTTCACGCCCTGGAGTTTATCAGCCCGCACGTGTCCTGCCAGTTTCCTTGCGTCCGCCGGCAAGCTGGCGCGCAATTGCGCCGGCCCGTTTGAGAAACCGCGGCATATGGATGTGCCGGTTGCGGTGCCGAGGGACGCCAAACCGCGGCGTGCCGCGCGCGAGATAGCGCCAGCGCACGGCCTCGAACCGCTTTTCGATCTCCGCTTCGCTCAGGCGCGCAAGCGTTGCAAGCCCGTCGCGGTCGGCGGCGGCTGCCTCGGCAATCAAGCCGCGGCGCACAAAACCGTCGCACAACAATCCAGTTTCGTCCTGAAACGTCTTGAGGTCTTTCACCGCCGCGCGCGCCGCGGACAGTTTGGCGTCGGCCAGCGGTTCGAGCAGATAGCGCAGGCGCTTGGCCTGGATGCGGGCGTCGTGAATCGTGGTGGCGTCGGCAACGCCCTCGATACGGGCGAGGTCGGCGGCAGCGCGCGCGATATGCTCGCGCAGGTGTTCCGCCGTGGCCGCGGCATAGCTTGTCTTCGCCGTCGATTTGTCACGGTGGATGTCCTTGAGCCGGCGGCGCAGCCGTGGCTCGACGTCGGCGAAGGCTGCGAGCACGTCGGCGCGCACATGTGCATAAGCGTCATCGCGCAACTGTTCGAGCCGCGCCCGAAACCGGTCGCGTGCGGGATCCGCGACATTTTTCTGTTCATCCAACCATGCAAGACAGACCTCGGCGTCACGCCCGGCGCTGGTGGCGCGCGCGATCTCGCGCAGGCGCCGGCGCAATTTCTTCGGTACCGCGTCGAGCCACGGACGGTAGGCGCGCAGCACGCTGCGCAGGCGCCGCAACGCGACACGGAAATCGTGTAGCGCCTCGGGATCGGTGTCGCGCTTGAGCCGGCGTCGCGCCTTGACCGCGCTATCGAGATGCCGGAGCGCGATACCGGCGGCGGTCGCGCCGGCCGACTCCGCGAGCCAGGTCGGCCGCGATGTCAGGCGAGCTTGCGCAGTGCGTTTGGCGGCAGCAGCCATTCGAGCCGCCCTCTGCCGGCGACGGGACCGTCGGCGAAGTCGATCAGGCAGGCGCCGCCCTTTTTGAGCGGCAAGAACGTCTCGCGCCGGCCGGTGAGGAGATAACCGGCGAAGCCGCCGAGGTCGGGCTCGTGCCCGACGAGTGCGATGAGCGCGCCTTTTCGCTGGCCGCGCAGCCATTCGACCAGGACGCGGGGCTCGCCGCCGGGAGAAAGCGCCGCGACGTCGGCGATGTCGTCGCGGTCGTAACGCCGCGCGAGAATTTCCGCGGTTTCACGCGCGCGCACGAGCGGGCTCGTCGCCAGCACGTCAATCACCGGTACCAGCCGCTTGAGCCCTTTGGCCGCCTTGGCCATGTCCTTGCGCCCGCCCGGCGTCAACCGCCGGCGTTCGTCGCCCTGATGCAGAGAACCGCGTCGCGGGCGCGACTCGGCCTTGGCGTGGCGTACGAGGAGCACTTTCATGTAACGGCAGTATAACGAAGCAAAATCGCCCGATTGTTACAGCTCTATATATAAGGTAGGGGCATGCGACCGACCCGGCGGGCCGGGCGAGAAACGCTATCGGGTATACTTCGTTTCCGAATTACGATGTTTCGAAGACGCCGCATCCCGCCGGTTCCCGCATGAGTGACGCCCTGCAACGCTTCCTGTTCGAAAACAACGCCATCCGCGGCGAGATCGTGCATCTCGATGCCACTTATCGCGCCGTACTGGAGCGGCGCGATTACCCGCCGGTGCTGCGCGGGCTGCTCGGCGAACTCATGGCCGCGGCGGCGCTGCTCGCCACCACCATCAAGTTCGAGGGCAAGCTCAGCCTCCAGGCCCAGGGCCACGGGCCGGTGAAGCTGCTGTTCGCCGAGTGCACCAGCCGTCACACGCTGCGCGCGCTCGCCCAGTGGGACGGCGAGATCGGAGCGGCGCCCTTGCCGCAGCTGCTCGGCGACGGACGCATGGTCATCACCATCGAGCCGGACGGCAAGGAACGCTACCAGGGCATCGTCGCGCTCGAAGGCGAGACGCTGGCACAAGCGCTCGAAGGCTACTTCGCCCGCTCGGAACAACTCGAAACCCGGCTGTGGCTGACCGCCGGCGGCGACCGTGCCGCCGGGTTGCTGCTGCAGCAATTACCGAAGCAGTCGCACGAAGACGCCGACGCCTGGAACCGCGCGGTGCGCCTCGGCGGCACGATCACCGACCGCGAGCTGCTGGGCCTGGCCGCGCCCGAGATCGTGCGCCGGCTGTACCACGAGGAGGACATTCGTCTGTTCTCGCGCCTGCCGGTCAGCTTCCGCTGCTCGTGCTCGCGCGAGCGGGTCGAGGGCGTGCTGCGCATGCTGGGCGCGGACGAGGTCCGCGGCATTCTGGCCGAACAGGGACAGATCGGTGTGGATTGCGAGTTCTGCGGCGGCCACTACGCGCTTGACGCCGTGGACGTCGAGCAGCTGTTCGCCGCGCCTGCACCCGAGATATCGCGCACGCGGCACTAGGGCAGAAATCAGTCGCGCCGCAGGCGGTCGGAGGTCGCGATCGGCGTCGGGAAGCGGCGCACGATGTAATACGACGAAGCGATGAACGTCAGCAGCGTCGTGAGCTGAATCAGGTACGACGCGCGCGCGCCGATGACGCCGACCTCGAACGCCATGAACGCCACCAGCAGCGAAAACTCGCTGGTCTGCCCCAGGCGCACGCCAATCTCCCAGGCCGAGGCGACCGACTCCTTCTGCCACACGAGCAGCGACCGGAACACCAGCGGTTTCAACAGCATCACCGCCGCCGACAACAGCAAGGCTGGCGCGAGCACCTGCGACAACACCGACAGGTCGAAGCTCGCGCCGAGCGAGAAGAAAAACAGGATCAGGAAAAAATCGCGCAACGGCCGCAGGTTCTCGGCGATGTAGAGCGCGATCGGCCCGGTGGCGATGGCCACGCCGGCGACGAAGGCGCCGATCTCGTAGGTGAGCCCGGCGGCGTGCGCCAGCGCGGCGACGCCGAGGCACCAGCCGATGGCTGCAAGAAACAGGTACTCCCGAATGCGATCGAAGCGCAGAAACAACCGGCGCAGCAGATAGCGCTCGGCCAGGAACGCAAATGCGATCACGCCCGGCAGCGACACCGCGAGCCTCGCCGCATCCGCGACCGATACCGTGCCCCGCCCCATGCCCTGCAACACGAGCAGCGCGACGATGGCGAGCAGGTCCTGCAACAGCAGGATGCTGATGACGACGGCGCCGATGCGCTGGTGGTGCAGCACCGTCGTCGGCAGCAGTTTCAGCCCGATGATGGTGCTGGAGAACAGCAGCGCCATGCCGACGATGGCGGATTCCACAAGACCGAAGCCGAACAGCGCGGCGGCGGCAAATCCGAAGCCGGCGCTGGCGGCCGAGCTGACGGCCGTGACCGTGACCGCCTCGCCGAACAGCTTGATGAGCTTTTGCGGCGGCAGGTGCAGCCCGAGCAGGAACAGCAGGAAAATGATGCCGATGTGGGCCATGTCCTTGAGCAGACCGATGTCGGCCACCAGCCCCGCGCCCCACGGCCCGAACAGCACCCCGAGCAGGATATAGGCCACCAACAGCGACTGGCGCGCGTACAACGCCAGCGTCGCCAGCACCGCCGCGCCGGTGAAGATCAGGAATATGGAGAAAACCAGCTGTTCGCTCTGCATGGCCCGGCCGCGGCGCGCCTCCTTGGGGTTCCGTCCGCATCTTACCCGACCGTTCGGGGCGGGGTCTTGGCTTGCGTCCGATGGCTTATTTGTTGCTTCAAACGTGTATAATGCGCGCCCTTTTGGCCGTCCCGAGTCAGGTATCGCTGTGATTCAGAAACTGCGCAACATCGCCATCATCGCCCACGTCGACCACGGCAAGACCACGCTCGTCGACAAGCTGCTCCAGCAGTCCGGCACGTTCGCCGCCCACCAGCAGGTGGCGACGCGCGTGATGGACTCGAACGACCTCGAAAAGGAGCGCGGCATCACGATCCTGGCGAAGAACACCGCGATCCGCTGGAACGACTACCGCATCAACATCGTCGACACGCCGGGCCATGCCGACTTCGGCGGCGAGGTCGAGCGCGTGCTGGCGATGGTGGACTCGGTGCTGCTGCTGGTGGACGCGATGGACGGGCCGATGCCGCAGACCCGGTTCGTGACCCGCAAGGCGTTTTCCCACGGCCTGCGCCCGATCGTCGTCATTAATAAAGTGGACCGCCCGGGCGCGCGCCCGAGCTGGGTGCTCGACCAGACCTTCGACCTGTTCGACAAGCTCGGCGCCACCGAGGAACAACTCGACTTCCCGGTGGTGTACGCCTCGGCGCTCAACGGCTACGCCGGCCTCACGCCGGACGTGAGCGGCGGCGACATGACACCGCTGTTCGAAACCATCATCAAGCACGTGCCGGCGCCGAATGTCGACGTCGATGCCCCGTTCCAGATGCAGGTCACGACCCTCGACTACTCCAGTTACGTCGGCGCGATCGCCGTCGGCCGCATCAAGCGCGGTCGCGTGAAGCCGGGGCAGAGCATCACCGTGGTGGAACGCGACGGCAAGACCCGCAACGGCCGCGTGCTGCAAGTGCTCGGCTTCATGGGCCTGGAACGCACCGAAGTGCCGGAGGCCACTGCCGGCGACATCGTCGCCCTCACCGGCATCGAGCACCCGCACATCTCCGACACCTTCTGCGACCCGAGCGCCGTCGAGGCGCTGCCGCCACTGACGGTCGACGAACCGACCGTGACCATGAGTTTCGAGGTCAACAACTCGCCGTTCGCCGGCAAGGACGGCAAGTTCGTCACCAGCCGCCAGATCCGCGAGCGCCTGGAGCGCGAGCTGATCACCAACGTCGCCCTGCGCGTGGAAGACACCGGCAGCCCGGACAAATTCCGCGTCTCCGGCCGCGGCGAACTGCACCTCGGCATCCTGATCGAAAACATGCGCCGCGAGGGCTACGAACTCGGCGTATCGCGCCCGCAGGTCATCACGAAAATGGTCGATGGCGTGGCGCATGAGCCGTACGAGTCGGTCACGATCGACGTCGAGCAGCAGCACCAGGGCGTAATCATGGAGAAGCTCGGCCTGCGCAAGGGCGATCTGCTGAACATGGAGCCGGACGGCAAGGGCCGCGTGCGTCTCGAATACATGATCCCGTCGCGCGGCCTGATCGGCTTCCGCAACGAATTCCTCACCGCCACCCAGGGCTCGGGGTTGCTGTACTCGATTTTCGACCACTACGGTCCGGTCAAGGGCGGCGAGCTCAAGGGCCGACTGAACGGCGTGCTGATCTCGAACGGCGTCGGCGAAAGCGTGGCCTACGCGCTCTGGAAACTGCAGGAGCGCGGGCGCATGATCATCGGCCCGGGCGAGGAACTGTACGAAGGCATGATCATCGGCCTCCACTCGCGGGATAACGACCTGGTGGTCAACGCCCTGAAAGGCAAGCAGCTCACCAATATCCGCGCCGCCGGCTCGGACGAGGCGATTATTCTGACGCCACCGATCCAGCTTACGCTGGAGCGCGCCATCGAGTTCATCGAGGACGATGAGCTGGTCGAGGTCACGCCGAACCACATCCGCCTGCGCAAGCGCTTCCTGAAAGAAACCGACCGCAAGCGCGCGGAGCGCGCGACTGCATAAGCCGTGCCCAACACCAATTAATCTTGCACGATCCGTGCTTGATTAATTGGTGTTATTCCCTACTTCCGCACTAAACTCAAACTAGTAGTTTCGAAGTAAAGTTCCGCTCAACCCGTTCCGCGCCGTGCGCAAAGGAGGGGTGTCATGAGACGTCGGCTTTATTTCCTGTTGCCGGATGTCAAACGGGCGCGCGAGATGTTCAAGGGCTTGCTGCTCGCGCGCATTGAAGAACGCCATATCCATTTCCTTGCAAAGGAAGGCGCCTCGCTCGCGGACCTGCCGGAAGCCACGCTGCTGCAAAAGAGCGACGCCATACATGGCCTCGGTGTTGGCCTGATCGTCGGCGGCGCCACCGGTGCCGTCGCGGGCGTGGCGGTGCTGCTGTTCCCGCCTACCGGGCTTTTCACCGGCCTCGGCGTAATCCTGGTCACGAGCCTCATCGGCGCCTTCATGGGCGTGTGGGTCTCGGGCATGATTGCCGCCGACGTGCCCAACACGCATCTCACCCGCTTCATGCCCGAGGTCGAGCGCGGCAAGATTCTCGCGATCGTGGACATCCCCAAGCAGCGGATGGACGAAGTGATGGAACTGGTGCACCGGCATCACCCGGGCGCCGAGGCGCACGGGCGCGACCCGACGATTCCGGCATTTCCGTAATCCCGCCGCCGGGACGGTGTTTCAATCGCGCACGTACACCTGCGTGAGCCACAGAAACGTGCGGTTCTCGTAGCGCTTTTTGAACCCTGCCGCGGCAATCCAGCTTTCGATGCGGCGCGGGTCGTGCACGTAGGTGCGGAAGCCCGAGCGCACGAGCCAGAGGAAGAAATCGAGCACGCGCACGCCGAGTCGATTAATCGACCGGTCGCGCGGATAGGTGAGCGCGTACACGCGTCGCGTCTTCGATACCGAGCGCGTCACCAGCGCCTCGGCATCGGGATAGCAGCACACGACCTTGTCGAGCAGCGCGACATCGGCGGGCTCGATGCCGCCGGCGATGTTGACGAAATCGCCCTGGCGATACTCCGTGCGCCCCGCGAGCCCCGCGTCGCGCGCCGCCAAGCGCGCCTGCGCCAGCATTTCTTCGGAGATGTCCACACCCAACGCATGCCCCGCACCCTCACGCAACAACTGCTGGTGCAGATAGCCCACGCCGCAACCGATCTCGAGCAGCGACGCGTCGGCAAAGCCGGCCAGGCGCAAGCCTTCGATGAGCTGGCGCTGCGCGGGCTCGAAGCCGCGGCGCGCGTAGCGTCGCCGGTAACGACGCGCGAAGTGGCCGAAGAATTTCCCGATGCCGCCGCTCGGTGTGCAACAACAGCTCATGCCATTTCCTCCTGCAACCTAATTCTATCTATTGGCACGTCGACGCACAGGGATGTGCTAGTCCAGCGCCGCGCGGGAGCGCGATTGGCGCGCGTGGTATCCTAGCGCGATGATGACGCCTTCGTCGCCTGTGACCGATACACCCGCTGAATCGTTCCCGCCGCTGTTTTACTGCCCCGACCTGCCGGATGTGGTGGGTAGCCGCGCCGTGCTGACGGGCGACGAGGCCGGCCACGCGCTCGGTGCGCGCCGGCTGCAGCTGCACGACGACATCGGCCTGTTCGACGGCCGCGGCACGGCGGCGCGCGCGGTGGTGACCGCCGTCGACCGGCGGCGCAAGACGCTCGAAGCGAAATTGACGGATCGTCGGCGCATACCGGCGCCACGCCCGGCGGTACACCTCGCCTGCGCCCTGCCCAAGGGCGACCGTGCAGCGGTGCTGCTCGACATGGCAACACAATTGGGCATGGTACGCTTCACGCCGCTCCTGTGCGCGCGCGGCGTCGTAAAGCCGAACCCGAATACGCTCGACCGGCTGCGGCGCATCTGTCTCGAAGCCTGCAAGCAGAGCCGGCGATTTTATCTGCCCGAGTTAGACGCGCCGCTGACGCCGCGGGAACTTGCCCGGGCGAGCGCGCCCGGAAACCTGTGGATCGCGCATCCCGCCGCCGGCGCCGTGCCGCTGTCGGCCGCGGCCAACGCGAATATGCTGACATTGCTGATCGGCCCTGAAGGCGGGTTCACGGACGAAGAGGTGCAGGAAGTCATCGCCGCCGGCGCGTGCCCCTTCAGCCTGGGATCGGGAATCCTGCGCATCGAAACCGCCGCGATCGCGGCGCTTGCGCTCGCGACGCTCGGAACGCGCTAGCCTGTCGCCGCCTGCATCGGCGCTGCATCAAGCGCCTCCGGCGTGTGGATACCAAAGCCCTGCGCGTAGTCAACGCCGAACTCCTGCACGCGCGCCAGGATGCGCTCGTTTTCCACGAACTCGGCGATGGTCTTGATGTTCATCACGTGGCCCAGGCGGTTGATGGTCTCGACCATGGCCGCGTCCACGCGGTCGTCGAGCATGTCGCGCACGAACGCGCCGTCGATCTTGAGAAAATCCACCGGCAGGCTCTTGAGGTAGCCGAACGAGGACATGCCACTGCCGAAATCGTCGAGTGCGAAACGGCAGCCCCGGGCCTTGAGCGCTGTCACGATCTGGGTGGTGCGGGCCCAGTTGGCGATGGCCGCGGTCTCAGTAACCTCGAAGCACACACGGCGCGGGTCGGCGCGCGTCACGGCGAACTGGTCCACAACATAGTCGAGGAATTGCTCGTTGCCCATGGACTGACTGGAGAGGTTGATCGCGAGGCATCGGTTGCCACTCTGGCGCGCGAGCCACCCGAGGGCGTGCCGGATCACCCAGCGGTCGATGTCGGCCATAAGCCCGTAACGCTCGGCCGCCGGGATGAAGGCCATGGGCAGAATCAGCCGGCCCTGTTCGTCGAGCATGCGCACCAGCACCTCGCTGTAGACTTCGTTGCCGGCGGCCGATGACAGCGGACGGGCGTGTTGCACGTAGAGCCGGTAGCGATTGTCCTCGAACGCCTGGGTCACGCGTCCCACCCACTGCATCTCGCCCTGGCGCGCCAACACCTCGCGGTCGTCGGACTGGTGCACCCACACGCGGTTGCGGCCCTTGTCCTTGGCGACGTAGCACGCGGCATCCGCCGCGCTCAGCACGCCGGACGGGCTGCCGTTGTCGGCATCGATGCCGACAACGCCGATGGAGGAACCCACGCGGAACACCTTCCCTTCCCACTGGAAGCGAAAGTCCTGCACCGCCTCGCGCAGCTTGTGCGCGATGCGCTCCGCCTGCGGCAACAGGCAACCCTCGAGCAGCACGCCGAACTCGTCGCCGCCGAGGCGCGCGAGCGTGTCGCTCCCGCGGACGAGCGGCTGCATGACCGCCGTGAGCCGCCGGAGCAACTCGTCGCCGGCCACGTGCCCGCAGGTGTCGTTCACCACCTTGAACTGGTCCAGGTCGAGGTAGAGCAGCGCGTGCGAACGGCGCGTGGCGCGACTGTCGGCAAGCAGGCGCTCCAGCAACAGCTCGAACTCGCGCCGGTTGATGAGGCCCGTGAGCGGATCGCGCGTCGCCTGCCACGTGAGCTGCTTCTCCATGCGTCGCGCCGGCGTCACGTCGCGAAACACCAGCACCGTGCCGGTGACGCGGCCGGCGGTATCGCGAATCGGCGAGGCCGAATCCTCCACGGCGTATTCGCGTGCGTCGCGGCCGAGCAGCACCGCGCCACGCGCCATGGCGATGCGCCCTTCGGGCGGCGCGCCCCGGACCGGGATGTCCCGCGGCTGGCGCGTCTGCTCGTCCACCAGCCGGTATATCTCGCCCAGCGGGCGGCCGTGCGCCTCGGCGGTGCGCCAGCCCGTAAGCTGCTCGGCGATCGGGTTCAGGTAAAGCACGCCGCCAGCCGCGTCCGCCGTGATCACCGCGTCGCCCACGGAATGCAGCGTGACCTCGGCGCGTTCCTTCTCCTGGAACAGGTCGCTCTCGATCCGGCGCGTGCGCACGACCACGTAGCGTGCCGTCATGGCCCCGAGCAACACGGCAAAACCACCGAGCAGGACCATGATGGCCAGCGCCTGACGATAGGCGTCCAGCGCCTCCCACTGGGCCTCGTTCGCCTCGGCGCGCTCGGACTCGATCATCTCGTCGAACAGCGCCAGGATTTTTCTCTCCAGCGGCAGGTCGCGCTCCATGATCGCGTCTTGCACGGCGTCTTTCCGATCGTGCAACAGGCGATCGACGAGATCCGCCTGCAACGGCTGGCTCTCGCGGATCAGCGCCAGCATCTGCCGATAACGATCCAGCGCCTGGAAACAGCGCGGCTCGGCGTCACTGACTACCTTGCCGCAGCTGTCGGCGTCCTCGTACTGGCCACGCAGCCGAATGAACTCGTCCACCATGCCGTTGAAGCGCAGGAACTCGTCGTTGCGCAGGAACGGGTCGTCCGCGATGTACATGAGGTACATGCTCATGGAACGCTCGCGCACGATATTACGCATGGAGTGCAGCAGGTCGATCTTCAGGTCATGCCGGCTGACGATGCGGTCCATGCGCGCATTGATCGCGGCCATGTGGAGGATGCCGACGAGCGTGATCGCCGCCAGCAGCGCGAGCATCACCAGGAACCCCGCGATGATGAGGTGCTTCGAGTTGCGAAACCGCGTTCCGGGCGCGGGGTTGGGCATGTTGTCGGGCCTTTTCCAGAGCGTTGGCGAACGATAAAGCGCCCCCTTCCACGCTGGCGGCCTCTATAGTGGTCCTTACATTAGGTTAGTTATAGACGCTAAAGCCGCCGTCGGCACCCCGGCGGCCGATCAACGGAAAAAAAACGGCGCAGCCCGGAAAGGCTGCGCCGTTGACGAATTTACACGCTGTTTTCGGGTGCCGCGGATATGCGACACCCGTGCGCTCAGCGACTGCCGCAACTGCCTCCGCCACAGCCGCCGCCTCCGCAACCGCCGCCGCTGCGCTTGTGCGGCGAATTGAAAATGAACGCGCCGTCGGCGAAGTCGATCTCGGCGCCCTGGAGGTGCGAAAGCGCCATGGCATCGACCGCGAGCTTGAAGCCTTCGCCGTCGATCACGCGGTCGTCGGCCTCAAAGGCATCGGCATAGGTCATGCCGAAGCCGGGGCCACTGCAACCGCCGCCGGCGACGTAGATGCGGATACCGAGAATGCCGTTCTCGGCCTGCTTCATGATCTCGGCGAACATGTTCGACGCCGCGGGGGTGAAACGGAGGGCGCTGTCGGTGGCCGACGGCGCGGTGCTGACTTGCGACATGGAGGGCTCCCTATATATCAGTGCGGCCGCCAGGGGCGGCCGGGTTACGAATG
>SCRL01000037.1 GCA_004298065.1 Gammaproteobacteria bacterium | reverse complement strand
TCCCGAGCCTGGCAGGAAGTCCTGTTGCAACGCTCCTCGGGGTCCGCGGCCGCGGGTGCGGCTGTCAGGAAATTCTACGCGCTGGCGGCGCTCCGTGTCTTGATGCCGGCGGCGCTACGCAGCGCCTCGGCCTTGTCGGTGCGTTCCCAGGTGAAGCCCGCCTCGGTGCGGCCGAAATGGCCGTAGGCCGCGGTCGCCTGGTACACGGGCTTCAGCAGGTCGAGCATCTGCACGATGCCCTTGGGGCGCAGGTCGAAGTGCGTCTTCACCAGCTCGGCGATCTTCGCATCCGGCAGCTTGCCGGTGCCGAAGGTGTCCACGTGCACCGACACCGGCTGGGCGATGCCGATAGCGTAGGCGATCTGGATCTCGCAGCGGTCCGCGAGCCCCGCCGCCACGACGTTCTTGGCGACGTAGCGTCCGGCGTAGGCCGCCGAGCGATCCACCTTGGACGGGTCCTTGCCGGAGAACGCGCCGCCGCCGTGGCGCGCCATGCCGCCGTAGGTGTCGACAATAATCTTGCGGCCGGTCAGGCCGGCGTCACCCACCGGGCCGCCGATCTCGAACGAGCCCGTCGGGTTGATGAAATATTTCGTGTCCTTGCCGAGCCACTCTTTGGGCAGCACCGGTTTCACGACTTCCTCGATCACCGCTTCCTTGAGCGTCTCGTACTTCACGCCCGGCGCGTGCTGGGTCGAGAGCACCACGGCGTCGATGCCGGCGGGCTTGCCGCCGACGTACTTCACTGTGACCTGCGACTTGGCATCCGGACGCAGCCACGTGAGCTTGCCGTTCTTGCGCACTTCCGACTGGCGCTTCACCAGCCGGTGCGCGAGCGTGATCGGCATCGGCATGAGCACGTCGGTTTCGTTTGTGGCGTAGCCGAACATCAATCCCTGGTCGCCCGCGCCCTGTTCGAGGTCGAGGCCCTTGCCTTCGTCCACGCCCTGGGCGATGTCCGGCGACTGGCGGCCGATGGCGGTCAGCACCGTGCAGGAATCCGGGCCGAAACCCATTTCGTCGGTGTAGCCGATGTAGCGCACGACCTCGCGCGCAACCTTGTCGAAATCGATATTGGCCTTGGTGGTGATCTCGCCGGCGAGCACGATCAGGTTGTTCTTCACCAGCGTCTCGCAGGCCACGCGCCCGCGCGTGTCCTGGGCCAGAATGGCGTCCAGCACCGCGTCCGAAATCTGGTCGCAGACCTTGTCGGGATGGCCCTCGGACACCGACTCCGAGGTGAACAGGAAGCTGTCAGTCATAGCCGCTCCAAAATATGATCGTACACCGGCGAACCGGGGGGCGAAGTCTAGCAAGGAAGAACGGCGTTTTGCACCCGCTCCCGGTACGACAGTGTAGTATTTGCCCGATGCCCACCGCTGTAAAACCCCCTCGCCCGCTCGTCCGTCTCGCCGGCCAGGCGATCGCCGATTTCCAGATGATCCGCCCGGGCGACCGGCTGCTGCTCGGGCTCTCCGGGGGCAAAGACTCCTTGAGCCTGCTGCACGTGCTGCTGCACCTCAGGGACAAATCGCCGGTGAAGTTCGAGCTTGGCACCGCGACCGTGGACCCGTGCATCGAGGGCTTCGATCCCGCCTTCCTTCAGGACTACGTGCCCGCCCTCGGGCTGTCCCATTTCTACCGCCGCCAGGACATCGTCGGGCGCGCGCTCACGACCATGAAAAGCGATTCATTCTGCGCCTATTGCGCGCGCATGCGCCGCGGCATTCTTTACGATACGGCGCGGCGCGAGGGCTACAACGTGCTGGTGCTGGCGCAGCACCTGGACGATCTGGCGGAGTCGTTTCTCATGAGCGCGTTTTACAACGGCCGGCTGCGCACGATGAAGGCGCACTACGTGAACGACGCCGGCGACCTGCGCGTCATCCGGCCGTTGGTGTATGTGCGCGAGCGCCAGACCGCTGATTTTGCAGCCCGCGAGGAGTTGCCCGTGATTCGAGATAACTGCCCGGCTTGCTTCCGCATGCCAACCAAGCGCCAGCACATAAAAATGCTGTTGGCTGCTCAGGAAAAGGAAAATAACCTGTTGTTTGACAATCTATTGAGTACTATGCGCCCACTCATGTCTGGAAATATCCAAGTATCTGAAAACAAAAACCCACTTAAATAATTATTTGGATTATTTAGTGTAAATATGAAATAAGTGGGAAATATTGTATTTATATACTACTGAAACATAATAATAGTGGGTTAATTACTTCTTTTTAGGCTGATATCTCGCCATGTGAGACTTCATAACACTGGCGAAGCGATCGGCTACTTTGGGCTGGTCGCCGTACTGTTCCAGCTTTCCTTCCATGGCGGTAAGTAGAAGCTCCAAGCGCTCAGCCGGGTCCGGATGGGTCTTGAACATAAGCGCCACGGCGTCGTCCTTGGGATTGATGGCCGCGAGTGTCTGCAGGGTGCCGGGTAAGCCGTAGGCGTCGTAACCCGCGCGTGCCGCGATCACCACCCCCATGCGATCGGCGGCGAATTCATCCTGCTTGTCCAGGCCGCGCGCGAAGACCTCTGTACCGGCGCTGACGATCTTCGAAAATTCGGCGCTGCCCTCGCTGCGCAGCGCCTGGCTCAGGGTATCGCCGGCGAATTCGAGAAACGCGCCCTTTTTCATGGTTTCGAGCGCGTGTTTTTCCACCACGTGGCTGATCTCGTGCGCCAGCACGCCGGCGAGTTCGGCCTCGTCGCGCATCTGCAGCAGCAGGCCGCGGGTGATGAACACGTAACCGCCCGGGGTGGCGAAGGCGTTCACGCTCTCGGTATCGAGCACGCCGAAATGCCACGGCAGGGCCGGGCGGTCGGTGTGCATCGCGAGCCACTTGCCGAGACGGTTCACGTACGCCTGTAGCTGCGCATCCGGCACCAGCGGCGCGGCCCCGAGCAGGTTGGCGGCGATGCCGCGCCCGAGCTGGATCTCGTCCTTCTCGGACATCGGCTTCAGCTGCTGCGTGACCACATCACGCAGCTTGTTGAGGTCAAGATTGAGGTCGAACGCCTGCGCCGGCCACGGCGCAAGCGCGGCCAGGAGAAGGGTGCCCGCGACGAGTTTGTTCGCACGCATGGTTATTGCTCCTTCGGCAGCAGCGCAATCTGGCGCTCGCGCAGACCGGCGGCGCGCGCCTGCTCGCGCGCGCTGGCGTCGTTCGCACGGTATTTCTCCAGCGCCTGCACCTGCTGCGGATTCGGTTGCGCGGTTTTCAGGTCCTCGGCGCTCAGACCGCGCACGCCGGTGGTGGCGACGATGCCGGTGGCGCCCGAGCGCCCGGTTTGGCCGGCGGTCCAGAGCATCTTCATGCCCTGGCTCGAGGTCTTCTCGGGGCCGGTGCCGAGGCGCACCTGGTGCAGCCGCACCCAGCCCGTGGTGCCGTTCGCCTTCACCCGCATCCAGGCGCCGCGGCGTTCGGCGATGTCCACGCGCGTGTTGGCGGAGAGCTGGCCGACGGTCTTGGCATCGGTCTTCGGTGCCGACAGCACGTTGACGTCCACGCGCGTGCTGCCGACCTCGCTCGCGGCATATGCGACGGCAAACAACAGGGCGCCGACAGTCGCGACCAAAATCTTAAAGCGTCGATTTATCCCAGAGCGGTTCATAGAGATGGACCTCTTCTCCTTTGCCCTTGAGTTTGGCAAGCCCGTGATCCTTGTACTCGATCCCGGGGCCGACGGCGTTGCGCGCGGCCTCCGAGACGAGAATACGCGCGCGGCCCTTGGTGGCGCCCTCGATACGGCTCGCGGTGTTCACGGTGTCGCCGATGACAGTATAGTCCTGGCGGTGTTCGGGCGAACCGATGAAACCGACCACGGCCTCGCCGGAGTTGATGCCGATGCCGACATCGAAGTGCTCGCCGTCCGGGCCTAATTCCTCGCGGAATTTGAGCAGCGTTTGCTCCATGTCGCGCGCCGCCGCGAGCGCCCGGCGCGCGTGGTCCGGCTGGTTCGTGGGCGCGCCCCAGAACGCCATGATGGCATCGCCGATGTATTTGTCCAGCGTGCCGCCGTGGCGAAAGATCACCTCGACCTGCCGGCTGAAATACTGGTTGAGCAGGTCGACGATTTGCTGCGGGGTCTTTTGCTCCGAGAGCGTGGTGAAGCCGCGGATGTCGGAAAACAGCACCGTGATCTCGCGCTTCTGGCCGGTGAGGCTCGCGTCGGTCTCGCCTTTTTCCACCAGCCCCGTGACTACGCGCGGGTCGAGAAAGCGCGAGAAAAGTTGCGTCACGCGCTGGCGCTGTTGGCGTTCGATCCAATAGGAACGCACCGCCGCCGGGATGAAGTAAAGCCAGCTGAAGGTAATCACGCCCGTCACCGGCAACGCGGTGCGTCCGTATACGACCGCGACCCAACCGCCGGCAACTAGCAGGAGGGTAGCGCCGAGCAGCCAGGCGCCGGAACGCGCGGGGCTGACGTTGCGCGCGAACGCCGCGGCGAGCAGCGCGAGCGCGAGCGTCGCCGCGGCGAGCATGGTCCAGGCGGGCACCACGTACAAGCGCTCGCCGTTTTTCAGATTGTCGATGGCGGTCGCGAGCACCTCGGGACCGGGGAAGTCCGCGCCCATGGGCGTGAGCTTGATGTCGTGCAGCCCGGGTGCGGTGGTGCCGATGACGATGATCTTGTCACGGAACTCATCGGCCGGGCGCTGTGGCGTTGAGCGTTCGAGATCAGTC
Source organism: Gammaproteobacteria bacterium (assembly GCA_004298065.1). GTDB lineage: Bacteria > Pseudomonadota > Gammaproteobacteria > Acidiferrobacterales > Sulfurifustaceae > SCRL01. The sequence goes on along the minus strand of SCRL01000037.1, from coordinate 5,205 downwards.
AGCACCTCATGCAGCGAGATCGTTTTATAGCTGCGCGCCGGGCCGTGCCACACCAGCATCTGTTCCTTTTCTTCCGGCACGGCGTAGCCGAGGTCGCGCGCGATGCGCGCCGGCAGCGCCGGCAGGCGCCAGCCGTACAGGTCGTGATACAGCGGGTAGCGGCGGATCACGCCGTCGGCGTCGGTGAATACATTGATGGCGCCGACGCGTCCGGTGTCGGCCAGTCCCGGCAGCGGCAGCAGCAACGCCGCGCGCGTCTCGGGCTTCGCCGCCGACGTCGGCGACACACCTTTTACCTGTTTGAGCAGGATGCCCTGTTCGTCCACCGAGGCGGGCAGACGCACCATCGAGAAGTACACGTTGGGCAGCTTGGATGCGACCTCGATGAAGTAGAGATCGTCCTGCGCGTGTTCCTTTTGCGGGTCGGTGAACAGGATGTCGAACATGATCGCGCGCGGGTTCTGGCGCGCGAGGCCTTCGAGAAGGCTGCCATAGACCGCGCGTGACCACGGATAGCGCCCCCAGGCGGGGGCCATGGCCGCGAGCGTCGGCTCGTCGATGTCGAGCAGCACGACGCCGGGGTCGGGCGGCAGGCGCGCGGCGAGACTGCGCAGGTTGGCATCGAGCAGCGGGTGCTCCAACCGCGGCGTGAGCTGGAGCCCCCAGCCCGCGGCGGCGAGCAACCAGGCGACGGCGGCGAGCAGGATCGGGAAGCGCACGACCTGGGTGGTGGTGAGCATCGGCGAAGCCTAGCGCAGTGCCGGTTTGGCTCCAAGCCTGGCTATACTAGGTGAGCTTTCCGAAAGGCACCGCGCCTGAATGCGTGTGCACCCGACAAAAACCGACGCCCCCCGAACCGACTCCGGCACGGCCTTCTACCGACTCAAGCTCGGGCGGAATACGTTCGCGCCGCGCTGGTGGCCGAGCTGGCTGTTATTGCTGTTCCTGCGCCTGAGCGCGTTGCTGCCGCTGCGTGCCTCGCGCCTGCTCGGGGCGACCCTCGGACTATTGATCTACGCGCTCAACGCCAAGCGCCGCCACATCGCGCGCGTGAATCTGAAATTATGCTTCCCGGACAAATCCGACGCCGAGCGCGCCGACCTGCTGCGCCGGCATTTCATGGTGAAGGGCCAAAGTTATCTGGACACCGGGTTTCTCGCCTGGGCTTCGTTGCGGCGCATCCGCCGTGCCACGCACATCCGTGGCCTCGAGCACCTGCGCGCCGCGCGCCAGCGTGGCCGGAACGTGATCCTGCTCGCGCCGCATTTCCTCGGCATGAACTTCGCGGCGAGCGTGCTCGCGCGCGAGCACGCCGAGTTCTCGATGATGAAGCTGCAACGTAACGCGGTAGTGAATTGGCTGCTCAACAAAGGCCGCATGCGCTTCGGGTTGAAGCTCCTCGCGCGCACCCAGGGGTTGCGACCGGTGGTACGCACCCTGAAGGAAGGGCTCGCGTTTTATTACCTGCCGGACGAGGACTTCGGCCCGCGCCATTCGGTGTTCGCGCCGTTCTTCGGCGTGCCGACGGCGACGCTGACCACGCTCGGGCGCCTGGCCGAACTGACCGACGCCGCGGTCATTCCCTGTTTCGTGCGCCTGCTGCCGCGCGGGCGCGGCTACGAGATCATGCTGAAACCCCCGCTCGCCAACTATCCGCGCGGGGACAAACAGGACGACGCGGCGTGCATGAACCGCGCGCTCGAAGACGGTATCCGCACGCATCCCGAGCAGTACATGTGGACCTTCAAGCTCTTCAAGACCCGCCCGCATGGCGCGCCCGCTCCCTACTGACACGTCGCTCGCGGCGCTCGCACACCCGCGCTACTGGCCGGCCTGGTTCGGCTTCGGGCTGATGCGACTCGTCAGCTGGCTGCCGCTGCCGGCGATCTGGCTGCTGGGCGTCACCGTCGGCACGCTGCTTTATGTCCTGCACACCGGCCGCCGGCGCGTCGTGCGCCGCAATCTCGCTCGCTGTTTCCCGCAATTGCCGGCGTGCGAGCGCGAGCGCCTTGTGCGCCGCCAGTTCCGCGCTTTCGGCCAGACGCTGTTCGATTTGGGCGTGGCGTGGTGGGCATCGCGCCGGCGCATCGAGCGGCTGGTGCGTTTTCGCCATCGCGAGCACTACGACCGCGCGCTCGCGCGCGGCGAGAATGTCATCCTGCTCACGCCGCATTTCCTCGGGCTCGAAATCGCCGGTATCCGCCTCTCGCTCGAGCGGCCGATGGTGACCGTGTTCCGCCACCCGGACAGTTTGCCGATGCGCGTGGTAATGGAACGCGCACGCGGGCGCTTCGGGCTCAAGCTCATCGAGCACAACCGGCCGTTCACCTCGCTCGTGCGCGCGGTAAAGGCGGGCGCGCCACTTTATTACCTGCCGGATCAGGATGCCGGCCGGCGTCATTCCGTATTCGCACCGTTCTTCGGCATTCTCGCGGCGACCTTCACTGCGCCCGCGCGCCTGGCACAGATGACCGACGCCACGGTGATCGTCTGCGTCGCGCGTCAGCTGCCGTTCGGGCGTGGTTATGAGGTGGAGTTCCAGCCGCCGCTCAAGGGTTTCCCGAGCGGGAATGCGCTCACCGATGCGACGCACATCAACGCCGCGATTGAAAAGGCCGTGCGCAAGTACCCCGCGCAGTACTTCTGGATGCACAAACGCTTCAAAACCCGGCCGGAGGGGGAGGGGAATTTCTACAAATAGCCGTTATTTCCGGAGCCGCTTCAGAAACACCTGCATTTCCTTGACCGCTTGTTTGTCGCCTTTCTCCTCCGCCACGCGAATCCCGTCTTCGTAGGCCTTGATGGCTTGGTCCGCGTGGCCGGCGTCGGCGAGCGCCTTGCCCAGCAGTTTCCACGCGGCGGAATACTTCGCGTCCAGCGTCACCGCCTGGCGCAGGTGCTCGATCGCTTTGTCGTACTGCTTGAGATTGAGATATTCGCCACCGAGGCCGTAGCGCAGCAGCGCCGAGTCCTGGCCGCGGGTGAGCATGGCTTCGAGGCTGTCGACGATGGCCATGCTTACTTTTTAATCTGCTTATTCCTTAAGCAACCGCGGATTGATGCCGAGCTGCTTGAGCTTGCGGTAAAGATGCGTGCGCTCCATGCCCGAGAGCCGCGCCAGTTCGGCGACGTTGCCGCCGCTGCGTTGCAGGTGGTACTCGAGATATTCCTTCTCGAAGTGGTCGCGCGCGTCGCGTAGCGGCAGGTTAAAGAGCGCCGGTGCGCCGCCGGGGCCGACCGCCGGGGCGGCACCGAGCGCCTGTTCGACTTCGGTTTCGCTGATTTCCTCGCCACGGTTCATGATCAGCAGCCGCTGTACCAGATTGCGCAGTTCGCGGATGTTTCCCGGCCAGGGATAGTTGCGCAGCGCGTTGAGCGCGCTGGTGGAGAAGCGGCGGTAGGGCAGGCTCTCGTGGTCCACGAGCCAGTCGCGGTAGAAATTCACCAGCTCGGGCACGTCCTCGCGGTGCGCGTGCAGCGCCGGGATCGTGAGCGGCACGACATTCAGACGGTAGTAGAGGTCCTCGCGCAGCCGGCCCTCGGCCACGGCCTGTTTCAGGTCCTGCGTGGTCAGCGTGATCACGCGCACGTCGAGCGCGATCAGGTCGCTGCCGCTCAGGCGCCGCAGCTCTTTCTCCGCGAGCACGTTGTTGAGCTGCGCCTGGACCGCGGGATCGAGATCGGCGAGCTCGTGCAGCACCAGCGTGCCGCCGTTGGCCTGTTCGAGCTTGCCGGAGACGCTGCGCCCGCCGGCCTCGCTGCCGAAGAGCTGCAGCGCCACGTTCTGCGCCGGGATCGCCGCGAGGCTCACCTCGACCAGCGGCCCGCCGCGCCGCGGGCTGCGGTCGTGCAGGTAGCGCGCCGCCCCGGCCTTGCCGCTGCCGGACTCGCCACTGATGAGCACCCAGGTGTCGGTCGCGGCCACGCGTCCGATGTCTTCGCGCAGCTTCGCCATCGCCTTGCTTTTGCCGACGAGAAAGCCGGCGGGCTCGGCCTCGCGCCGGAGCTGGACGTTCTCGCGTTTGAGCTTGCCGGCTTCGAGCGCGCGCTCGACGGTCACGAGCAGCTTGCCCATGGACACCGGTTTCTCGATGAAGTCGTAGGCGCCGAGGCGCGTGGCCTCGACCGCGGTCTCGACCGTGCCGTGGCCGGACATCATCACCACCGGCGTTTCGGGCGCGCCGTTCTTCGACCACTCCTTGAGCAGCGTGATGCCGTCGGTATCCGGCATCCAGATGTCGAGCAGTACGAGATCGGGACGCTGCTTCTTGAAGGCGTCGCGCGCGGCCTCGGCGTTCTCCGCCGTCACCACTTTGTAGTGTTCGTCTTCGAGCACCTCGGCGACCGTGCGCCGGATGTCGGGCTCGTCGTCGACGACGAGGATGTAGCCGGGATTCATTTACGCGCCTCCGCGGGGGCCGGGGCCGGCTGGCTGCCCGCCTGCGCCACCGGCAGGCGGATGGTGACGCCGGCGCCGCCGTCGGGCAAGTTGCCGGCGCTGATGCTGCCGCCGTGCTCCTCGACGATGCGCTTGACCACGGCGAGCCCGAGGCCGGTGCCCTTGTCCTTGGTGGTCACGTACGGCTCGAACAGCCGTCCGAGCATGGCCTCGGGGAAACCCGGGCCGTTGTCCTCGATGCGGAACTCGATGAAGTGCGCGTCCTTTTCCGTGAGCGCGTGCGTGTGCAGGCGCACCCGCGGGCGCGGGCGCGGGCGGCCGGCGAGCGCGTCGCGCGCGTTGAGCAGCAAATTGTGCAGCACCTGGCGCAGGCGCCCGGCATCGGCGGTGATCACCGGCAGGCGCGGCTCGAGCTCGAGCGCCAGCGTGAGCGGCTTGCCCTTGGCCTCGGTGCCGCGCAGCGGTACCACCTCGCCCTTGGGTTTCTTCGCGCGCGCCGCCACTTCCTCGACTACCGCCTCGCTGCGGTAGAGCTCGACCACGTCGCGGATCAGCTCGTTCAACTTCACCGGTCCGCTGCGCATGCCGCCGCGCGCGAGGTCGGAGAACGCGTTCACCAGCGACTTGAGCGCCTCTACCTGCTCGACGATGGTGCGCGTGGCGCGGTCGAGCGTTTCGCGCTCCTCCTCCGGCACGCGCTTCAAAAACTTGTGGCGGATGCGCTCGGCCGAGAGCTGGATCGGCGTGAGCGGGTTCTTGATCTCGTGCGCCATGCGCCGCGCGACCTCGCCCCAGGCGGCGTCGCG
>SCRL01000036.1 GCA_004298065.1 Gammaproteobacteria bacterium | reverse complement strand
CCAAGCGAGAAAGCCTTTGCCCGCAAGCCCGAAGGGGCGCGGGCAAGGACCCCGCGCGTCGGCCGCCGGTGCAGGGATGCACCGTCGGACGACCGCAAGGCAAAGGCGCGCAGCGCAGGGAGAGGTCGCGTCATTCGGGGCCAAATGGCTTTGGCCACTTTCGCCGAAACGAAAGTCACCCGGGGGCGCGGGGGCGGAGCAACCCCGCAAGTAGCTGTTTAACGTCGCCGGAGGCGACACAAAACGATCGCGTGTTGCGGTTTCCGGTAAAATAACCACCTATGTCCCGCAAGCTTTTCATCAAGACCTACGGTTGCCAGATGAACGAGTACGACTCCGCCCGCATGGCGGACGTGCTCGCGGCCTCGCACGGCCTGGAGCTGACCCGCAACGAGCTCGAGGCCGACGTGCTGCTGCTCAACACCTGTTCGATCCGCGAGAAGGCGCAGGAGAAGGTGTTCACCCAGCTCGGTTTCTGGCGACCGCTCAAACAGGCCAAACCCGGTCTCGTCATCGGTGTCGGCGGCTGCGTGGCCTCGCAGGAGGGCGCGGCGTTGGTGAAGCGCGCGCCGTTCGTGGACCTGGTGTTCGGTCCGCAGACGCTGCAGCGCCTGCCGCAGCTGCTCGACCAGGCGCTCGCGACACATAAGCCCGCCATCGACGTGTCGTTCCCCGAGATCGAGAAGTTCGACCGCCTGCCGGCGCCGCGCGTCGAGGGCGTACGCGCCTTCGTCTCGATCATGGAAGGCTGCAGCAAGTACTGCACCTACTGCGTCGTGCCATTCACCCGCGGCGAGGAATTCTCGCGTCCGTTCGACGACGTCCTCGCCGAGGTCGTGCACATGGCGGAACAGGGCGTGCGCGAGGTGATCCTGCTTGGCCAGAACGTCAACGCCTATCGCGGGCCGCGGCACGACGGCACGACCGCCGACCTCGCGCTCCTCATCCGCTATCTCGCCGAAATCGACGGACTGGGGCGTATCCGTTTCATGACCTCGCACCCGCAGGTGTTCGACGACCGCCTGGTCGCCGCCTTCGCCGAGGTGGACAAGCTCGCCGGCCACCTGCACCTGCCGGTGCAAAGCGGCTCAGACCGTATCCTCGCGCTCATGAAACGCGGCCACACCGTCCTCGAATACCAGGCCAAGATCCGCCGGCTGCGCGAAGTGCGTCCGGACATCTCGCTCACTACCGACTTCATCGTCGGCTTCCCGGGAGAAACCGAGAGGGATTTCGAGGACACGATGCGGCTCATCGAGGAGTTGCGCTTCGACAGCTCGTTCAGTTTCATTTACAGCGCCCGGCCCGGCACGCCGGCGGCGGAGTACCCGGACGACACGCCCGAGGACGTGAAGCTCACGCGGCTGCAACGCCTGCAACAGCTCAATCATGCCCACGCCGCCAGCATCAGCCGCCAGATGGTCGGCACGGTGCAGCGCATCCTGGTCGAAGGCCCGGCGGCGCGCGACGCGCACCAGTTGTGCGGGCGCACCGAGAACAACCGCGTGGTGAATTTTGAAAGTGCCGATAAATCGCTTGTCGGCCGGTTCATCGACGTCGAGATCACCGAGGCCCTGCCCAATTCTCTCCGCGCACGCCTTTATTCTCCGCCGGTTGCACGGCGCGCTTGATTCGCCGGGCGGTTTTCGGTCTACTTAAAACATCTTCATTCCCCTCCTTCCCGAATTGGGCACGCGACGCCGTCACCTCGAATTCAGTCTCCAGCCCGCCGATAATCGCCGGCTCGCCATGCTATGCGGGGCGCACGACGAGCATCTGAAGCAGATCGAGGAATACCTCGACGTGGAGATCGCCAACCGCGGCAACCATTTCCGCATCCGCGGGAATGCCGAGGAGAGCGCGAACGCCGCGCAGGTGCTGAAGGACCTGTACGCCGACACCGCCAACCACAAGACGCTCACGCTCGCGGGCGTGCACCTGGCGTTGCAGCAGTTCGCGTTACGCCTGCCGGAAGAGGAAGAGGCCGACCGCGAGACCACGCTGCGCACGCCCAAGCGCGTGGTGCAGCCGCGCGGCCCGCGCCAGCGCCAGTACGTGCGCCACGTGCTCACCCACGACATCAACTTCGGCATCGGCCCGGCCGGCACCGGCAAGACCTATCTCGCGGTCGCGTGCGCCGTGGAGGCGCTTGAGGCGAGCCGCGTGCAGCGCATCATCCTCGTGCGCCCGGTAGTCGAGGCCGGTGAGCGCCTGGGCTTCCTGCCGGGCGCGCTGGAGCAGAAAATCGATCCCTATTTGCGGCCGCTGTACGACGCACTGCACGAGATGCTCGGCTTCGAGAAGGTCGCGCGCCTGCTCGAGCGCAACATCATCGAAATCGCGCCGCTCGCCTACATGCGCGGGCGCACGCTGAACGGGTCGTTCATCATCCTCGACGAGGCCCAGAACACCACCGCCGAGCAGATGAAGATGTTCCTCACGCGCATCGGTTTCGGCACCACCGCGGTCATCACCGGTGACATCACCCAGACCGACCTGCGGCGCACGCAGGTGTCGGGTCTCAAGCAAGCCATGGAAATATTAAACGGCGTGGAGGGCATCACCTTCACGCACTTCACCGCCCAGGACGTGGTGCGCCACGCGCTGGTGCAGAAGATCGTCCAGGCCTACGCCGCGCACGACCTCAAGGAAACAGGACAACGGCGGGAACCGGTGCCGGAACAGCAGGTGGGAGCGGCATCGGGCACTCCCGCCGATAAATCCTGATGCGTTTGCTGCTCTCCGTGCAGGTCGCGGCCGTGCGCCGTGGGTTGCCGAGCGAAACCGCGATCAGGCGTTTTGCACGCATGGCGCTCGAAGGATTGCGGCGCAAGCGCGTGGCACTGGGCGTGCGTATCGTGAACGCGGCGGAGAGTGCAACCCTGAACGCGCGTTATCGCGGCAAACGCGGGGCCACCAATGTCTTGTCGTTCCCGTTCGAAGCGCCCCCCGGCACGAAAAGCGACACGCTCGGCGATCTTGTCATTTGCGCCCCGGTGGTGCGGCGCGAGGCGCGCGCGCTCGGCATCGCGGAAACCGCGCATTGGGCGCACATGGTGGTGCACGGTATAATGCACCTGCGTGGCTACGATCACAAAAACGACAGGGAGGCCGCGGTGATGGAACGTCGCGAGACGCGCATCCTGCGCGCGTTGGGTTTCCCGAACCCGTACGACACCGCCGCTCACCGACCGAAACATGAGTAAGGAGGACGACCGCCCCGTTGGCGCGGAGACCGCCGTTCCGCGCTCGCTGCTCGACCGCCTGAGCCAGGCGCTGCTCGGCGCGCCGGGCACGCGCGCCGAGCTGCTCGACATCCTGCGCGACGCCCAGAGTCGCGACCTGCTCGACCGCGACTCGCTCGACATGCTCGAGGGCGTGTTCCAGGTGTCGGAGATGAAGGTGCGCGACATCATGGTGCCGCGCGGCCAGATGGACGTGGTCGACCGCAACCAGTCGCCCGACACCTATCTCGCGGCCGTGATCGAGTCCGGCCACTCGCGCTTCCCCGTGGTCGACGCCGACAAGGACAAAGTCGTCGGCGTCCTGCTCGCGAAGGACCTGCTGCGCTACTTCCAGCTCGACAAGAAAAAGCGCGCGCGCTTCAACCTGTACGACTGGTTGCGTCCGGCGGTGTTCGTGCCGGAATCGAAGCGTCTGAACGTGCTGCTCAAGGATTTCAAGGCCAACCGCAACCACATGGCCATCGTCGTCGACGAGTACGGCGGCGTCGCCGGGCTGGTCACGATCGAGGACGTGCTCGAACAGATCGTCGGCGACATCGCCGACGAGTACGACATCGACGAGGAAACCCTGATCGTGCCGCGCGAGGGCGGGGAGTACGTGGTCAAGGCGCTCACGCCGCTCGCCGACTTCAACGCGCGTCTCGATACCGCGCTCGCGCACGGCGAGATCGACACCGTCGGCGGCCTGGTCATGGCCAAGCTCGGCCACGTACCGCGGCGCGGAGAGCATATCGAGCTCGACGGGCTGCGCTTCGAGATCCTGCGCGCCGACAGCCGCCGCGTCCACCTGCTCAAAGTTTCGTCCGTTGCCGGCCCTGCTCGGCAAACTCCGAAGTAGCTTCCCGCCGCGTTCGGCGCGCGCCGCCGACATGGCGGCGCTGGCGGCGGGCGCGGTCCTGCCGTTCGCCTTCGCCCCGTTCGGCCTGTTTCCACTGGCCTACCTTGCGCCGGCGGTGCTGTTTCTCCTCTGGCTCGAAGGCTCCGCCGCGCGCGCCGCATGGCGCGGTTTCCTGTTCGGTCTCGGCATGTTCGGCGTCGGGGTCTCGTGGGTGTACGTGAGCCTGCACAACTACGGGCATATGCCGGTGCCACTCGCGGGCCTGGCGACGTTTCTGTTCGTCGCCGGCCTCGCTCTTTATCCGGCGCTGCTCGGCTGGCTGCAAGCACGTTTATTTGAACGTGTCCGGCCGTTTCATCTGTTACTCACGCTGCCGGCGCTGTGGACGCTGTTCGAATGGTGGCGCGGCTGGTTCCTCACCGGCTTTCCATGGCTCAACCTCGGCTACAGCCAGTCGGAGGTCGCGCCCGTCGGCTATGCCTCCTGGCTCGGCGTGTACGGCGTGAGTCTCGCGTGCGCGTTGGTTGCCGGCTTGCTCGCACGGAGCTGGCGCGCTCCGGAAAAATTTCTGCGCCGCTACCTGCCGGCGTTGCTCGCGATCTTTGTCGGCGGCGGGCTCGCCGGCCGGGTGGAGTGGACCGAACCCGTGGGCGCGCCCATCGAGGCGGCGCTGGTGCAAGGCAATGTGCCGCTCGCGCTCAAGTGGCAACCGGTATACCGCGAGCCGATTCTGGAACGCTATCGCGCGTTGAGCGCACGGGCGCCGCAGGCGCGGCTCGTCGTCTGGCCGGAGGCCGCGATCCCCGCGCGGCTCGATGAGGTCGATCCGCGTTATCTCACGGCCTTGCAGCAGGAAGGCGCGACGCGTGGCGCGGAATTTCTCATCGGCGCTGTCGAGGGTCGCGGGCGCGAGTATTACAACAGCGTGATCGTTCTCGGCGCGGATGTCGCCAGCTACCGCAAGCAACATCTGGTGCCGTTCGGAGAGTTTCTGCCGTTCCCGGGCCTATTCCGCCGGTTGCTCGATTCGCTGCAAATTCCAATGTCGGATTTCAGCCAGGGTGCGCCGGACCAGCCATTGCTCACGGCTGCCGGCCAGAAGATCGGCGTGTCGGTGTGTTATGAAGATGCTTTCGGTGAGGAAGTCATCCGCCAGCTTCCGGGCGCGACGCTGCTCGTGAACGTAAGCGAGGACGCCTGGTTCGGCGATTCGTTCGCACCGCACCAGCGCCTGCAGATGGCGCGCCTGCGTGCACTCGAAACCGGCCGGCCAATGCTGCGCGCCGCCAACACCGGTCCCTCGGCGGCGATCGATCACCGCGGCCAGGTGCTGGCCCGTTCGCCGCAGTTCGAGGTCTTTGTGCTGCCGGTGACGGTGGAGCCGCGACAGGGCGCGACACCTTATATACGCTTTGGCAATGGACTGATTTTGGTACTCCTGTTCGGATTCATCGGCGCCTCCTTATCTCTCGTCTTTATCGAACGCCGCCGCGCGCGGTAGGGCTTGCCGTTCCTCCGGATTCGAAGCCGATCCGGTTTCGGTACATACGTACCCTTCTTGACCTATGTCAAAGCTGATTTCGCAGCTTGGCACGCATGCTGCACGTACTTGTCCCAGGTTGATGTCGGTTGTGCCCCACAACCGGGGGATTGCCAGTAGTGGATGCAAAGACCACAGCAGTTACGGCCAGACCCGTTACCTCCTGGCTCAGTGCGCCCCACTGGCTTTTCGGACCGCTGGTCACGCTGGCGACAGCGGCGCTGATCGAGTTGCTGGAACACCAGCACGGTGTTCCGGTGGCGGCGCCCCCCGCCGTGCTGGTGCTCTGCATCACCTATACCGCCGCCACGTCCGGGGTGCGCGCGGGGCTGCTCAGCGCTGCCATCGCCTGGCTGTTTCTCACGCATTACTACGCCATCCCGGGCGCGCCGTTTCGTTACACCGAGCGGCATCTGATTTACATCCTGATGTGGGCCTTCGCCGCGCCGGCGATGGCGATCGTCATCGGCCATCTGGGCCGGCGCGCCGGGCTTGCGACAAGACTCGAGCGCGAGATTGCCGAACGCGAGCACGCCGAGGGCATGGCCACGCGCCTCGGTCGCATTCTGGAGCATTCTTCCAACGAGATATACGTCACCGATGCCCGGACGATGCGTTTCATTCTCGTCAACGAGGGTGCACGCCGCAATCTCGGCTATGACATGAACGAGCTGGCTCGCATGTCGCCCCTGGAGCTTAAGCCGGGATACGCACGTGAGCACGCCACGGTACAGCTTGCGTCGTTGCGCGAAGGCCGCATGGACAAGCTGACACTGGAAACCGTGCACCGGCGCAAGGACGGGGACACCTATCCCGTCGAATTGCAGATCCAGTTCTTCGCCGAAGAGCAGCCACCAGTGTTCGTTTGCTTCGGGCGCGACATGACCCTCCAGAAGCAGGCTGAGGCGGCGCTGCGCAAGAGCGAGGAGGAATTCCGCCAGCTCGCGGAGCACATCCGGGACGTGTTCTGGGTAGCGGACGCCGACATGAGGCAGGTCCACTACGTGAGCCCGGCCTACGAGGAAGTCTGGGGTCGTGGCCGTGAGAGCGTTTATCTGAACCCCCAGTCGTGGTTAGAGGCCATTCATCCCGAGGACCGCGAGCGCATTTTGCTGGCATTGCCGAAGATCGCGCAGGGCGAGTACTGCGACGAATACCGCGTGGTGCGGCCGGACGGCTCCGTTCGCTGGGTATCGGATCGCGCATTCCCGGTGCGCGATGCCGACGGACGCATCGTGCGCGTCGTCGGTATCGCCACCGACATCACCGATCGCCGGCGCGCCGAAGAGGAGCTGCGCCTGTTGCAGTCCATCACCATCGCCGTGGGCGAGGCACCCGACCTGAATACGGCGCTGGAGGTGGTGCTGCGCAAGGTGTGTGCGGCCACGGGCTGGATCTACGGCGAGGTCTGGTTGCCGTGCGAACAGGACGAGAAACTCCAATGCGGTCAGGTGTTCTACTCGCGCGAGGCCGATTTGAAGGAATTCGCGTTAAGCAGTCACGATTTCCGTTTCGCACGCGGCGAGGGGCTGCCCGGGCGGGTCTGGGCGTCGCGACGGCCGGTCTGGATCCCGGACGTGACGAAGGATGACAACTTCCCTCGCGCCGCGCTGGCGGAGAAAGCCAACCTGCGCGCCAGCATGGGCATCCCGGTGCTGGCGGGCGAAGAGGTCGTGGCCATCCTCGACTTCTTCGTGCACGAGTCGCGACCGGAGGACGAGCGGCTGATGAAAGTGGTGTCGGGCGCGGCGGCCCAGCTCGGACAGGTGATCCGGCGCAAGCGCGCCGAGGAGGCGCTGCGCCGGAGCGAGGCGCGCCTGCGCGTCATCTTCGACGCCGAGCCGGCGTGCGTGAAACTGGTCGATGCGGAAGGTCGCGTGCTGGATATGAATGCCTCGGGGCTGGCCATGATCGAGGCGGACAGTCGCGACCAGGTGGTCGGCCAATCGGCGATGGCGCTGGTGACGCCGGAGCACCGCGACGCCTATCGGCGCTTCACCGAGAACGTCCTGCACGGCAAACGCGACTCTCTCGAATTTGAGATCGTCGGTCTCAGGGGGAAGCGCCGCTGGATCGAGTCGCATGCCGTGCCGTTGGTGGCGGAGAACAGCAAACCGTTGTTTCTCAGCATCTCGCGCGACATCACGGAACGCAGGCAGGCGGAAGAGCGCCTGAGTTATCTTGCCCATCACGATGTTCTGACCGGCCTGCCCAACCGTTCACTGCTCGACGATCGCCTGCAACAGGCCATGATCGAGGCCGATCGCCGCGAACGCCTTGTCGGCGTGCTGTTCCTCGATCTCGACCGTTTCAAGAACGTCAACGACAGCCTCGGCCACGCCCCCGGCGACGAACTGCTCCGGGCCGTGGCCGGACGCCTGCTGGAGGTCGTGCGCAAGGGCGATACCGTGGCGCATCTCTCGGGCGACGAGTTCGCCATCGTGCTCGCGGACATGGCGCACGTGGACGATGCCGCGCGTGTGGCGCGCAAGGTGCTTGATGTTTTTGTCCTGCCATTCCGGGTGGCCGGGCGCGAGCTGTACATCACCGCAAGTGTCGGCATCACGCTTTACCCGCTCGACGACAAGGAGCCGCAGGCGCTGCTGCGCGACGCCGACGTGGCCATGTACCGCGCCAAGGAGACCGGGCGCAACACCTACCAGTTCTATTCCGCCGACATGACCGCCAAGGCCGCCGAGCGGCTCGCGCTTGAAAACGCCCTGCGCCGCGCGATCGAGCTCGACGAGCTGTATCTCGCCTACCAGCCGATCGTAGACTGCAACAGCGGCGCGATCGTCGGCGCCGAGGCACTGCTGCGCTGGCAGCACCATCGGCGCGGGCTCATCATGCCGGGCGAGTTCATTCCGCTCGCCGAGGATACCGGGATCATCGTGTCTCTCGGCGAGTGGGTGCTGCGCCGTGCCTGCGCCCAGGCGCGCGCCTGGCGCGATGCCGGTCTGACCCGGCTGCGCGTGTCCGTGAACCTGTCGCCGCGCCAGTTTCAGCAGCCGGATTTCGCATCCACGGTATTTCGGATCCTGGAGGAGACCGGCGCCGACCCGGCATGTCTCGACCTCGAGATCACCGAGGGCGCCATCATGCAGCAGCCCGAGACCAGCATTGAGACGCTGCGATACTTGAGCGAGCGCGGCATCGCGCTGTCGGTGGACGACTTCGGCACCGGCTATTCGAGTCTGTCGTATCTCAAGCGTTTCCCCATCAATCATCTGAAAATCGACCAATCGTTCGTGCGCGACATCACCACCGACCCGAACGATGCCGCGCTGGTGAACGCCATCATCACCATGGCGAAAAGTCTCGATATCGGCGTCATCGCCGAAGGCGTGGAAACCCGGGGGCAGCTCGACTATCTGCATGCCCACGGTTGTCAGGTGGCACAGGGCTATCTCTTCAGCCGTCCGGTTTCGGCGGACGACTTCGCCCGGTTGCTGCGCGCCGGCACACCGCTGCCGGGCGATGCCAACTGGTCCGCCACGATGGACAGGGACGGCCAAATAGAATAAAAAGTCAGCTTCCGGCGTGCCGTCACCGGCGGCACGCGGACCCCCTACGACCCGAGGAGTTGTCCGTGATCAAGATCACTATTTCCGCCGTTTCCGCCGTGCTGGTGATGTCGTTCGCGACGGCACCGGCGTTCGCCGCCGAGCGCATCGGCTATGTGGACATGCAGCGCGTCGTCAGCGAGAGCGCCGCCGGCAAGCACGCCCGTGCCGAGATCGAGGGCATGATCAAGCAGAAACAAGAGCAGGTGAACCGCGAGGGCCAGAAGCTCAAGACGCTGCAGCAGTCGCTGGAGAAAGAGCAGCTGACGCTCACCGATGCGCAGAAAAAGACCAAGCAGCGCGAGTTCGAGAAAAAGGTCCAGGCCTATCAGCAGCTCGCCGCCGAGGCGCAGCGCGATCTGCGGGAGAAGGAAGCTGAATTCACCCGCAAGGCCCTGACCGACATCCGCACCGCGATCCGCGAGTTGGCGAAAGAGGGGAAGCTATTGCTGGTGCTCGAGAAGAACGAGCAGCCGGTGCTGTACGCTGAGGACGGCCCCGACCTGACCGACAAGGTCATCAAGGCGTACGACGCGAAGGCCAGAAACTGACGTAGTCGCCGTACGCGGCGGTCGGTTCTGCTTGATTCAGGAACGAGTCCCGTCCGGGTAGCCGTCCCGGACGGGTTGTCCCGCCTTCCAGCGCGTTACTCAGGCCTCCGTGGCCGAAACATCTTTCCTGGGTTCCGCCACCGGTGTCGCCGGCGTCGCGCCACTGCATTTCCGCGTTGTTCCCTCCGGCAGGGATGCATCGCCGACACAGTTGTCGGAAGCATCCGAGATCGGATTGCCATAGCCGTCGGTGACGTAGCCGCGATTGACATCCGGTTCATCGGCCGCCAGCGCTGGTGCGAGTATCCCGATGCCGCCGGCGATGATCAGGGTTGCTACGGTTGCGCGCAGCGCGTTGGTTCCATACTTCATTGTTTTTTCCTCGTCAGGTTGTGGGTGTGGTGGCGAGGTGACTGCTCATTGAGCCCGCCGTGGACTGTAAACGCGGCGGTAGTGATATCGGGTTAACCGGGCACGGGTATTTGTGTTATAAAACGCGGGTCGTCAACCGGCCATTCCTTAAAATAATCAATTCCCTGATCTCCCGCCCCGTCATGGAGCCGCAGTATTTTCCTGAAAAAGTAGAACAAGACGCCCGGGCTTGGTGGGGAAAGCACCGATCCTTCAAGGCGGTGGCCGATCCGCGGCGGGAGAAGTACTACTGCCTGTCCATGTTCCCGTACCCCTCCGGGAAGCTGCACATGGGCCACGTGCGCAATTACACCATCGGCGACGTGCTCACGCGCTTCATGCGCATGCACGGCAAGAACGTGCTGCAACCGATGGGTTGGGACGCCTTCGGCCTGCCGGCCGAGAACGCGGCGATGGCAAACGGCGTGCCGCCGGCCAAGTGGACCTACGACAACATCGCCTACATGAAGAAGCAGCTCCAGTCGCTGGGCTTCGCCATCGACTGGGAACGCGAGATCGCCACCTGCAAGCCCGAATACTACAAGTGGAACCAGTGGCTGTTCCTGCGCATGCTGGAGAAAGGCATCGCCTACAAAAAGACCGGTGTCGTGAACTGGGACCCGGTGGACCAGACGGTGCTCGCGAACGAACAGGTGATCGACGGGCGCGGCTGGCGCACCGGTGCGCTGGTCGAGAAGCGCGAGATTCCGATGTATTACCTCGCGATCACGAAGTACGCCGAGGAACTGCTCGCCGACCTCGACAAGCTGCCCGAGTGGCCCGAGCGCGTGCGCACCATGCAGGCCAACTGGATCGGCAAGAGCGTGGGCGTGCGCTTCGCGTTTCCGTACAAGCTCGACGGCAGAGACGAGAAGTTATGGGTATTTACGACTCGCGCCGACACGATTATGGGTGTTACGTTCTGCGCCGTGGCCGCCGAGCACCCGCTCGCGACCCACGCGGCGAAGAACAATCCGAAGCTCGCGGCCTTCGTCGACGAGTGCAAGCGCGGCTCGGTGATGGAGGCCGACATCGCCACCATCGAAAAGAAGGGCATGCCAACCGGCATCAGCGTCACGCATCCACTCACCGGTGAACCAATCCCGGTGTGGGTCGGTAACTACGTACTCATGGGTTATGGCGAAGGCGCAGTCATGGCCGTGCCGGCACACGACGAGCGCGACTTCCACTTTGCCAAGCAATACGGCCTGTCGATCAAGCAGGTGATCGCGGTCGAGGGCGAGCAGTTCACGACCGACAACTGGACCGAATGGTACGCGGACAAGGAACGCGGCCGCTGCGTGAATTCCGGCAAGTACGATGGTCTCGGTTACGACGCAGCGGTGGACGCCATTGCTGCCGATCTGAAAGCGAAGGGTCTGGGCGACAAGCAAGTGATGTGGCGCCTGCGCGACTGGGGCGTGTCGCGCCAGCGCTACTGGGGCTGCCCGATACCTATTATTCATTGCGAGGCCTGCGGCGACGTGCCGGTGCCGGACAAGGACCTGCCGGTGGTGTTGCCCGAGGACTGCGTGCCGGACGGTAGCGGCAACCCGCTCAACAAGCGCGCCGATTTCGTGAACTGCCAGTGCCCCAAGTGCGGCCAGCCAGCGCGGCGCGAGACCGACACCATGGATACGTTCGTGGATTCGTCCTGGTACTACGCGCGCTACGCGAGCGAGCGCGGCGATTCCGCGATGGTGGACGGCGAGACTGGCTACTGGATGCCGGTGGACCAGTATATCGGCGGCATCGAGCATGCGATCCTGCACCTGTTGTATTCGCGCTTCTGGTGGAAGGTGATGCGCGATACCGGCCTCGTGAGGGGGGATGAACCGTTCGCGCGCCTGCTCACGCAAGGCATGGTGCTGAACGAGATTTTCTTCCGCAAGCCGGCGAGCGGGCGCATCCAGTATTTCAATCCCGCCGAAGTCGAGGTCAAGCTCGACGACAAGGGCAACCGTGTCGGCGCGGTGCTGATGAGCGACGACCAGCCGGTGGAATCCGGCGGTATCGGCACCATGTCGAAGTCGAAAAACAACGGCGTCGACCCGCAGGCGCTGATCGAGCAGTACGGCGCCGACACCGCGCGCCTGTTCATGATGTTCGCCGCGCCGCCGGAGGACACGCTTGAATGGTCCGATGAAGGCGTGGCCGGCGCCAACCGTTTTTTGCGCCGGCTGTGGAAGCTCGTGGCCGAGCACGTAAACGCGGGACTTCCGGGAAAGGCCGATATATCGAACCTGCCGGAACCGCTTAAGGCCCTGCGGCGCTTGGCGCACCAGACGCTCGCCAAGGTGACCGACGACATCGGCCGGCGCCGTACCTTTAATACTGCCATCGCTGCGGTGATGGAGCTGGTGAATGCGCTATCCCGGATCGAGGATGGCTCGCCTCAGGCAAAAGCCGTGCGCCACGAGGCGCTTGAAATCGTCGTGGTCCTGCTTTCGCCCATGGTGCCGCACATCACGCATGCGCTGTGGCAGGCGCTCGGCCACACGCAGGCCATCATCGATACGTCCTGGCCGGCGGTGGACACCGCGGCCCTGAAGCAGGACAGCATCGAGATCGTGGTTCAGGTTAACGGCAAGCTGCGTGGGCGCGTGGCCGTGCCGGCCACGGCGGCCGAGGACGAGGTACGCAAACTCGCCCTGGCCGACGAAGGGGTGGCGCGCCACGTCGGCGACAAGCCGGTGAAGAAAGTGATCGTGGTTCCGGGTAAACTCGTCAACATCGTGGTGGCCGGATGAGGATCGTGCGCCGATACATTCCACTAATACTGGTCGGGTTCATGCTCGCGGGTTGCGGGTTCCAGCTGCGCGGACTCGGCAACTACCAGATGCCGGCTTCGCTCTCGACCATGCGCGTCACGGTCGCGGGCAGCCAGGCGGCCAACGATCCGCTGCGCCTGGCCATGGAAGATGCCCTGCGCGTACAGGCCGGCGTGTCCATCGTGCAGACGGCGGACGCGCCGACGCTCGTTATCACCCACGAGAACGTCGACAGCCAGACGCTCTCGGTGGATGCGAGCGGCAAGGTTGCCGAGTACCTGCTGCGCTATGAGATCGGCTTCGCCGTGGCGGACGCCGCCGGTGGGGAAATGACGCCGCCGCAGACGTTGCGCCTGCAGCGCGACTACCGCTTCAATCCACTGAACGTGCTCGCCAAAGAGCAGGAAGAGGCCAACCTCAAGCGCGAGCTGCGGCGCGACGCGCTGTCCCAGATCGTGCGCCGTTTGGCGCGTCTCAAGCCGGCCCCAAGCAAACCGCAGGACGCAAAAGATGCAGGTCAGTCCTGACCAGCTCGCGGTAATTATCAAGCGCGGTTTCGCGCCGGTCTACTTCGTTCATGGCGACGAGCCGCTGTTCGTGCGCGAGGCGGCCGATGTCATCCGCGCCGCGGCAGTGGCCGCCGGCGTCACCGATCGCCAGGTGCTGACCGTCGAGTCCGGTTTCGACTGGAACGCGCTGCGAACCTCTACTCAAAATCTCTCGCTGTTTTCCGAGCGCCGCTTGGTCGAGCTGCACATGCCCACGGGCAAGCCCGGCGAGACTGGCGCGCAGGTGCTCATGCAGCTCGCGGCCGAACCGCCGGCCGACACGGTGCTGCTCGTGATCGCCGGCAAGCTTGAGAAGACGACGCGCGAGTCGCGCTGGGCCAAGGCGCTCGACGCTGCCGGTGTGACCGTCGTGGGCTGGCCGATCGAGACGGCGCAATTGCCCGGCTGGATCGCGCGGCGTATACAAGCGCGCGGCTTGAAGGCGGGCGCGGGCGTGGCTGAATTGCTGGCGCACCATATGGAAGGCAACCTGCTCGCCTGCGACCAGGAGATCGAGAAGCTCGCGATGCTCTATGGCACGCAACCGGGCGGCGCCGTGCGCGAGGTGAGTCTCGAGGATATCGAAGGCGCGCTCAGCGACAATGCGCGCTTCAGCGTTTTCACGCTGGCGGACGCCACGCTCAAGGGCAAGGCGCCGGATGTAGCGCGCATGCTGGAGCATCTTCGGGCCGAGGGTGTGGAACCGGTGCTGGTGTTGTGGGCGCTGACGCGCGAGCTGCGCGAGCTGGCCACGCTCGGCGCGCGTGTCGGTGCCGGCGAACCCGTGGACCGCGTGCTCGATGCCGCGCGCGTCTGGAGCCGGCGCAAGCCGCTGGTGCGCACGGCCCTGAAACGCCTGCCGCCGTACGCCTGGCGCCAGCTGTTGCAACGCGCGGCGCATACCGACCGGATAATCAAGGGGCGCGCCGATGGCTCGCCCTGGCGTGCGCTCGAAAGCCTCGCGCTGGCCATGTGCGGCTTGAAAACGCTCGCCGCGTAGACCGCTGCCGCCCGACGCGGTTTCGGGTTAAGATGAAGTAGTTATCGAATCTCCGGTCCGGACCCGTTTATTTCATGGTTACCGCTCCACAAGTCGCCGTTGCGGCGAACATCAAGACCTACATGCAGCAGGTCGGGCGCCGCGCACGCGCCGCCGCGCGCGCGATGGCGCGCGCCGAGACCGCCGCTAAGGACTCAGCGCTGCTGGCCATGGCCGCCGAGCTTGAGCGCAACCTCGACATGCTGCTGGCGGCGAACAAGAAAGACCTCGACGCCGGCAAGAGCGCCGGCCTCGATGCCGCCATGCTCGACCGCTTGATGCTGAACGAAGCGCGCGTGCAGGCCATGGCCGAAGGGCTGCGCCAGATCGCGGCCCTCGCCGATCCCATCGGCGAAATCACCGACCTCAAGTACCGGCCCTCGGGCATCCAGGTTGGGCGCATGCGCGTGCCGCTCGGGGTCATCGGCATCATCTACGAGTCGCGCCCGAACGTGACCGCCGACGCCGCCGGGCTGTGCATGAAGAGCGGCAATGCCGCGATCCTGCGCGGCGGCAGCGAGTCGCTGCATTCGAATCAGGCCGTCGCCGCCTGCGTCCAAGCCGGCCTGAAGAGCGCGGGCCTGCCGGCGGACGCGGTGCAGGTGATCGAGACTGCTGACCGCGCCGCGGTGGGCGAGCTCATCACGATGAAGGAATACGTGGACGTCATCGTGCCACGCGGCGGCAAGGGGCTGATTGAGCGCATCAGCGCCGAGGCCACGATCCCTGTCATTAAGCATCTCCACGGCGTGTGTCACGTCTACATAGATGACAAGGCCGACATGGACAAGGCGCTGAAGGTGGCGTTCAACGCCAAGTGCCAGCGCTACGGTACGTGCAACACCATGGAGACGCTGCTGGTGCACCGCGCCATCGCCGACAGGGTGCTGCCGCTGCTCGCCAAGCTGTACCAGGAGCAGAAGGTCGAGCTGCGCGGCTGCGCGGCCACCCAGAAAATCCTCCCCGGCATCAAGGCCGCGACCGAGGAAGACTGGCACACGGAATACCTCGCGCCGATTCTGTCGATCCGCGTGGTCGAGAGCCTGGACCAGGCGATGGACCACATCGCCCAGTACGGCTCGGCCCATACCGACAGTATCGTCACCGAGGACATCACCCGCGCGCGCCGTTTCCTGCGCGAAGTCGATTCGAGTTCGGTGATGGTCAACGCCTCGACGCGCTTCGCCGACGGCTTCGAGTACGGTCTCGGCGCCGAGATCGGCATTTCCACCGACAAGCTGCACGCCCGCGGGCCCGTCGGCCTGGAGGGGCTGACCTCGGTGAAGTTCGTGGTGCTCGGCGACGGACACGTCCGCACGTAAACTTGCGAAGTGCGTCCCCTCGGACTTCTCGGCGGTACCTTCGACCCCGTCCACTACGGCCATCTGCGTCCCGCGCAGGAAGTCTTGCGGGCACTGAATCTTGAAGAGATCCGTGTCATTCCCGCAGCCCAGCCGCCGCACCGCCGCACGCCGGCGGCCTCCGCCGAACACCGGTTACGCATGGTCGAGCTCGCGGTACCGGAATTCGCCGGCTTCCGGGTGGACGATCGCGAATACCGCCGTGGCGGACCGTCGTATACCGTGCTTACGCTCGAATCGCTGCGCGCCGAGTTCGGCGCCCGCCCGCTGTGCCTGCTGATGGGGATCGATGCGTTTCTCGAAATCGAAACCTGGCATCAGTGGACGCGGTTGCCGGAGCTGGCGCACCTGATCGTGATGCAGCGCCCCGGCTGGCAGATTCCGGCGAAACTGTCGGCGTGGGCGGCACCGCGTATCTGCCGCGAGCCGCACGCGCTCGCGGCCAGCGGCGCCGGCTGTGTGTTTTTCCAATCCGTCGCACCCCAGGACATCTCCGCCACGCGCCTGCGTGCGGCCATCGCCCGCGGCGAATCGGTCGCGGGACAGCTGCCGCCGGCCGTGTGGGATTACATCCGAACCCATCGACTCTACTCCGTCCGGGAAAACTGATGCCAAAGAAGAAGCTTTACTCCCTTATCGTGGACGCATTGCACGACGCCAAGGCCAAGGACATCGCGGTGCTCGATGTGCGCGGAATCAGCGACTTCACCGACTACATGGTGATCGCCAGCGGCACCTCCAGCCGTCATGTCCAGTCCACCGCCGACAAGGTAATCGAGAAACTGCGTGGCCACGGTCACCGGACCTCGGGTGTCGAGGGCATGGACCTCGGCGAATGGGTGCTGATCGATTTCGGCGAAGCCGTGGTGCACGTGATGCGCCCGCAGACGCGCGATTTTTACAACATCGAAAAGCTCTGGAGCGAGGGCAAACCGGTCAAGCTCGGTGCGACCGCGGAACGCAAAACAAAATCGCGCAAGTCCGCGGTCTGATGGGTTTATGCAGATTCATCTCATCGCTGTCGGCGATCGTATGCCGGCCTGGGTCGAGGCCGGCTATGGCGAATACGCCAAGCGCCTGCCGCGCGAATGCCGGCTCTCGCTGCGTGAAATCCCTGCCGGCAAGCGCACCAAGGGGGCGGATCTCAAACGCCTGATCGAACAGGAAGGCGCGCGCCAGCTTGCCGCCATTCCCGGCGGTTGCCGCGTTGTCGCGCTCGACCGCACCGGCCGGCAAATGGACACGGAACAACTCGCCGCCGAACTGAAAAAACGCCTCGCAGGCGGTCAGGACCTGGCGCTGCTGGTCGGCGGCCCGGAGGGGCTGGCGCCCGCGTGCCTCCAGCGCGCGGATGACAAATGGTCCTTGTCGCTCCTGACACTCGCCCATCCCGTGGTGCGCGTGGTGCTGGCCGAACAGCTATATAGAGCCTGGAGCATCATTAATAATCTTCCGTACCACCGATGATCTATCTCGCTTCCGCCAGTCCGCGGCGCCAGGAGCTGTTGCGCCAGCTCGGCCTCGATTTCGAGGTGATCCCCTCGAACCTGGAGGAAGTCCTGCAGCCGGGCGAGCGGCCGCAGGACTACGTCGCGCGGGTCGCGCGCGACAAGGCGCATCATGTCGCGCGCCAGCTGCGGGAGCAGGGGAAGCCGTTGCGCCCCGTCCTGGGTGCCGACACCGAAGTGGTGCTCGACGGCGGGGTGCTCGGTAAGCCACGTGACCGCGAGCATGGCATCGAGATGTTACGCAAGCTTTCCGGTCGGACGCATGACGTGTTGTCGGGCGTGTGTGTGTTGCATGACGGACGCGAGCACGCTGCGCTCAACGTGAGCCGCGTCACGTTTCGACCGCTCACCGAGGCGGAACTCGCCGCCTATTGGGACACCGGCGAGCCCGCGGACAAGGCCGGCGCCTATGCCATCCAGGGTCGGGCCGCGGCCTTCATCGAGCGTCTCGAAGGCAGCTATTCCGGCGTCATGGGCTTGCCGCTCTACGAACTCACTGGCATCCTGCGAGCAATCCGGGAAATCGCATGAGCGAAGAAATTTTAATAAACGTCACGCCCCAAGAAACCCGCGTCGCGGTCGTCGAGAACGGCGTGCTGCAGGAAGTGCATATCGAGCGCACGCGCAGCCGCGGGATTGTCGGCAACATATATAAAGGCAAGGTGGCGCGCGTGTTGCCCGGCATGCAGGCGGCGTTCGTGGACATCGGCCTCGAACGCGCCGCGTTTCTGCACGCCTCCGACGTGCATCCGCAACCGCCGGGCGATACCAATAACGGCAGCGGTGAGGGAAACGGCGGCAACGCCGCCGAGGGCGGCGCGCGCCACGAGACGCGCATCGCGCCGCCGATCCACACGCTGCTGCACGAGGGTCAGGAGATCGTGGTGCAGGTGGACAAGGACCCACTCGGTACCAAAGGAGCGCGCCTCACCATGCAGCTCACGCTGCCCGGGCGTTACCTGGTATACATGCCCCACAGCCGGCATCTCGGTATCTCGCAAAAGATCATCGACGAAGCGACGCGCGCCCGCCTGCGCGCATTCATGAAATCCGCCATGCCGCCGGAAGAGGAGGGCGGTTTTATCCTGCGCACGCTCGCCGAGGCGGCGACGGAGGACGAGCTCGAGGAGGACATCCGTTATCTGCGCCGCGTCTGGCGCGCCTGCCACGAGCGCATCGCCACGGCCGGGACGCTCATCCACGAGGACCTGCCGCTCGCGATCCGCGCCATGCGCGACCTGGTGCGCGCGCAGGTCGAAAAAATCCGCATCGACTCGCGCGAGACCTTCATGAAGGCGCGCGACTTCGCCATCAACTTCACCCCCGAGATCGCCGAGCGCATCGAGTATTATCCCGGCGAGCGGCCGATCTTCGACCTGTATTCGGTCGAGGACGAGATCCAGAAGGCGTTGCAGAGCAAGGTGTTGCTCAAGAGCGGCGGCTATCTGGTGATCGACCAGACCGAGGCCATGACCACCATCGATGTCAACACCGGCGCGTTCGTCGGGCGCAAGAACCTCGAGGAGACGCTGTTCAAGACCAATCTCGAGGCGGCGCAGGCGATCGCGCGCCAGCTGCGGTTGCGCAACCTCGGCGGCATGATCATCGTCGACTTCATCGACATGGCCGAGCCGGAACACCGGCGTCAGGTGTTGCGCGCGCTCGAGAAGGCACTCACGCGCGACCGCACCAAGGCGTCTCTGACCGAGATGTCGCCGCTCGGGCTCGTCGAGCTCACGCGCAAGCGCACGCGCGAATCGCTCGAACACGTGCTGTGCCAGCCTTGCCCCACCTGCCAGGGGCGTGGCATGGTCAAGAGCGCGCAGACCGTGTGCTACGAGATTTTCCGCGAAATCCTGCGCGAGGCACGCCAGTTCGGCACCGAGAAATACCTGGTGCTGGCCTCACAGCCGGTGATCGACATGCTGCTCGACGAGGAGGCCACGGGCCTGATGAATCTGCAGGAATTCATCGGCAAGTCCATCCAGCTCAAGGTCGAGCCGTTGTACATGCAGGAGCAGTTCGACGTCGTGCTGATGTAGCCGGCAGGAACTTCGCCGCTGACGCCGTGTCCTTTAGCCGGGGGATACGGCAAAATAACTCAAGAGCGCATCGACGACGGCGATGAAAAAGAAACTCCACCGATTTTCCCTGCACGTAGGCCGCTGGACGTGGTACGCCGGCGCCGCCGTGCTGTTGTTGCTGTCGGTCGCCGTCACCGCCGCGCGTTTCATGTTGCCGCAGCTCGTCGAGCACAAGGACGAGATCGAGGCCGCCGTCAATCGCGTCTCGCCGCGCGCGGTGCGGCTCGGCAAACTCACGACCTATTGGGACGGCCTGTATCCCGGCCTGCACGCCGAGGGCGTCGAGGTCATGGCGGCCGACCGTAGCACGCCGGTGTTGCGGCTGCGCGAGGTACGCGTGAGCCTTGCCTGGCTGCCGCTGTTGCGCCGCCAGTTCGAGATCCACAGCCTCGAGGTGACGGGCGCCTCGTTGGTGTTCGAGCGCCTGGCGGACGGGCGCTACCGGCTCGCGGGCTTCCATCCGGTGCAGCCCACGGACGAAGGCCAGGGCGAGGCATTCCTGCAGTGGCTGTTCCGCCAGAACCGGCTCGCGATCCTCGACAGCGAGCTGACGTGGCGCGATGCGCGCGACGCCGGCAAGCCGCTCAAGTTCACGCACGTCAACCTCACGCTGCGCAACCAGGGCGAGCGCCATCACCTGGGCGCCAGCGCCGTATTCCCGCCGCAGCTCTGCCGCGAGTGCTCGCTCGTGGCTGACGTGAGCGGCAACCCCTTCGAGTCCGGCGACTGGAGTGGCCAGATTTATCTTCGCGCCAGCGGGCTGGATATGGTGGCGTTGCCACGCATCGCGCGCGAGCGCCTGCCGGCGGAGCTGGCCGGGCGTCTGGACGTGCGCCTGTGGACGCGCTGGGAGGGCGGACAGCTGCGACGTGTCGAAGGGCCGGCCTCCGCATCCGGTCTGCGGTTGCCGCTCAAGGGGTTGTCCGTGCCGCTTACGGTGCGCGAGATCAAGGGTGACGTCGACTGGAAGGCCGACGATCGTGGCTGGCGGCTCGAACTGGGCAAGCTCGAGCTCGGGCTCACGCAGCTGGCCTGGTCGGCCGATTATCTGCGGTTCGATTACCGTGCCGACGAGAAGGCGCTCGAAGTCGGCCACGTCAATCTCGGCGATCTCACGGCGTTCGTCGACGGCATGCGGGAGCAACACGAGCTGCTGCGGCGCTGGTCCGAGATTCACCCCGAAGGGGCGCTCAACAAGCTCAAACTGAAGCTGGTCGGCGAATGGGATGCGCCGCGCGACTACTCGCTGTCCGCGGAGCTCGACAGTTTCGGTCTACGGCAGCGCGCCGCCGCTCCCGGGGTGCGCGGGCTGAGCGGACGGTTGGACGCGAACGCAGACAGCGGCAAGTTCTATTCCGACTCCGAGGAGATATCGTTGGCCCTTCCGGAAGTGTTTCGCCGTCCGCTGGTGGCACGCCAGGCGCGCGGCTGGCTTGCGTGGAAGAAAAACACCGAGGACTGGACTGTCACCGGCGAGCAGCTGCGCCTGACGGCGAGCGATGGCGAGGCGAGCGGCGAGTTCGCATTGCACGTGCCGCACGACGCCGCGCGCTCGCCGACACTGCGAATCGAGGCGGATTTCCGTAATCTCAACGGCGCGGAGGCGGCGCGCTACTATCCGGTGAAACACCTTTCGCGCAGCACCCTCGAATGGATGGAGCAGTCCTTTATCGGCGGCCGAATCACGAAGGGACGATTGCTGTACGACGGCCCGACGCGGGCGTTCCCGTTTGCCGACGGCAGCGGACGCTTCGAGATCCGGGGGCACGTGCGCGACGGCATATACAGCTACCTGCCCGGCTGGGAGCCGGTGCGCAAGGCCGAGGTCGATGTCGTCATCGACCGCGATCAGGTGCGCGTGACCGGCGAAGGCCGCATCGGCGCGCTGGTCGCCAAGGATGTTGTGGTGCAGACGCAGCGCGCTCCTGACGGAGAGGAGATAAGCGTGCGCGCCGGCATCGCCGGCCCGGTGGCCGAAACGCTGCGCGTGCTGTACGGCATTCGCCCGGGTTCCGCCGGGGCGGACTGGACGCGCTACCTGCCCGGCGGTTTGCAGGGCGCCGGCGACGGCGCGCTGACGCTCGATGTCCGGGTGCCGCTCGGCCCGTCGCCGGTGCGCGTGGCGGGCGAATACCGCTTCCGCAAGGCGAGCCTGCGCGAGCCGGCCACGGGCGCCGCGGCCGAGAAGCTCGACGGCTTCGTACATTTCGGCGACGACGGCCTGCGCGAGGGCCAGTTGCGCGGCCGGCTCCTCGGCGGCGAGGCGACGTGGTCGGCGGCGCTACACGAAGGCCGGTTGCAGATGCGGGGGCAGGGGCGCATCGCCCCCGAGGGTCTGGCGAGCGTGCTCGGTCCGCGCGTCGCGCCGCATGTGAGTGGCGGCATTCCCTGGAGCGCGGGCTGGTCGCACGCGCCCAAGGGCGGCGCGCTTGCGTTCGAACTCGGGTTGCAGGAGCTGAAGAGCCGCCTGCCCGCCCCGCTCAATTATCCGAACGGTTTGCCCGTCGAGCGCCTGACGGTGCGCACCGAAAGCACCACCGCCGACAACCATGTGCTTGCCGTCAGCGCCGGTTCGCGCGTCGGCGGACGGCTGCTGTTCCAGCGCCAGGGCGGTGCGTGGCAGTTCGTCGGCGGACGCGTGGGTTTCGGGGAGGAACGCCTGTCGCCGCCGCGCGGGCGCGGCTTGCACCTGAGCGCGCAGCTCGATGCGCTCGATCTCGACGAGTGGTTCCCGCTGCTCGGCCAGGAAGGCGCGCGCGAGACGCCGTCCTGGCTGGCGCGCGTGAGCGCGGACGTGCGCGCGCTGGAGTTGCTCGACCGTCCGTTCGGACGCATCGCCATCGACCTGATGCGCGACAAGGACGCCTGGAGCGGCACGGTATCCGGCGCGAATGCCGGCGGGCGCATGCGTTACGCGCGCCGTGGAGCGACGACGCAGGTCGACTTCGACCTTAATACACTCACGCTGCCGGCGGTGCGCGAGACGGCGTCCGCCGGGCCCGATACCGACCCACGCCGGCTGCCGGCGCTGACGGTGCGCAGCAAATCGTTCCAATTGCGGGACATGCCTCTCGGCGAGCTCGATTTCGTCGCCCGACCCACCGCCGCCGGTTGGCATGTCGCACGCCTCAATCTGACCCGTCCCGAATCCCAGCTTGCCGTCGCCGGCGACTGGCGCAGCGCGGGCAACGCGCACGCGAGCGAGTTCGATGTGCGCCTGACGAGCAGCGACATCGGCAAGACGCTCGCGGCTATCGGCCTGTCCGATCAGATGGCGGGCGGTGAATTGAAGGTGGTGTCGCATCTTACGTGGCCGGCGGCGCCGGCGAAGCTGCGCCTGGCGCTCTTGAGCGGCAACGCCGAGATCACCGCGGAGAAGGGCCGGTTCCTGCAGCTCAAGCAGGGCGCGGGACGGTTGTTCGGCATTCTGGATCTTTCCGCCATCGGGCGTTACCTGACGCTCGATTTCAGCCCGATCTTCGGCCAGGGGTTCGTCTACGACCGCATCCACAGCAAGGCGACGCTCGAGCGCGGCAACGTCTACACCGACGACCTCTCGCTGCGCGGCCCGTCGGCCAAGATGAACGTGCGCGGGCGCATCGGCCTCGCGGCCGAGGACTTCGATCTCACCATGAACGTGCAGCCGCAACTCACCGACAGTCTCACGATCGGCAGCCTGGCGGTGTTCGGCCCGCAGGTGGCGGCGACGGTGCTGGCGCTGCAGAAGCTTTTCAAGAAGGAGATCACCGAAACCACCCGCGTGAGTTATGTGGTCAAGGGGCCGTGGGACAACCCGACCGTGACGCGTACGCTCCAGGAAGGCAACAAGGCGGCGAGCGGGACGACGGAGTAAAGCGGCGATGCCCGTCCATCGGTGTTATTCTATGCGCATGCGGCGGTATCCATTCCTGTTCCTGTTGTTGTCTCTTCCGGTATTCTCAGCGCAGAATTCGCCCGAGCCCCAGAAACTGCCGGCGGATAACGCTCCGTCCGCGGCCGCTGCTCCGAAGGAGTCGGCGCCGCGGGGGCCGGTGGCAGCGCCAGGCGTGATCATCACCGCCGAGCAGTGGGCGCGTCCGCGCAGCGGTGACAGCGTCGTGAAGCTTCCCGGACTCGCAACGCTGGTCGAGGCGGTGGAACGCGATGCCGCCAGCCGTCTGGTCGTCCGCTTTGCCGGCGGTGACGAAGGCTCGCTCTGGGCCGAGGAATTGCGCTCCTGGCTCGTCGCGCTCGGGTTGCCGTCCGCGCGTATCCAGCTCGAAGCGGGACTGCCGCAGGCTGAACACCTGCTGCTTGAACTGCGCCCGCCGCGATGAGCCGGATCGCCGCCATCCAGATGACCTCCGGCGCGGAGGTCGCCGCCAACCTTGCCAGCGCCGACCGGTTATTGGCCGCCGCCGCGGGTGCCGGTGCCAAACTCGCCGTGCTGCCGGAGAATTTCGCGCTCATGGCGCGCACCGATGCCGAACGGCTGGCGGCGGCCGAGGACAACGGCCGCGGACCGATCCAGGATTTTCTTGCCGTGGCCGCCCGGCGTCACGGCCTCTGGCTCGTCGGCGGCACGCTGCCGATCAAGGCGCAAACGCCGCACAAGGCGCGCGCCGCCTGTCTGCTGTTCGATGACCGGGGCGAACGCGTGGCGCGCTACGACAAGATTCATCTGTTCGACGTGCAATTGCCGAACGGCGAACAGTACCGCGAGTCGGCCGTGTTCGAGCACGGCACCGACGTCGTCGTGACCAACACGCCATTCGGAAAACTCGGGCTCGCGGTGTGCTACGACCTGCGCTTCCCGGAGCTGTTTCGCGCCATGGTGGATCGCGGCGCGGAATGCTTTGCCGTGCCCTCGGCGTTCACCGCGGTCACGGGGCGTGCCCACTGGGAAATCCTGGTGCGCGCCCGCGCGGTGGAGAATTTCGCCTATGTCATCGCCGCGGCCCAGGGTGGGCGCCACGCCAGCGGACGCGAGACGTTTGGCCACACCATGACGGTAAGCCCATGGGGCGATATCGTCGCACAACAGGATATAGGCGAGGGTGTCGTGGTCGCGGACTGCGACCGCGTGCGCCAAGCCGATATCCGCGCCGGGCTGCCGAGCCTGCGCCACCGGAGACTGACATCATGAACGTACCCGCCAACACGCTCGCGATCGCGCGCCAATCGTTATTGGAGCCCGCGGGCATCGATGAGCATGCGCTTTCGCAGTTGTTCGCGCGCCTGATGACGGCGCGCGTGGACGACGCCGACGTGTATTTCCAGTACAGCCGGCACGAGGCCTGGTCGCTCGAAGAAGGCATCGTCAAGAGCGGTTCGCACAACATCGAGGCCGGTGTCGGCGTGCGCGCCGTGGCCGGCGAGAAGCAGGGCTTCGCCTACTCCGACGATATCGTGCTGCCGGCGCTGCTCGATGCCGCGACCGCCGCGCGCGCCATCGCGCACGAGGGCGGGGCGGCGCGCACGCCGGTGCGTTTCGAAAACGTAGCCGGGCACGCGCTGTACGCGCCCGCCGACCCGCTCGCGAGTCTCGCCGACGACGCGAAAGTAAAACTGCTTGAGATCGTCGAGCGCGAAGCGCGCGCGCAGGACCCGCGCGTGAAGCAGGTGATGGCAAGCCTTGCCGCGGTGCACGAGACGGTATTGATTGCGCGCGCCGACGGTCGGCTCGCGGCCGACGTGCGCCCGCTGGTGCGCCTGAACGTCACGGTGATCGTCGAGGCCGATGGCCGGCGCGAAACCGGCACCGCCGGCGGCGGCGGGCGTCAGTCCTATCCGTATCTGATCGAGAACGACCTCGCGCGTGCCTATGCGCGCGAGGCGGTGCGCCAGGCGCTGGTGAATCTCGACGCCGTGGAGGCGCCGGCCGGCACCATGCCGGTGGTGCTCGGCCCCGGCTGGCCCGGCATCCTGCTGCACGAGGCCATCGGCCACGGGCTCGAGGGTGACTTCAACCGCAAGGGCACCTCGGCGTTCGCCGGGCGCGTCGGCCAGCAGGTGGCGGCGAAAGGTGTCACCGTGGTGGACGACGGCACGCTCGCCGGCCGGCGCGGCTCGCTCAACGTGGACGACGAGGGCACGCCGACCCAGTGCACGGTGCTGATCGAGGACGGCATCCTCAAGGGCTACATGCAGGATTTGCTGAACGCGCGCCTGATGGGTGTCGCGCCCACCGGCAACGGCCGGCGCGAGTCCTATGCGCACCTGCCGATGCCGCGCATGACCAATACCTACATGCTCGCGGGCAGCCACGACCCCGGCGAGATCATCGCCTCGGTGGACAAGGGGCTTTATGCCGTCAATTTCGGCGGCGGGCAGGTGGACATCACCTCGGGCAAGTTCGTGTTTTCCGCCTCCGAGGCCTACCTGATCGAGAACGGCAAGGTGACGCGGCCGGTGAAGGGCGCGACCCTGATCGGCAACGGTCCGGATGTGCTCACGCGCGTGTCCATGGTCGGCAACGATCTGAAGCTCGATACCGGCGTCGGCACCTGCGGCAAGGAGGGGCAGAGCGTGCCGGTGGGTGTGGGCCAGCCGACGCTGCGCATCGATAGCCTCACCGTCGGGGGGACGCAGGCATGAGCTCGGTTATCGCACCGGCAACATCCGATACCTTCGCCGACGCCGCCGCGCGCCGGCGGCTCGCCGAGGTGGTTGAAATCGCGCTCGCCGAGGCCAAACGCCTGGGTGCCAGCCAGGCCGAGGCGGCGATCAACGTGTCCCAGGGCCTGTCCGTGACCGTGCGCCTGGGCGAGGTCGAGACCGTCGAGCACACGCGTGACAAAGGGCTGGGCGTGACGGTCTATTTCGGCCAGCGCAGCGGTTCGGCCAGCACCACCGACCTTTCGGCCGCGGCGGTACGCGATTCGGTGCGCGCTGCCTGCGCCATCGCCAAATACACCGCCGAGGACGACTGTGCCGGGCTCGCCGACCCCGCGTTGCTGGCGCGCGAATTTCCCGAACTCGGGTTGTACCATCCGTGGAATCCCGGGATGGACCAGGCGATCGCGGCGGCGCGCGAATGCGAAGCCGCGGCCCGGGCCGAGGACAAGCGGATCACCAACTCCGAGGGCGCGACGCTTTCGACCCATGCCGGCCTCGAGGTTTACGGCAACAGCCACGGGTTCCTCGGCCACCAGGCGGCCACGCGTCACGGCCTGTCCGTGAGCGTCATCGGCCAGGACGATAGCGGGATGCAGCGCGACTACTGGTACACCGTGGATCGCGCGCCCGGCAAGCTCGAAAGCCCCGAGTCCGTGGGGCGCGAAGCCGCGCGCCGCACGGTGCGTCGCCTCGGCGGACGCAAGCTTGCCACCGGCAAGTGGCCGGTGGTGTTCGAGGCGCCGGTGGCGGACAGCCTGCTGTCGCATTTCGTCGGCGCCGTGCGCGGGTCGAGCCTTTATCGCGGGGCCTCGTTCCTGCCGGATTCCCTGGGGAAACCGGTGTTTGCGTCCGGGGTGCGCCTGCACGAACAACCGCACCTGCCGGGGGCCCTCGGCAGCACCGCGTTCGACAACGAGGGCGTGGCCACCCGTGCCCGCGACCTGGTGCGCGACGGCGTGCTCCAGGGCTACGTGCTCGACTCCTACTCGGCGCGCAAGCTCAAGCTGCAGTCCACCGGCAATGCCGGCGGGGTGCACAACCTGACCCTCGATCCTCTCGGGGACGCCGCCGGTCTGGATGCCTTGCTGCAGCGGATGGGCACCGGCCTGCTCGTGACCGAGCTCATCGGCTTCGGGGTCAATACCGTGACCGGCGACTATTCGCGCGGGGCCGCCGGCTTCTGGGTCGAGGGCGGGGCGATCCAGTACCCGGTCGAGGAGATTACCGTCGCCGGTAACCTGCGTGACATGTTCCGCGACATCGTCGCGGTCGGCGCCGACGTGGACACGCGTGGCAACCTGCGCACCGGCTCCATCCTCCTCGGCGCGCTCACCGTCGCCGGGGACTGACGCCCGTTTCCCTCCTTAGGTTCGTAGACAGTACGTCCGTGTACCACTTCTCAAGTTTCAGGTTGATGAACCTGAGACCTGAAACCCGGAACTTTCTCTTCCAGATTCCAGAATCGCCCGCTACACTCCGCACACCTTCGATGTGCGGATGATTTGCCATGCCCCGGGGCCGCAAGCCGAAAAAGCCGGACTACCTGAAGCAGCTGCTCGCCCTCATCGAGGCGGGCGACAACGCCGGCATCCACGACCTGCTCGCGCAGCGCCACCCGGCCGACATCGCCAACCTGCTCGGCGGCCTGCCGCCCGACCAGCGCCCCGGCGTGTGGGCGCAGGTGGACGTCGAGCGCATGGGCGAGGTGCTGCTCGAGCTGCCCGAGGCGGTGCGCACCGAGCTGCTCCAGCTGCTCGACGACCGCACGCTGATCGCGGCGGTGCGCAATCTCGACACCGACGACATCGCCGACCTCATCCCGGAACTGTCCGACGAGCTGATCGCCGAGATCCTGTTCGCGCTCGACAAGCAGGATCGTCAGCGCCTCGACGCGGTGATGTCGTTCCGGGAGGACACCGCCGGCGGCCTCATGAACGTGGACGCCATCACCGTGCGCGAGAACATCACGCTCGAGGTGGTGCTGCGTTATCTCCGCCGGCGCGACGAGCTGCCGGAGCACACCAACGCCCTGTTCGTCGTCGACCGCGACGACCGCGTAATCGCCACCCTGCCGGTGGAGAAGCTGCTGACTTCCGACAACACCATGCGGGTTTCGCAGGTGATGGAGCGCGAGATAGTCAAGTTTCCGGTGCAGGCGCCGGACAAGGAGGTGGCCGCGGCATTCGAGCGCTACAACCTGATCTCGGCGCCGGTAGTGGACGAAAACGGCCGTCTGGTCGGGCGCATCACGGTGGACGACGTGGTGGACGTCATCCGCGAGCAGGCCGACCGCCAGGTGCTGGCGCCCGCG
The DNA here is from genome assembly GCA_004298065.1 of Gammaproteobacteria bacterium. Classification (GTDB taxonomy): domain Bacteria; phylum Pseudomonadota; class Gammaproteobacteria; order Acidiferrobacterales; family Sulfurifustaceae; genus SCRL01. Next base: position 47,411 of record SCRL01000036.1, on the reverse strand, counting down.
GGCCTGTCCGAGGAAGACGACATCTTCGCGCCGGTGGTGCACACCAGCCGCAAGCGCGCCCTGTGGCTCGGCATCAATCTCGTTACCGCCTTCATCGCCGCCTCCGTGGTGGGGTTGTTCGAGCAGACGATTGAGAAGGTGGCGGTGCTGGCAGTGATGATGCCGATCGTCGCCGGCATGGGCGGCAATGCCGGTACACAAACGCTCACGAGCGTCATCCGCGCGCTTGCGCTCGGTATCGTTTCCGAGGCGAACGCACGTCGCGTACTGGTCAAGGAGCTCATGGTCGGCGCGCTCAACGGCCTGGTGTTCGCACTGACCGTGGGTCTCGCGACCATCGCCTGGCACCAGAATTATCTGGTGGCACTCGCGATCACGCTCGCGATGGTGATCAACCTGGTGTTCGCCGCGCTGTCCGGGGTCACGATTCCCATTTTGGTGCGCAAGATGGGCGTGGACCCGGCGGTCGCGAGCGGGGTGATCCTGACGACGGTCACCGACGTGGTCGGTTTCTTCGCGTTCCTGGGGCTGGCCACGCTGTTCCTGCTCTGAGCCGCCGTCGAACACCCGCGGTCTGCCGGCAGTCGGTCGCTGCTTGCGCCGGCAGCGATTTTGGCTAGCATTAGCACCATTCTGAAAAAATAATCGGGATTGGGGCTGGAGGGAAACATGCTGCCAAATGCCTTGCAGGTCGTTACCCGCGCCATCCGTGAACGGCGCTGTCTCGCGATCCATTTCGACGGCCAGCGCGACGTGCGCGTAGTCGAGCCGCACGCGGTGTATAGCGATGAGCAGGATCGGCTCGTGCTCGATGCCTACCAGATTCGCGGCTACTCCGAGGCCAGCCGGCCCACTCCCTTCTGGCGTCCGTTCCCGCTCGGACAGATCACCACGATTTCACTGCTGAAGGAACATTTCGCGCCGCGCGTGCGGGAAGGTTTCAGCTCCCAGCGGCCCAAATACCGTCGCGGTCTGGTTGTGGTGGTGGACGGCGGCGGTTCCGGAATACCGCCGTTGCCGGAGGAGGCCCGCCGGACCGGCGATGCCCAGCGCGGCCGTTGGTAAAAAGCCCCCGACGTATAGCCCTCAGTTAAAGGCTCTTTTCAGTCTTCCTCGGTATTAAGCCGGTCCACGTGGTCGTGCACCGTCTGGGTGTCGCGCAGGCGCAGCATACGCCCGGCGAACTTCCTCAGCGCCGCGAGCCGGCTGCCGCGCACGATCTTCTTCACCTCGAGCAGCGTCGCCGGGTGCATGCTGAACTCGTTCAGCCCCAGGCCCAGCAGCAGGCGCGTGTAGCGCGGGTCGCCGGCCATCTCGCCGCACATCGCCACCGGGATACGCGCGCGCCGGCCGGCCTGGATGGTCATGGCGACGAGCCGCAACACCGACGGGTGCAGCGGGTCGTAGAGGTAGTTCACGGCATCGTCCACGCGGTCGATGGCGAGCGTGTACTGGATCAGGTCGTTGGTGCCGATCGAGAAGAAATCGAGATAGGGCGCAAACAGATCGGCCGATATCGCCGCCGCCGGTACCTCGATCATGCCGCCGAGCGGGATGCGCGGATTGAACTTCTCGCCCGCACGTTTGAGCTCGCTCTTGGTTTCGTCCACCAGCGCCAGCACGCGGAACAATTCTTCCTGGCTCGACAGCATCGGGATCATCATGCGCACCGACCCATGGGCCGAGGCGCGCAGGATCGCGCGCAGCTGTGGACGGAAGAGCGAGGTATCGTGCAGGCACAGGCGCACCGCGCGCAGGCCGAGCGCCGGGTTCACTGCGACCGGGCGCGCGCCCTGACCGCCGTCCACTTGCTTGTCGGCGCCCAGATCGAGCGTGCGGATCGTGACCGGCTTGCGGCGCATGGCGCGCACGACCTTGGTGTAGGCACGGTATTGCTCCTCTTCGTCCGGCGCCGCCGGCCGGTTCATGAACAGGAACTCGGTGCGGTACAGGCCGATGCCCTGCGCGCCGGACTGGACCGCGGCTTTCACGTCCGCTGGCAATTCGATATTGGCCATGAGCCGCACCGTGTGGCGGTCGCGCGTGACCGCCGGGCTCAGGCGCAGGCGGTTGAGCTCGCGCTTCTCGCGCGCGATCTCGCGCTGGCGGCGGCGGTACTCGGCGATCAGGCGCTTGTCCGGGCCGACGACGAGCACGCCGCGCTTGCCGTCGACGATCAGCTCCTCGCCCGGGCGCACGTAGCGCGTGGCGTTGTGCACCGACACAATCGCGGGGATGCCGAGGCTGCGCGCCAGAATCGCGGTGTGCGAGATCGGCCCGCCGAGGCTGGTGACGAACGCGCGCACCTGCTGGTGCTTGAACATCACCGTGTCCGCGGGCGTGAGGTCGGTCGCGACCACGATCTCGCCCGGCTCCACCTTCAAGTGTTCTTCGAAGCCGGGCATCAGCAGATTGCGCAGCACGCGCTCGACCACCTGATTGACGTCAATGCGCTTGTTGCGCAGATAGGCGTCGTCCATCTTCTCGAAGGTCTCGCTCAGGCGGTCGCTCTGGCCCTTGAGCGCCCATTCGGCGTTGCGCCGCTCGCGGCGCACGGTCTCGGCGGCAGTGGGGATGAGCATCTTGTCGTCGAGGATGAGCAGGTGGGCATCGAGAAAGCTCGACGCCTCGGCCGGTGCGTTCGCCGGGATATGGTCGCGTATGGTGTGCAGCTGGCGGCGCGCGGCGTCGGCCGCGCGCGCCAGGCGCTCGATCTCGGTTTCGACCTGGTGGTGCGCGATGGTGTACTCGGGGATCTCCGGCAGGTCGCGCTGCAGCACGTACGCCTTGCCGATGGCGATGCCGTCCGAAACGCCGGTGCCGTGGAGCGCGAGCATGGTTTTAAAGTCTCGTGCGCCCTTTGGGCGCGCCTGAAAAGCTAATTGCGGGGTTGCTCCGCCCCCGTACAAGATGGTTTTGTGTCGCCTCCGGCGACGTATAAGAGCGGGCTCCCGCGCCCGCACGGCGGGTTCCTTTCTTTGCTCGTGCAAAGAAAGGAACCAAAGAAAGCACGCCCGGATGGCGCGAATACTCCCTCGTGTACGCGCCTTTGCCTTCCGGTCGACCGACGGCGCATCCCTGCGCCGGCGGTCGACGCGCGTCTCCCTGACGCGCCCCTTCGGGCTTGTGGGCAAAGGCTTGCGCCACTCGGGCGCGCCATACGGGGCCCAACTGCATCCATGGTTTTAACTCCGTTGCCTCACCAGCCCCGTAGGCGAGCGAGCGTCGAGGAAAGGCCGAAGTCGAGCCTGAAAGGGTGCGTGAAGGATCACGCACGTGCGCATCCGGGACAGGGATATCCCGTATGCGCACCTCCTGAGGCCGACCTGAGACGTGAGGGACCCACGTTGTTCGTGGGCGAGCCTTCCGGGGCAAGATGGCTTTGGTGACTTTCCCCGAAAGGAAAGTCACCCGGGGGTGCAGGGGGCGGAGCGCCCCGCCAGTAGTTTTTAATCGCGCCCGAAGGGCGCACAAAACCTCAAAACGAGCAGGGCAGGGCTTCATCACTCCCCCTCGCCGAAACGGTCGGCGATGAGCCCGACCAGCGCGTCGATCGCCTTCTTCTCGTCGCGCCCGTCGGCGCACAGCTCGAGCTCGGAGCCCTTGGCCGCGGCGAGCATCATCAGGCCCATGATGCTCTTGGCGTTCACCGCTTGGCCATTGCGCTTGAGCAACACCTCGGAATCGAACTCGGAGGCGAGACTCACGAGCTTGGCCGAGGCGCGCGCGTGCAGCCCGAGCTTGTTCACGAGCGTGATCTTCTGGCACTTCATGCGCCGGCTTCCTTCTTGAACGTACCGGTATTGGCGGCGACCACGATGCCGCCGCTGCCGCCGGAGAGTGCCTTGTCGATCAGGTCGTCCATGGGCAGGTGGCGGTAGTTGAGTGCCTTGAGCAGCATCGGCAGGTTCACGCCGGTGACGAGCTCGATGCGCCCGCGCTCCAGAACGCGGCAGGCGAGATTGGTGTGCGTGGCGCCGTAGATGTCGACCAGCAACAGCACGCCGCCGCCGTAGTCAGCCGCCTTCAGGGCGCGTCCGATCGCTCCCGCGATGTCTTCCGGTGGCGAGGCGTAGTCCACGGCCACGGTTTCGAGCCCTGGCGGATGGCTGCCGAGCGTACGCACGGCCGCGCCGACGAGGCCGGCGGCAAGCTCTTTTTCCGCAAGTACGACAATACCGATCATTTGGGTTTCTTCCGGTTTTTCCTGTTCCGCGACAGCGAACGGAGGAGAGAGTTTATTTTATTTCCCGATGCCGTACCTGGGTCTTCACGCCCTTGGCGGCGAAGTGCTCTACGAGCTGGCTGACGAGATACACCGAGCGGTGCAGGCCGCCGGTGCAGCCGATGGCGACCGTGAGATAGGTGCGGTCCTCGCGCTCGAAGCGCGGCAGCCAGCGCTCCAGGAAGCCGCGGATTTCGTCGAACATCGCCTGCACCTCGTCGTAACGCTGCATGAATTCGATCACCGGCGCCTCGAGCCCGGTGTACGGGCGCAGCTCCGGCTGCCAGTAGGGATTCGGCAGACAGCGTACATCGAACACGTAATCCGCATCCAGCGGCGTGCCGTGCTTGAAGCCGAAGGACTCGAACAGCAATGTCACGCCCGCTGTTTCCTCGCCGCGCGCGAAGGCCTGCACCTGATGGCGCAGCTCGTGCGGCGTGGTGTGGGTGGTGTCGATGCGCAGGCTGGCGGCAAAGGCGAGCGGCTCCAGGAGCTGCTTCTCCAGCCGGATCGCCTCGACCAGCGGCGTGGCGGCGTCGGTCATGGGGTGCTTGCGGCGCGTTTCCTTGAAGCGCTTTACCAGGATCGACTCGTCGGCGTCGAGGAACACGATGCGGTACTTGATGCCCTGCGCCTGCAGCTGCTTCAGGCTCTCGGGCACGTGAGCGAGGAAAGCGCGGTTGCGCGCGTCGATGCCGATGGCGGCTGGCCCAAGGGCGTCGCGTCCGTTCAGGAGCTGGTTCGCGAAGTGCGGCAGCAGCGCCGCGGGCAGGTTGTCGATGCAGTAAAAGCCGGCGTCCTCGAGCGCCTGCAGCGCGATGGTCTTGCCCGAGCCGGACAAGCCGCTGACGATGAAAAAGCTCATTGGGCGTTTTTTGCGAGCAGCGCCTGGTGGCGCTTGATGAAGTCCTCCAGGGGATTGATGCCCCAGGTGCGCAGGATGTAGGAACGGGTGGCGGCCTCGACCAGCACCGCGAGGTTGCGGCCGGGCGCCACGTACAGCACCACCTCCGGCACCTCGACATCGAGCAAGGCGCGGGTGCGGCTCACGGCCTGGAGCCGGTCGATCTTGCCCATGCGTTTGCCGTCGAGCTTTTCCAGGCGCACGATCAGGTGCAGTTTCTTCCGGTGGCGCACCGCGGTCTCGCCGAACATCAGGCGGATGTCGAGGATGCCGAGGCCGCGCACTTCGAGGTAGTCAGACAGCTCGCCGGGACGCTGACCAACCAGCACGTCCGGGCCGACGCGGATGAACTCCACCATGTCGTCGGCGATCAGCCGGTGGCCGCGCGAGAGCAATTCGAGCGCGAGCTCGCTCTTGCCGATGCCGGCCTCGCCGGTAAGCAGCACGCCCATGCCGAGCACCTCCATGTACACGCCGTGTACCGTGAAGCGCGGGGCGAGCGCGCGCGTGAGGTAGAACTGCAGGTTGTCGATAACAACAGGACTTGGGAGCGGCGTGGCGAACAGCGCGAGCTTCGCACGCTCGGCCTCGGTCCTGAAATCGGCGTCCACGCGCGCGCCGTTGGCGACGATCACGGCCGCGGTGCGTTCGCAGCCGAACAGCTCCGCCACCGCCGCGCTGCGCTTGGACTTTCCCAGGCGTTTCAGGAACTTGATTTCCGCCTCGCCGATGACCTGGATGCGGTTCGGGTGCACGAAGTTGAGGTGCCCCACGAGCGCCATGCCCGGATATTTGGCGGTCGAGGGTTCGAGCAAACGCTCGCGTCCGGCCTGCCCGGCGACCCACTTGAGCTTGAGGGCGGCGGCCTGCGATTCGAACAGGTCGTTGGCGGTGAGTAGCGGCGTAGTCATGGCAGGGAGAAAGGACGGCGGCGCGCGTGGCGCCGCCGGCGGTTTACTGGCCGTTCAGTTTGCGCGCCGCGCCCTCGGGACGGTGGTGACTGGTGAGTTTTTCCTTGTGCTTCAGCACTTGGCGGTCGAGCTTGTCCGCGAGCGCGTCGAGCGCGGCGTACATGTCCGCGCCCTCGGCGTCGGCGTGCAACTGCGTGCCCTTGGCGTGGATCGTCGCCTCGGCGATGTGGCGTGTCTTCTGCACGTGCAGCACGATGTTAGTCGTGGTCATGTGGTCGAAGTGCTTCTGGATGCGCCCGAGCTTGTCGGAGGCGTACTGACGCAGCGGTTCGGTGACTTCGACCTGGTGGCCGGTAACGGTGATTTGCATGGATATTCTCCGGTTGCTTTTAGACGAGGGATTTTCGCTGGCTGGACGGTGGAATGTTCATGAGCTCGCGGTATTTGGCGACCGTACGCCGCGCCACGTGGATGCCCTGGCCCGCGAGGATCTCGGCGATCTTGCTGTCGCTGATGGGCTTGGCTGTCGGCTCGCCCTCGACCAGCTTCTTGATCATGGAGCGGATCGCGGTGGCGGAGCAGGCGCCGCCGTCGGCGGTGGCGACGTGGCTCGAGAAGAAGTACTTGAGCTCGAAGATGCCGCGCGGCGTGAGCATGTACTTGTTGGTGGTGACGCGCGAGATGGTGGACTCGTGCATGCTTACGGCCTCGGCAATGTCATGCAGCACCAGCGGTTTCATCGCCTCCGGCCCGTGGTCGAAGAACGCGCGCTGGCGGTCGACGATGGTGCGCGACACTTTCAGCAGGGTGTCGTTGCGGCTGTTCAGGCTCTTGATGAACCAGCGCGCCTGCTGCAGCTGGTCCTGGAGGTAGCGGTTGGAGGAGCTGGCATTGCCGCGCTGGATCATGCGCTCGTACTGGCGGTTGATGCGCAGCCGCGGCGAAATGTCCGGGTTGAGCTCGGCGCGCCACACGCCGCGCACCTTTTTAACGATGATGTCCGGGATGACGTAGTTGGCGGTGTTCGCCTGGATGCCCTCGCCGGGGCGCGGGTTGAGCGTCTGGATTAGGTGCAGCGCACCCTGCAATGCCTCGGGCGAAAACTTGAGCGCACGGCGCAATGCCGCGTGGTCGCGCGCGCCGAGCAGCGCCAGGTTCGTGTCGGTCGCGAGCGCCGCCGCCTCCTTGTGGAACGGCGTCGTCGTCGGCAGCGCCCGCAATTGCAGCTGCAGGCACTCCGCCAGGCTGCGCGCGCCCACGCCCACGGGGTCGAAGTTCTGGATCTGGTGCAGCACCGCCTGGATCTCGTCCAGCTCGACGGCGAGGTTTTCCTTGGCCAGGACCTGTTGCAGGTCCTCGAGATTTAAAGTGAGGTATCCGTCCTCGTTGAGTGCGTCGATCAGTGTTTCCGCGATGCGCCGGTCGGTGGCCGAGAACTGCGTCATGTGCATCTGCCACAACAGGTGGTCGCGCAGCGTGGTTGGCAGGCTGTTGCGCCCGTCGATGTCGAAGCCGTCGTCGTCGCCACTGCGGGTGCGCGCGGCGATGGGCTGGTCGAATTCCTCGCTCCAGTCGCTCTCGGCCTCGGCGGGGCCGTCGGCCGCGTCGGTGGCGGCCGGGCTATCGGTATTGTCGTAGTCGGTGGTTTCAGACTCTTCGCGGTTGTCGGTCGTGGCGGTCTCCGCGGGGCCCTGCTCGCCGGTTTCCCGCTCCTCCAGCAACGGATTGCTTTCGAGGACCTGCTGGATTTCCTGCTGCAGCTCCACGGACGAAAGCTGTAGCAGCCGGATGGCCTGCTGCAGCTGCGGCGTGATGGTGAGGTGCTGACCCAGCCGTAGGTCGAGTGACTGCTTCATCGCGGATTAGTGTTCTCTGTGTCCCGGTCCGGCGTTTCGGCGGCCGTGACTACCCTCGGTTCTCTATACCCTTTGATCTGATTATAGAGGCTGTGCCGGCCGCCGGGCGGCGATCCGGCCGTACGATTTGCAGCTGCCTGCTAGAGACGGAAGTCCTCGCCCAGGTACACCCGGCGGACGTCCTCATTATACAGAATCCGGTCCGGGGTGCCCGCGGTGAGAACCTTTCCATCGTTGAGAATATAGGCACGATCGCAGATTTTGAGGGTTTCCCGCACGTTGTGGTCGGTAATGAGCACGCCGATGCCGCGCTTCTGCAGGTGACGGATCAGATTCTGAATTTCGATGACCGAGATCGGATCGACGCCGGCGAACGGCTCGTCGAGCAGGATGAAGCGCGGCGCGGTCGCGAGCGCGCGCGCGATCTCCACGCGCCGGCGCTCGCCGCCGGAGAGGCTGATACCGAGCGTATCGCGCCGCTCGCTGATGTGCAGATCGCGCAGCAATTCCTCCAGCAGGCGCTGGCGGCCGTCGCCGTCGAGGTCGGCGCGCGTCTCGAGGATCGCGAGAATGTTCTTTTCCACCGTCAGGTGGCGGAACACCGACGGCTCCTGCGGCAGGTAGCCGACGCCGAGACGGGCGCGCTGGTGCATCGGCAGGCGGCTGGCGTCGGTGTCGTCGAGGTGGATGGTACCGCGGTCCACCGGCACCAGACCCACGATCATGTAGAAGCAGGTGGTCTTGCCGGCGCCGTTCGGTCCGAGCAGGCCCACGATCTCGCCGCTTTTGATATCGAGCGACACGTCTTGCACCACGCGCCGGCCCTTGTACTGCTTCGAGAGTTTTTTCGCGACCAGCCGGCTCACCGGGTTCCATCCTTTTTCTTGCGCGGCTGGATGACGGAATACACACGCTCGCCGGTGTGCGCGCCGCCGCGCATCGTCAGGCGGTCGGTCTTGAGGTCGACGTGGGCGTAGCCGCCGCTCGTCACGTCGCCGCCCTGCTGCACGATCACGCGTCCGAACAGCTCGGCGACGTCCTCGGCCGCGCGGTACAGCATACGGTCGCCGCTGGCGCGCATTTCCTGCTTGTCCGGGTCGTCCGGCAGGTGGTTGAGCGTGACGGCGTCGAACAGCTCGAACTGGTCGTTCGCCCGGCGGTACTCCATACGCAGGCCGGCGGCGTGGGTGTCGTGCTGGCTGTTGTCCGGCCGCAAACGTACCCGTACCGGCTCGCCCCAGGCCTTGGCCTGCTCGACCTCACCGTCCTTCATGGCGACGTCCATGCGGTCGGCGTCGATGCGGCGCGTGCCCTGCACGTAGCGCACCCGGTCGCGGTAGAGCGCGACCTCGGTGCGTTCGTCGGCGTCCACCGTGCGCGACTGGATGTCGGCCGGCTGGTCCTTGTCCGATTTGAGCGCCAGCGCGGTCGCGGGCACGGTCAACGTCACCAGCGTCAGCAATGCGGGGAGCGTTTTCATTTGTCGAGACGAACCCGCATATGGTCGAAGCGCATGATGCCGCCGGGGCCGCGCTTGCTGCGCTCGCGCGTCACGCGCACGTCGCCGTCCATGACGATGACATCGCCGTCCTTGGGCATCCAGCCGTGCTCGGCGCGGGTGCGCACCGGCGGGCCGTCCTCGCTGTACTTCACGAGATAGGGGCGGTCGATGTCCGAGCTCTCGTCGTCGCCGTAGTGGGTCAGGCGCGGGCCGGTGAGCGTGTACTGGCGCTTGCCATCCGCGTTCATGACCGTGGCGGTGAAGTTCTCGACGATGTAGTCGGGATCGTGGCGCAGGTGGCCGTCGAAGGTGGTCTTGGTCGCGGTCAGGTTGCGCGCCAGCCACCAGGTGCCGGCAGCGAGCACGAGCAGCAGCAGCGCCAGCAGAATGCGCTTGGCGTCGAGCATCAGCCGGCTCCCCCGTTATGGGCGGGCGAAAGATAATCGCGCATCTCGCGCTCGTAGGCGCCGTGGGCGTAGAGCATCAGCTCGCACAGCTCGCGCGCGCAGCCGCGTCCGCCGCCGCTCGGCGTGGTCCAGTGCGCGTGGCTTCGCACCAGCGGATGCGCGTCGTGCGGCGCGACCGCGAGGCCGACGTTGAGCATGATCGGCAGGTCGACGACGTCGTCGCCGACGAACGCGGTCTCCTCGGGCGTGAGTCCGAGCTCCGCGATCAACTTGCGGTACACCGGCAGTTTCTCGGCGCAGCCCTGGTGCACGTGCGCGATCTTCAGGTCGCGCACGCGATGCTCGACCACTTTCGAAGTGCGGCCGGTGATGATGCCGGCGGAGACGCCGTTGCGTTGCATCATCTTGATGCCGTGGCCGTCCTTGGAGTTGAAGGTTTTATATTCCTGGCCATCGTCGCCGAGGATCAGGCGTCCGTCGGTAAGCACGCCATCGACATCGAACAGGACGAGCCTCACCTTCGCCGCGCGTGCGAGCACGTCGCGCGGCATGTCGAATGCGGGCGAGAGCAGCTGGCTCATTCGTAATTCTGCGAGGGGCTAGACCACGCCGGCGCGCAGCAGGTCGTGCATGTTGATCGCGCCGACGACGCGCTCGTCGTCGTCCACCACCAGCAGCACGTAGACCTTGCTGGCGCGCATGAGCGCCACGACTTCGGCCGCGAGCCGGTCGGGATGCGTGGTCTTGGGGTGGGGCGTCATGCCCTCGCTCACGCGCGCGGTGTGGATGTCCATGTTGCGGTTGAGCAGGCGGCGCAGGTCGCCGTCCGTGAGGATGCCGACGAGCTTGCCGTCGCCGTCGGTCACGCCGGTCATGCCCATGCCCTTGCTGGTCATTTCGAACAGCGCATCGCGCAGCAGCGCGTTGTCGCGCACCAGCGGCACGTTGTCGCCGGTGCGCATGATGTCGCCGACGTAGATCAGTAGCCGCCGCCCGAGCCGCCCGGCGGGATGGGAGCGGGCGAAGTCCTCGCGCGTGAAGCCGCGCGACTTGAGCAGCGCCACCGCGAGCGCGTCGCCCACGGCCAGCGCCGCGGTGGTGCTCGCGGTCGGCGCGAGGTTGTGCGGGCAGGCCTCTTTTTCCACGCCGCAGTAGAGCGAGGCGTCGGCCTGGCGCGCGAGGCTCGAATCGGTATTGCCGGTAAGCGCCACGAGCTTCACGCCCATGCGCTTGAGGATCGGCAGGATCAGCAGGATTTCGTCGGTTTCGCCCGAGTTCGAGATCGCGAGCATCACGTCCTGCGGCGTGATCATGCCGAGGTCGCCGTGCGAGGCCTCGCCCGGGTGCACGAAGAACGACGGCGTGCCGGTGGAGGCGAGCGTGGCGGCGATCTTGTTGCCGATGTGCCCGGACTTGCCCATGCCGGTGACGACCACGCGCCCGGGGCAGTCGAGGATCAGTTCGCAGGCGCGCGCGAACTGCGCGTCCACGCGATCGGCGAGCGCGGCGAGCGTCTCGGCCTCGAGCCGGATCACGTCGCGGCCGAGTTGTTCGAACGGAGGACGGTTAGTCATTGCTTCGCGGTTTATCGGGCTTGGGGTAATCTTGCTGCCTGAGTATATCCAAAGGATTCCCGGTCGCCTATGGAACGCATCGGTTTCGACAGCATCCTCATCCTGCTGGGTGTGGCGGTGGTGTTGCTCGCGGCGTTCCGGTACGTGCGGCTGCCGCAGGTCCTGGCCTACCTCGCCGCCGGCGTGCTCGTCGGGCCGTACGGGCTCGGCTGGATTCCCGACGTTTCCGCCACGCGCACGCTCGCCGAGTTCGGCCTGGTGTTCCTGATGTTCACCATCGGGCTCGAATTCTCGCTGCCCAAGCTGGTGGCGATGAAGAGCACGGTCTTCGGCCTCGGCGGCGCGCAGGTGCTCATCAGTTGTCTCGCGTTCGGTTTCGTCGCCTGGGGCCTGGGCGTGCCGGTGGCCGGCGCCATCGTCATCGGCGGCATACTGGCGATGTCCTCCACCGCCATCGTCATGAAGCTGCTCATCGAGCAGCTCGAACAGAACTCGCGCCACGGGCGCCACGCCTTCGGCGTGCTGCTGTTCCAGGACCTCGTGGTGGTGCCGTTCCTGATTTTGATCCCGGCGCTCGCTGGCGACGGCGATCCGGTGTGGCACACGCTCGGCATCGCGCTGCTCAAGAGCGCGCTGGTGCTCACGGCGATCCTGTCCGTCGGGCGCTGGCTGCTGCGCCCACTGTTCCACGAGATCGCCTCGGCGCGGCTGCGCGAGTACTTCATGCTCTCGGTGCTGCTGCTCACGCTCGCGGGCGCGTGGATCACGCAGGCCGCCGGGTTGTCGCTCGCGCTCGGTGCGTTCCTCGCCGGCATGATGCTCGGCGAGACCGAGTACCGCCATCAGGTCGAGGCCGACATCCTGCCGTTCCGCGACATCCTGCTCGGGTTGTTCTTCGTCACCATCGGCATGCAGCTCGACACCGCGTTCCTCGCGGCGCACTGGTTGTTGATCCTCGCCGCGGTCGCGGGGCTGCTGGTGTTCAAGACCGCGCTCATCGCGGTTCTCGGGCGGGCGTTCCGCATGGAGCCGGGCGTGGCGCTGCGCACGGGACTGGTGCTGTCGCAGGGCGGCGAGTTCGGTTTCGCGCTGTTGCTGGTGGCGTCCGAACACCGCCTGTTAGACCCGTCGGCGGCGCAGCTCGTGCTCGCGGCCGTGGTGCTGAGCATGATGGCCGCGCCGGTGGTGGTGCGCTACAACGGCCGGCTCGCGAAGCGTCTGGTGCCGGGTTACATGCGCGCGCGCGATACCAACCTCGACGTCATCCGCGCCGAGGCCAGCCGCGAGAACCGCCACGTCATCGTCTGCGGTTACGGCCGCAGCGGCCAGAACCTGGCATGGCTGCTGGAGCAGGAAAATATCCCGTCGCTCGCGCTCGACCTCGACCCGGTGCGCGTACGCGACGCGCGCGACGCCGGCAAGTCCGTGGTCTACGGCGATTGCGCGCGCCGCGACGTGCTTGAGGCCGCCGGCCTGCACCGCGCCGCGGCGCTGGTCGTGAGCTTCAACGACACCACGGCGACATTGCGCATCCTCGAAATCACGCGCCAGGTGCGCCCGGACATGCCGGTGATCGTGCGCACCATGGACGATGCCGAGCTGGAGCGCCTGAAGAGCGCGGGCGCGACCGAGGTGGTGCCGGAGAGCCTTGAAGGTTCGTTGATGATGGGCTCGCACCTGTTGATGCTGCTCGGCGTGCCGGTGTCGCGCATCGTGCGCCACGTGCGCGACGTGCGCCGCGACCGCTACCGTATGCTGCGCGGTTTCTTTCATGGCGAGGATATGTTCGACGAGAAGGAAGCGCACGCCTACCAGGAACGGCTGCACTCGATCACGCTGCCGCCGAAGGCCAAGGCCGTGGGCAAGCTGCTGGCCGAGCTGCACCTCGACGAGATCGGCGTGAACGTGAGCGCCGTGCGCCGCGGCGGCATCCGCGGCCCGGAGCCGGGGCCGGAAACGCGCCTCGCGGCCGGCGACGTGGTGGTGCTCTACGGCGCGCCCGAGGCGCTGGACGAGGCGGAGAAGGTTTTATTAGAAGGATGATTCAAAAGAAATTTCACAGGATTAACAGGATTAAAACAGGATTAACAAGATTAAAACCAAAAAGCTTTATGACTTAATCCTGTGAATGCTTTTATGTCTTTCAAAGATCATTTTTCCAGGCAGGCCGACGACTACGCGAAATATCGCCCGGTCTATCCCGACACGCTGTTTCACTATCTCGCCGCGCAGGCGCCGTCGCGCGGGCTTGCGTGGGACGCCGGCACCGGCAGCGGCCAGGCGGCGCTCGCGCTCGCGGCGCACTTCAATCGCGTCATCGCCACCGATCCTTCCGAAGCGCAGATCCGCAACGCGGTGCCGCACCCGAAGGTCGTATATAAGGTAGAGCCCGCGGAGAAAACCGATATCCCTGCGCACAGCGTGGACTTGATCACGGTCGCGCAGGCGCTGCACTGGTTTGACCTGCCGCGTTTTTACGAAGAAGCCCACCGCGTGCTGAAGCCCAAGGGTGTATTGGCCGCGTGGTGTTATGGCCTTAACGAGATCGGACCGGGTGTGGACGAGATCGTGCACCGGTATTATGCCGAGACCGTCGGCCCGTTCTGGCCGCCGGAACGGGTGTTGATCGACGAGCGCTACCGGACGATTCCGTTTTCATTCGTTGAGTTGTCGCCACCGCCGTTTTACATGCTGGCGGATTGGAATCTGGACGAGTACCTCGGTTATCTCGGCACCTGGTCGGCGACGCAGCGTTATCGCAAGCAGCAGGGTAACGACCCGCTGATCCCGCTGCGCGCCGAGCTGGAAAAAGTCTGGGGTGATGTGCACGCAGCACGTACCATCAAGTGGCCGATTCACATGCGCATCGGCCGTACCTGAAACAATAAAAGGAAAAGCATGACCAAGAAGATTCTGGTGATTCTCGGCCAGCCGCAGCGCCACGGCTACGGCGGCGCGTTGATGCAGGCTTATGTCGATGGCGCGCGCGAAACGGGCGCGGAAGTGAAGGAACTCTATCTCGGTGAGCTGCAGTTCAACCCGCTAGCGGTGCCGTCACTGACGAATCCCGGCGAACTGGAACCCGATCTGAAATCGGCGCAAGAGGCGATCAAGTGGGCAGACCACCTCGTGTTCGTCTATCCCATCTGGTGGGGCACGATCCCGGCGCTGCTCAAGGGCTTCATCGAGCGCACCTTCCTTCCGGGGTTCGCCGTGAACTTTCACGAACATTCCATCTGGTGGGACAAGCTGCTCACCGGCAAGAGCGCGCGCCTTATCGTCACGCTCAACACGCCGTGGTGGTACTACCGCTGGATTCTCGGACAGCCGGGGCACAACACCATGAAGAAAACCATCCTCGGCTTCTGCGGCGTGAAACCGGTGCGCATCACCGAGATCGGGCCGATCAAGGGTTCGACGGAGGAGAAGCGGAAGGGGTGGATTGAGGAGGTACGCAGGTTGGGATTGCGGTTAGCCTAATCTGTTCTCTTTGGGACAGTAGAAGGGTCACGCACGGCTGGTACTACATGTAAACCGGGTACTATTGGGTACTAGGTACTATGACATCTAATTTAAGTTATGCGTCTTGAGGATGTGCATGGAAGATAAAGATCTTATCTATGGTTTGGGCATTCTTCTGACGGTTGCTCTGGGCGTCTGGAATCTCGTTGCCAACTATCGCGCGTCTCGGAAAACGAGCTTTATTAACACGGTCACGAGCCAGCGCGTTAAGTGGATAGAACAACTGCGGCAAGATGTTTCTTCTTTTTCAGGGCTCACACATACTTGGTGTTGCTCAGAGCTTGAAGGTAAGCCAGAGGAAAAGGAGATACTGAAGGAAATTGACCGCCTTCGACATGTTATTCGTCTTAGGTTAAATCCTGATGGAACTCATGACCGGAAAATTGCGCAGCTCATTCGAAAGATTCCGGACCTAACCCACATTTCGCAACGAGATGAGCTCACAGAAGCGCTGGAAGAACTTACAACAACGACCCAACTCTTACTCAAGGAAGAATGGGAAAAAGTGAAAGCGGAATCCAAAGATGGCGATCTCCAGAAAAAATGACGAAGACGCATAACTATTTGTTCGAGCCGACGCGGTGTGACGGCGGCGCAGAGTTCGGCAATCGCGCCCCGCGCGGCTCAACAAGGCATTAGAACTCATGATCTCGCCCGAGCGCATCCACGACGCTGGAGAATACGTTGAGTGGCTACGCTTAGCTGTCCACGAGAAGTCTTTGCCGGCCAGTAGTCGAACACGTGCTGCAGGTTCGTGCTACGCAATCGCTCAAGATCATCACCATTCGATTGCCTTGCTCATTGAGCATCAACTGTACGCCTCAAGTTTCGCGCTCCTGCGAAGTGAGTTCGAGGCATACGTTCGAGGGCAGTGGCTCGCACATTGCGCGACCGACGCCCAGATCGAAAAGTACATCCAAGGTTGGGAGCCACCAAAGTTCGATAAACTGCTTGCCGCAGTTGAGAAGACGCCCGGCTTCTCCGAGAGGGTTCTCTCACGGGTGAAATCCCAAGGCTGGAAGACAATGTGTGCCTTCACGCACACTGGAGGTCTTCATATTCAACGCTGGAACACAAGTGACGGCATCGAACCGAACTACTCTCCCGACGAAGTGCTGGAGGTTCTTGCCTTTGCTGAGTCCTTCGGGGCGCTGTCCGTTCTTGGAATTGCCGAACTCGCGAGCGATGAAGGATTGGCCCTTCGCATCCTGAACAAAGTCAAGGAGCGTGCTGGGAGATGAGTTCTAACTTTAGGTTCTGCGGACGGGCCATCAGCGGCGCGCAGAGTGTAAACATTGTCCTGGCCCGCCGCAGACCAAGACGTTAGCTTTCAGAATATGGCGCATAAGTTCTCTCTAAACAGGGCGACTCTCCTAAGGCGATTCGCAGTCTATGTGGTCGTGTCCCGCGGGGAGAATGATACAAAGCTATATGTGGGAAAGACTGGAGATAACCGGGAAGGTTGCAATCCAATCATTTCACGATGCGGCAATCATTTCTCGTACAACAAAGTTCATAGCCAAGTCAGGAATAAACTGACGGATCATGAATCACGAGACTATACGTATGTCTTTGATCACTTCGGCGAGTACTACAAAGACAAAAAGAAGCGTCAATTCTCTGTTGACGAAATAAATGAAATGGAACGTTGGCTGAACCAAGAAATTCAAAAATCCATTGAGAACGTTAATGATTGTTCCCTAGTTAACGTGTATTCAGCCAAGGGTTATGTATCGAAAAAGGAGAAAGAAAAGCGTGGTACCTTCAGGACAGAAGAAAACAAAAAGAAAATTGAGGCGATAGTTGCGGGAGTCGTAGAAGAACTGAAAGCTAACCATTCGTTCAACCGGACGCGCCAAAAGCGGCGCGCCGGTTAACTCAATCGTTAACCTCACAACAACTTCGTTTTTGTCTCCCCGCACCGCTCGCAGCGCAGCTGCGTCACCAGCTTCCCGGATTTAACGTCGAACTTCCGTTCGGTGACGATTTTCCATTTGTGAAAACCACTCTTGCAGAGGGTTCGGCCCTCGGCCTTTTCCCGCAGCGACGGGCGCTGGAATTTGACGATCTTTGCCATTGATTTGGGTCTTGGTTGTATCGACGTGATTGCTCAGGCTTCGAGTATAGAATTACCACTAACTAGCTTATACGGGAACTTTGCTCGGTGAATCTCAATATCGAATACGAACAAGAGCGGGAAGGGCGCTGGATAGCCGAGGCGAACGACTTGCCGGGTGTATTGGCGTACGGTCAGACATGCGAAGAGGCTAAGACCAAGGCCGAAATACTGGCATTGCGTGTTTTGGCTGAAAGGTTAGAGCATGGTGAAGTGCGCCCAGAACCAATCAGTATTTCCTTCACTACTTCGAGATCTTAATTATCTTTGCCATCCGGAACCGGATTGGCGATGGTTTTCAGGCAATCCTGCACAGTGTCGTAGCGCGGCTTCCAGCCGAGCTCACGGCGCGCGCGACCGCTGTGGACCGCGAAGTTGTAGCGCAGGCCCTCGACCCAGGCGGGGGCGAGGCCCTTGCCGCTGAGGCGCCAGCGGGCGGTGAGCACGTTGCGCAACAGCGTCAGCGGCAGCAGGCGCACGCGTCCGTGCAGCAGTTGCTGCATGTCGCGCACGGCCATGGCGTTGGACGCGGCGAGGTTGTAGGCGCCGCGCGCGTCGGAGAATAGTGCCGTCAGGATCGCATTCACGACGTCGTTCTCGTGCACGCACTGGGCGAGCGGCTGTGGATCGGGAAAGCGCGGCGCGAGGCCGGTGTCCAACGTATCGAGCACATACGGCTCGGCTTGCGGCCCCACGATCAGGTGCGGGCGCAGGCGCACGACGCGCAGTGCCGGGTGCTGGGCCTCGAAGCCGTCGAGCCAGTCTTCGACACTGCTGCGATCTTCCGCATGGGCGAAGCCGGGGAGGGTGCCGCGCGGGTGGTTCTCGGTGAGTGAGCCGCGGTGGAAATGGTCGAGCTTATAGACCGCGGCGCTGGAGAGCAGGATCGCGTGTTTCACGCCCTGCTGCGCTGCGAGTTCGAAGACGTTCTGGGTACCGTGCACGTTGATGTCGCGCATGGTCTCGCGCGTGAGCTTGAACGGCCCAAAGCGCCGGCCGGCGGCGGCGAAGCCGAGGTGGATGACCGCATCGACCTCGCCGAGGCTCACGGCCAGCTCCGGGCCGCGGGTATCCACGGCGCGGAAGCGGTATTTCGGGTGCGTGAAGCCGCCGGTGCGGATGTCCACCCCGATGACGCGCTTCACGCGGTCGTCATTGACGAGCACGGGGAGCAGGACGCGTGCCAGGGGCGAGGCGCTGCCGGTGACGAGCACGTTCATGGCGCGTGGGCGGATGTCAGGGATCGAGGATGCCGGGACAGCTTCTTATGGCAAAACTCTACCATATATAGTGTGCGCCACGACCTGCGGTGGAGTCGTTTACAATCCGCCGCTATGCCAGAGCCGATACTTATAGGTACCCGCGGTTGGGACCGCGCCGACTGGACCGGCGGGTTTTATCCCGAAGCGCTACCGGACGACTGGCGTCTGGGCTATTACGTTAACCATCTGCGCGCCGTGCTGATGCCGGCTGAGACCGTGGCGCGCGCGGACGAGGCCACCGTGCGCGCATGGGCGGAAGATGCTTATGAAGAATTCCGCTTCGTGGTCGAGGTGCCGGCGACGCTGGCGGACATATCCCGTCTTATCGATCCGATCCGTCCGCAGGTGGCCGGGTTGCTGCTGCGCGTGCCGCCGGCGCCGGACATGTTCTGGCTCACGGCGCGGCTCAACGCGCTGGCCGCGACCGTTTCCGTCTGCGTGGATCTGTCGCCCGCCTGGCGCACACCGGATGCGCTTGGTGTATTGGCCGCGCACGGTGCCGGACTTTGCTGGCACGCGGATACCGAAGACGCCCCGCGACCCGGCGGGCGATTCATGGTGGCATTGAGCACCGCGAGCGAACCGAAGGCGCAGCGGCGCGTGCTCGAAGCGCTGCATGCGTGGCAGGGCGAGGAAGGCATTGCCGGGCTGTTCTTCGATAACCCGGAAGCCGCGAAACAGGCCCGGCTGCTGGCGGAAATCATGATTATTTAGATAACCCAGTTGCGTTACTTTTTGTAACAGCTATCTTTTGGGGCATGCCTTTTCCTCGGGAGCCCGGCCACCGCCTCGACAGCACCGTATTGCTGTTTCTGTTCGCGTTGTTCCTGCTCGCCTCGCCGTTCGTGCCGCTGTGGGCGACGGACGCAAGTCCCTGGTACCTGCCTTACCTGCTTTGGCTCGGCCTCATCGGCCTGATCGCGCTCGTCACGCACCGCTACCGCGACCATGACGTTTGAGCTGGGTTATCTGTTCGTCGCGGGAGTGGCGTATCTCCTGCTCCTGTTCCTCATCGCCTACGCCGCCGAGCGCGGCTGGATTCCCTCGCGCATCGCGCGCCACCCGGCGACCTACGTGCTCTCGCTCGGCGTGTACGCGACCTCGTGGAGCTACTACGGCAGCGTCGGCTTCGCGCTCACCGAGGGCTACAACTTCCTCACCATTTATATCGGCGTGACGCTCGCGTTCCTGCTCACGCCGGTGTTGCTCATGCCGATCCTGCGGCTCACGCGCGACTACCAGCTCACCTCGCTCGCCGACCTGCTCGCGTTCCGCTATCGCGCCCAGGCCACGGGCGTGCTGGTGACGCTGTTCATGTTGCTCGGCATCCTGCCGTACATCTCGCTCCAGATCCGCGCCGTGACTGAATCCATCCGCGTGCTCACGCAGGAGGCCACGCCGGCGGTGATCGGCTTCGGTTTCTGCGTCACGCTCATCCTGTTCGCGATCCTGTTCGGCGCGCGCCACACCAGCCCGCGCG
This sequence comes from Gammaproteobacteria bacterium, assembly GCA_004298065.1. GTDB lineage: Bacteria > Pseudomonadota > Gammaproteobacteria > Acidiferrobacterales > Sulfurifustaceae > SCRL01. The sequence continues at coordinate 27,653 of SCRL01000036.1, read as the reverse complement.
AGAAGCACGAGGGCTTGGTGGTCGCGATCGCGTTCGAGTCGGCGGTGAAGCTCGTGGCGCTCGCGTGCGTCGGCCTGTTCGCGGTGTTCGGTGTCTTCGGCGGATTCGGCGGCGTGAACGACTGGCTCGCGCAGCATCCGGAGGCGCTGGCCTCGCTGTACGCGCCGGCGCGCGAAGGGCCGTGGGTGACGCTGCTGCTGCTGTCGTTCGCGGCCGCGTTCCTGCTGCCGCGCCAGTTCCACATGACTTTCACCGAGAACATCGAGCCGCGCACGTTGCCGGTGGCGAGCTGGGGCTTCCCGCTGATGCTGCTCGCGTTCAATCTCGCGATCCCGCCGATCCTGTGGGCCGGTCAGGCGCTCTCGCCGCCGACCAGCGCCGATTTCTACGTGCTCGGCATCACGCTGTCGGGCGGCGCCTCATGGCTGCCGACGCTCGCGTTCCTCGGCGGCGTGTCGGCCGCGAGCGCGATGATGATCGTCGAGACATTGGCGCTCGCCGCCATGTGCCTCAATCACCTGATACTGCCGGCGACCTTCTCCGGGCGCGAGCGACCGTACACCAACCTGTACGACAAGCTCCTGTGGTGGCGCCGCGCGCTCATCGCGGTCATCGTGTTCGCGGGCTACGGCTTTTATTTATTGCTCGAAGCCAACCAGGGCCTGGTGCGCCTCGGTCTGATCTCGTTCGTCGCGGTGGCGCAGTTCCTGCCCGGCGTGCTCGGGTTACTGTTCTGGCCGCGTGCCACGCGCGCCGGCTTCATCGGCGGTCTCGTCGGCGGTGCGTTGGTGTGGGCGGTGACATTGTTGTTACCGCTGCTCGAACGCTCCGGCATCTTGCACACCGGGTTCGATGCACAGGCGCTGGTCGGCGCCGTCGACCAGGACCCGATGAGCTTCGCCACCTTCTGGTCGCTCGCGGTCAACAGCCTGCTGTTCGTCGGACTGTCGCTCTACACCGCGCCGAGCGTGGAGGAGAGCGAGGCCGCGCGCGCCTGCGCGCGCGAGGTGCCGCCGCCGCGCGGCGTGGTGACGGCGGTTTCGCCGGCGCAGTTTCGCGATCAGCTCGCGCGCAGCGTCGGCGCGCAGACGGCGGAGAAGGAGGTGCGTCAGGCGCTGGCCGATCTCAAGATGAGCGACGAGGAGCGGCGTCCACCGGAGCTGCGCAAGCTGCGTGAGCGCATCGAGCGCAACCTCTCGGGCCTGATGGGTCCGCTGCTCGCGCGCATGATCGTGAACGACAAATTGCAGGTGGACCCGCGCGAGCGCACGGCGCTGGCCGACACCATGCGTTTCATCGAGGAACGGCTCAAGGATTCACGGTTGCAGTTGCAGGGACTCGCGGCCGAGCTCGACGCGCTGCGGCGCTACCACCGGCAGGTACTGCAGGAGCTGCCGCTCGGCGCGTGTTCCCTCGGCCCGGACCAGGAGGTCGTGATCTGGAACCACGCGATGGAGCGAATTTCCGGTCTGCCGGCGCAGCAGGCGGTGGGATTACGGCTGGCGCAGCTACCGGAACCCTGGGCCGGGCTGCTGCGCGGGTTCCTGCGCGCCCGCGACCAGCATCTCTACAAGCTCCAGGCCGGCATTCAGGGCCGGGCGCGCTGGTTCAATCTGCACAAGGCCATTATTGAAACCGCAGACGCGCCATCCCTGGCGCGCGGCCCTCGCCTCGATCCCATCGGCGAAGACTCGGCCAGCCAGAGCGGCGGCATGGTCATCCTGGTCGAGGATCTCACGGAGCTGTACACGCTCGAGGCCGAGCTCGCGCACTCCGAGCGCCTGGCCTCCATCGGCCGGCTCGCCGCCGGCGTGGCGCACGAGATCGGCAACCCGCTTACCGGCATCGCCTCGCTCACGCAGAACCTGAAGGACGAATCCGATCCGGCGGCGATTCGGGAAAGCATCCAGCTCATCCAGCGGCAGATCCGGCGCATCAGCGATATCGTGCAGTCGCTCGTGACCTTCAGTCACGGTGGTGTGTCCAGCGATCGTGAACAGGCGCCGCTCAATCTGCACGACGCGGTCGAAGAGGCGGTGCGTCTCGTGCGCCTGAGCCACGCCGGCAAGCAGGTGAACTGCATCAACCGCTGCGTGGAAACGATCGAGCTGCACGGCGACCGCCAGCGGCTGGTGCAAGTGTTCGTGAACCTGCTCACCAACGCCTGCGACGCCTCGCGCCCGGGCGACGACATCGTGATCGAGGCGCGCCACGATGGCGACCGGGTGCACGTTGAGGTCGTGGACCAGGGCAGCGGTATTCCGCCCGAGTTGCACGAGCGCGTGTTCGAACCGTTCTTCACCACCAAGCGCCCGGGCGAGGGCACCGGGCTCGGCCTGCCGCTGGTGTACAACATCATTCAGGACCACGCCGGCGATATCCGGCTCGACTCCGCGCCCGGGCGCGGCACGCGCGTCGTGATCCGCCTGCCGGGGACGCCCGGGGCCGGTGCGAGCGGAGCGATGCCGGCATGAACCGGATCCTGATCGTCGAGGACGAGGAGGTCATCCGCGCGGCGCTCAAGCGCCTGCTCGAGCGTCGCGGCTATCAGGCCGTGGAGGCGGGTTCGGTGGAGGAGGCGCGCGCGCGGATCGAGGAAACGTCGTTCGATCTCGTGCTTGCCGACCTGCGGCTGCCGGGCGCGGCCGGCACTGACATGATCGCGATCGCCCGTGACACGCCGGTGCTCATCATGACGAGCTACGCGAGCGTGAAGTCCGCGGTCGAGGCGATGAAACTCGGCGCGGTGGACTACATCGCCAAGCCGTTCGACCACGACGAGCTCTTGTTGCAGGTGCAGCGCATCCTGCAAAACCGTTTGCTCGCGCGCCAGGCCGAAGCCCTGAAGTCGGATGTCTCGCGCAGTTATCCGGTCGGCGGGATGATCGGCAACAGCGCCGCGATGCGGGACGTCTTCGAGCGCATCCGCAAGGTCGGCCCCACCGACACTACGGTGCTGATCCTGGGTGAGTCCGGCACCGGCAAGGAGCTGGCCGCGCGCGCGGTGCACGAATTGTCGTCGCGCCGCGACGCGCCGATCATCGCCGTCAACTGCGCCGCCATTCCCGAAGGTCTGATCGAGTCCGAGCTGTTCGGTCACGAGAAGGGCGCGTTCACCGGCGCCGTCAGTGCGCAGCGCGGTCTGGTCGAGGTGGCTGACGGCGGCACGCTGTTTCTGGACGAGATCGGCGAGCTGCCGGCGGCGGCGCAGGCGCGATTGCTGCGCGTGTTGCAGGAGGGCGAGATCCGCCGTGTCGGCAGCCCGCATGCGCGCAAGGTGAACATCCGCCTGGTCGCCGCCACGCACCGCAATCTCGAGAACCTCGTCGCCGAAGGCCGCTTCCGTGCCGATCTCTATTTTCGCCTGCGCGTGATGGAGGTGAGCTTGCCGCCGTTGCGCGAGCGCGGCGACGACGTGCGCGAGCTGGCGCAGTTCCTGCTGGACAAGGCCTGCCGGCGGCTCAACCGCCCGCCGCTTGCGTTCACGCCCGGCGCGATACAGGCGATCCTCGCTCACCGCTGGCCGGGCAACGTGCGCGAGCTCGAAAATGCCATCGAGCGCGCGGTGATTCTGTGCGATGGCGATAACATCACCCCGGCGCTGTTGGCGATCGATGCCGAGGCACCCGAGGCGGCCGCGATCGGGGAAGCCGTATCGCTGGAGGGTTATTTCCGCCGTTTCGTGCTCGAGCACCAGCAGCAGCTGACCGAGACCGAGTTGGCGCGCCGGCTCGGCATCAGCCGCAAGACGCTGTGGGAGCGGCGCCAACGGCTGGGCTTGCCCCGGCCAAGGGAGAATGGCCAGCAGTAAGTGTTACGGAACGTTACCCGCGTTACATCCGGTAACGCGCCCAACCAGCATTTTTTATCTATCCTATTGTTTAAGAATGAAAATCGCCCCGGCACGGAGCTTGCCTAGTAATTCCATTCCGATACGGGCTCCGATGACTGCTCCGTGCGCTCGCCATTGACCACGCCGAACGACAAAGCCGCCGGACCGGCTGCGCGCCAAATGCTGGCGCCGGTCATGGAGTTCCTGCGTCGCCATGCGCCGTTCGACCGCATGGCCGAGTCCCATCTCGAATTTCTCGCCAAGCGCCTGCGCCTCGGTTTTTATGCCAAGGGCGAGGTCATTACCGATCCCGCCGCCGCCACGGCGCGCACCTTTTATGTCATCAAACAGGGGCGCGTGCGCGGGGAATCCGATTCCCAAAGCGGGCCGGCAGAGGACGGCGCCTGGGAGCTGGTGGCGGGCGAGTGCTTTCCCATCGGCGCGCTGCTCGCGCGTCGGTCGGTGCATACCGTGCACCGCGCGGTCGAGGACACCTTTTGCTTCGAGCTCGAACGCGACGATTTCGAGCGGTTGCTCGCCCAAAGTCCGGTGTTCCACGATTTCTGCACCCGCCGGCTCGCGAACCTGCTCGACCAGGCGCTGCGCGGCGTGCAGGCGAGCCTGGCCCAGGAAGTCTCGGGCGATGCGGCGCTGGGCGCGCCGCTCAAGAGCCTGGTGCGCCGTCTGCCCGTCGCCTGTTTGCCGGAGACCTCCATTCGCATCGCGCTCGCCACCATGAATGCCGAGCACGTCGGATCGATCGTCGTTACCGACGCCGTCGCGCGCCCGCAGGGCGTGTTCACGCTGCACGACTTGCTCTCGCGCGTGACGACCTCGGGCGTGGACCTGGACGCGCCGATCGCGCGCGTCATGACGCCCGCGCCATTGACGCTGCCAGCCGACGCGCCGGCGTACGAGGCGGCGCTACTCATGGCGAGCCACGGTTTCGGCCACGTCTGTGTCGTCGAGCACGGCCGGCTGGTGGGCGTGGTCTCGGAGCGCGACCTGTTCTCGTTGCAGCGCGTCGGCATGGTGAACCTGAGCCGCTCGGTCGCGCGCGCGCCGGATGTTGCCACGCTCGCGCGCCTGGGACGGGACGTGCACCGGCTCGTCGAGCAGATGCTGGTGCAGGGCGCGTCGGTGGCGCAGCTCGCGCAGATCGTCACGCTGCTCAACGACCGCCTGACGCGGCGCGCCATTGCGCTCGTGCTCGCGGACGGCGGTGCGCCGGAAGCGCTCTTCACCTGGCTTGCGTTCGGCAGCGAGGGACGGCTGGAGCAGACACTGCGCACCGACCAGGACAACGGCATCCTGTTTACCGTACCGCGTGGCAAGACGGCGGAGGCCGTGCGCACGCAATGGCTGCCGCTGGCGAAGCGTATCAACCAGGTCCTCGCCGACATCGGTTTCCCGCTGTGTCCGGGCAATGTCATGGCCGGCAATCCCGAGTGCTGTCTCTCGCTCGACGAATGGCGCACGCGCTTCGAGCGCTGGATCGACCAGGGCACGCCCGAGCATCTGCTCAAGGCCTCGATCTTTTTCGACTTCCGTACCATCGAAGGCGACGATGCGCCGGTCAACGAGCTGCGTGCGTTCGTGCTCGAACGCTGCGCCGCCAATCCGCGCTTCCTGCGGCAGATGGCCGAGAACACGTTGCGCAACCGCCCGCCGCTCGGGCTGGTGCGCGATTTCGTGGTGCCGAGCGGCGGCGAACACCCGCATACGATCGACCTCAAGCTCCAGGGCACGACACCGTTCGTGGACGGCGCGCGGCTGCTGGCGCTCGCGCACGGGCTTACCGAGACCAATACGCTCGCACGTCTGCGCGCCGCGGCCCACGCCGGCGTCGTACGGCCCGAGGAGGCCGAGGCCTGGTGCGACGCCTACGGTTTCCTGCTGTTGTTGCGCATGCGTCACCACCAGCAGCAGGAGAGCCGCGGCGAGACGCTCGACAATCACGTGGACCCGGACGGCCTGAACGAGCTCGACCGGCGCGTCCTCAAGGAGGCCTTCCGCCAGGCGCGCAAGCTGCAGTCGCGCCTGGCGCTGGATTATCAGCTGTGAGCCTCCTGCGTCGCCTGTTTCGCCCGGTTATCGAGCTTGCGCCCGCGCTCGCGCGCCGCGCCGCGGCCTGGCGCGCGCTGCCGTCCCTGAACGACGCCACGACACTGGCGCAGGCGCGGCTCGTGGTCGTGGACGTCGAAACCACGGGGCTCGATCCGCGCCGCGACCGGTTGCTCGCTATCGGCGCTTGCGCCGTCGAGGGCGGACGGCTGCACACCGGCGCCGGCTATGAGGCATTGCTGCGCCAAGCGATCGTCGGCGCGCGCGAGAACATCCTGATCCACGGTATCGGGCCGCAGGAGCAGGCTACCGGCGCGGCGCCGGAAGAGGCGCTGATGGGTTTTCTCGAATTCGCGCGCAAGGATCTGCTGGTGGCGTTCCACGCGCCATTCGACCAGGCGGTGCTCGATCGCGCCGCGCGCGCGGCGCTCGGGTTGCGGCTGCTCAATCCATTCATCGACCTCGCCGACCTGGCGCCGGCGCTTTGTCCCGAGGCGCGCCTGCCGCACGCCGGCCTCGATGACTGGCTTGCCTACTTCGGCCTGCGCGCGGCACAGCGCCATCGCGCGGCGCACGATGCCATCGCCACCGGCGAGCTGCTGTTGATCCTGCTGCATCGCGCGCGTACGCGCGGTGTCGTCAGCGTGAGCGCGCTGCGCGCGCTCGTCGAGCGCCGGGCGAACGCCGGCATGGGCGGCGCGTGAACGTGGCCGCACCGGGCACCGCGAACGATTTCCATAACCCTGCAAGAGGAGACAGGTGAATGCCAGAAAAAGTAGAAAGGGGGCAACGGCTCGTGGCCGTCGCGGGCGCAAGACCGCGGGCGGTCCTGACCGATCTTCATCCACAACACTACTACGGAGAAATAGCATGCAGCTGACAGAGCGACACCGCGAGTACTGGGCGAGAAACGTCCGGCTCACGATCATCCTGCTGGCCATCTGGTTCGTGGTGACGTACGTCGTGGGCTTCTATGCCCGCGAGCTTAACGACATCACCGTGTTCGGCTTCCCGCTCGGCTTCTATATGGGTGCGCAGGGATCGCTGATCATCTACGTCGTCATCATCTTCTATTACGCGACGCGCATGAACCGGATGGATAAAGACTACGACGTCGCGGAGGAGGAATAATGGCTACGCAAACCCAGGCGCAATTCACCCAGTCGCTCAAGAAGTATTACAGCGTCTACACCGGCGGTTTCATCGCCTTCGTCATCATTCTCGCGATCGCCGAGCAGATGGGCCTGCCGAACCGCTGGATCGGCTACACGTTCCTCATCGCCACCATCGGCCTGTACGCCATGATCGGCATCATGTCGCGCACCGCCGATGTCGCCGAGTATTACGTTGCGGGGCGGCGCGTGCCGGCGTTCTTCAACGGCATGGCCACCGGCGCCGACTGGATGTCGGCGGCGTCGTTCATCGGCATGGCCGGCGGCCTGTACATCCAGGGCTATGACGGGCTCGCGTTCATCATGGGCTGGACCGGCGGCTACGTGCTGGTGGCGCTGTTCCTCGCGCCGTACCTGCGCAAGTTCGGGCAGTTCACGATCCCGGACTTCCTCGGCGAGCGCTACGGCGGCCACACGGCGCGCATGGTCGGCGTGTTCGCCGCGATCCTGTGCTCGTTCACCTACGTGGTGGCGCAGATCTACGGTGTCGGCATCATCACCTCGCGCTTCACCGGACTGGAGTTCGGCGTCGGCGTGTTCGTCGGTCTCGGCGGCATCCTGGTGTGTTCGTTCCTCGGCGGCATGCGCGCGGTGACCTGGACCCAGGTAGCGCAGTACATCATTCTGATCGTCGCTTACATGATCCCGGTGGTGTGGCTATCGGTGAAGGCCACCAACTTCCCGGTGCCGCAGCTCGCCTACGGTTATGCGCTGCAAAAAGTGACCGAGCGCGAGAAGCAGATCACGGCCGATCCGAAGGAAATCGAAGTCCGAAATATCCTGAAGGAAAAGGCCACGGCAGCCGAGGCCAAGCTCAAGGACCCGGCCGCGGCCTATGCCGCGGACAAGGCCGCGGCGGAGAAGAAGGTCGTTGACCTGAAGGTAGCCAAGGCGCCGGCGGAGCAGGTGGTCGCGGCGGAGAAGACGCTCGCGGCATTCCCGAAGGATGTGGAAGAGGCGAAGAAGGCCTGGGCCAAGGAGAAGGGGCTCGCGGCGCGCGCCAACCCGCCGCGACCACACGCGCAGGCGTTCCCGGGCAAGGACGAGAAGGCGCAGAACACCTCGCGGCTTAACTTCCTCGCGCTCACGTTCTGCCTCATGGTCGGCACCGCCGCGTTGCCGCACATCCTCATGCGCTACTACACCACGCCCTCGGTGAAGGAGGCGCGCCAGTCTGTCGGCTGGTCGCTGTTCTTCATCTTCCTGCTGTACTTCACGGCGCCGGCGCTGGCCGTGCTCGTGAAGTACGACGTCTACCACCATCTGGTCGGATCGAGTTTCGCCGAACTGCCACGATGGGTGGCGTCCTGGGGTGCGGTGGACGCGGCGCTGGTGTCGGTGAAGGACCTGAACGCCGACGGCATCGTGCAGCTCGCCGAGATCGTGCTGGGTCAGGACATCATCGTGCTGGCGACGCCGGAAATCGCGGGCCTGCCGTACGTGATCTCGGGGCTCGTGGCGGCCGGCGGCCTCGCGGCGGCGCTCTCGACCGCGGACGGCCTGCTGCTCACCATCGCCAATGCGCTGTCGCACGACGTGTACTACAAGATGCTCGACCCGCATGCCTCGACCAAGCGGCGCCTGACCATCGCCAAGGTGCTGTTGCTCCTGGTGGCGGCCGCGGCGGCGACCGTGGCGTCGCAGAAACCGGCGGACATCCTGTTCCTGGTATCGGCGGCGTTCTCGTTCGCGGCGGCAGCGTTCTTCCCGGCGCTGGTGCTCGGCATCTTCTGGCGGCGGGCAAGCAGCTGGGGCGCGGTGCTCGGCATGGCCGCGGGTCTCGGCATCACCTTCTACTATATGGCGACGACCCAGCCGTGGCTGCGTTCGGTGTTCGGCGTGACCGGCTCGATCGCGGACCACACCTGGTTCGGGATCAGCCCGATCTCGGCCGGCGTCTTCGGCGTGCCGCTCGGCTTCGCGGTGATCATCGTCGTGAGCCTGCTCACGCCGGCGCCGGCGCAGAAGGTGCAGGAACTGATCGAGCACGTGCGCTATCCGCACCTCAAGGGCGATATCGACACGCGCGCAACCTGAACAACCTGGGGTTTGTTGGATTACGGGCCCGCGCAAGCGGGCCCCCTTTTTTAAAGTTGTCAGTGCCCAGTTGTCAGTTAAAACGACAAAGATGGGTTAAGCTGCCGGCTGAAATCTGAGCACTGATTACTGGTGACGGGGAGTCGAGATGCTGACCGTTGTCGTGATACTGAAGGCGCTCGCGGAGATTGCGGGCCTCGCGCTGCTCGGGCAGGGCGTGCTGTACGTGTTCGCCGGCGCCGGCCGCGAGCAGAACGTGTTTTACCAGGTATTGAAAACGATCACCGCGCCGATTCTGCGCGCGACGCGTTTCATCACGCCGCGGTTCGTGGCCGACGCGCACATCGGCGTGGCGGCGTTTTTTCTGGTGGCGGGACTGTGGCTGGGACTGACGCTGCTGAAAGTCCGGCTGGTGATGGAAGCAGCGGCATGAGCCGCGGAGCAGGGGCCCCACGCAGTGGGGATGCGACCGGCGAATTGACGCAGGCCGCCGACAGTCCGCCGTCGCAGTCATGCACGGCATGACGGAGGCGGCGCGGTATTGTGAACTAGGCCTTCAGGTCGGCGACGAGATGCGCGAGATCGCCGCGCCCGGTGTCGTGGATGAGTTGGCGGGCCAAGCGGCGCTCGAAGCAGTTCAGGTGCTCGACGACGCCCTTGACCTTGTCGGCGTTGTCGAGGCGGTGGTAGCTCATGCCGAGCTGGTACCAGGCATGGCCATTCATGGGCTCGAGCGTGGCGACGCGCTCGAAGGCCTTCGCGGCCTCGGCGTGGTCACCGAGCGCGGCGTGTGCGAGCCCGAGGCCGTACCAGGCGCGGTCGAGTTTGGGGTCGAGACGGACCGCCTCGCGGAATGCCGGCACGGCGGCGTCGATCTGATGTTCGCGCTCGTGCAGCAGGAAACCGAGGTTGAACCAGGCCGCGGCATTGGCCGGTTCCAGGCGTACGGCGTCGCGCAGCGCCTGTATCGCCTCGCCGGGGCGATTCTCGTCGGCGAGCAGATAGGCGAGCGCGTGCGCGGCGCGCGCGAAGCCGCGGTCGGCGGCGAGCGCCAGGCGGTATTCGGCGATGGCGTCATGCGGCCGGCGCAGCAGGCGAAACAGGCGCGCACGCAGAAAGTGACGCCAAGCGATGATATTCATGCGGCTGAAAACAAAAGGTGTGTGTCAGCGGCATTCTGGAGATTTCGATGCGCGCCGGCAAGGGCCGGCTTGAGTCGTGTCGAAGGCTTACTGCAAAATCCGTTTTTACGGGGATAGAGGAGGAAAATCATGTCCGAGAAGATTTACGACGTTCCCGCCGATGTCGCCAGCCACGCCTGGATCGATGGGAAAAAATACCAGGAGATGTATACGCGCTCGGTGAGTGATCCCGACGGTTTCTGGGCCGAGCAGGCGAAAGAATTCGTCACTTGGTCCAGGCCGTGGACCCAGGTGTCCGACTGGTCATACGACGCGAACAACCTCCATATCAAGTGGTTCATCGGCGGCAAGCTCAACGTCGCCTACAACTGCCTTGACCGCCATCTTGCCAAGCGCGGTAACCAGACAGCGATTATCTGGGAAGGCGATGACCCGCGCGAGGACCGCAAGCTCACCTATCGTGAGCTGTACGAGGAGGTGTGCCGGTTCGGCAACGTGCTGAAGAGCCGCGGCGTCAAGAAGGGCGACCGCGTGTGCATCTACATGCCCATGATCCCCGAGGCGGTGGTGGCGATGCTCGCGTGCGCGCGCATCGGCGCCGTGCACTCGGTGGTGTTCGGCGGTTTCTCGCCCGAGTCGCTCAAGGACCGCATTCTCGATTCCGACTGCCGCGTGATCGTCACCGCCGACGAGGGCGTGCGCGGCGGGCGCAAGGTGCCGCTCAAGCACAACACCGACGAGGCGCTGGCATCCTGCCCGGCCGTGCACACCGTCATCGTGATTCGCCACACCGGCGCCGACGTGCCGTGGAAGAACGGGCGCGACATCGTGTGCCAGGAAGCGCTGACGAAGGCCTCGACCGACTGCCCGGCCGAGGAGATGGACGCCGAGGACCCGTTGTTCATCCTTTATACCTCCGGTTCCACCGGCAAGCCCAAGGGCGTGTTGCACACCACCGGCGGCTATCTGGTGTTCGCCGCGATGACGCACAAGTACACGTTCGACTATCACGAGGGCGAGGTGTTCTGGTGCACCGCCGACGTCGGCTGGGTCACGGGCCACACCTACATCGTCTACGGGCCGCTTGCGAACGGCGCGATCTCGCTCATGTTCGAGGGCGTGCCGAACTATCCGTCGACCTCGCGCTTCTGGGAGGTGGTGGACAAGCACAAGGTGAATATTTTCTACACCGCGCCGACGGCGATCCGCGCGCTCATGCGCGACGGCGACGCGCCGGTGAAGAAGACCTCGCGCAAGTCGCTGCGCCTGCTCGGTACCGTGGGCGAGCCGATCAACCCCGAGGCCTGGGAGTGGTACTACCGCACGGTCGGCGACGCGCGCGTGCCGGTGGTGGACACCTGGTGGCAGACCGAGACCGGTGGGCATCTCATCACGCCGCTGCCGGGCGCGACCAAACTCAAGCCCGGTTCGGCCACGCATCCTTTCTTCGGCGTCGTGCCCGGTATCGTCGATCTCGCGACCGGCAAGTTGCTTGAAGGTCCGGCCGAGGGCGCGCTCGTCATTACGCGTCCGTGGCCGGGGCAGATGCGTACGGTCTACGGCGACCACCCACGCTTCATCGAAACCTACTTCAAGACCTATCCGGGTTACTACTTCACCGGCGACGGCGCGCGCCGCGACGCGGACGGTTATTACTGGATCACCGGCCGCATCGACGACGTGCTCAACATCTCCGGTCACCGTCTCGGCACCGCCGAGGTCGAGAGCGCGCTCGTGTTGCACGACGCCGTGGCCGAGGCCGCGGTGGTCGGGTTTCCGCACGACATCAAGGGCCAGGGTATCTATTGCTACGTCACCCTGATGAAGGGCTACGAGCCCTCGGACGAGCTGCGCAAGGCGCTGGTCGCCCAGGTGCGCCACGAGATCGGCCCGATCGCGACGCCGGACGTCATCCAGTGGGCGCCCGGCCTGCCCAAGACGCGCTCGGGCAAGATCATGCGTCGGATCCTGCGCAAGATTGCGGCCAACGAGCTGTCCAACCTCGGCGATACCACGACGCTCGCCGACCCCTCGGTGGTGGACGATCTCATCAAGAACCGGGCCATAAAGTGATTAGTTAGGATTCTGCCGGCATCTCGCTGCCGCTGGCTGACAAGCCAGCGGCGGAGCGACTAAAATGGGCGCCCAGGGATAGCCCCATAACAACAACCTCGCGCGATGAACGCCCGCCGCCAGAAGTCCCCATCCGGATCGAGCAGGAAGAAAACTTCCGGCGCGACTGTTCCGTCGAGCCTGCCCGCCGGCGACATCCTCGTGGACGTGCGCGACGTGCACATGAATTTCGGCGGGCGCGACGTGCTGCGCGGCCTGTCGCTGCAGATTCCGCGCGGTTCCGTCACCGCCATCATGGGCGGCAGCGGCTGCGGCAAGACCACGCTGATGAACCTCATCGGCGGCCGGCTCAAGCCGACGGCGGGCCAGATTCTCGTCGACGGCCAGTCGGTGCCGGACCTCGAGAAGGACGAGTTGTTCGAGCTGCGCAAGCGCATGGCGCTATTGTTCCAGACCGGCGCGCTGTTCACCGACCTGTCGGTCTTCGAGAACGTCGCCTTCCCGATCCGCGAGCACACCAAGTTGCCGGAACCGATCCTGCGCAAAGTGGTATTGATGAAACTTGAAACCGTCGGCCTGCGCGGCGCGCGCGACCTGATGCCCTCGGAGCTTTCCGGCGGCATGGCGCGGCGCGTGGCGCTGGCGCGCGCGATCGTCATGGAACCGATGATGATCATGTACGACGAGCCGTTCACCGGTCTCGATCCGATTTCCAAGGGCGTGATCGCCAAGCTCATCCGCGAGCTGAACCAGTCGCTCGGCATTACCTCGATCGTGGTGTCGCACGACGTCGCCGAGACCTGCCTGATTTCCGACTATGCCTATCTCGTGGGCGATGGGCGCATCATCGGTCAGGGGACGCCGGCCGAGGTGCAAAAGTCCGGCTCCGAGCACGTGCGCCAGTTCATGGACGGCCTGCCGGAAGGCCCGGTGCCGTACCAGTACCCGACGAAGACCGGTTATATCGATGATCTGGTCGCAGGTAACACGTGATGAACGCCATCGCCAATCTCGGTCGCATCTTCCTCAGCGCGCTCGAACGGCTCGGCCGCGCGGGGTTGTTCCTAGCCGAGACCGCGGCCGGCACCGTCACGCTGGTGCGCCGGTTTCCGCTGGTGATGCAACAGGTTTACGCCGTCGGCGTGCTGACGCTGCTGATCATTCTGGTATCCGGCTTGTTCGTAGGCATGGTTCTCGGGCTTCAGGGGTACAATACGCTGGTACGGTTCGGGGCTGAGGACTCGCTCGGGTTGCTGGTGGCGCTGTCGCTGGTGCGCGAACTCGGGCCGGTGGTGACGGCGCTGCTGTTCGCCGGCCGCGCCGGTTCGGCGCTGACCGCCGAGATCGGTCTGATGAAGGCGACCGAGCAGATCGCCGGCATGGAAATGATGGCGGTCGACCCGGTGAAACGCGTGATCGCGCCGCGACTCGTGGCCGGCATCATCGCCATGCCGCTGCTGGCGGCGCTGTTCTCGGCTATCGGCGTGCTCGGCGGCCATCTCGTGGGCGTGGGCCTCCTGGGCGTGGACGCCGGCGCGTTCTGGTCGCAGATGCAGAGCGGCGTCGATTTCCAGGAGGACATCATGAGCGGAGTGCTCAAGAGTCTGGTGTTCGGCGTGGTCTGCACCTGGATCGCGGTGTTCGAGGGTTACGACGCGGTGCCGACGTCCGAAGGCGTGGCCACCGCCACCAACCACACCGTGGTGTATTCGTCGCTCGCGGTGCTGGCGATCGACTTCATCATGACATCGTTGCTGTTGACAGAGGTTTAGGATGAACAGAAAGACACTGGAGCTGTGGGTGGGATTATTCGTGGCGGCGGGCCTGCTCGCGATCGCCATGCTCGCGTTCAAGGTCGGCAACCTCGCCACCGCGGACGTGCTCAATGCCTATGTCGTCAAGGCGCGCTTCGACAACGTCGGCGGCCTCAAGGCCAAGTCGCCGGTGACCATGGCCGGCGTGCGCATCGGGCGCGTGAGCGGCATCAGTTTCGACAACGGCAAGTATCAGGCCGTGGTGACCATGGCCATCGACGGGCGCTACCAGAAGATCCCGGCGGATTCGAGCGCTTCGATCCTGACCTCGGGCCTGCTCGGCGAGCAGTACGTCGGCTTCGAGCCGGGCGGGGACGAGCGCTTTCTCAAGGACGGCGACGAGCTCATGATCACGCAGTCGGCGCTGGTGCTCGAGAAGATGATCGGCCAGTTCCTGTTCGGCAAGGCCTCCGAGACCCCGACTAATAAAAAGTAGTCTCACCTGCAAGGAGCAGTTCCCGTGAAGCATTTTGTCATCCTGTTCGCCCTTGTCCTCGGCATCGCCGTCCCGGCCGTGGGCGGGGATACCCCGCCCGACCAGCTGGTGCGCGAGCGCACCGGCAGGATCATCGAGCTGCTCAAGGCCAACAAGGACGCCTACGCCAAAGACCACAAGAAGCTCTACACGATGGTGAACGAGCAGGTACTGCCGTACTTCGATTTCCGCGCCATGTCGCGCCTGGTGCTCGGCAAACACTGGCGCGAGGCGAACGACGGCCAGCGCGAGCGTTTCACCGCGGAATTCCGCGACCTGCTGGTGCGCACCTACGCCACGGCGCTGCTCAAGTACACCAACGAACAGGTGCTGTACCTGCCGTTCCGCAGCAGCCCGGGCGAGAAGACCGCGACGGTGAAGACCGAGGTCAAGCAGGCCGGTGGCGGACCGAACATCCCGATCCACTACAGCTTCTATCTCACCGACCAGTCCTGGAAGGTGTTCGACGTCGTTATCGATGGCGTGAGCCTGGTGACCACCTATCGCGGCACCTACGCCGAGAAGATCAAGAACGAGGGCATGGACGCGCTTATCGCCAGCATGAAGAAAACCGAGAAAGAAGACGCTCTCGGCAAGGCGCGCGAGAAAAAGACGGGCGGGGCCAAGTGAACGAGGACGGTTTCCTCGCGCGGGCCGACGGACGTTACGAGATCCGCGGCAAGCTCACGTTCCAGACCGTGCCGGAGTTTTTCGCCCGTAGCGGGACAATGTTCGCCGGCAATGGCCCCGTCACAGTGGATCTCACCGGTGTCACGCTCGCCGACAGCGCCGGCATCGCGCTGCTGGTCGAGTGGCGCCAAGGGGCGCGCGCCGCCGGCCGCACGCTCGCGTTCGCCAACATCCCCGAGCAGGTGCGCAAGATCATCCACGTCAGCGGGCTGCAGCAAGCGTTCGACATCGAGTAGAAAGATCCGATCAAGATTTCTTAACCACAGAGTGCACAGAGATCACAGAGATGTTTCGGTTTAATTTCGCGTTTGTCTCTGTGCTCTCCGTGTTCTCTGTGGTGAATAATCAATAGTCGCTGTGAGCGCCATCGTCCTCGACGGGCTGCATAAACATTACGGCCCGGTCCATGCGCTGAAAGGCGTGAGCCTGGCGGTCGAGGAGGGCGAGTTCTTCGGCCTGCTCGGCCCGAACGGTGCCGGCAAATCCACCCTCATCAACATTCTCGCCGGTCTCACGCGCCGCGATACCGGCCGCGCCCTGGTGCTCGGCCACGACGTGGCGCGCGAGTACCGCGTCACCCGCCGGCTGCTCGGCGTGGTGCCACAGGAGCTGGTGTTCGATCCCTTTTTCTCGGTGCGCGAGGTGCTGCGCATCCAGGCCGGTTATTTCGGCCTGGGCCGGGAGAACGACGCCTGGATCGACGAATTGCTCGAGGCGCTCAAGCTCACCGACAAGGCCCAGGCCAACCTGCGCACGCTTTCGGGTGGCATGAAGCGTCGCGTCATGATCGCCCAGGCGCTGGTGCACAAGCCCCGGGTGGTGGTGCTGGACGAGCCGACGGCGGGCGTGGACGTGGAGCTGCGCCAGTCGCTGTGGGATTTCATCCGCCGGCTCCATCGCGAGGGTCACACCATCGTGCTCACGACCCACTATCTCGAGGAGGCCGAGGCGCTGTGCGGCCGCATCGCCATCCTGAATCAGGGCGAGCTGGTCGCGCTCGACGAAAAACAGGCGCTGCTCGCGCATGGCATCGGGCGTAGTCGGCGGTTGTGCGTGACCACGCGTGCACCGGTGGTGGCGTTGCCGGAGGCGCTCAAGCCGCGCCTGCGCCGGCAGGAGGGCAACCGCCTTGAGTTCGAGCTGGTACGCGAAACCGATTCCGCGGTCGCGGTGCTCGACGCACTGCGTTCCCACGGCGCCGAGGTTGTCGATTTCGCGACCGAGGCCGCCGATCTCGAGGACGTGTTCGTCGAGCTGACGCGCCGGAGACCGTCATGAACCTGCTCGGCTTCAAGACGCTGTTCTGCAAGGAGGTACTGCGCTTCTGGAAGGTGCTGTTGCAGACGCTGGTGGCGCCGGTCATCACCGTGCTGCTCTATTTTCTCATCTTCAGCCACGTGCTCGAAGGGCGCGTGGAGGTGTTTCCCGGCGTGGGCTACAGCGCGTTCCTCGTGCCCGGCCTGATGATGATGTCGGTCATCCAGAACGCCTTCGCCAATTCGTCTTCGAGCCTGATCCAGTCGAAGATCACGGGCAACCTTATTTTTATCCTGGTCACGCCGCTGTCGCACTTCGAGCTTTTCCTCGCGTTCGTCGCGGCGGCGTGCGTGCGCGGCGTGCTCGTGGGCGTCGGTGTCTGGGTCGTGGCCGTGTGGTTCGTGCCGTTGTCGCTGGTGCACCCGCTTTACCTGCTGCTGTTTGCGGTGCTGGGGAGCGCCGCGCTCGGTGCGCTCGGCGTGATCGCCGGCATCTGGGCCGACAAGTTCGACCAGCTCGCCGGGTTCCAGAATTTCATCGTGCTGCCGCTGTCGTTCCTCTCGGGCGTGTTCTATTCGATCCATTCGTTGCCGGATTTCTGGCAGACCCTGTCGCACTTAAATCCGTTTTTCTATCTGATCGACGGCTTCCGCTACGGCTTTTTCGGCGTGTCCGACGTATCGCCGTTGTTAAGCCTTGCCGTCGCCGGCGCGTTCCTGCTACTGCTCTCGGGGATCGCGTACGGCATGCTCAAAACCGGTTACAAAATACGGGATTAGACTGCGTTTGCTTTATTTTCCCGGGTCCGTAACGTATCCTGCGCGCTCTTGCCGATGGGACCGAGGCAAGGGCTGCGCGCCAGGATGGCGCGGTTGCAGACTTGAAATCATTCCAAACGACCGCATAGTTACAAAATCGCCATGTACATGCCGGAAGACATCCAGCAGTTGATCGCGCAGGGCCTCCCCGGCGCGCGCGTCGAGGTCGCCGGCGACGGCCATCACTTCGAGGCGCTGGTCGTTTCCGATCAATTTACCGGCAAGAGCACGTTGCAGCGTCACCAGATGGTGTATCGCACCTTGGGGACGAAAATGGGCAACGAGATTCACGCGCTGTCGATCAAGGCCCTGGCGCCGGGCGAGTGACGGCGCCGTTTCGCAAACGAACAGAGAGGTCGCAACCATGAACGTGCAGGACAAAATCCGCGAGCAGCTGGGCAAGGACAAGATCGTGCTCTACATGAAGGGCAACCCGCAGGTGCCGCAGTGCGGCTTCTCGGCCAAGGCGTCACAGATGCTGTCCTCCTGCGGCGCGAAGTTCGCGTCCTATGACGTGCTGTCCGACCCCGAGCTGCGCCAGGGCCTGAAGGACTTTTCCCACTGGCCGACGTTCCCCCAGCTTTACATCGGCGGCGAGCTGGTCGGCGGCTGCGACATCATGACCGAGCTGTACCAGAAGGGCGAGCTGCAGCAACTGGTGGCCAAGGCGCAGGGCCAGGCCGCCTGAATACGTTAGACCGCTGCGAACATGCAGGGCCGCCCTAGGGCGGCCCTGTTTTTTTCTGTACTATTAAGCCCTGTCAAACAAAGGTAAAAGCGATTCACAGGATTAACAGGATTTTTCAGGATTTACAGGATTAAGACGTAAAGCTTTTTTGGTTTTAATCTTGTTAATCCTGTTTTTAATCCTGTTAATCCTGTCTATCTTTCTGCTTCTATGGACAAACTGATCGTCACGGGCGGCAATTCGCTCAAGGGTGAAATCCGCATCTCCGGCGCCAAGAACGCGGCCCTGCCCGTGCTCGTCGCTTCGCTGCTCACGCCCGAGCCGCTGCTGATCTCGAACGTCCCGCACCTGCAGGACATCACCACCACGATGGAGCTGTTGGGGCATATCGGCGTGCGCCTGGTGATGGGCGACAAGATGGTGATCGAGGCCTACGCCGGCCAGACCACCTCGGTGCGCGCGCCGTACGAGTTGGTGAAGACCATGCGCGCTTCGATCCTGGTGTTGGGGCCGCTGCTTGCGCGCTTCGGCGAGGCCGAGGTGTCGCTGCCCGGCGGCTGCGCCATCGGCTCGCGTCCGGTGAACCTGCACGTCAAGGGCCTGCAGGCCATGGGCGCGGACATCAACCTCGACGGTGGTTACATCCGCGCGCGCGCCAAGCGCCTCAAGGGCGCACGCATCTTCATGGACTTGGTATCGGTGACCGGCACCGAGAACATCATGATGGCGGCGGCACTCGCCGACGGCGTAACCGTGATCGAGAACGCCGCGCGCGAACCCGAGGTCGTGGACCTCGCCAACTGTCTCATCGCCATGGGCGCGAAGATCGAGGGCGCGGGTAGCGACGTCATCACAATCGAAGGCGTGGAACGGCTGCACGGCGCGGAGCACGAGATCATCCCGGACCGCATCGAAACCGGCACCTATCTCGTCGCCGGCGCCATGACCGCGGGCGACGTGCGCCTGCGCAACACGCGGCCGGAGCTGCTGACGGCGGTGCTCGAAAAGCTCGCCGAGACCGGCGCGCGCATCGAAACCACGCCCAACAGCATCCGGCTCGATATGCAGGGACGTCGCCCGAAGGCCGTGAGCGCGCGCACCGCGCCGTATCCGGCGTTCCCGACCGACATGCAGGCGCAGTTCATCGCCATGAACGCGATTGCCGACGGCACCGCGACCGTGACCGAGACCATTTTCGAAAACCGCTTCATGCACGTCTATGAGCTGCAGCGCATGGGCGCGGACATCGAGATGGAGGGCAATACCGCCATCGTGCGCGGCGTGAAGAGCCTCACCGGCGCGCCGGTGATGGCGACCGACCTGCGCGCCTCGGCGAGCCTCGCGCTCGCGGGGCTGGTGGCCGAGGGCGAGACGACCGTCGATCGCATCTACCACATCGACCGTGGCTACGAGTGCATCGAGGAAAAGCTGGCGCAGCTCGGCGCGCGCATCCGGCGCGTACCCGGCACGACGAAGTCCGCGCGCCGCGCGGAAGCCGCGGCGGGCTGACCATGGACGCCACGATTCGCCTGGCGCTCTCCAAGGGGCGCATCCTGGAAGAGAGCCTGCCGCTCCTGAAGCGCGCCGGCGTGGAACCGGCCGAAGACCCGCTCAAGAGCCGCAAGCTCATCCTCGACACGAATTCGCCGGACCTCAAGCTCGTCATCATCCGCGCCGCCGACGTGCCGACCTACGTGCGTTTCGGCGCCGCCGACCTCGGCATCGCCGGCAAGGACGTGCTGATGGAGAACGAGGGCGACGGGCTGTACGAGCTCGTGGACCTTAAGATCGCGCGTTGCCGCCTCATGGTGGCCGAGCCCGTGGGGCTCGCGGCGCGCGACGACCCCAAGTCCTGGACGCGACTGCGCATCGCCTCCAAGTATGTAAAAACCACGCAGCGCCACTTCGCCGCCAAGGGCATCCAGACCGACATCATCAAGCTCTACGGCTCGATGGAGCTCGCGCCGCTCGTGGGCCTGTCCGACCGTATCGTGGACCTGGTGGATACCGGCAAGACGCTCAAGGCCAACGGCCTGGCCGAGGTCGAGCACATCGCCGACATCTCGGCCTGGCTCGTGGCCAACAAGGCGGCGATGAAGATGAAGCACGCGCGCTTGAAGAGCCTCGTCGACCGTCTGGCGCAGGCGGCGGGTTAACGCCGTGTCCGGCCTGAACCTGAGACGGCTGTCCACCCGCGATGCCGGCTTCGAGGCCGCGTTCGTGCAGTTGCTTGCGCGCACGCAAGCCCCCGATCCCGAGATCGAAGCGCGTGTGCGCGCCATCGTCGAGGACGTGCGCGCCCGCGGCGACGCGGCGCTGCTCGACTACACCCGCCAGTTCGATCGGCGCGAGGCCGCTTCGGTTGCCGAGCTCGAAATTCCGCGCACGCGCCTGCGCGAAACGGCGCGCGCGCTGAGCAAGGAACAATATGACGCACTCGCCAACGCCGCCGAGCGCATCCGCGCCTACCACGAGCGCCAGAGGACCGAATCCTGGAGCTATACCGAGCCCGACGGCACGCTGCTCGGCCAGCAGGTGACGCCGCTCGAGCGCGTCGGGCTGTACGTGCCCGGCGGCAAGGCGGCGTACCCGTCGTCGGTGCTGATGAACGCGATCCCGGCCAAGGTTGCCGCGGTACCGGAGATCGTCATGGTCGTGCCGGCGCCGGACGGCGCACTCAATCCACTGGTGCTCGGCGCCGCCCATCTTGCCGGCGTCGACTGCGTGTTTACTATCGGCGGCGCGCAGGCGGTGGCGGCGCTCGCCTACGGTACCCAAACGGTCCCGAAGGTGGACAAGATCGTCGGTCCCGGAAACATATACGTCGCTGCTGCCAAGCGCTTGGTGTTCGGCGCCGTGGATATCGACATGATCGCCGGACCGTCTGAAATCGTCGTGGTGTGCGACGGCAAGACCGACCCCGAGTGGGTGGCGATGGATCTGTTTTCGCAGGCCGAGCACGACGAGGAAGCGCAGGCCATTCTCATTAGTCTCGATGAGAAATTCACCCAGCAGGTGGCGGCGGCGATCGAGAAACTGTTGCCGACGCTGGAGCGGCGCGACATCGTTTATAAGTCGCTCGACCGCGCCGGCGCGCTCATCACCGTCGGCGGGCTCGATGAAGCACTCGCGCTTGTTAACCGCATTGCGCCCGAGCACTTGGAGCTTTCCATCGAGGAGCCGCTCAAGGCGGCGGCGCGCGTGAACCACGCCGGCGCCATCTTTCTCGGGCGCCACACGGCGGAAGCGCTCGGCGACTACTGCGCCGGACCGAACCACGTGCTGCCGACCTCCGGCACCGCGCGCTTTTCCTCGCCGCTCGGCGTGTACGACTTCCAGAAGCGCACGAGCCTGATCCAGTGCACGCCGCAGGCGGCCGACACGCTCGGGCGCACCGCCTCGGTGCTCGCGCGCGGCGAGGGCCTAACGGCGCATGCGCGTTCGGCGGAGTATCGGATCAAGAAATAATCATTTTCACCACAGAGGGCACAGAGATCACAGAGGAATCAAATCATCTTCTTCTCTGTGTTCTCCGTGGTCTCTGTGGTTCATGTTTCTTATGGAAAGTATTGAAGGAAAAATCGCGCGCCTGATTCGCACGGAAATCCGGGCGCTCAAGGCCTATCACGTGCCCGAAGCCACGGGCATGGTGAAGCTCGACGCCATGGAGAATCCCTACGGTTGGCCGGAGGAGCTCAAGCGCGAGTGGTGCGAGGCGCTGAAGAGCGTCGCGCTCAACCGCTACCCCGATCCCGCGGCCAACGCGCTGCGCGCGCGCCTCAAGCAGGTCTACAGCGTGCCGGCCGGCATGGAGCTGATGCTCGGCAACGGCTCGGACGAGCTGATCCAGATCATCCTCATGAGCCTCGCGCGTCCCGGCGCGGTCGTGCTGGCGCCGGTGCCGACGTTCGTGATGTACGAGATGACTGCGACCATGGCCGGCATGAAGTTCGTCGGTGTGCCGCTCACGCCGGACTTCGCGCTCGATACCGAAGCCATGCTCGAAGACATCGCGCACCACAAGCCGGCGGTCGTGTTTCTCGCCTGGCCGAACAACCCGACCGGCAACCTGTTCGATGCCGCGGCGGTCGAGGAGATCGTGCGCCGCACCCAAGGGCTGGTGGTCGTGGACGAGGCTTACCACGCGTTTTGCCAGCAGAGTTTCATGGATCGGCTCGGGCTGTACGACAACCTGCTGGTCATGCGCACGCTGTCAAAACAGGGGCTCGCCGGGCTGCGCCTCGGCGTGCTCGCGGGTGAGCCGCGCTGGATCGAGGAGTTCAACAAGGTGCGCCTGCCGTACAACATCAACAGCCTGAGCCAGGCGAGCGCCGAGTTCGCGCTCAAGCACCAGACGGTGCTGGACGAGCAGGCGGCGCGCATTCGCGCCGACCGCGAAACGCTGTATACCGAACTGGCCGACCTGCCGGGCCTGACTGTCTGGCCGTCGAGCGCGAACTTCATCCTGTTCCGGGTCGAGGGCCGGCCGGTGGGCGAGCTGTTCGCCGCGCTCAAGGGGCAGGGCATTCTTATAAAGAATCTCGACGGCAGCCATCCGGCGCTCGCCGGTTGCCTGCGCGTGACCGTGGGTGCGCCGGAGGAGAACACACGCTTCCTCGCTGCCCTGAAAAAAGCGGTGCTGTACTCGCCTCATCCATGAGGCTCGCCCCTTCGGGGCTGGCGTCGCTTATGCTCCGCCGTTCAAATTTGTTCCCGACAAATTTGTGATACCATCGTTTTAGTCATGTCCCGCACCGCCAGCGTCACGCGCAACACCAAGGAAACCCAGATCACCGTCGGCGTGAACCTCGACGGTGACGGCCGCTGCACGCTCAAACTCGGCGTGCCGTTCCTCGAACACATGTTGGAGCAGGTGGCGCGCCACGGCCTCATCGACCTCAGCATCGAGGCCAAGGGCGATCTGCACATCGACGCGCACCACACGGTCGAGGACGTGGGCATCACCCTCGGCCAGGCGCTGGCGAAGGCGGCGGGCGACAAGAAGGGCATCCGTCGTTACGGCCACGCCTACGTGCCGCTCGACGAGGCGCTGTCGCGTGTGGTCGTGGATTTCTCCGGCCGTCCCGGCCTGGAATACCACGTCGAGTACCCGCGCGCCCGCGTCGGCGAGTTCGACGTGGACCTGCTGCACGAGTTCTTCCAGGGCCTGACCAACCACGCGCAGCTGACGCTGCACGTCGATGTCCTGCGCGGCAAGAATTCGCACCACATCGCCGAAACCGTGTTCAAGGCCTTCGGGCGCGCGCTGCGCGCCGCGCTCGAACGCGACCCACGCGCGGGCGACGTCGTGCCCTCGACCAAGGGAAGCCTGTAAAACTGCTCATAACCGCGTTCAGCTGCGGTCTCAAAGAAACATGACTTCCGTCGCGGTAATCGACTACGGCATGGGCAACCTGCGCTCCGTGTGCAAGGCGCTCGAGCACGTCGCGCCGTCCGCGCGCGTGCAGCTGACCTCCGACCCGGACATGATCCGGCACGCCGACCGGGTGGTGTTTCCCGGCCAGGGCGCCATCGGCGGCTGCATTACCGCACTTGGCCAGGGTGGTTTGCGCGAGGCGGTGTTCGAGGCCCTGCGCGCCAAGCCGTTTCTCGGCATTTGTCTCGGGCTGCAAGCGCTTTACGATTTCAGCGAGGAGGGTGGCGGTACGCCCTGTTTCAGCGTCCTGCCCGGGAGCGTGCGCCTGTTTCCACCGGAAAAAATGCACGAGGCCTCCGGCCTGCCGCTCAAGGTCCCGCACATGGGCTGGAACCAGGTGCACCAGGAACGGGCGCACCCGCTGTGGCGCGGCATCCCGCAGGACGCGCGCTTCTATTTCGTGCACAGCTATTACGCCGAGGCCGCCGACGCGGCCGATATCGCCGCGACCACCGACTACGGCCTGCGGTTTACCTCGGCCGCCGCGCGTGCCAATATCTTCGCCGTGCAGTTCCACCCGGAAAAAAGCCAGAAGGCGGGGCTGAAGCTGCTCGAGAACTTCGTCGGCTGGAATGGCGCCGTCTGAGCGTCTATATAAGATACATAGGATTCCGACTTGCGCCGCTTTCGCATTCCTGCACCAATCCTGTAAATCCTAAAAAATCCCGTTAAATCGTTTTTACGCTCCATGTCGCTGCTCGTCATCCCCGCCATTGATATCAAGGACGGCAAGTGCGTGCGCCTGCGCCAGGGCCAGATGGACCAGGTCACGGTGTTCGACAACCGGCCGATTGACGCCGCCAGCCGTTGGGTCAAGGCCGGCGCGCGCCGGCTGCACCTCGTGGATCTGAACGGCGCGCGCGATGGGAAACCGGTGAACGAGGACGCCATCCGCGAGATCGTCGAGGCGTTCCCGAAGGTTCCGGTGCAGATCGGCGGCGGCATCCGCGACGAAGAAACCATCCAGCGTTACCTCGATATCGGCGTGCGCTATGTCATCCTCGGCACCAAGGCGGTGAACGCGCCGCATTTTGTGTCCGACGTGTGCGCCGAGTTCCCCGGCCACATCATCGTCGGCCTGGACGCGAAGGACGGCAAGGTCGCGATCGACGGCTGGTCCAAGCTCTCCGGGCACGATGTCATCGATTTGGCGAAGAAGTTCCAGGACGAGGGCGTGGACGCGATCATCTACACCGACATCGGGCGCGACGGCATGCTCACCGGCGTCAACGTCGACGCCACCGTGCGGCTGGCGAACAGTATCTCCATTCCCGTGATCGCCTCCGGCGGTATCACTAATCTCGACGACATCCGTCACCTGTGCAAGGTCACCGACCACGGCATCGTCGGCGCCATCACCGGCCGCGCGATCTACGAGGGCACGCTCGACTTCGCCGAAGCGCAGAAGCTCGCGGACGAGTTGGGCAAGAAAACCTAGTGGGCCTGGCCAAGCGCATCATCCCCTGCCTCGACGTGGACAACGGCCGTGTCGTGAAGGGCGTCAAATTCGTCGACATCCGCGACGCCGGTAATCCGGTCGAGATCGCGCGCCGCTACGACGAGCAGGGCGCGGACGAGATCACCTTCCTCGACATCACCGCGAGCAGCGACAACCGCGAAACCATCGTGCACGTGGTCGAGCAGGTGGCGGAGCAGGTGTTCATCCCGCTCACCGTCGGCGGCGGCATCCGCAAGGTCGAGGACGTGCGGCGCATGCTCAACGCCGGCGCCGACAAGGTTGCGATCAACACCGCTGCCGTGGCGCGCCCCGAGTTCGTGAAGGAAGCATCCGACCATTTCGGTTCGCAGTGCATCGTGGTTGCGATCGATGCCAAACAGACCGCGCCGGGAAAGTGGGAGGTCTTCACCCACGGCGGGCGCAAGGCGACCGGCCTCGATGCCGTCGCGTGGGCGCGGCGCATGGCCGAGTACGGCGCCGGCGAGATCCTGCTCACCAGCATGGATCGCGACGGGACCAAAGACGGCTTCGATCTCGCGCTCACGCGCGCGGTGTGCGATGCCGTAAGCATTCCCGTGATCGCCTCCGGCGGCGTCGGTGACCTTGACCACCTGGTAGACGGCGTCACCCAGGGACACGCCGACGCGGTGCTGGCCGCGAGCATCTTCCATTTCGGCGAATACACCGTGGGGCAGGCCAAGGAGCGCATGGCCGCGGCGGGGATCGAAGTCCGGCAGTAAACGGCAGGCCGGCGCCCGGCCATCCTGTATAATCCCCGGCATGTCCGATGCCTGGCTCGATGCCATCAAGTGGAACAGTGACGGCCTCGTGCCGGTGATCGCGCAGGAGGCGGCGACCGGCAAGGTGCTGACGCTCGCCTGGGCCAACCGCGAGGCGCTCGCGGCGACGCAGAAAGAAGACCGCGCGGTCTACTGGTCGCGCTCGCGCAAGAAACTCTGGCGCAAGGGCGAGGAGTCGGGGCACGTGCAGCGGCTCAAGGAAATCCGGCTCGACTGCGACAACGACGCGGTGCTGCTGCTGGTGGAACAGGTCGGCGGTATCGCCTGCCACACCGGGCGCGAGCGCTGTTTCTACCAGCGCCTGGAAAACGGCCGCTGGGTGAACGTGGAACCGGTGCTGAAGCAACCTGACGAGATTTATAAAAAGTAATGTCCGACACACTGAACAAGCTGGCGGCGGTGCTCGAGGCGCGCAAGGGCGCGGAGGCCTCGTCGTCGTACGTGGCCGGGCTGTACGCCAAGGGGCTCGACGCCATCCTCAAGAAGATCGGCGAGGAGGCGACCGAGACCGTGCTCGCGGCCAAGACCGGCGACAAGGCGAAAATCGTGCATGAAACCGCCGATCTCTGGTTTCATACGCTGGTCCTGCTTGCGCAGCAGGGATTGAAGCCGGATGATATTCTTTTCGAGCTCGAACGGCGCTTCGGCACCTCGGGCCTGGACGAAAAGGCCGCCCGCGCGGGTAAGCGCTGAACGCAACACTGGAGAGTAGAAACATGGGTTCATTCAGTATTTGGCACTGGCTGGTCGTTCTGGCGATCATCCTGCTCATTTTCGGCACCAAGAAGCTGCGCAACATCGGCAGCGACCTCGGCGGCGCCATCAAGAGCTTCAAGCAGTCGATGAAGGACGAGGAGCAGAAACCCGCCGAGCCCCCGGCCGGTGATGCCAAGAAGATTCCCGAGTCGGGTCGCGTCATCGACGCCGAAGTGACCTCGAAGGAAAAGAGCAAGTCCTAAGCCCGCGCGGTCGCGGGCACGCCCATGTTCGACGTCGGCCTCTCCGAGCTGCTGGTCATCGGCCTCGTGGCGCTCATCGTGCTCGGGCCGAAGCGCCTGCCGGAGATGGCGCGTGCCGCCGGCCGCTGGACTGCGCGTATCCGGCGCTTCGTTTCCGAGGTCAAATCGGACTTCGACCGCGAGCTGCACAACGCCGAGCTCACCGAGCTGCACAAGCTCAAGCAGGAGCTGGACGAGACGCGGCACGTGATGGAGGACTCCTCCAGCAAGCTGATGCAGGACTTGCAGACGGTCGAGGCCCGCACGGCCGCCGCCGCGGCGGCGAATACCATCGCCCCGCCGGCGCCTGAAACGCCTTCCACCGCACGCAAGAAGAAATCCCGGCGTAAGAAGACCGCCGCCAAATCCCGACATGGCCGAACCAAGCGAATCCAACGAGCCCGGCGCGGCTGAGGGCAGCCTGCTCTCGCACCTGATCGAGCTGCGCAACCGCCTGCTGTATGCGGTGATCGCGGTGGCGCTGGTGTTCTTCGCGCTGGTGCCGTTCGCCAACGAGGTCTACGCGTTCATCGCCGGGCCGCTCATGGCGGTGCTGCCGCCCGGCATGAGCATGATCGCGACCGACGTCGCCTCGCCGTTCCTCACGCCGCTCAAGTTCGCGCTCGCGGCCGCGGTGACGCTCACGATTCCAATCCTGCTGTACCAGGTCTGGGCGTTCGTCGCGCCGGGGCTCTACAAGCACGAGAAGCGCATGGTGTTGCCGCTGATGGTGTCGAGCGTACTGCTGTTCTACGCCGGCATGGCGTTCGCCTATTTCGTGGTGTTCCCGGCGGTGTTCGGTTTCTTCGTCAACATCCTGCCGCCGGGCGTGCAGATGATGACCGACATCAAGTCGTACCTCGACTTCGTGTTCTCGATGTTCTTCGCCTTCGGCGT
>SCRL01000035.1 GCA_004298065.1 Gammaproteobacteria bacterium | reverse complement strand
GTGCTCGCGTTTGGCGGCAATGAATTCCTCGATGTCCGGATGATCGCAGCGCAGCGTCGCCATCATCGCGCCGCGGCGCGCACCGGTGGACAGCAGCGTGGCGCACATCGCGTCCCAGATGCACATGAACGACACCGGCCCGGAGGCGATGGTGCCGACGCTTTTCGCCGGCATGCCCTTGGGTCGCAGGGTGGAGAAGTCGTAGCCCACGCCGCCGCCCTGCTGCATGGTGAGCGCACCTTCCTTGAGTCCGTCGAAGATACCGTCCATGGAGTCCTGCACCGTACCCATGACGAAGCAGTTGAACAGCGTCACGCGCCGGCCGGTACCGGCGCCGGCCTGGATGCGCCCGCCGGGGAGAAATCTGAAATCCTTGAGAATGTCGTGGAAACGGCCTTCCCAAGCAGACGGATCCTTTTCGACCGCGGCGAGCGCGCGCGCGACGCGCCGCCACGTGTCTTCGATCGTGCGGTCGTGGATGACGTCGCCGTCGCGCCAGCGGTACTTGGTGTTCCAGACGTGGCGCGAGATGTCGGCGGTGAAGGGATCGCGATTCATGTTGTTAATTGGGTGTTGTCCGGCGATCGACGGCTTGCGCCATTTGTTGCAGCGCCGGTGCAATCGTAACAGGGTAGGTCGGGCCGTTTGCCAGATGCTTCAGGTGCGCCGGCAGCTGCTGGAGCCCGGCGGTACAACGCGCGCGGATGTCGGCAAGCGATTCGGCTGGCGCGACCCGCTTGCCCGCATGCATGACCGGGCGCAAAAGCGCATCGCCCGTCTGGCTATCGCCTTCGATTGTCAGGATGTCGCCCGTCATCACGCCATTCTCATCATAGCGCCGGTACACCTGTTTGCGTCCGGGCCAGGTGGCCTTGCCTTCGGAGCGTTTGCGCCGCGGGGTGCCCGCGTACTCCATGAGCTTGTAGGCGCAGTCGAGATAGGGCGCGTCGGCCGAGGTATCGAGATGCGTGCCGATGCCGAAGCCGTCGATCGGCGCGCTGCGCCCGAGCAGGTCGGCGAGCGTGTACTCGTCGAGGCTGCCGCTCGAAAAGATGCGTACGTCCTTCAGTCCGCCGGCATCGAGGATTGCGCGTACCTGCTTCGCGTGCGCCGCAAGATCACCGCTGTCGATGCGCACGGCGCGTATCGTGACACCGCGCGCCTTGAGCTTCGGCGCCAGTTGCATGACCTTCGTGGCTGCCGCCTCGGTGTCGTAGGTGTCGATGAGCAGCGTTACATTGTCCGGCTGGGCGGTGCCGAAATGTTCGAACGCCGCCTCTTCGGTGTCGTGTGCCTGGATGAACGAGTGCGCCATGGTGCCGTAGGGCGGCATGCCGTACATCGAGCTTGCTAGCACATTCGAAGTACCGTCGAAACCGCCGATGAAACTGGCGCGCGCGGCGAACAGGGCCGCCTCGGCGCCGTGCGCCCGGCGCATGCCGAAGTCCACCAGCAGCTTGCCCGGCGCGACCAGGCGGCAGCGCGCGGCCTTGGTCGCGACCAGCGTCTGGTGATTGAGAATGTTGATCAGCCGGCTCTCGACGAGCTGCGCCTCGGGGAGTGGCGCGGTCACGCGCAGGATCGGCTCGTTGGCGAAAAACACCGTGCCCTCGGACATGGCGTGGACCTCGCCCGTGAAGCGCAGGTCGGCCAGCTCGTCTGGGAATTCCTTGCTGAAGCGTCCGCTGGCGCGCACCCAGTCGAGTTCCTCGTCGCTGAAGCGCAGGTTTTCGAGGAACGTGAGTGCCTGTTCCAGGCCCGCGGCCACGAGAAACGCGCGGTTCGGCGGCAGCCGGCGCACGAAGAACTCGAACACGGCGGTTTCCGTCATGCCCTGCTCGAAATACGCCTGGAGCATGGTGAGCTGGTACAGATCAGTGAGCAGCGGGCTCTTGAGCGGATCGATCATTCGGTCGGGACGAACGCGCAGGGTTTGCCGTTACGCGGCCAGCAGGGTGAGAGAAAACGGCTTGGCGCCGAGACGGCGCATCTCGTCCTTGGCTCGCTGACCGTCTTCCGGTTTGAGGTTCACCGCGCGGATCGCGTCGGTGAGCAACAGCACGTCGTAGCCGAGCTTGCGCGCATCGCGCACGGTGTTGAGCACGCAGTAATCGGTCGCGAGCCCGCCGACGAACACACGCTTCACGCCTTGCGCGCGCAGGCGCGCATCGAGATCGGTGCCCTCGAAGCCCGAATAGGCGTCTTTATCTGCCGTGGTGGCTTTGGAGATTACAACGGTCTGTGCCGGGAGTTTCAGGCCGGGGGCGAACGCCGCGCCGTTCGAGTTTGCCACGCAGTGCGGCGGCCACGGGCCACCCCGGGCCTTGAACGAGCAGTGGTTAGTCGGATGCCAGTCACGGGTGGCGTAGATCGGGAATTGGCCGGCGGCGAAGGCGGCGGCATAGCGGTTCAGCACCGGGACGACTGCGTCGCCATCGGGAACGGCCAGGGTTCCGCCGGGCAGAAAATCGTTCTGCACATCCACCACGATCAGCGCATCGCCGGGCCGAAGCGAAAGCTTTTCGCGTGCAATGTCCATGTGAACGCACCTCCTGCAACCGGATTCCGGCTGCCCGTCGCGGGCGCCGGACTCCATTCGGTTACTTTTTAATTGTACGCCGAAGCAGGGATACCAGCAGCTTGAGCGGCCGGGTGTTGAGCACGTCGTCTTTCGTGAGCCATCCGCGTCGGGCCTGACCGACGCCGTATTTGAGGTTGTCGAAGTCCTGCAACCGGTGGGCGTCGGAACTGATGGCGACCAGCACGTTCTCGTCCTTCGCCAGTTGGCAGTTGACGTCCATCAGGTCGAGGCGTTCCGGATGGGCGTTGAGTTCGAGAAAACAGCCACGCGCTTTGGCTGCCCGGATAATCTTGAGCATGTCTACCTCATAGGCCTCGCGGCTGCCGATCAGCCGCCCGCTCGGGTGCGCGAGGATGGAAAAGTACGGCCGCTCCATGGCACGCAGGATGCGTTGTGTCTGTTTTGCGCGCGGCAGATGGAATTTCGAGTGCACTGCGCCGACCACGAGATCGCATTCGGTGAGCACCTCGTCCGGCAGGTCGAGGCTGCCGTCCTCGAGAATATCCACCTCGACGCCTTTCAATATCGTGATACCGGATAGGTTCTGGTTCAGCCGGTCGATCTCCTCCATCTGTTTGCGCAGCCGGTGCGGATCGAGCCCGTGGGCGACGGTGAGCCGGCGCGAGTGCTCGGTGATGGCGAGGTATTCCAGTCCGCGCGCCTTCGCGGCCTCGGCCATTTCTTTCAGCGTATGGTGGCCGTCGGTGGCCTTGGTGTGCGCGTGCAAGTCGCCGCGCAGGTCGGAAAGCTCCACGAGCTTCGGCAGCTTGCCCTTGCGCGCGGCCTCGATCTCACCGCGGTCTTCGCGCAACTCGGGCGCGATCCACGGCAGCCCGACGGCGCGGTACACGGATTCCTCCGTGGCGCCGGCTATGCTTTTTTTACCTTTGAACACGCCGTATTCGTTGATTTTGAGCTTGCGGTCCTGTCCGAGGCGACGAATTTCAATGTTGTGCGCCTTGGAGCCGGTGAAATATTGCAGCGCAGCGCCGAAGGATTCAGTCGACACCACGCGCAGGTCCACCTGCAGGCCGCACTTGAGACGCACGGTTGCGCGCGTTTCGCCGTGGGCCAGCACGTCCCGCACCTCGTCGTATTTCACGAACCGGTCCATGACGTTTGATGCACCCTTGGTGGTGGCCAGCAGGTCCAGGTCGCCGACGGTCTCCTTACAGCGGCGGTAGCTGCCGGCGATTTCCACCTGTTTCACGTTGCGCGACCGTTTCAGGTACGACGCGAGCGGCTCGGCGTACTGTGCCGCCACGGCGAGTTTGAACCGGGTCACCTGCTCGGCGTGTTGCTCCAATGCTTCGAGGATGGTGGCTTCGGTCTTGTCGCCGAAGCCTTCGAGCTCGCGGATTCTGTGTTCGCGCGCTGCGGCCTTGAGCTGTTCGAGGGTTTTGATCTTGAGCTTGTCGTACAGGGTTTTTACCCGTTTGGGACCGAGGCCGGGCAGCTTGAGCAGGGTGGTGATGGTGGGCGGGAACTTGGCACGCAGCTTCTCCAGTGCCTTGCACTTGCCGGTCTCAACCATCTCCCTGATCTTGGCCGCCAAGTCATCGCCGATGCCCGGCAGCTCGGTCAGGTCCTCACCCTTGGCGACCATGTCCGCCGCCGGCATGCCCATGGACTCCATCTGGCGCGCGGCGTTGCGGTAGGCACGGATGCGAAACGGGTTCTCGCCCTGGATTTCCAGCAGGTCGGCGATCTCGTCGAAGACCGCGGCGATGTCGGCGTTGTGGACAGGCATATCAAATCCAAGTAGCGATCCTGGTTTTAAATTCCCGCTCTCAACTTGGCAATCCACCCTTTGAGTATTTCTATTTGCTGGTCTTTAGTTCTGCCGGCCCAACCATCAGCAGCATGTTTTGCCGCTTTTTCAAAGAAGAATTTTTCAGTACTGACTACCCAATCTGTCAAGCGCTTTTTGTCTTCCGGCCTGTTGTAAATATTTTTCACTTTATCAAATTCATCCAATAGCCACTCTGGTGGGTATCCGTATGCTTCTGTCCATGGCCAAGCCATCACTTTTAAATATTGGTTTAGCCACTCCACACGTACCTTCCATGCGATATCAGACGGACCGAGTGATTCAATATCATTCAGACGGCGAATGGATGGAGCGCAGTACAGAGGTAAGTTCTTAAGATAACTCTCGTTTCCCGGTCCACCGTGGTACGAAACATCAATCTCGAAGTAACCCCAATGATTCCTTACATAAGCTACTGCTTCATTCTCCTTGATCGGACCATTCAGTAAATGTTCATAGAGACTAAAGCGTTTTTTCACGTCCAGGAGGGAATCGAGTGTATTTGTCATGTCAGTGGTTGCCGCCACTTGCGTGGCAAGTTTTGGGCATATCTCCTTCTCATATTGATAGGTGGCGAAAAGGCAATGAAGCTTGTCATCTCTATTGGCTTTTGCAAAACAGGGAGACGACTCAGTCTTTACAAAGGGAAGCTTTATTTCTTCCGAGGAGGACGTTTGTTTTGTAGGTTGAACTGCCTGATCGGTGCATGCGCTTAGAGCTACGACAATTCCGAACGCCACCGCTATGCCCAGGAAATTTGAAGGCATGGTGCCCCCTCTTCTGCGACGCTTCGCAAAAACTAAAGGATTGTGGCACTGTTGTTTTTGTTGACGATCCACTATGTCCGACCTCCCTGGAATCCCGTATCAATGGTTTTCAAGTAAGAGCAAGAAGGCTGAGCGCATTAAAAGGCGCATAACCGAAGGCGTCATTATTAAAGTATACGTGTACTTCGTATTCCTTCCGTCGCCAGCGACGTATTTTCCCGACCCATCCCTTGAGCTGCGTGTCGCTGTAGCCCGAGGCGTAGGTGAGGGTATGCCCATGCAGGCGGACGTACACCATGTCGGTAGTGACGGCGTCCCACAGCGGCCAGTCAGCGGCGTCCGACTGGCACACGGCGATGCGGTATCGGCGCAGGCAGTCGGCCACCTCGGCGTCGAACAGGAGGGATCGCGAAACTCGATGGCGTGGCGTACCGTACGCCAGCGATTCAGCGCGCGCGCAAAATTTTCGAGCCGTGCCATGTGCTTCGGGAACTTCGCCGGCAGTTGCCACAGGACGGCTGAAAGCTTCGGCGCCAGCGCGGAGGCCCGGTCGCGTTCAACACGGATTACCTGGAGCGGATCGGCGAGCTTGCGGTTGTGCGTGAGATAGCGGTTGGCCTTGAGCGCGTACCGGAAGCCCTCGGGTGTCGCCGCGCGCCAGCGGCGGAACGTCTCGCGCCTTTGCAGGCGGTAGAAGGTCGCGTTGATTTCGACGGCGCAGAAGATCCGGGCGCAGAAGCCGAGCCATTCCCGTTTTGGCGTCTCTTGGTAGAAGGCATCCCTCCGCTCGTCGTAGTTCCAGCCGCTAGTACCTATATATAGGTGGCCGGCCAAAGGTCAGCCCTTCACGCACACCAGCGGTTCGACCCGCGCCACCTTGCGCGCGAGGCCGGCCTGTTCGGCCGCGTCCACCACCGCCGAGACGTCCTTGTACGCGCCCGGCGCCTCCTCGGCCACGCCGCGCGAGGACGGACTCCTTATATAGATGCCACGGGCGGCGAGTTCATCGATCACCTGCCGGCCCTTCCAGGTGCGGAATGCCTGGTGCCGGCTCATGGCGCGCCCGGCGCCGTGGCAGGCGGAGGAGAACGAACGTGTTTCGGCTTCCTTGGTGCCGGCGAGCACGTACGAGCCCGTGCCCATGGAACCGCCGATGAGCACCGGCTGGCCGGCGGAGCGCAGCGCCTCGGGAATATCGGGATGCCCCGGGCCGAAGGCACGCGTCGCGCCCTTGCGGTGCACGTAGAGCCTGCGCGGCTTGCCGTCCATCACGTGGTCCTCGACCTTGCAGGTATTGTGCGACACGTCGTAAATCAGCGGTAGCTTCGCCTTGGGCAGCAGGTGCGCGAACGATTCGCGCACGAGGTGGGTGAGGATCTGGCGGTTAGCGAGGGCGCAGTTGATGGCGGCACGCATGGCGCCGAGATATTCCTCGCCGACGTCGGAGTTGATCGGGGCGCACGCAAGCTCGCGGTCGGGCAGGGTAATGCCGTGCTGCTCGGCGGCGATGACCATTCTTTTGAGGAACTCGGTGCCGATCTGGTGGCCGAGACCGCGCGAGCCGCAGTGAATCATAACCACGATATCGCCTCGTTTCAGGCCGAAAGTATCGGCGATAGTCCTGTCGAACACCGCGGTCACTTCCTGCACTTCGAGATAGTGGTTGCCG
The DNA here is from genome assembly GCA_004298065.1 of Gammaproteobacteria bacterium. Lineage (GTDB taxonomy): Bacteria > Pseudomonadota > Gammaproteobacteria > Acidiferrobacterales > Sulfurifustaceae > SCRL01. The sequence continues at coordinate 33,062 of SCRL01000035.1, read as the reverse complement.
CTCCCGAGCGTGCCCATCTCGTCGCGCTGGCGTTTTTTGGCGTGTTCCGAGACGTTATCGGGCTTGGCGCCCTTCATCTGGCCGCCTTCCTCGATGCGTTCGAGATCGGCGGGCTCGCCCCAGCCGCGCTCGACCGCCCAGCGGGCGCCGCCCGTGAGCATCGCCTCCATCTCCGCGACGTTCAGGTGGATCGCGCCGGTCGATCCAAGGCCCGCGGGAATCTTGTGGTACAGGATATCGGCGAGCGCCTTCTGCACCGGCAGGATGTCGTCCTTGACGAGCCCGGTGTGCAGGCAGCGCACGCCGCAGGAGATGTCGAAGCCGACACCGCCGGCCGACACCACGCCGCCCTGATCGGGATCGAAGGCGGCAACGCCGCCGATGGGAAAGCCATAACCCCAGTGCGCGTCGGGCATGGCGTACGACGCCTTCACGATGCCCGGCAGTGCGGCGACGTTCACCACCTGCTCGTAGACCTTCTGGTCCATGGCGCGGATCAAAGGTTCGTTTGCATAGATTATCGCTGGCACGCGCATGGCACCGCGGGGAGCAATCTCCCATTCGTACTCGGAGCGACGGATGAACTGGCCGATGTCCATGATCAAACGTCCACAACCGTTTGCGCGACCCATGCGCCGTTTTCGCGCGCCACCTTGAGCGCGGTATAGGTCGCGCCCTTGATCTCGACCGCCGGACGATGGCGCGCGGGATCGGTGCGCTCGCCCCAGGCGGTGGCCGTGAGCGCACCGTTGGCGATGCGCACCTCGAAGCGGCTGAAAAGCATCTTGCGGGTCGCCATTTCGTACACCAGCGCGTTGAGCCAGTCGGCGAATAGCAGCTCGTCGTCCGGCGCCTGGCACTCAATGGTCACCGCCTCGTTCGCCGCGACCGTGACGGGATCGGTGATCACGGCCATCAGTGCCAGCGCCGCCTGCGCGAATGCTTCTTCCTTCGTGGCGCCGATGCCGCGCACACCCATATCGGCCTCGTGCGCGAAGTGTTCCCAGCGGGCGGTCGCCATGCGTCAGTGCGGCGATTGTGCCATCCGCAGCAGCGTCAGCGCCTCGTCCTCGGAAACGTCGGACCACTGTTCGTAGGCGTCGGCGACGGCGAAGGCGAGCGAAGTGCGCACGTTGGCACAATACAGCGCGTCCACTTCGCCGGCAACGCGCTGCACGCTCTCGCCATGGCCCGTGGGAACGGCGACGAGCAAGCGCGTGGGTTGGCCGCTGCGCACGGCGGCGACGGCGGTCAGCAGCGTGAAGCCGGAGGCAAGACCGTCGTCCACCACGATCGCGACGCGACCGGTGAGCTCAAGGGGGTGGCCCGCGCGAAACCGTTGCAGCCGGTCGTGCACTTTCTCGTGCGCGCGCGATGCCCTTTTCCACTTCCGCCGGCCCGAGTCCCATCCGGGTAACTACGTCTTCATTCAGTCGCAGGGTGCCGTCATAGGCGACCGCGCCGTAGCCCATTTCGGTGTTCCACGGCAACGTGACCTTGCTCACCACCGCGACGTCGAGCGCGAGACCCAGGGCGCGCGCAAGGGACGCCGCCACCGGCACGCCGCCGGCGACGATACCGAGTACCAGCGCGTCGCTGCCCCGGTACTCGGCGAGCATGCCGGCCAGCACCTCGCCCGCGTGCGCGCGATCGCGGAAGACATGCCCGCGGTTACGCAACTCGGGCAGCTCGATGACGTGTCCGGCGCCGGGATTCATGGCGCATGGAATAGCACCACGTCCTCGGCATACCTTTGACACCCGTCAATAGCGGGCGGAATGTATGGCCTTCAGGCGGCAAACTGTGCGAGGTGCACCGGCAACCGGCGCGCGCCCCAGGCGCCCGGGTTTTCCTCGAACACGCCGGGTAGCGGCGTGCCGCACTGGCGGCACTTGCCGGATCCGTCGCCGATAGGACCGAGGCGAGGGTCGCGGACCAGGGATGGTCCGTTTGCGACTTCGAGATTCCAGGCGGTGAGCACGTACCAGTCGCGGCCGATGAGCTTCGCGCCACATTGACGACAATAGGTCGAGCCGCCGGCTTCGTCGTGTACGTTGCCGGTGTAGACGTAGCGCAGGCCGTTCTTGAGCGCGATATTGCGCGCGCGCGTGAGCGTCGCGGCCGGCGTGTGTGGCACGTCCGACATTTTCCAGTCGGGATGGAACGCGGTGAAGTGCCACGGCACGTCCGGCCCGAGGTGATTCACCGCCCACTGTGTCATCTCCTCGAGCTCCTTGTCGGAGTCGTTGTGGCCGGGGATGAGCAGGGTGGTGACCTCGAACCATACCTTCGTTTCGTGCTTGAGGTATTCGAGTGTTTCGAGCACCGGCTGCAGATGCCCGCCGCAGATTTTCCAGTAGAAGTCCTCGGTGAAACCTTTGAGATCGACGTTCGCCGCGTCCATGTAGCGGTAGAACTCCCGCCGTGGCTCGGCGCACATATAGCCGGCCGTTACCGCCACCGATTTAACGCCCTGCGCGTGGCACGCCTGCGCCACGTCAATGGCGTACTCCATGAAGATCACCGGATCGTTGTAGGTGTAGGCGACGCTGCGGCAGCCGAGCTCCTTCGCGGCGCGCGCGATGGTCTCGGGCGAGGCCTGGTCAGTGAGCCGGTCCCATTCGCGCGACTTGCTGATGTCCCAGTTCTGGCAGAACTTGCACGCGAGGTTGCAGCCGGCGGTGCCAAACGAGAGGATCGGCGTGCCCGGCAGGAAATGGTTGAGCGGTTTTTTCTCGACCGGGTCCACGCAATAGCCCGAGGAGCGGCCGTAGGTCGTCAGCACGATCTTGCCGTCCTGGTTACCGCGCACGAAACACAGGCCGCGCTGACCTTCGTGCAGTTTGCACAGGCGCGGGCAGACGTCGCACTGCACGCGCCCGTCCTCCAGCGCGTGCCAGTACTGGGTCGGGAAGGCGATCTCGAAGCGTTCGGTTTCGGGAGACATATCGAATAAATGCGGCCGCGGCCGTGACATTCCAACGAAATCACGATACGCCCGCATTGTATGCTTGAAAATACATCGCCACGGGCTCATGTTATTCAAGCAATATGTTTTTATAAGGAGGTTTTATGGCGGGCACGCGCCCGCCGGCGGTGGCCGGCTCGTTCTATCCCGCCGATCCGAAGCAACTGCGGACGATGGTGGACGGTTTTCTTGATGCGGTGCATGCCGAGGAGGCAGCGCCAAAGGCGATCATCGCGCCGCACGCCGGTTACATCTATTCCGGCCCGGTAGCGGCGAGCGTCTACGCGCGTCTCAAAGCGCTGCGCGGGCGCATCGCGCGCGTGGTGCTGCTCGGGCCCTCGCACCGCGTCGGTTTCGAGGGCCTGGCACTTTCGAGCGCCGATTATTACGACACGCCGCTCGGACGCATCCCGCTCGACAAGCACGCCGAGACGCTGCTTGCCGGCCTGTCGCAGGTACGCGTGTTCGACAGCGCGCACGCGCGCGAACACAGTCTGGAAGTGCACCTGCCGTTTCTGCTCGAAACGGTGGGCGAGTTCGCGCTCATTCCGCTCGTGGTCGGCGATGCCACGCCGCAAGCCGTCGGCGACGTGCTGGAGCGCCTGTGGGGCGGTCCGGAGACGCTGATCGTCATCAGCTCCGATCTCAGTCATTACCACGATTACGCCACGGCGCAGCGCCTCGACCGCGCGACGTCGCAGGCAATCGAGACATTGCGCTACGAAGACATCGGCTATGACGCCGCCTGCGGGCGCAACCCGGTGAACGGCCTGTTGTACGTGGCGCGCAAGCGCGGGTTGCACGCGCACACGATCGACCTGCGCAACTCCGGCGACACCGTCGGGCCGCGCGATCAGGTGGTGGGTTATGGGGCTTATGTCGTTGGTTGAAAGGCAGCAGGGTTTCGCGCCCGAGCACCGGCGCACGCTTCTGGAGCTTGCAGGCAGCGCAATCGAAAAGGGCCTCGGCGGCGAGCGCCTGACTGTGTGCGCGACGGACTATCCCGAGCCGCTGCGTGCGCCGCGTGCCACCTTCGTCACGCTGCACGTGGGTGGCGAGCTGCGCGGCTGTATCGGCACACTCGAAGTGCGCCGGACGCTGGTCGAAGACGTGGCGCACAACGCGCGTGCGGCGGCGTTCGAGGACCCGCGCTTCCCGCCGCTCGCGCCCGCCGAGTTCGGGCGCCTCGACATCCACATCTCGGTGTTGAGCGCGCCGGAACCGGTTGCGTTCGCGTCCGAGGAGGATTTGTTGCGCCAGTTGCGCCCGCGGGTAGACGGCCTGATTCTCCAGGCGGGTCTGCGCCGCGGCACGTTCCTGCCGTCGGTGTGGGAACAGTTGCCCGAGCCGCGCGAGTTCCTGCGCCACCTCAAGCGCAAGGCCGGGCTGCCGGCCGATTACTGGGCGGCGGACATTCGCGTGAGCCGCTATGTCACCGCGTCCATTCCCTAAGAGCTCTTAACCACAGAGGGCACAGAGATCACAGAGGGTTTTCCTTATTACTTAACGTTCTCCGTGCTCTCCGTGTTCTCTGTGGTGAACAATCATAAAACAGTCTGTCGGTTTGATGCCCGTCAATGACGGGCATGCCGGCCGCTTCATACTGGCGGCATTCCAATCCCGCGGCAGGGAGGGCGCATGCGGTCCAGCGCAATGGAGCAGGAAATCCGCATCCCGCTCGACGGCGAAACGCATCTCGGCACGCTCGGGCTGCCGGCGCAGTCGTGCGGGCTGGTGCTGTTCGCGCACGGCAGCGGCAGCAGCCGCTTAAGCACCCGTAACCGCTTCGTTGCCGATTACCTGCGCCGCGAAGGCGTCGCGACGCTGCTTTTCGACCTGCTCACCGAGGTCGAAGACCACACGTACGAAACCCGCTTCGACATCGACCTGCTGACGCATCGGCTGCGCGGCGCCACTCACTGGATTCGGCAGCAACCGGCGGCACACGGGCTCTCACTTGGCTATTTCGGCGCCAGCACCGGCGCCGCGGCGGCGTTGCGCGCAGCGGCGGAGCCGGGTAGCGATATCCGCGCCGTGGTGTCGCGCGGCGGGCGCCCGGACATGGCCATGACGGCGTTGCCGAACGTGACGGCGCCGACACTGCTGATCGTCGGCGGCCACGACGACGTCGTGATCCAGCTCAATCGCCAAGCCTATGCCGCGCTGCGCGCGGAGAAGGAGCTCTCCATCGTCCCGGGCGCCACCCACCTGTTCGAGGAGCCGGGCACGCTCGAAGAGGTCGCGCGCCAGGCGGCGGCCTGGTTCACGCGCCACCTGCGCCAGGCCGGGCCATGAACCGGGCGATTAACGTCACACGCGCACCGGACCTCGCGGCCAAGGTTGCGGCGCTGCGGGAGTCTTCTGCCTACCCCGAGCGCCCGGCGCATATAGAGGTCATCGAAACCCACATGTCGTATGTGTTTCTCACGCCGGAGCATGTCTACAAGCTCAAGAAGCCGGTGCGTTACGACTACCTCGATTTCAGCACGCTTGAAGCACGCGCGCGCAACTGTCGCGAGGAGCTGACGCTCAATCAGGTGCTCGCGCCCGGGGTTTATCTGGATGTTGTGCCACTCGCTACTGACGCGCAGGGTCGGTTGGCTCTCGGCGGTACGGGCGTGCCGGTCGAATGGCTCGTGAAGATGCGCCGCCTGCCGGCCGGGCACATACTCGACCAGAGACTGCGCAGCCGCAGCGCGACGACCGATGAAATCCGCCGCCTCGCCGAGGTACTGGCGCGGTTTTATCGCGATTGCCCACCGGTGCTTACCGACGCCACCACGCATCGCGCGGATTACGCGCGCAAACTCAAGGCCAATGCAGCGGTGCTCGCCGATCCCCGCTTCAAGTTGCCGGTGGAGCTTGTGGCCGGGGTGTGCGTGCGTCTTGCGCGCTTTCTTGACCGTGCCGGGGACGTGTTCGCGCAGCGCGTTGCGGATGGCCGCATCATTGACGGCCACGGTGACCTGCGCCCGGAACATGTTTGCCTCGAAACGCAACCGATCGTGTTCGACCGCCTGGAATTCAACCGCATGTTCCGTCTGGTGGACACCGCCGACGAGTTGGCATCGCTTTCGATGGAATGCGAACGTTTAGGTGCGCCGATCGTGGGCGTGGAGCTATTCGAACGCTACGGCGAGGCAACGGGAGATCGCCCACCGGACGAGTTGCTGCATTTCTACGCCGCCTACCGCGCCTGCCTGCGCTCGCGGCTTGCTATCCTGCACACGAAAGAACTCGCCCCCTCCGCGTGGCCGCGCTGGCAGGCGCTCGCGACCGACTACCTGCGGCTCGCGCGTCGCCACGTGGCGTGGATCGGTAAATAAAAAATCATTTCACAGGATTTACAGGATTACGCAGGATTAACAAGATTAAAACCAAAAAGCTTTACGACTTAATCCTGTGAATTTTTTTGTTATCGGTTCCTAGCCTTCAAGCAACTCAACCAGCGAGCCGTCGGTGTGCAGACGCCGGATGGCCTCGGCGAGCAGCGGCGCCACCGGCAATACCGTGAGCCGGCGCGCGGCGAGCTCGGGCGCGAGGCGGAAGGGTGGCACGCTGTCGGTGATTGCAATGCTCTCGATCTCAGCGGCGTCGAGCAGCGCCGTGGTGCCGCCCACGAACAGCCCGTGGGTGGCGGCGGTGTAAATGCGCGCAGCGCCGGCTGCCTTGCACGCGCTTGCGGCGTGCACAAGCGTGCCGCCGGTGCCGATGAGATCATCGAGGATCACGACCACAGCGCCGCCCACCTCGCCCACCAGCCGCCCGCCGCGCATCACACCCTTGGCGCGCGCCTTTTCGAGAAACCCGAGCCCAATCTCGCGCCCGAGCCTGCGGCCTAGCGCCTGGCGCAGGCGCTCGGCGCGCTTCACGCCACCGGCATCGGGCGAGACCACGGCGATACTCGGCGCATCGCGCAGGAGCACGGCAAAGTGTTCAGCGAACAGCCGGGTGGTTGTCAGATGCTCGGTGCGACAGCGGAACGCGTTCTGGAACGCCGCCGGGTTGTGCGCCTCGAGCACCACGACGCGATCCGCGCCAACAGCCTCGAACAGTTGCGCGACGTAGCGCGTGGTCACGGGGTCGCGCGGCTGGGTTCTGGCATCCTTGCGCGCGTAGGCGAGATAGGGCAGCACGGCGGTGACGCGCGCCGCACCCGCGTCGCGCAGACAACCGAGAAAAAACAGCTGGCGCACCAGTTTGTCGTTGGCGCTCTGCGCGCCATCGGCGTACAGCGACTGGAGCACGTACGCATCGCGACCGCGCACGCTTTCGAGCGGGCGCGCTTTGTGTTCGCCATCCTCGAATTCGCGTTCTTCGTGCGCGCTCAAGGCCACGCCCAGTGCCTGCGCCACGTGCGACCCGAGGGCGCGCGTGGCATTGAGGGCAAAAAGCGCGAGCGGCGTTCCCGGCATCGCTGTTCCTCCGTTTGCCCGCACCACGCTATCGCTTGCGGGGTGACTGTGATTTGACGGATATCAAGGTGCCGGCCGGGAGGGGCGGTGAGGATGATGCAGTATGGTTGGTAGTGTGTCGGGAGATAGATCATGCCCTTAAAGCCGAAACCCAGGGCGTCGCAGTGGTACCGCCATCTCAACAAGGGTCAGGAGTTCCATGTGACGGCCATTGACGAGACGGAGCGCACGGTCGAGATCCAGCATTTCGACGGTGACGTGGAAGAACTCGACTTCGAGGAATGGTATGCCCTCGATCTGGAGCCAATCGCGGCTCCCGAGGACTGGACCGGGCCGATGGACGACGTCGAGCGCGATGATCTCGGCTACACCGAGACCGACATGCGCGGTGTGGACTGGACCAAGCCGCTGCGTGAAGAACGCGCCCCACCCGAGGAGGAAGAGAAGCCGCAACCCGGAAAAGAGGAGGAAGAGCCGCGCGGCGAGGAGCAGTAAGGCATCACCACGGACGTGCCGGCCGCCGCATCCATGATCTCGAACACCCGCCGATTGTCCGGCGGGAAGCGCGCCTCGCGCAGCGGCACGGGAATCGTGCGCCGCGCGATGCGGTCGCAATAGCCGAGCATGAACTCACCCGCGCCGAAGCGGGGGTCCCAGCGGATCCGGCTCAGCAGCCGATGGATCGGCAGCATTCCATCCCGTCAATGGCTGCGCTCGGCCTTGCGCAACCATACACCGCGCTCGCAACACAGCAGTTCGTCGCCGCTCAGCACGTGCTGCCCATCGGCGTAGCTCACGCCGTTGAAAAAGCACACTGCTTCTTCCAACTCGCGGTCGAACGACAGCAGCTCGTCATCCTCCTCGTCGAGGATCGGTGAGGTTTTCAGTTCCGGGTCTGGTGCGCCTACGTGCGGCGCGTGAAGGGTCTTGACCGGTTTCTTCATGGCATGGCTCCAGGAGTCAGTATTAATCCGATTTATAAACCTGACGAGAGCATCCTGTTTTGATGCGTCTCAAAAAATCCTTTCAGTTTTGTGCGATTCGGTTCTTCGTTCAAGTAATACTTGAATTAATAGAACCTTCACATCCGCTCGCTATCTTTGACATGTATCAAAGTCGGCCGCGCCACCGGCTGGCATGGTTGACACATCAAAACCGCAAAAGCGACGGAGGCCGGCCATGGAGCATCGCTGGAGTGTGCGTCGTTTCCTCGGTGGCGAAGTAACCGTGAGTCATCCCCGTTACGGGATCATTCACGCCCTGTTGCGCGATATCAGCCTGGGTGGGATGTTCGTCGAGACCGGACGGGTGGAGTTGCCCGTGAATACACCGGTGGTCGTGTCGTTCATGTTGCAGAACGGCGACGGCCCGAGCCATCACCGTCTGCACGCCACGGTCGTGCGGACCGCGGATAACGGCGCGGCGCTGATGTATCTCGATTCGTCCGCGGACACCATCCGCCCCTTGCGTCAGATGCTTTACGGATTGCCGGGCGAGCCCGCCGGACTCGAAGGCGGCGCCAAGCCGGTATGGACGGACGGGATCGGGGACGCTGCTGTCACAGGGCTGACGCGGCAGATGCATTGATGCAACTCCCGCTGCAGGTTGTGTTTCGCAACATGGAACCCTCGGCGGCGATCGAGGGGCGCATCCGCGAGCGCGCCGCGAGCCTGGAGCGTTACCACGACCGGATCATGAGCTGCCGGGTGGCAGTCGAGCTGCATCATCGGCACCACCAGCAGGGAAACCTGTTCCGCGTGCGCGTGGACCTCAAGGTGCCGGAGGGCGAGATCGTCGCCAGCCGCACGCCCGACGCCCACCAGGCGCACGAGGACGTGTACGTTGCCATCCGCGACGCCTTCGATGCCGCACGCCGCCAGCTCGAGGACCATGCCCGACGCCGCCGCGGCGTGGTGAAGGAGCACGCCGTGTCGCCCCACGGACGCATCGCCGAGCTGCTGGCCGACAGCGGCAAGATCGAAACCTCCGACGGGCGCCTGGTGTATTTCCACAAGAACAGCGTTGCGGACGCCGGATTCGACCGCCTGCAGGTCGGCGCCGAGGTCCGGTTTGTCGAGGAGATGGGCGAGCTTGGCCCGCAGGCCAGCACCGTCCACATCGTCGGCAAGCACCACGTCGTCGGCTGATCCCACCGTCACCGCATCGCGAAGGAGACCCCCATGACCACGTTCATCATGCTGACCCGCACCTCGCCCGAGGTGACGCGCTCGCCCCAGATCCTGGAGGATCTCGAAAAGCGCGCCATGGACCACATCCGCAACGAATGCCCGAAGGTCAAGTGGTTGCACAGCTACGCGGTGCTCGGGCCGTACGACTACGTCGACATTTTCACGGCGCCGGACATCGAAACCGCGACCAAGGTCTCGACGCTGATACGCACCTACGGGCGCGCGTATTCCGAAATCTGGGCCGCGACCGAGTGGAAGGCTTTCAAGGACATGCTGCACGGCATGCCGCACGCCGCCTAGACAGTGCATGCCGGCGGTTGTTGTTGCTAAACAGGAGGAAACGACATGGCAAAGACAGTATCGAAAAGCGGTACCCCGGCGGGCGCCGGGACGGTTGTTTCGCCCGAGGAGCGGTGGCGCATGATCGCCGAGGCCGCCTACTTCCGCGCGTTGCAGCGCGGCTTCAGCGGTGGAGACTCCGTGGAGGACTGGCTGGTCGCGGAGCGCGAGGTCGACGAACGGCTGATGCGCATGCGGCCATCGATGAAACAACCGGCGGCGTCGGCGATGCCTGGCCGTTCGTCCGTGCCGGGCGCGGCCTCGCGCCACACGATTCCATCCCACTGACGACGCTGAAACGGAGGCACAGCATGTTAAACGAAGGCAAGCAGGAGACGGCGAAGGGGCAGGAAGTGCAGAAGGTGTCGCCGGCCCGCGCGCTCTCGCCGTTCGAGGAGATGGACCGGATGTTCGACAGTCTCTTCCGGCGCGGCTGGATGCGCCCGTGGCGCTTCGAGTGGCCGAGTTTCCCGGAGATGGCGCTGCCGGAGATGAAACTGCCGAAAGTGGACGTCATCGACCGCGAGAACGAGATCGTAGTCAAGGCCGAGGTCCCGGGCGTGGACAAGAAGGACATCGACATCTCGGTGAGCGAGGACACCGTCACCATCAAGGGCGAGACGCGCCGCGAGGAGCAGGAAGAGAAGGGCGATTACTATCGTTGCGAAATCTCGCGCGGCACTTTCTCGCGCACCGTCGCGTTGCCGGCCGCGGTCGACGGCACCAGGGCCAGGGCGGCCTTCAAGGACGGCATGCTGGAATTGACGCTGCCGAAAGTGGAGAAGGCGAAGCGCCACTCGATCAAGGTCGAGTGACATCGCCACGCGCGAACAGCGTCAGCGCCCAGCTGTCGGCGACGGTGTCGTGGCGCAGTATATAGGTGTCGCCGTCGTTGCCGCGCACCTTGAAATAGCGGTGGTCCGGCGCGAGCCAGCGGTCGAGCACCTCGGCGACCCCGATGCGGCGCGCGCCGAGGTGAAACCGCACGGGTGTTTCGTCCGCGCGGTAGCCGGCGTGGCATTCGACGCGCAACGGGGTTTCGGCTTGTTCCTGCGGCATGCGAGTGCCGTCGCGCCGGGGCGCACGTTCAGTTCGTGGGCTGAACTTCCCGCAGCAGCAGTATGACTTCGTCGTCCGTCAGCTGCGGGAAGTCGTCGTAATAGGCGCCGACGGCGCCGAGATAGAAATCCGACACATCGAGCGCCGCCACCTCGTCGACATCGCGCATAAGCCGGTCGGCGGTGTCCTTGGGCGCGACCGGCACCGCCACGATCACGCGCGTCGGATGGCGGCTGCGCACGTCCTGGATCGCCGCGCGCATGGTGAGACCAGTGGCGATGCCGTCGTCCACCACGATCGCGATCTTACCCTCGGCCGGCAGCGGCACGCGCCCCGCGAGGTACAGCTCGCGCCGGCGGCGGGCCTCGCGACGCTCGGCCTCGACGCGCTTGCGGAACCATTCGGGATCGACCTGCGCCACCTCGCGCTCATTACAGACCGGCGCGCCGTGCTCGGTGACGGCGCAGATCGCGTATTCGGGGTTGTAGGGGTGGCCGATCTTGCGTGGGATCACGAGGTCGAGCGGCATCCCGAGCGCGCGTGCGATTTCGACGCCGAGCACGACGCCGCCGCGCGGCAGGGGATAAACGATACCTTCGCGACCGCGATAGCGAGCAAGCGCCTGCGCCAGTTTTTGCCCGGCTTCCCGACGGTCCCGGAATCGCATTGGTGTCCCCCGCGTTTGGGTGATCGCGCCCGCCTCTCGGGGCGGGCTACGCTTTTGTCACGCTAGGCGACCGCCGTCTTGCTCGCTTTGACGCGCATCAAGGCCGGCGCCGGCCTGCCGATACACGCAAAAACCGTTTGGTGTGAACGGGATAGGCAGGCGGCAATATTTTGCCGCTTCGGTTGACACGCTCCGCGTCCCTTCCGAAGATAGGGCTCCAATCCAGCGACTATAATCAGTGTCGCGTCCGCGGCGCACATGCCGGGCGAACGACATAACAAGCAAGGACATTCCATGTTTATCATTTTCATGATTCTCGTGACCTCGGGACTGGTGGCGGTGGCCGCGTATTTTTCGGTCGTCGGCATCGCCAGCATCTTCGCTTACAACTACGTCCCGGCGCTGCTCATGGGCATCGCGCTCGAGGCCGGCAAGATCAGCGTGGCGATCTACCTGTACCGCTACTGGCGGCTGGTGTCCGAGCAGTTCCGGACCATCCTGATCGTGTTTCTCGCGGCGCTCATGTTCATCACCTCGGTCGGCATTTTCGGCTACCTCTCGCAGGGCTACCAGAAGACCTCGGAGGAGTTCCGCATTCTCAACCTCGAGCTCGACAGCCTGGAGCAGGAGCACGCCAAGAAAAAGGCGCGCGAGGCCGAGATCAACCGCCAGATCCAGCAATTGCCGGCGGATGCCGTCACCGGTCGTATCCGCCTGTCGCGCGAATTCGGCGACGAGATCGCCGAGCTGCGCGACCGTGTCAGCGTCATCGAGCCGCGCATCCAGGAGCTGCGCGTCAAACGCCTGTCGTACGAGTCGCATATCGGTCCGATTTCCTACGTGGCCAAGATGCTGAATTTGTCGCAGGATCGCGTGGTGTTCTTTGCCATCCTGCTGCTGGTGTTCGTGGTGGACCCGCTCGCGATTACGCTCACGCTCGCGTGCAACATGGCGATCATCCACTTTTGGGACTACCGTCGCCCGCGCCCGCGCGTGACGGCCGCGGAGGAAGGGACGCTCGATGCGTTGTTCACACGCGCCCGTGCCGCCGCGATGCGCTACAACATGGGCATGATGTACGCCGACACGCCGCCCCCGGCGGAACCGCCGCGTGCGTCTGCGAAAAATCCGCGGCACAGGGATGTGCCGATGGCGGTGCCGAGGGACGCAAAGCCCGCCGCGCGCCGCTCGACCCCGAAGCGCACCCGCGCCCGCGGCTGAGTGTGAAGCGCATCGTCGTTACGTTCGCGCTGCTGCTCGCGGCCTGCGCCACGCCGCCGCGGGAAGTGGCTACGACATCGCCGGTGCAGGCTGCCCCGCCGCCTGCGGTCGAACCGGATGTGCCCCCGACATCGCGCGAACCCGCAACGATCGCGCGCGCCGCGCCGCCCGCTGTCGCGTTGCCGCCAACTGCGGCGGTTCCCGTTGAACCTTCCACACCGACCACACAGAGTTTTCGGGAATTTGTCGCCACCAACGATGAGCGCCTGCTGGAGGTTTTTGCCGGCATGCACCGTACCGAACTCGCGCGCGTCATGCGCCACGGCGCCGGCCGCTGGCCCAATCCCTACCGGCACGGATCGTTGCACGATCGTGCCGGCAAGGACTACGAAGTGTTTTATTACCTGACGCGCGATCCGGAAGGAAAGCCGGTACAGGACCGGCACCTGACGCCGGTAATCGTGAAGGACAACATGGTCGTGGCGCTCGGCGCCTATCGCCTGAAGAAGCTCAAGCGCGGTGAAAGTCTTAGCCTGCCAAAGAGCCGCACGCCGAAGCGCGCGTCCTGAACTGGCGTCAGCCAATCTCCGCCGCGCGCAGTTTCTCCGCCGCCACTTCCGGCGCGACGGTATTCACGAAGAGACCTGAGCCCAGCTCGAAACCGGTGGGGATGCTGGTACGCGGCGTAATCTCGATGTGCCAGTGGTAGCTCGCCTCGCACTCGTCGCACCCCGGATCGTGCGGTAGCGAGTGCAGGAAGAAGTTGTACTGCGCGCCGCCGAGCACGGCGTCGAGCCGCGCCATGGTGCGGCGCATCACGCGCGCCAGGTCGGCGAAATCCTCCTCCGGCGTGCGCAGGTAGTCGCTGCGGTGCTGGAGCGGCAGGATGTGCACCTCCCACTCGTAGCGGCTGGCGAACGGCTTGATGGCAATGAATTTGTTCCCGCGCTCGACCACGTACTGCCCGACGTTGATTTTCCGGCGAATCTCGCCCGACTCGCGGTCGTAGATCGTGGCCTCGAAGGTCAGCGCCTCGTCGATGAGCGAGCAGAAGATGCAGCGGTGGTTTTTGTGGAAAAAATTCCGGCTGTTCACGACCTCGGCCTGCACGTTGTCCGGGATGACCGGCGTGGCGATGATCTGCGAGTGCGTATGGGCGATGGAGGCGCCGGCCGCCGGGCCGAAGTTCTTGAATACCAGCACGTAGCGCAGGCGGCTGTTCGAGCGGTAGAGCTGCTCCATGCGCGCGCGGTAGGCGCGAAACAGCAGCGCCAGGTGCTCCTCGCTCATGTCGTGGATGGCGACGCCGTGCTGCGGGTGGTCGATGATGACCTCGTGCCGGCCGTAGCCGTCGATAGTCTGTTGCAGGCCGAAACTCAGGTTCGGGTTGCTGCGGTCATCGCCGAGCACCGGGTAAAGGTTCTCGACGATGCGGATATTCCACTGGCCGGTGTCGGGGTAGGCTGCAATCTGTGGCGGCGTCATGGATTCATTGCCGACGCAGAACGGGCAGGTCTCGACGTGCTTGCGCGTGTCGCGTGGCGCCGCTTCCTCGGCCTTCTTCGGGCGCATCGAACGCGCGGTCGCGACCAGCACCGATTCGCTCGGGACGATCGGGTTGATGCGGATCTCGCGTACGACGTAGTGATTCGCACCGTCCATGGCGCTCACCTGTTCAGGCGCGCTAAAGCGCGTCCAATTCTGCTCCCGGCAGAATTGTCCGTGGACAGCAAGAGGGTGGGGTTCGACATGGGCGCAGCTTACGCGACGGCCCGCTGCCGGCCAATTAAAAATGCGTGATTTGGCTATAAATTGCCCTTGCCCGGGACGGGCGGGACGCATCCTTGTCAGCCGTCGGCGCGGAAAGTACCATGCCGCTTCTGTTTCCGAATCATGGGTTGGGGTTCATGTTTCACGGCAGCATGGTGGCGCTGGTGACGCCGATGCACGAGGACGGCTCGCTGGATCTTGCCGCGCTGCATCGCCTGATTGATTTTCATATCGAGAACGGCACCGACGCGCTCGTCGTCGTCGGCACGACCGGCGAGTCCGCAACGCTCGACATGGAGGAGCACTGCGAGGTGATCCGCGCCAGCGTCGAGCACACCCGCGGACGCATTCCGGTCATCGCCGGCACCGGCGCCAACAGCACCACCGAGGCGATCGAGCTCACCCGCTGCGCGAAGCAGGCCGGGGTCGAGGCCTGCCTGCTGGTGACACCCTACTACAACAAACCCACCCAGGAAGGCCTGTACCGCCACTTCAAGGCCATCGCCGAGGCGGTCCCGGTTCCGCAGATACTATATAATGTGCCCGGTCGCACCGGCTGCGACATGCTGCCCGAGACCGTCGAGCGGTTGGCGCCGATCCCGAACATCGTCGGGATCAAGGAAGCCACCGGCAACCTCGACCGCGCGCGCGATATCCTGCACCGGTGCGGCGACAAGCTCGATCTCTATTCGGGGGACGATGCTACCGCGCTCGATTGCATCCTGCTCGGCGCCAAGGGCGACATCTCGGTGACGGCCAACGTGGCGCCGCGCGCGATGCACGACATGTGCCGCCTGGCGCGCGAGGGAATGGAAAAGGAAGCGCGTGCGGTCAATGAACGGCTGATGGGATTGCACAAGCACCTGTTCGTCGAGTCCAATCCCATCCCGGTGAAGTGGGCGTTGCAGGAAATGGGGCTGATCAAAGGGGGCATCCGCCTGCCGTTGACGCCGCTGGCGGAGAAGCATCACGAGACCGTGCGCCAGGCGATGCGTGCCGCGGGCGTGATTTCTTGAATAGAAGAGATACCAGGCGAGGGGTGGGTTCGTGATGTCAAAAAACCGATTGATCCAGGTCTTCGTGTACACACTCGCGGCGCTGACGCTCGGCGGTTGCGCGATGTTCGACACGGTTAAGGAGAAGCGCAGGATCGATTACCAGACCTCGCGCAAGCTCCCGCCGCTTGAGTTGCCGCCAGACCTGACGGGTTTGCCGGCCGGCAAGGACGCGCCGATCCCGGGCGCGCGCACCAGCGCGACCTATTCCGAGTACGCGAGCGACAAGAAGAACGCCGCGCCGGGGCAGGCGGCGGTGCTCACCGAATTCCCCGATATCCGCCTCGAACGCGAAGGCCAGAACCGCTGGCTGGTGGCCAAGGCCGAGCCGGACACGCTCTGGCCGCAAGTGCGCCAGTTCGTGCTCACCAACGGCCTGCTGATTGCGCGCGAAAACGCCCAGACCGGTGTGATCGAGACCGACTGGGCCGAGAACCGCGCCAAGGTCGGCACGGGGACGCAGCGCATTCTCGCCAAGTGGCTTTCGAGTCTGTACTCCACCGGCACGCGCGACCGCTTCCGCATACGTCTGGAACGCGGCCGGACGCCCGGCACGACCGAGATTTACCTGAGCCACCAGGGCATGGAGGAAGTCGTGGCTTCGGGCAGTGGCAGCGATCACATTGCGACCATGTGGCAGGCGCGGCCGACCGAGCCCGGGCTCGAAACCGAAATGCTGCAGCTGCTGATGGCGCACCTTGGTGCCAAGGACCCGCAGGCAACGGACGTGGCCGCCGCGCCGCCGCCGGAGCGTGCGCGCCTGACGCGCACTGGCGACCGGGCGCTCCTGAACGTGCAGGATGACCTCGACCGCGCCTGGCGTCGTGTGGGTCTGTCGCTCGACCGTATCGGTTTTACCGTCGAGGACCGCGACCGCTCCAAGGGTATCTATTACGTGCGCTACATCGACCCCGAAACGGAGGGCAAGAAGCCGAGCTTCTTCGCGCGCATGTTCGGCGCCAAGGAAGGACCGAAGAAAGAGGAATACCAGGTGCACCTCGTGGCCGCGGACGGCGGCACGAATGTCGAGATCCTGGGCAAGGACGGCGCCCCGGAGAAAACCAAGACCGGCGAGCGCATCCTGAGCTTGTTGCACGAGCAGTTGAAATAGCGGGCGGGTGACCCCTGCGGCCGCATACCCATCGACGCCGCGCTGCCACCCCGGGATTGCGTCCCTCGGCACCGCAAGCGGCACGTCCCTGTGCCGCGGGTTTGCGGTTCGCCGTCCTCGGAAGCGGCAGCCGCGGCAACGCGGCACTCATCGAATCCGGCAATACCTGCGTCATGCTCGACTGCGGCTTTTCCGTGCGTGAAACGACGGCGCGGCTCGCGCGCCTCGGACGCACACCCGACGACATCGACGCCATCCTGGTGACGCACGAGCACTCCGACCACGCCAATGGCGTTGCGGGCTTCGCCCGCCGCCACGAAGTGCCCGTGTGGATGACCGCCGGCACACGTACTGCGGTCAATGGCGAGCTGGCCTCGGTGGAGGTAAACGAACTCTCCCCGCACGAGCCGTTTGCCATCGGCGACCTGCAGATCAGCCCCTTTCCCGTGCCGCACGACGCGCGCGAGCCGGCGCAGTTCATGTTCAGCGACGGCGACGTGCGCCTGGGTTATCTGACCGATCTCGGCTCGACCACGGCGCATGTCGAGAAAATGCTGGGCGGCTGCCAGGCGCTGGTGCTCGAATGCAACCACGACCGCGACATGCTCAAGAACGGGACCTATCCGCCGTTACTCAAGGCGCGGATCGCCGGTTCCCACGGGCACCTTTCGAACGACCAGGCGGCCGATCTCCTCGGGCGCCTCGGTTTCGGCTGGCTGCGCCATATCGTCGCGGCGCACCTGAGCGAACAGAACAATCGTCCCGATCTCGCGTGCGCCGCGCTGGCGCGCGCGCTGGATTGCACCCCCGACTGGGTCCAGGTCGCGGACCAGGAAAAAGGTCTCGGCTGGCGCGACGTGGTGCGCGACTGATGCAGGAGACTTGATGTGAGCAGGCAACCCGAATCCCGTCCCGACGCCGGCCTGTTGGTGCATACGCACCGCGGCTCGCTAGCGCTGTCCGCTTTCCGCCGCGACAAGCTGCTCGCCGACCTGCGCCAGCGTGTGCCGGGACTGGTTTCGGTCACGGCGGTGTACTGGCATTTCGCCGCGCTCACCGAGGCGCTCACGGCGAAGGAGCAGCAGACGCTCGAACGCATCCTGACGTATGGGCCGAAGATGGATGACGGCGCCGTGCAACATCCGGCGGGCGAGCTGATGCTCGTGGTGCCGCGTCTCGGTACGATCTCGCCCTGGTCCACCAAGGCCACCGACATCGCGCGCCACTGCGGCCTGGCCAAGGTCAAGCGCCTCGAACGCGGCGTGGCTTGGTTTTTCGTCAAGGCCGATGGCCGCCTGCTCACCGCGACCGAGCGCGAGGCGCTGGTGCCGTTCATCCACGACCGCATGGTCGAGAACGTGCTGTTCGATCCGCATCAGGCGGCGAAGTTGTTCGACGAGACCCAGCCCGCGTCGCTGCGCGTCGTGGGCCTGATGAGTGGCGGACGCGCGGCGTTGGAAGAGGCCAACCGCGACTGGGGCCTCGCACTCTCGGCCGACGAGATCGATTATCTGGTTGAGAACTTCAAGAAGCTCGGCCGCAACCCGACCGACGTCGAACTGATGATGTTCGCGCAGGCGAACTCCGAGCACTGCCGTCACAAGGTGTTCAACGCCGACTGGATCATCGACCGCAAGCGCCAGAAACACACGCTGTTCGGCATGATCCGGCACACGCACGAAACGAATCCGAAAGGCACGCTCGTCGCCTACTGCGACAACGCCTCGGTGATCGAGGGCGCGCGCAGCGCGCGTTTCTTCCCGGGCCCGGCCACGCGCGAGTATGGCTACGCCGAGGAGCCGGTGCACATCCTGATGAAGGTCGAGACGCACAACCACCCGACCGCGATTTCGCCGTACCCCGGCGCCGCCACCGGTTCGGGCGGCGAGATTCGCGACGAGGGCGCGACCGGGCGCGGCGCCAAGCCCAAGGCCGGCCTCACCGGTTTTTCGGTGTCGAACCTGCGCCTGCCGGACGCGCTGCGCCCGTGGGAGCAGGATTACGGCAAGCCCGGGCGCATCGCCTCGGCGCTCTCGATCATGCTCGAAGGGCCGATCGGCGGCGCGGCGTTTAACAACGAATTCGGCCGGCCCAACATTGCCGGCTATTTCCGCAGCTTCGAGCTCGACGCAGCGGGCGAGGTACGCGGCTATCACAAGCCGATCATGCTCGCCGGGGGCCTGGGCAATATCCGCGAGGAGCACTTGCACAAGGAAGAATTCCCGGCCGGCACGCCGCTCATCGTCCTCGGCGGCCCGGCGATGCTCATCGGGCTCGGCGGCGGCGCGGCTTCGAGCATGGCCACCGGCACCAGCCACGAGGAGCTCGATTTCGCCTCGGTGCAGCGTTCCAACGCCGAGATGCAACGGCGGGCGCAAGAGGTCATCGACCAGTGCTGGGCGATGGGTGCGGACAACCCGATTCTTTCGATCCACGACGTCGGCGCCGGCGGTCTGTCGAACGCGCTGCCGGAACTGGTGGACGGCGCCGGCCGCGGCGGGCGCTTCGAGCTGCGCAAGATTCCGAACGACCAGCCGGGCATGAGCCCGGTGGAAATCTGGTGCAATGAGGCGCAGGAGCGCTACGTGATGGCCGTGGACCGCAGCCGGTTCCCGGCGTTCGCCTCGTTGTGCGAGCGCGAGCGTTGTCCTTACGCCGTGATCGGTTTGTCCACGGAAGAAAAACATCTCGCTCTGACCGATAGTCACTTCTCTAACACGGCGACTGGTGATGCGGCTCTTACAGACGACGGCAGGGATGCCGGAGGTACGACTCCAGGGATGGAGGAGGTAGGGCTGCGTCGGGAACAGCAGCCGAGAGCAATGCAGGGAGCAATTGCCGAACGTATGGCCAAGCCCATCGACCTCGACCTCTCGGTGCTGCTCGGCAAGCCGCCGAAGATGCTGCGCGACACCAAACACGTGAAGCGCAGACTCAGGGCGTTCAAAACGAAGGGCATCGACCTCCAGGAAGCCGCGTACCGCGTGCTGCGCCTGCCGACGGTGGCGGACAAGACCTTCCTCGTCACCATCGGCGACCGCTCGGTGACCGGGCTCATCTGCCGTGACCAGATGGTCGGGCCATGGCAGGTGCCGGTAGCCGATTGCGGTGTGACCGCGACCGGGTACCAGGGCTATACCGGCGAGTCCATGGCCATCGGCGAGCGCACGCCAATCGCGCTCATCGATGCGCCCGCGAGCGGGCGCATGGCCATCGGCGAGGCGCTGACGAACATCGCGGCCGCGCGTATCCGCGGCCTGCTCGACGTGAAGCTCTCGGCAAACTGGATGGTGGCGGTGAACCATCCGGGCGAGGACGCGTCGCTGTACGACACCGTCAAGGCCGTGGCGCTCGAATTGTGTCCGGAACTCGGCATCTCCATCCCCGTCGGCAAGGACTCGGTGTCAATGAAGACCGTGTGGACCGACGACGACGGTAACCAGCGGGAAGTCACGGCGCCGCTGTCGCTTATCGTCTCGGCGTTCGCGCCGGTGACGGACGTGCGCAAGACGCTCACACAGCAGCTTCGCACCGACCGTGGCGAGACCGACCTGCTACTGATCGACCTCGGCAAGGGCAAGCACCGCCTTGGCGGTTCGGCGCTGGCGCAGGTCTACGGCCAGCTCGGCGACGAATGCCCGGACGTGGACGACCCGCGCGTGCTCAAGCTTTTCTTCCATATCGTCCAGGCGCTGAACGAGCTGGGTCTGGCCTATGCCTACCACGACCGTTCCGACGGCGGCCTGTTCGCCGCGCTGTGCGAGATGGCGTTCGCCGGGCACACCGGCCTCAAGGTCGATCTGACCGGGCTCGGACGCGATCCGGTGGCGTCGCTTTTCAACGAGGAACTCGGCGCGGTGCTGCAGGTGCCGCGCGCCAAGCGCAAGGGCATCCTTGGGGCACTCAAGAAATCCGGCCTGCTCCGTTACTCCCATATCATCGGCGAGGTGACGACCGACGGGCTCATCAGCTTCACGCACAAGGACAAGACCGTGTTCCAGGACTCGCGCGTGAACCTGCACCGCGCCTGGTCCGAGACCACGTACCGGATGCAGTCGCTGCGCGATAACCCCCAGTGCGCGCAGGAGGAATACGACCGCCTGCTCGATGCCAACGACCCGGGCCTGAGCGCACAACTCACGTTCGACCCGGAGGAGAAGATCGCGGCGCCGTATATCGGCAAGAAGGCAAAGCCGCGCGTCGCCATCCTGCGCGAGCAGGGCGTGAACGGCCAGGTGGAAATGGCCGCGGCGTTCGACCGCGCCGGCTTCGCTGCCGTGGACGTGACCATGAGCGACATCATCGACGCACGTGTTTCGCTCAAGGATTTCAGCGGCTTCGCCGCGTGCGGCGGGTTTTCTTTCGGCGACGTACTCGGCGCTGGCGAAGGCTGGGCCAAGTCGATCCTGTTCAACAGTCGCGCACGCGACGAGTTCAGCGCATTCTTCCAGCGCCAGGACACGTTCGCGCTCGGCGTGTGCAATGGCTGCCAGATGATGTCGAACCTCTACGAGATCATCCCCGGCGCCGAACGCTGGCCGCGGTTCGTGCGCAACCTCTCCGAGCAGTTCGAGGCGCGCGTCGTGCGCGTGCAGGTGCCGCAGAACCCGTCGATTTTCCTGAGCGGCATGCAGGGATCGATGCTGCCGATCGTGATTGCCCATGGCGAAGGCCGGGCTGAATTCCGTGATCCGACGCACATGCAGCAACTTATCCTCGACAAGCAGATCGCGCTCTGTTTCGTGGACAACCGCGGCGAGCTCGCGACCAGCTATCCCTACAATCCCAACGGCTCGCCCTACGGCATCACCGGCCTCACCACGCCGGACGGTCGTTTCAGCATCGTCATGCCGCATCCCGAGCGTGTGTGCCGCACCATCGCCAACTCCTGGCACCCGGACGAATGGGGCGAGGACGGCCCGTGGCTGCGTATGTTCCGCAACGCCAGAGTGTGGGTTGGGTGACACGATGGATGACCGCGGGCACCCCTGATATGCTTCCCCCGCACCCGAAGTAAGCCGAAGGCAGTTCCAGGTTAGCCAGGGAGGCAACCGTTTGGACAAGCCGTCGTTTCTCCAACGCTCCAACGCATCCATCGCCGCCGTGTGCGACGCACGCCGATTTCTTGCTCCGTTCCAGGGGCCGGGAGGTGCCTATCGCCGAACCTGATTCGACGTGAGCCTCGCCAAGTCCGTCTTCGGGGGGGGCATGAACCATGGGAAACAACGCCAACAAGGAGGAGTTATGATCTGCATTGCCGTTTTATCGCCTGTCGTTGTCATCATCCGCACCGTTATCCAGATCGCGCGCCAGATCGTGCACACGGTGTGCGAATGGGTCAGTTCGACCATCACCACCATCAAGACGGTCACCGAGGAGGTCTGCAGCTGGGTCCAGGAAAACGTCTGTTCGTGGTTGCCCTGGCCGCTCGACAAGCTGTGCGAATGGGTGAACAAGCTGGTTTGCACCATCGTCACCAAAACCCTCGAGGTCATCGAGACTGTCTGGAACTGGGTGTGTCACGAGGTGATCGAGACGATTCTCGAATGGGTCGAGATATTCTTCGAATACGTCTTCTATATCCTGAAGTGGATTTGCTGGGTTATCGACTGGGTCATCCGCCTTCCCGAGCTCGGGCTCTGTGCGCTCGGCGTGCGGTTGCCCAAATTCATGGGCGTTTGCGTCAAGATTCTGGCCGACGATGCCGGCAACCCCGCCATTACGGTTGCCGACGTCCAGGCGATGATGCGCGACGCGGCGGCGATATTCCGGCGTTGTAACATCAGGCTGGTGGTTTGCAGTACGGAAATAATCGTCAAAACGGAGTTTCTGGATTCGACCGTGTGCGAGTTCTCCGGGATGTTCAGCCGGTTCTTCTCCTGGTTCTCGACCCACGCTTGCGGCTGCTGCTCGACGGTCACGGTGTATTTCGTGCGCGATATTGCCGCCGCCAGCGGTTGCGCCTATCCGGGGACGGACTGGGTGACGGTAGACGCCGCCGGCGACGGCACGGTCGTGGTGCAGGAGATCGGCCACCTGTGCGACCTGTGGGAGCATTCCTCCGACCCCAACAACGTCATGACCGACGTGGGCGGCGGCACCCACGACCAGATCACGACGGCGCAGTGCTGCATGATCCGCACCTCGCGTTTTGCCAAGCTGGCGTTGCCCTGCGACCTGCTGAGCCTGGCCGCCGACCGCCTGACCGCGCGTCTCAAGGCGTCGGTCGGCGAACCGTTCAAGCGCAAGGGCCGCGGCCGGCCGTAAAGGTAAAAGTCACGTCTCGACAACCCTGGACGCCACGAGGCGTCCAGGGTGTTGTTGTGGAAACCGGGACATATTAAATTGCTTCTTGCGGTTCAAACTCGCCCATGAATTCCCATAACGCTAATATCGAGCCGTTCATCACGAAAGACGGCTCCATAATCCGTGAGCTGATGCACCCGTCCGTGCATGGCAACTGCAACCAGAGCCTAGCGGAAGCGGTTATACCGGTAGGAACGACGACGCAGTTGCACCGGCATTTCCGAAGCGAGGAGATTTACCACATCACCGCCGGTGAGGGTTGGATGACACGGGGTGAAGAGGGCTTTGCGGTAAAGACGGGTGATACCGTCTGTATTCCGCCTGGCACGCCGCATAAAATCGCCAACACCGGCACCGCCGAGCTGCGCATCCTGTGCTGCTGCGCTCCGGCCTATTTGCACAACGACACCGAATTACTGGACTGATGGCAGCCAAGAAAGACCAGCTTTTGACGCTCTCGCAGGCCGGCAAGCGCTACGGCTATTCAAGCGACTATTTCCGCCGGCTGGCGGAAAAGGGTCGCCTGACGGCGCAGAAGGTCGGCCATGCCTGGGTCACGACCGCCAACGATGTCGAGACCTTCCTCGAAAGCCGTGAGCAACGCGGCGTGTACAAGAAAAAATCCATACGTAAATAATCCCGCGCTGTACAATAGCACGATATCGTGCTATTTAATGGCTTCGCCCCGTATTGGAGAAATCCATGCCCCGGCGGCCGGCCCGGTCAAATCTCGCAGCCTGCGGCAAGCGCGTGCCGGAAGACGGTCCGGCGTGCAATGAATCTGCGTCATTTTGCGATGTATATGCTGAAAAATGCGCAGCATCTGCTGTGGACGGAATCAGGCTGCTGGATTGCAATGCGCCCATGGGGAGGGCAAGGGAGGTGCTCGCGCGCAGGCTGCGGCTGTTGCGCTCGATGCGTGGATGGACGCAGGAAGCGTTGGCGGATATCTCCGGCCTACACCGCACCTACGTAAGCCTGATCGAGCGCGGGGAATGCAACGTCGGAATAGATAACATCGAGCGTCTCGCGGAAGCCTTCGACGTCGGTCTTGCGGAGCTTTTTGGATCCATAGAGCCGGTTTCACCGGAGCGAGCGCGCCGGAAGCGGAAGGCTAGCTGATGCTGATTCTTACACGCTGTCGCGGGGAGGCCATCCGGCTTTTGCCCCATCCCGGGTTGAACCCCGCAACTCCGATCGGGGAGCTTTTCAAAAACGGTCCGATACGGATCGTCATCGTCGATATCGGCCCAAGCCGCATGCAAATCGGTATCGAAGCGAATCCCGGATTTACCGTGATTCGTGACGAGTTGTCGCCAAGAAAATGACGCCGTCCGGCCACCTGCTGCCGGCGGTCCGGCAATTACCCCGCCCCTCCTCAAAAAAATCCTTGCAGTAACGATATATAGGGAAAGGCTTACCGCCTCGCCGTTGGCACGGGATGTGCTAACTATCCCTTGTTGGGGCCCTATACAGAATTTCCATGCGACTCACTCGGAAATGGACCGTGCTGGCATGTCTGCTGCTGTACTCCGTGGCGGCGGAGGCGGGCATGCTGCTCTACGTCTACCAGCTGCCCGACGGCTCGCGCATGGTGACGAACTACCAGCTTAACAACGGTTATTACAAGCTCATCCGTGTCGGCGAGAACTTCAACGGCATGGGCCTGATCAGCGCCGGCAGCAACCCGCAGTTCTTCCGCCCCAGCACCACGGCCTACGACGACCTCATCCGGCGCGCCGTGCTGGAGCATGGTTTGGATTTTGCGCTCGTGAAGGCCATCATGCACGTCGAGTCGGCGTTCAACCCGTACGCGCGCTCGCACAAGGGCGCCTACGGCCTGATGCAGCTCCTGCCCGAAACCGCGCAGCGTTACGGCGTGGAGCGCAGCGAGCTTTACGATCCGCACCGGAACATCGAGGCCGGTGTGCGCTACCTGAAATTCCTCACCGGCCAGTTCCGCGACATTCACCACGTCATCGCCGCTTACAACGCCGGTGAGAATGCGGTGTCCGCTTATGGCGGCATCCCGCCGTACGCGGAAACGAAGAGCTACGTGACGAAGGTGTTGAAGCAGCAGCGGCGTTACGCCGCCCGTTCCTAATCCGGTATCCGCAGCGCTCGTGCGGCAAATTGCCAGACGTCGTTCCGGCCGGTAAGCTGCGTGCTTATCCAGTCGAAGGTTTTTCCATGAGCGAAAAGACGTCCGATTCACCCGAAAGCAAGGAGCTCCGGGTCCTGCGCGCCATGAAGGCGACCCTGACCGGCGTCATCAAGGACACCGCCACCACCCCCGGACTGAAACACCCGCTGTCCGAACGCACCATCGAGGACATCCGCCAGTGCCTGGCGCTGATCTCGGCGCGCGAACGCGAGTTGGCCGCGGAGCTCGGCAAACCGATGGACCTGCGCCCGCACTATGCCGACGAGCCGAAGAAGTCGACGGTGGTGCCGTTGAAGAACATCGGCCGACCGAAGAAGCCCGACAAGCACTGATTCCCGTCTAGCCGCGCCCTTGTAACACCGCGATCTGCGCGAGCAGCGGTGCGATCGTCGGTTCGAGTTTGCGCCTGAGCAGTGATCCCGTCGCCGAGGTTCGGGCCAGGACCGGCGTCGCCAGCGCCTCGCTGCAATGCGCCAGCGCGAGCATCGCCACGACCTCCCGTTTCAGTTCGGGCACGGCGGACAACAATTCGCCGATCTCGCTTCCGCCCGCAGATGTCGTCGTTTCCGCGCGCGCCAGCGCGCCGGCAAAGTCTGTTTCAATTTCTCCGCACCGTGCAGGTTCAAAGTAGTTTCCGACCACGTCGAGCAGCACGGCCACCGTGTCCTTGTCGAGCGGATGCTGCATCTGTTCTGCGGACACGGCCAGAAACGTCTGCCCGGCGCTGTCGAGCAATTTTGCCAACAACGCCGCAAAAGTATTCCGTGCCGTCAACGAAGCCAGCACCGCACGCGCTTCGTCTGAACCGGGGCGCGCCGGCAGTGGCGCGGGCAGGTCATCGGGCACGGCGGCAAGAAAGCCGAGGCGGTAGGTGTTGCGCGACGTGCTGCGCGCCCAGATGCGCGTGCGCGTGGCGTCGTCGATCAGGCCGGGCTGCAGCACCAGGCGCACGGTGGTGATGACCGACAGCGATTCGGTTTCGAACGGCAGGTGCTCGACCAGGTATTCGGCCAACACCTTGCCCATGTTGCCCTGCACCACGGCCTCGCGTTCGAGCATGCGCCGTGCGACGTCGGCCGTGGGCATGGCCCACCAGGCGCGGCGCGCGATCTCGTCGGTCAGTCCCGGCGCGCCGGCGACCGCGACCACCGCCTCGGACTCGCCGAGCAGCAGCAGCTTTTCGAGCTGCGCGTCCCGGGCTTGGCCCATGCGCGTCCAGCGCTGCAGGAACACGGGATAGCCGCCGGGCGAGCCGAGGGCGTGGTTCGACAGCGTTTCGCGCACGCGCCGCAGGTACTGTTCAGGCCGGCAGTTCGGGTTGAGCGGGATGCGCGCCTCGTCGTCTGCGGTGAGGGCGTACACCGTCAGTGTCTGTTCGTCGACGCGCACCGCTTGCAGCTCGTGCGCGAGCAATACGTTCAAGCGCAGCAGGTCTTCGGAGGAGAGTTGCATGAGATAACGCGGAGGCTCGTAACAGGCGGCGTATTCTATGCGACCGCGGGGCGGGGCACGAGCATGCCCACGCAATGAATCCGGCACTGCTTCAGGGGGCGTAGTGCCAGCTGCAGTTTATGGGGTTGTACTTGAGCTTCCAGTCCTTGCCCACCAGCTCCCACTTGCCAGTGTGCGGGTTCATCTTGGCCACCGCCTCCGGTGGCGCAAACACCCATTCCTCGGTATGCGAGTTGTATTGCAACGGCCAATCCTTGGGCGCCATCTCCATCGCGTTCTTGTGCGGGTTGAATCGCATCACCGCGTTGGGCGGGGCATAGCGCCAGGAATTTTTCTGCGGGTTGCGGCGCAGCTTCCAGTCGTTGCCTACGATTTCCCATTCGCTGTTGAACGGGTTGTACTTCATTCTCGGCATGGTTACGTCTCGCCTCGGGTCCGTGCAGTCCCTAATTTAGCTGAATCCGCTGACCCCAGGGTACTTTGGTCTTGCCCTTGACCAACCACAGGACGGGATAGGACGGCTCTTTGTCGGGAAATTCGCCCTTGGCGTCGGTGAAATACACCAGCAAATCCGGCCGCCGGTCCTGGCGCGCGACCCAGTCGAACACCGGCGTAAAGCGCGTGCCCCCACCGCCCGCGAGCGATTCGGGCAGGCGTACTTCCTCCCACGGTTCGAACACCCACGGCCCATTCGGGGCCAGTACCTCGTCGCAGGCGTGCAGCGTAATGCGCGCGCCGACCTGGCCCTTGATCGCGTTCGCTTCGCTCAGGAACTCCTGCATCTCCTCGTTCGTGATCGAGCCGCTGGTGTCGAGCGCCACGACGATATCGACATGGCTCGAACGCAGCCCCGGCAGGATCGCGCTGCCCTCGCGCCGGCTCGGGTGCAGGAAGCTGTAGTCGTCGCGCGCCATCGAGCTGAGATAGCGCGCGAGCAGCATGCGCCACGGCAGTTGCGGCTGGAGCAGGTGTTCCACCAGCCGCGCCACTGAACCGCCGAACTTTCCGGCCTGCATCGCCTGCTGCGCGGCGCCGGCGAGGCGCTGTTGCCATTGCTGCGCCAGCGCCTCGCGCTCGGTGGCGGAGAGCGACGTTGGCTGCGCCACGCCGACCCGTTCGGGGTCGGCGCTGCTGCGTTGCGGTTCATTTGCATTCGGCGTGGCGTTACCGCCGGTTTCATCCTTCGGCTGACTCGCGTGCGTTTCGCCCGGCGGCGGTGTCGTGTGCGGCTGGTCCGGCGGCTGCTGGGTATCGTCGTAGACGTGCTGGTCGTGCGGTTCCTGCTCGCTGTTTTCCTGGATGAAGGGATAGATTTCCTCGGCCGCCATGTCGGCGAAGCCGTCCATCAGCAACACGTTCGGCGCCGGTTGCAGGCCGTCAGCCACCAGCGCCGGGTTGATGGCGAGATCGCAGGCAATGTCCCAGCGGCGCTTGTTGCGGTGCTCGCGCCGGGCGAAGTGTGCGAGCGCGCAGTGCAGCGCCTCGTGCGCCAGCACGAACTTGGTCTGCTCGAAGGTCAGCGAGTCGATGTAGTCGCGGTTGTAGTAAAGCGACTTGGCGTCGGTGGCGGTGCTGCGGCACCACTTGGGGTCGCCCTCGACCAGCGGCAGGCGCAGCACCAGCGCGCCCAGGAACGGCTTGTCGATGATAAGCCAGGCGCGGGCGGCGGTGAGCTTGGCTTCGATGCTGTCGTCCATAACGCGGACGGTTACCTCAGCCGGTCTTGGCGGTCTTGGGCCGGGCCGGTTTTTTCCACATGTCGAAGATCATCACGTCGGCGATCTTCTTCGCCCACTGCGTGAACTGCGGCAGGTTGAAGAGCTTCTCGCCCACGGCGCGCTGCATGTCGGATACCAGCATCACGCCCATCTCACGGCTCGGGAAGCGACCGGCGTAGTCGAGGATGTGGCCGTGCACCGTGGCCTCGTCCGGCGTGCCCCGGGCACGGATCGCGCGTCCGACGAGCGCGGAAGCGACGGCATACTGCAGGTCGGTTTCCTTCGGCACCGGTGCTGCTTCGCCCTTGAGGATGGCATCGATGTCCGGCAGGTTGTCGAGGTTGTCGATGAACGCCCGGACCTCAATGCCGGCGGTCGGGCCGACGCAAGCTTGCAGCCCGCCCAGCAGCAGGTCCGGGTGGTTCTGGAATTTCTGCAGCGCGCGGTGAGCGAACTCCCACGAGCGTGGTGACGGGAAGGCCACCGGGTTGTGCGTGGGATCGAAGTCGAACAGCCGCTCGGGGCGAAAACGCAGGAACGCGATGATGCGCTCATCGATATTGTTCGCGTAGGCCCAGGCCACCCAGTCGTCGAGGTGGGTTTCGACCTCGAAATGCGAGAAGCGGTTGGCGAGCGGCGCGGGCATGGAATAGGTGACGCCACGGTCGCCCTGACGGTTGCCGGCGGCGAAAATTGCCCAGCCCGGCGGCACCTGGTATTCGCCCAGCCGTCGGTCGAGGATCAGCTGGTAGGCCGCGGCCGACACCGTCGGCGCCGCCGAGGTGATTTCGTCCAGGAACAGGATGCCTTCCATCCCGTGGCGCGCGGGGTCCGGCAGCATCGCCGGAATCGCCCACTCGACAACGGCACCGTTGCGAAACGGAATGCCGCGCAGGTCGGTTGGTTCCATCTGCGACAGCCGGATGTCGATCATCGGCACGTCGTGCTTGGTCGCGATCTGCGCCACCATCTGCGACTTGCCCACGCCCGGCGGGCCCCAGAGCATCGCCGGCGTGTGGTGGCCGCTCAGGGTGCTTTGGAATTCGCGGTCGAGGATGGCGAGAATGAGCGCAGGGCGCATGAATACTCCCGAAGAATCTGTGGTGAAGCTGCTTCGACGCAGCTAAATGTCGCGCTCAAGTATAAAGTCGGCCCCGCGCTGCGTCCACGGTTTTGCCTTGCGAAGCAACGCTTTATCGCGCGCCGATTTCCGCCCATCGGCGCGGTGTTAGGATGGTCGCAGTCGCAAAGGGAGCCGTGACAAGAATGCATAAAGCCGTTCCCGTCGTTGCCTTCATGGCCCTAGCTTCCGTTGTTCACGCGCAGACGCCTGCGCCGCCGCTCGATGGTGCCGCGCTCGAAGCCTGGCTCAAGGCCGGACATTACAAACAATGGCGTTCCGAGAGCAGGCCGCACGATTCGCAGGGACCGCACTTCGGTCGCGTGCGCGCCTATCTCAACCCCGTCGCATTCGAGTCCATGCAGTCCGGCGCCAAGGACCATCCCAAGGGGACGGTGACGGTGAAGGAACTCTACGGGCAAGGCGATACCGTGCAGGGTTGGTCGGTGGCGATCAAGACCGCCGCCGACAGCAGCGACGGGACGAACTGGTACTGGTATGAGATATTCCAGAGTAAGGTTGTGAAGGATGGGCAGGGCGTGTTGCTCTGTCGCGCTTGCCACCTTACCGGGCGAGATTACGTCCTGACATCATGGCCGCTGAGATAGGAGTTACGATGAGCGCGTTTTGGATTATCGGTATTATCGCCAACGTGGTTCTGCTGGGCGCTGGCATTTATTGGGTCGTAAAGAACTGGAAGCGAAGCGACCCACGCAAGCGGCACGAAGAGTAGGATTGGCACTATTGTTCCGCCTATTCTGGATCAAGGGATAATGAAAAATCACATCCAGTTAGTTGATCGGCTGAAACAATCAGCCATTTTCCATGTACCGGTTCCGCTTTATATGGCGGAACTTAGTCCAGCTATACCTTGTTATAAGTCACTATGAAGAACAGCGAGCACATAACATCTGTCGAGGACCTTATCGCTTCGACTGAATCCTTACTTAAGGATAAAAACAGCAGCGTTCTGTTTCGCGGTCAACCAAACAATGATCCGCTCTTGCCTAAGGTCGCAGGAAAGAATCCGAAGAACGACACGACTGATCTCGAAAAGAAAATCGTAAAGGAGTTTCGGAGAAGGCTCGCACGCGAAAGAGATATCGCGGCGATGGATGACTGGGACCTTCTAGTTTTTGCACAACATCATGGGCTGTACACCCGGTTGCTTGATTGGACGTCAAATCCGTTGTTTGCCTTATGGTTTGCCTGTTCCGATCGCATGTCTACGTCTGATGTGTACATTTTTATGTTGCTTGCCAAAGACGAGATGCTATTGGACCCATCAACGGAGAAGGACCCTTTCAAAATCAAAAAGACATACGTTTTAAAGCCCAACATCAACAGCAGTAGGATCAGGGCACAGAGTGGGTGGTTCACAGTGCATCCGTTCGCTGAAAAGGACAAACGGTTCGTTGATCTACATAAGAACAAGTCAATTAAAGGGCGGGTGCTCATGAAAGGAATACGCCACGCAAACAAACCGGACATCTTGAGAACACTTGATAAACTTGGCGTTAACCAAGAATCCGTATTCCCAGGTCCTGAGGGAACTGCGAACTACGTAAATTGGCTACACAGAGATGACTTATAACTACCGGTTCCACGGGGACGTCGGCGCTAACGGGCCGCCACCCGTGAACCGGGGCGTTAACTTGTAGAAGCCAACCCGTTCCCCACCGCCTTCAGCCGCTGTTCCTCTTCCTCGCGCTCCTGCAGTTGCAGCTTCCAGAGATGCGCGTAGTGGCCGTCGCGCGTGAGCAGCTCGCGGTGGGTACCGCGCTCGACGATCTTGCCGTGGTCCAGGACGATAATCTGGTCGGCGTCCATGACGGTCGAGAGCCGGTGGGCAATGACGAGGGTGGTGTGGTTGGTGGCGATGTCGGTCAACTCAGCCTGAATCGCCTTTTCGGTTTTTGAGTCCAGCGCCGAGGTGGCCTCGTCGAACACCAGGATCGGCGGGTTTTTGAGCAGCGTGCGGGCGATGGCGACGCGCTGCTTCTCGCCACCGGAGAGCTTCAGGCCGCGCTCGCCGACGACGGTGTCGTACTTGTCCGGCAGCGACTCGACGAACTCGTGGATATGTGCCGCCTTGGCCGCAGCGATGACTTCTTCGCGGCGGGCGTCGGGCCGGCCGTAGAGAATGTTGTAGTAAATCGTGTCGTTGAACAGCACCGTGTCCTGCGGCACGTTGCCGATGGCGCGCCGCAAGCTGATTTGACTGACTTCGCGGATATCCTGCCCATCGATCAGTACCCGCCCCCCGGTGACGTCGTAAAAGCGGAACAACAGCCGTGCAAGCGTGGACTTGCCGGCGCCACTGCCGCCGACGACCGCGACCTTGTGTCCGGCCGGTATTTCGAAGTCCACGTCCCGCAGGATCTGGTGGTTGGGATCGTAAGCGAAGCTCACATGCTCGAAGCGTATCTGGCCAGTGTGGACGGCCAGATCGGGTGCGTCGGACTTGTCCTGCACCTCGGTATGGCGGCCCAGCAGGCCGAACATGCGTTCCATGTCGGCAAGCGAATGGCGAATTTCGCGGTAGACGAAGCCGAGGAAGTGCAGCGGCATGTAAAGCTGGATCAGGAAGGCATTGACCAGCACCAGGTCGCCGATGGTCATTTTCCCGCTGGTCACGCCATAACCCGCGAGCAGCATCAAAATGGTCACGCCGACCGCGATGATGGCGCCTTGGCCGACGTTGAGGATCGAGAGCGAGGTTTGGTTGCGGATCGCGGCTTTTTCCCAGGCCTGCAGGGTCTCGTCGTAGCGCCGCGCCTCGTAGCCTTCGTTGCCGAAGTATTTGACGGTTTCGTAATTCAGCAGGCTGTCGATGGCGCGGGTGTTGGCCTTGGAGTCCATCTCGTTCATGGTGCGGCGGAAGATCATGCGCCACTCCGTCACCCACAGCGTGAAGATCACGTACACCACGAGTGTGGCGAGGGTGACGATGCCGAACCAGGGGTCGTACTTGAGGAACAGGATGCCGGCGACGAAGCCGATTTCGAGCAGCGTCGGCAGGATGTTGAACAGCATGAAGTTGAGCAGGAAGCGAATGCCGGCTGCGCCGCGCTCGATGTCGCGCGACACGCCGCCGGTCTGGCGCTCCAGATGGAAACGCAGGCTGAGAGCGTGCAGGTGTTCGAATACTTGCAGCGCCACGCGCCGGATCGAGCGTTGTGTGACCTTGACGAACACCACGTCGCGCAGCTCGCCGAACAGCGAGTTGCCGAGGCGCAAGAGACCGTAAGCCGCGAACAGCGCCACCGGCAGGAGCAGCAACTGCTGCGGCCCGGAGAGCGCGTCCACGATCTCCTTGAGCACCAGCGGCACAGTGACGTTCGCGACCTTGGCGGCGGCGAGGAAGCCGAGCGCGAGAAACACCCGTCCCTTGAACTCCCACAGGTACGGCAGGAGCGAGCGGATGGTCAGCCAGTCGTTGCGGTCTTCGGGCGGCTTGCCGTAGTGCTTCAGGCGCACGAGCGGGAACGTCCTTGAATCAAAGCCG
>SCRL01000034.1 GCA_004298065.1 Gammaproteobacteria bacterium | reverse complement strand
CATCATCGGTGTCATCAACGAGATCGCGTTCCAGACGAATCTCCTGGCGTTGAACGCCGCGGTCGAGGCCGCGCGCGCCGGCGAACAGGGCCGTGGGTTCGCCGTCGTGGCCACCGAGGTCCGCAACCTCGCCCAGCGCAGCGCCCAGGCAGCGAAGGAAATCAAGGAGCTCATTACCGACTCCGTGGACAAGGTCAAGGGCGGTACCGGCCTCGTCGAGGAATCCGGCAAGACCTTGCAGGAGATCGTGGCCGCCGTGAAGAAAGTCTCGGACATCATTGCCGAGATCGCCGCGGCCTCGCAGGAGCAGTCGTCCGGCATCGACCAGGTCAACAAAGCCGTCATGCAGATGGATCAGGTCACGCAGCAGAATGCATCGCTGGTGGAAGAGGCCGCGCAGGTATCCAGGTCCATGGAGGAGCAGGCGCGGGTTCTCGGTCGCATGATGAGCTTCTTCCGGCTTGGTGCGGGTATGGGTGCGCATGGCGCCAGCATGCAGCCGTTATCCGCGCAGGCGGAGATGCGCGAGATCGTGGTCGCGGCGCGCAAGCGCAAGGTCGCGGCCTGAATTCAGCTTCCCTGGCGGTAGCGGTCTGAAGCGGAGGCAACGATGGCCGCGAATGCGGTGGTAGCGGGCGGCGCAGACGACAGGCATCGCGAGTTCAGCTTTACCGACGGCGACTTCGATTTCATTCGTCGGCTGGTGGGCGAGCAGACCGGCATCAACCTGTCGGACGGAAAGCGCGAGATGGTCTACGGCCGCCTCACGCGGCGCCTGCGCGAGCGCGGAATCGGCACGTTCGCCGAGTATTGCAAACTGCTGGAAGGCGACGACGGCGAGATCATGCACCTCGTCAATGCCATCACCACCAACCTGACCAGCTTCTTCCGCGAAAATCACCATTTCGAATACCTGCGGAATACGGTATTGCCGGAATTGCTCGATCACAACCGGCACAGCCGTCGCCTGCGCATCTGGTCCTCCGGCTGCTCGACCGGCGAGGAGCCGTATTCGATCGCCATCACGCTAAAAGAAACGTTGCCGGCGAACCACGGCTGGGACGTGAAGATTCTGGCAACCGACATCGATACCAACGTACTCGACCGGGCACGACGCGGCGTCTACGCGCAGGACGGCGTGCGCAACCTGCCGCCGGAACGGGTGCAACGCTGGTTCCGACGCGGCGCGGGAACGAACGCCGGCAAGGTCCAGGTAAACCCGGCGCTGCAGGAGCTGATCCGTTTCCGCCAGCTCAACCTGATGTCGGAATCCTGGCCGATGAAGGGCCGGTTCGACGTGATCTTCTGCCGCAACGTCGTAATCTATTTCGACAAGCCGACGCAAAAGCGCCTGTTCGCGCGCTATGCCCAGGTACTCGACGCGCGGCGCCACCTGTTCATCGGTCACTCCGAGACGCTGTTCCAGATCTGTGACGAATTCGAACTGGTCGGAAACACGGTTTATCGCAAACGCACATGAACGCGCACAGCGCCAGCCCGAGCAGCGCCCCGGCGCCGCGACAGGAACCGTCGCCGGCGCTGCCCGGCTTCGAGCGCATAAACCGCTATTGGGACCCGGTGAACCGCCTGCACGCGGCCAAGATACTGCCGGGCGAGTTCTACGTGACGACGAACGAGGAAATGGTGGTGACGGTGCTCGGGTCGTGTGTCTCGGCCTGCATACGCGACCCACTCTTCGGCATCGGCGGCATGAACCATTTCATGCTGCCGGGCGACAGCAGCCAGGCGTCGCAGGCCTGGGGCGACGGCGCCGTGGCCTCCACGCGCTACGGCATCCACGCGATGGAACGCTTGATCAACGAGATCCTGAAACACGGCGGCAGCCGCAAGAACCTCGAGGCGAAGATCACCGGTGGCGGCAAGATCCTGGCGCAGATGACCGACATCGGAGCGCGCAACATCCGTTTCGTGCAGGAGTTCATCCAGGCGGAGGGGCTCAAGCTCCTGGCCGAGGATCTCGGCGACATCTATCCGCGGAAGGTGTACTACTTTCCGTTCACCGGCAAGCTGCGCGTGAAAAAGCTGCGCACGCTGCACAACCAGACGATCATCGAGCGCGAGACCAGCTACCAGCGCGAACTGACGCACCAGCCGGTCGGCGGCGAGGTCGAACTTTTCTGAGGCCCCATGACGCACGCGAGCGGAAAAATCCGGGTACTGATCGTGGACGACTCGGCGCTCGTGCGCCAGTTGCTGGGCGAGATGCTGGCGCAGGACTCCGGGATCGAGGTGGTCGGCAGCGCCGCCGATCCCTATCAGGCGCGCGAGAAGATAAAAAAACTCAATCCGGACGTGCTGACGCTCGACGTCGAGATGCCGCGCATGGACGGGTTGACGTTCCTGTCGAACCTGATGCGCCTGCATCCCATGCCGGTGCTGATGGTGTCGACCCTCACCGAACGCGGCGCCGACACCACGCTGCGCGCGCTCGAACTCGGCGCCGTCGATTTCGTGTCCAAGCCCAAGACCGACTTGGCGCACACGCTCGCCGATTACGCCGAGGAAATCATTGCCAAGGTCAAAATGGTGTCGCAGGCTCGGTTGCGTCCGCCGGCGGCTCCATCGGCTCCGCGTCCGTCGGTTGTCGCCATCGCCGAGCGCGCCGTAGACCCGAAACTCTCGGCGGACGCGGTGCTGGCGCGCGCGCAGCCGCCGCGCCACTTCAAGACCACGGACAGGATTATCGCCATCGGCGCCTCCACCGGCGGTACCGAGGCCATCAAAGAGGTGCTCATGCGACTGCCCGTGGAAACCCCCGGCGTCGTCATCTCGCAACATATTCCCGAGGCCTTCAGCGGGCCGTTCGCGCGGCGTATGGACAGCCTTTCGGCCATGACCGTGTTCGAGGCGCAGGACGGCCAGCAGATCCTGCCGGGCCACGTGTACATCGCGCCGGGGAACCACCACCTGCTTATAGTGCGTGACGGTGCGCGTTACGTCTGCAAGCTCAGCAACGGCCCGCCGGTGAACCGGCACCGGCCGTCGGTGGATGTCATGTTCCGCTCGGTGGCGCAGAACGTCGGGCCCAATGCGCTCGGCGTGATTCTTACCGGCATGGGCGACGACGGTGCGCGCGGGCTCAAGGAGATGCACGAGGCCGGCGCCGCGACAATCGCTCAGGACGAGAAGACGAGCGTCGTCTGGGGTATGCCCGGCGAGGCCGTGAAACACGGCGGCGTGGATCAGATCCTGCCGCTCGATGCCGTTGCTCCGGCATTGCTGCGCCTGGTGCAGCGCCTGGATGCCGCGCCTGACGTCCGCATAGTGAGCGAACGATGAAGCCGGCCGCGCCCTGCGATGACGACAAGATCGTCCGGCACCTGCTGGAGGTGCCGCCTGGCGGACACCGGCTCGCCGACGCCGACCATGTGCTGGTGGCGAGGGTGGGCGCCGCGTTGTGCGTCTGCGCGCGCGACCCGACATCGGGCATCGGCGGTATCAGCCATTTTTTGCTGCCCGCGGAGAAGGGCACGCGGGATGCCTGGTCGGGAACCGTGGCGGCGCGGGCCATGCGCCTCGGTAATCTCGCGGTCGAGCATCTCCTGACGGACATGCACAAACGCGGTTGCGCGCGCGACCGGATCGAGGTCATGGTGTTCGGCGGTGCGCTGCTGCATGACGCCATGCATAGCGTGGCGCGCGAGGGTGCGGACGTCATCCGCCGCTATCTCGCAATCGAGGATTTGCAAATGGTGCGCGAAGAGCTCGGAGGAGAATACGCGCGCCAGGTTGTCTATGTTCCGGCAACGGGCTGCAGCCGGGTGACCGTCGCGCGGATGAGTCACAGCCGCGAGATACTGGCATGGGAGCTCGAGTCCCTTCGTCGGCCGGCAGAGGAAGCATTCGCGGATTCCGTCGAACTGTTCTAGTTCGAGGCCTATGGATGGAAGCAGCAGACAACATTTTCATCGGGCGCCAGCCGATTCTCGACGGTCGCCAGCAGCTTGTTGCCTACGAGTTGCTGTTCCGGAGCGCGGAATCGCCGAACGCGGGAACGATGCCGGACGGTACGCTCGCGACGGGCAGGGTGCTGGCGAACATCCTCAACCAGCTCGGACTGCACACCGTGCTCGGCGGCAAGAGGGCGTTTTTGAACGTAACGGCGGAGTTCTTGCAGAAGGGCCTGCACGAGCTGCTGCCACACGACCGGGCGGTGCTCGAAATACTCGAGGATGTCGAGCCGACCCCGGAGCTGGCGGCGCGCTGCGCGCAGTTGCGCGCCGAGGGCTACGAGCTGGCGCTCGACGATTTCGTCTATTCGCCGGCGTGGGAACCGCTTCTGGAACTGGTGACGTACGTCAAGCTCGATGTGCGCGCCCTCGGGATGGAAGAAACCGCGAGACAGGCCGGCTTGCTGTGTGGACGGGAGTTCGCGCTGCTTGCCGAGAAGGTCGAAACGATCGACGAGTTCCGCCGGTGTCTTGACCTCGGTTTCGACTATTTTCAGGGTTACTACTTCGCCAAGCCGGAGCTGCTTGGCACCAAACGCATCGATCCATCGCTCTTGAACGCGGTCAACCTGTTCAATCTCGTGATCGGCAAGGCGGATATCGCGCGCATCGAAGCCGGATTCCGCCAGGACGTTGCGCTGTCCTACAACCTGCTCAAGTTCATCAACTCGGTAGGCATGGGGTTGGCGCGCAAAGTGAACGGCATCCGCCATGCGCTCGTAGTGCTCGGGCATGCGAAGTTAGCTCGCTGGTTGAGCCTGCTGATGCTGTCGTTACCCGGCCACGGTGTAGCGTCGCAGACCTTGTTCCGCGTGGCGCTCACGCGCGCGCGTTTTATCGAGCTGCTCGGCCAGAAGCGATTGCCGCCGAAGGAGCACGACCTGTTGTTCATGATGGGCATGTTCTCGGCGCTCGATGTGTTGTTCGGCAAGCCGCTGTCCGAGGCATTGAGCGGCATCGCGTTGCCGCCGGAGGTGGGCGATGCGTTGCTGCACGGCAGCGGCCGTTTGGCGCCGTACCTGCAGTTAGTGCGCGCCTGCGAGGAACTGGATGTCGCGGCCGTGCAGCGGCTCGCCGGCAACGCCGGGGTTACGTTGACCGAGATTAACGCCGCCCAGCACCAGGCACTGGCATGGGCAGGGGAGTTGGACCAGGCCGCTTGATCCAACTGGCGTTGGCATGCAACGTGCTATGGCATATAACGCATGAACCAGATTGATCCTCTTTTGAGCGCCACGCCGGCGGCCGACGGCGTCCGACCGGAAATGCCCGCCACCGGAGAAACCGGCGGCAATACGGCGTTTACACAGCTATTTCACTCGGCGTACAGCACGACCGCGCCGGCGCCGGCGACCGACAGCCCTCCACCGGATGCGGCGGCGCTGGCCGAGCTGTTCCGGCAATCTCCCGTCCTTGACGGCAAGGATTTGCCGCCGCTGACCACCGAGGGTCTGTCTGCTGTGACAGGCGCGGATGAAACCGACAAACTGCCGGACGCAGCCGGTACCGCGGCGCCAACACCGGTAATGGCTGCGTTGCTGCCCCCGACACCAGCCATTCCGCCGGTTCCGGCAACGCCAACCGACGCGAACGTCGCGGCGACCGCGGCTGTTCCCGATGCGATCGACAAAGCGGTAAAAGCGGCGATCGAATCGGACACGAAACAACCGTTGCCGGCGGCGCTGCCGCAAAGCGTCGACGTGAAGCAACAGCCGGCCAGCAAATTCGATGCGGCGGCGATCGATGCTGCGTGGCAACAGTTATCCGGCACCAACCACCAAGACGCTACGGTTCCGTTGCCATTGCCGGCGGCAGAACAGGTCGCGGCGGTGGAGCGCCTCGCGCGCACGGCCGCTTCCGTCGATGCCCCCGTTTCCCTACAAAGTCCTGTCGAAGCCGTGCGCCAGTTGACAGCGGGCGCGCCGGATGTCGTCTCACGCACGCCCGCGCCGACACCGGTCCCGGTGCCACCCGATCACCCCCAGTGGGGTCAGGCGTTCGGCGAGCGCGTGGTCTGGCTCGTGAACCAGCACACCACCTCGGCCCAACTGAGCCTGAACCCGCCGGACCTGGGGCGCCTGGACGTACAGATCAATCTGGAGCAGGACCGGGCTCGCCTGTTGTTCGCCACGCCGCACGAATCGGTGCGCGAGGCCATCGAGGCGGCCGTGCCGCGGCTGCGCGAAATGCTGGCGGACGCCGGCGTCCAGTTGCTGGATGTCGGCATCGAACGCCATGCCGGCGGCCGCCAACCGCATCCGTTCCAGGCCCCGACCCCGTCGTCGGGCCGCGGCGATTCTCCTGTAACTCCCGCCGTCGAGACACCGGCAGCCAGGTCGGGCATGGCCGTCGGCCTGGTCGATTACTTCATCTAGCTCCGCTTTCTCCGGTCTGCGCTGACGGGCTGCCGCGTCGCAGATCCCGTGGCGCATGCGTTTGCCGATTCCG
This sequence comes from Gammaproteobacteria bacterium, assembly GCA_004298065.1. GTDB lineage: Bacteria > Pseudomonadota > Gammaproteobacteria > Acidiferrobacterales > Sulfurifustaceae > SCRL01. The sequence continues at coordinate 88,067 of SCRL01000034.1, read as the reverse complement.
CCGGGCCACAAGCCATATTTACGGCACGTGGCCTCGGCGACGCCGTCAAGAATTTGGCTGGGCCGCGCGCCTCGACGCTAACCCTCTGTTACGCGTGAAGAAATCGCCTTGCATCCCCTGGCATAGGACTTGCTATCCGCCTCGCAACGCGACACGAGTACCCACTCATGGCCGAGAAAAAAGACGAGCGCAAGGCGGACGAGGACGACGACCAGGAAGAGGGCAAATCTTCCGGCGGTAAATCCTCGTTCAAGAAATGGATCATCATCGGCGTGGCAGCCGCGCTGCTGGTCGGCGGCGGCACGGCCGCGGCGATTTACATGACCTCGGGCGGTGACGACGAGGCCGCGCAGGCCGAGGACGGCGCCGACGCGCCCAAGGACAAGAAGGACAAGAAAGGGAAAAAGGACAAGAAAGGCAAGAAGGGCAAGGGCGAGAAGGGCGAAAAGGACGACAAGGAAGGGGGCGGCGTCGCTTACCTGCCGCTCGACCCGCCGTTCGTGGTCAACCTCGAGAATTCACCGCAGGCGCGTTTCCTCCAGGTCGGCATGGAAGTGATGGTGAAAAACACCGAGTCGATCGACGAGGTGAAGAAACACATGCCGGCAATCCGCAACAACCTGCTCATGCTGCTCAGCAGCCAGAGCTACGAAACCCTCAGCACCGTGGAGGGCAAGGAAAAGATCCGCGGCGCCGCGTTGACGGACATCCAGAAGATTCTTCAGGAGCGCACCGGCAAACCCGTGATCGACTCCGTGTACTTCACCGCTTTCGTCATGCAGTAAGCGTCATGACCGGCACCGAAATTCTCAACCAGGACGAAATCGACGCGCTGTTGCACGGCGTGGACAGCGGCGCGGTCAAGACCGGCGAAGCGCCGCCGCCGAGCGGCGAGGCGCGCGGTTACGACCTCGCCAACCAGGACCGCATCGTCCGCGGGCGCATGCCCACGCTCGAGATGCTGAACGAGCGTTTTGCGCGCTACTTCCGCATCAGCCTGTTCAACATGCTGCGGCGTACCGCCGAGATTTCCGTGGCCGAGGTCAAGACCATCAAGTTCTCGGAATACGTGCACAGCCTGTTCGTGCCCGCCAACCTCAACCTGGTAAAAATGAAGCCGTTGCGCGGCACCAGTCTGATCGCGCTCGATCCGAAGCTGGTGTTCATCGTGGTGGACAACTTCTTCGGCGGCGATGGCCGGTTCCACGCCAAGATCGAGGGTCGCGAATTCACGCCCACCGAGATCCGCGTGGTGCGCATGATCCTGCAGCAGGCATTCAAGGACCTGCACGAGGCCTGGCTGCCGGTGATCAAGCTCGATTTCGAGTACCTGAGCTCGGAGGTCAATCCGCAGTTCGCGAACATCGTCAGCCCCTCGGAAGTCGTGGTCGTGACCAAGTTCCACATCGAGCTCGACAAGGGCGGCGGTGATATGCACGTGACCTATCCCTACGCCATGCTCGAGCCGATCCGCGAACTGCTCATGGCCGGCGTGCAAAGCGATCGCGTCGAGTTCGACGAGCGTTGGACCCGGGCGCTGCGCGAAGAGATGAAGGAAGCGCGTGTCAACATGAACTGCACCCTGGCCGAAACCGATCTTACGCTGCGCGAACTGATGAAGCTGAACGCCGGCGACGTCATCCCGATCGAAGTGCCGCCGACCGTGACGGCGAAGGTCGAGGGGCTGCCGGTATTCCGTTGCCAGTATGGCGTTCATCGCGGCAACAAGGCGCTCAAAGTGGTGGACGTGATACGGCGTCCCTCGTTGACGACACGCGACGCGCGCTGAGGCGCGCTCGTTTCACTGGAGAAGACGAACATGACGACAGCAGAAGCGGCAACCGAAACGGCCGGGAAGACCGGCGAGGGCTACGAACGCGCCGGCTTGCAGGCGCTGCGCCCGGAGGGCGGAGCACCGGCTTCCGAGGATACGAACCTCGAGGTGATCCTCGACGTGCCCGTGACGATTTCGATGGAGATCGGTCGCACGCACGTCAGCATCCGTAACCTGCTGCAACTCAACCAGGGTTCGGTCGTCGAACTCGACCGGCTCGCCGGCGAGCCGCTGGATGTTCTGGTGAACGGCACCCTCATCGCCCACGGCGAGGTCGTGGTGGTGAACGACAAATTCGGCATCCGCCTGACCGACGTGGTCAGTCCGGCCGAACGCGTCAAGAAACTGAAATAGCCGCGTCCTTTCGACACACGCGCTATCGCCGGCTTCCTCGATGATTCGCAGACTCGCATTCAGCGCCGCCTTCCTGTCGTGGCCCGCCGCGGCCCTGGCGGCCGACCCGTCCGCCGTCGGCGGCATCGCCCAGACGCTGCTCGGGCTGATGGCGGTGCTCGCGGCGATCGTCGGCGTGGCCTGGCTGTTGCGCCGCGTCGGCAACCTGCCGACCGGTGCGCAGAGCGTCATTCGCGTGCTCGGCGGCGCCAGCATGGGCGCGCGCGAGCGCGTGGTGCTGGTGCAGGTGGGCGAGACCCAGATGCTGCTCGGGGTCGCCCCCGGGCGCGTGCAGGCGTTGCACGTGTTCGCGCAGCCGGTCGTGGCCGTGCGCGGCGCCGAGCCGACCCCGGCCTCGGCGTTCTCCGAACGGCTGATAGCACTGCTCAAGCAGCGGGGACAGTCATGACGACTCCATGGATGGAGGAGGTAGAGCGGCGTCGGGAACAGCCGCCGATCGCCCGCGTTGCCGCTGTTTTATCGCTCGCGTTCGCTTTTATGGCGCCGGCGTTCGCCGCCGATCCCGGCCTGACGGCGGTGACCGTCACGCCCGCGCCCGGTGGCGGTCAGACCTACAGCCTGAGCATCCAGATCCTGCTGTTGATGAGTGCCCTCACGCTGTTGCCGGCGGGGCTCATCATGATGACGTCGTTCACGCGCATCATCATCGTGCTGGCGATCCTGCGCCAGGCGCTCGGTACCGCGCAGACACCGACCAACCAGATTCTCATCGGCTTGGCGCTGTTCCTCACGTTTTTCGTGATGGCGCCGGTGTTCGAGCGCATCCACGACTCGGCGCTCAAGCCGTACATGGAGCAGAAGCTTTCGGTGCAGGACGCGGCGGCGCAGGCGGCCGGTCCGCTCAAGACATTCATGCTGGACCAGACGCGCGAGAGCGATCTCGCGCTGTTCACGCGTCTGTCGGGGCGCGACAGCGAAGGGGAGGGCGGTCCCGAGTCGGAGGCTGCGAGCGACAAGGCCGAAGCCGACAGCGACATTCCGTTCTTCACCGTGGTGCCGGCGTTCGTGACCAGCGAGCTCAAGACCGCCTTCCAGATCGGCTTTCTGCTGTTCATTCCGTTCCTGATCATCGATCTCGTCGTCGCGAGCGTGCTGATGTCCATGGGCATGATGATGCTCTCGCCAATGATGGTGTCGCTGCCGTTCAAGATCATGCTATTCGTGCTGGTGGACGGCTGGGCGCTGATCATGGGCACGTTGGCGGCGAGCTTCCACGTATGAGGACGCCATGACCCCGGACGCGGCCCTCCTCGTCGCGCAGCAAGGGCTCGAGCTCGCGCTGGTGCTGATCACCGTACTGCTGGTGCCGGCGCTGGTGGTGGGCCTGATCGTGAGCATGTTCCAGGCCGCGACCCAAATCAACGAGATGACCCTGAGTTTTTTCCCCAAGCTCATCGTCGTCGTGGGGACGCTGATGCTCGCCGGGCCCTGGATCGCGCAGTCGCTCGTGAGTTACACGCACGATTTGATCGAGAACATCCCGTTTATCATCGGCTAGGCCATGAACATCGCCGCCGCAGACATCAGCGCCTGGATCGGAACCTACCTGTGGCCGCTGTTTCGTATCGGCGCGCTGTTCGGCGCCATGCCGGTCATCGGCATACGCATGGTGCCAGGGCGCGTGCGTCTGGCGCTGGCGCTGGCGCTCACGCTGGTCGTGGCGCCGATCATCCCGCCGGCACCCGCGGTCGACCCGCTCAGCGTCGCCGGTGCGATGATCACGCTGCAGCAGATATTGATCGGCGCGGCCATGGGTTTTCTCCTCAGTCTCGTGTTCGGCGCCTTCGTGTATGCCGGCCAGCTCGTGGCGATGCAGATGGGTCTCGGTTTCGCTTCGCTCATGGACCCGCAACACGGTGTCGAGGTTCCCGTGATCAGCCAGTTTTACCTGGTTGTGGTGACGCTCGTATTCCTCGCGCTCGACGGCCACCTGGCCGTCATCGAGGTATTGGTCGAGAGCTTTCATGCGTTGCCGGTATCGCCGACGGGACTTACCGTCGCGACGATGTGGCAGATCGTCACCATCGGCGGCCACCTCTTTTCCGGCGCGCTGTCGGTCGCGTTGCCGGCCCTGGTGGCGATGCTGCTGGTCAATCTCGCCTTCGGCGTCATGACGCGTGCCGCGCCGCAGCTGAACATTTTTTCCGTCGGTTTTCCGGTGACGCTGCTGTTCGGTTTCGTGGTGTTGCTGCTGTCGCTGCCGTTGCTGGGGCCGCAGTTTCAGGGTCTGTTCGACAGTGAGTTCGCGCTGATCCGCCACCTGTTCGCGGGAGGGCCGTGAGATGCAGGGCGATAGCGGCCAGGAACGTACAGAACGCGCAACGCCCAAACGCGAACGCGACGCGCGCGAGCAAGGCCAGGTTCCGCAGGCGCGCGAATTGTCCACCACGCTGGTGCTGCTTGCCGGCGCCGGCGGCCTGCTTGCCGTCGGCGACGGCCTGTACGTCGGTCTCGCCGAGACCATGCGCGCGGGGTTGAGCCTCGATCGCACGACGCTGTTGCACGAATCCGCCATGCTCGAGGTGTTCGGCAGCGCGAGCCTCAAGGCGCTCGCGCTGTTGGCGCCGTTTTTCCTGCTGATGGCCGTGGCGGCGGCGACCGGGCCGCTGGCATTGCATGGACTCACGTTCAGCGGCAAGGCGATATCGTTCCAGTGGGAGCGGCTCGACCCGATCGGCGGTGTCGGGCGGATGTTCAGTCGCCGCAGCCTCGCCGAGCTCGTCAAGGCACTCATCAAGTTCGGCCTCGTCGCCGTGGTTGCCGCCGGGCTGCTGTGGGTCACGCTGCCGCGGGTGCTCGATACCGGCATCGAACCGCTCGCACCGGGGCTCGCGCACGCGGCGCACCTCCTCGGCTGGTCGTTCCTCGCGCTCTGCGCCGTCACGATCCTCATCGCCGTGGTCGACGTGCCTTATCAGCTGTGGGAGCACGGCCAGAAGCTGCGCATGACGCGCCAGGAAGTGCGCGACGAACTGAAGGAAAACGAAGGTCGGCCCGAGGTGCGCGCGCGCATCCGCAAGGTGCAACAGGAGATGGCGCGCGCCCGCATGATGACCGAGGTGCCGAAGGCCGACGTGATCGTCACCAACCCGACGCACTACGCGGTGGCGCTGAAATACGATCCCGAGCGCATGCGCGCGCCGATCGTGGTGGCCAAGGGCGCGGACCTGGTGGCCGCGCAAATCCAGCGCCTGGCGCGCGAGTTCCGCGTGCCGCGGCTCGAGACGCCGCCGTTGGCGCGCGCACTTTATTTCAGCACCAAGCTCAACCAGGAAATTCCCGCCGGCCTGTACCACGCGGTTGCGAAGGTGCTGGCCTACGTATTCCAGCTGCGTACCCACGCGCCGGGCAAGCAGTGGCCGACGCCGCCCGGGAGCGACGAGCTGCCGATCCCCGTCGAGCTGCGGAAGGACTGACGCATGGCCCAACCCGACACCGTGGCGATGAACGGCGGCGTACTCGGACGCGGTCTCGGCACGCCGATCCTGCTGCTGCTGATGCTCGGCATGATGGTGGTGCCGCTGCCGCCGTTTCTGCTCGACGCGCTGTTCAGCTTCAACATCGCGCTGTCGCTCGTGGTGTTGCTCGCGGCGGTGTACACGCAGCGACCACTCGAATTCGCCGCATTCCCGACGGTGCTGCTGCTCGCCACGTTGCTGCGCCTGGGGCTCAACGTCGCGTCGACGCGCGTGGTGCTGTTGCAGGGCCATACCGGTTCCGACGCCGCCGGCCAGGTGATCCGCGCCTTCGGCGAGTTCGTGATCGGCGGCAATTATGCCGTCGGCATCGTCGTGTTCGCGGTGCTCGTCATTATCAACTTCGTCGTGGTCACCAAGGGCGCCGGGCGCATCTCCGAGGTCAGCGCGCGTTTCACCCTCGACGCCATGCCCGGCAAGCAGATGGCGATCGACGCCGATCTCAATGCCGGGCTGATCGACCAGAACGAGGCGCGCCGCCAGCGCGCCGAGGTGTCGCAGGAGGCCGATTTTTACGGCGCGATGGACGGCGCCAGCAAATTCGTGCGCGGCGACGCCGTCGCCGGCATCCTCGTGGTGCTTATCAATATCCTCGGCGGACTCGCCATCGGCATGTTGCAGCACGATCTGCGCTTCGGCGACGCCATGCGCTCGTACGCGCTGCTGACCATCGGTGACGGCCTGGTGGCGCAGATTCCCTCGCTGGTGCTGTCGACCGCCTCGGCCATCATGGTCACGCGTGTGTCAACCGCGCACGACATGGGCCAGCAGATCGTGTCGCAATTGTTCGCGAACCCGCGCGCGCTCGGCGTCACCGCCGGCGTGCTCGGCATCATGGGCGTGATTCCGGGCATGCCCAACATCGCGTTTCTCACGCTCGCGGCCATCACCGGCGGCACGGCCTGGGTATTGGCTCAGCGTCGGTCGGCGTCGGTCGCGGTCGCTTCGCCGGTGGCTGCCGACGTCGCCGCAGAGGCGCCGGCGGCAGCCGAGCTCAAGGAGCTCAGTTGGGACGATGTTACGCCGGTGGATGCCATCGGACTCGAGGTCGGCTACCGCCTGATCCCGCTGGTCGACAAGAACCAGGGCGGGCAACTCATGCAGCGCATCAAGGGCGTGCGCAAAAAACTCTCCCAGGAAATCGGTTTCCTCGTGCCGGCGGTGCACATCCGCGACAACCTGTCGCTGCCGCCGAACGGCTATCGCATCACGCTCCTGGGCGCGCTCGCCGGCGAGGGCGAGATCCATACCGAACGCGAGCTGGCCATCAATCCGGGGCAGGTCATGGGTACGATTCCCGGCATCGCCACGAAGGACCCGGCCTTCGGCCTGCCCGCGGTGTGGATCGAACCCGGCAGCCGCGACCAGGCGCAGACGCTCGGTTACACCGTGGTGGATGCTGCGACGGTAGTGGCGACGCATCTTTCCCAGCTCGTCCAAACCCACGCCCACGAGCTGTTCGGCTACGAGGACGCGAAGCAATTGCTGGACAAGCTCGGCAAGTCGGCGCCGCGGCTGGTCGAGGACCTCACGCCGAAACTGCTGCCGCTCGGCACGGTGCACAAGACACTGCAGAACCTGCTCGCGGAGAACATCCCGATCCGCGACATCCGCACCATCGCCGAAACCTTGGCGGCGCAGGCGAGCCGGAGTCAAGACGCTGACGTTCTCACAGCCACAACGCGCGTCGCTCTCGGGCGCGCAATTGTCCAGCATATCAACGGCATGGCGCCGGAATTGCCGGTCATCGCGCTCGACCCGGAGCTGGAACAGTTGTTGCTTCAGTCGCTGCACGCCGAGGGCGGCGACGGCGGCGGTTTCGAGCCGGGGCTGATCGAGCGGTTGCGCAACACGCTCGTGCAGCACACGCGCCGGCAGGAGGCGATGGGTCAGCCGTCGGTGTTGCTGGTGGCGCCGGCGTTGCGGTTGTGGTTCTCGCGCTATATGCGCCCGTCGGCTTCCGGCCTCGCGGTGCTGGCGTACAACGAGGTGCCGGACAACAAGCAGGTCAAGGTGATTGCGACGGTCGGGAAGTAAGGCCGCGCCGGAGAGGATGACATGAAGATCAAGCGCTATTTCAGCAAGAACATGCGGGAGGCGATCCGCAAGGTCCGCGAGGAACAGGGACCGGATGCCGTGATCCTGTCCAACCGCAAGGTGGACGGCGGCGTCGAGATCGTCGCAGCGATCGATTTCGACGAGGTCGTGCTGGACGCCGGTGCGCCGGTGATTCCGGCGCCACCACGTCACGCCACGACCGGCGTGCGCGCTGCCGCCGCACCGGCCCCGGCTGCCATGAAGCCCACAGCCGCAAACGCGGCTCCGGCGCCGGCCGCTGCCGCCGCGCCGGGCGCGATTCCGTTTCCCGAGCCGGCCATCCTCGATATGCGCCGTGAGCTGAAAAATTTGCGTGGCCTGATGGAACAACAGATATCGGGCCTGATGTGGGGCGACATGGCGCGGCGCAAGCCGCTGGAGGCGAACCTGCTGCGCCTGTTGCTGCAACTCGAATTGTCGCCGGGCCTGTGCCAGCAGATCGTGGGCGAGCTGTCGGACGCGTCGGCGAACGACGCGCAGAAGGCCTGGCGTAACGCGCTTGGCGTGCTGGCGCACAAGCTGCCGGTCACCGACGATGAAATCCTCGCGCGCGGCGGTGTGGTGGCGCTGGTCGGCCCCACGGGCGTGGGCAAGACTACGACTGTGGCCAAGCTCGCGGCGCGCTTCGCCGTGCGCCACGGCGCACGCAAGGTCGCGCTCGTGACCACGGACAACTACCGCATCGGCGCGCACGAGCAGTTGCGCGCCTACGCGCGCCTGCTCGACGTACCGCTGCGTACCGCGGCGGACCCGAACGAATTGCGCGAGGTGCTGAAGGAACTCGCCGACCGGGCGCTGGTACTGATCGACACTGCCGGCATGAGCCAGCGCGACGTGCGCCTGTCGGAGCAGTTCGCGCTGATCCGCGGTTGCCATGCCGACATCAAGAGCTATCTGGTGTTGTCCGCGACCACGCGCGAGGCGGGCGTCGACGACATCATCCGGCGCTACCGAAATATCCAGCCGCGCGGTTGCATTCTCACCAAGATGGACGAGGCCGGCAGTCTGGGCGGCACCCTGAGCCAGATCATCAAGCACAAGCTGCCCGTGGCGTACGTCAGCGACGGCCAGAAGGTGCCCGAGGACCTCTATACCGCAAGCGCCCCGCGTCTCATCAGCCGCAGCGTGGCGATGATGCGCCGCGCCGAACAGGTGCCGGACGATCCCTCGCTCGCCATGATCCTGGGAGGCACGGCCGCCAATGCGTAACGCTTCACCTCATCTCGACGACCAGGCCGCCGGTTTGCGCCGCCTGGCCACGCGCGCGCCGGTGCGCGTCGTGGCCGTGGCCAGCGGCAAGGGCGGCGTCGGCAAGACCAACGTCTCGGTCAACCTCGCCATGGCGCTGGCGGCGAGCGGCAAGTCGGTGATGCTGCTCGATGCCGATCTCGGGCTCGCCAACGTCGATGTGTTGCTGGGTCTGAACCCGCGTTGGAACCTGTCGCACGTGCTGAACGGCGATTGTCGGCTCGAGGATATCGTCGTGTCCGCGGCCGGCGGGCTGAAAGTGATTCCGGCGGCCTCGGGTATCCGCAAGATGGCGGGCCTGAATCCGCAGGAACACGCGGGCCTGATCCGCGCCTTCAGCGAGCTCGGCCACGATCTCGACGTGCTGGTGGTGGATACCGCCGCCGGCATCTCGGATAGCGTCGTCACCTTCACCCGCGCCGCCCAGGAGGTGGTCGTGGTGGTGTGCGACGAACCGGCCTCGATCACCGACGCCTATGCCCTGATCAAAGTGCTGTCGCGCGAATACGGCTGCCGCCGGTTCCACGTGCTGGCCAACATGGTGCGCGGGGCGGAGGAGGGCCAGGTGCTGCACGACAAGCTCACCCGCGTGACCGACCGGTTCCTGGACGTGACCCTGGAATACCTCGGGGCCGTGCCCTACGACGAATACGTGCGCAAGGCGGTGCAGCGCCAGCGCGCCGTGGTCGAGGCCTACCCGGCCAGCCGGGCGGCCGCGGCATTCAAGAAACTGGCGGAACGTGCCGATAAATGGCCTGTGGCGGAAACCGTTTCCGGCCACGTGCAGTTCTTTTTCGAGCGGCTCATCGAGCCACGGCCGGCGGAGGCGGGGGCATGGGCCTGAACGCGCTCGCCGGCTACGCCCGCACCCAGGTGGCGGATCTCGACGACCTGGTGCAGCGCTATGCGCCGCTCGTGAAGCGCATCGCCTATCACCTGGCCGGCCGGCTGCCGTCGAGCGTGCAGCCGGGCGACCTGATCCAGGCCGGCATGATCGGCCTGATCGAAGCGGCGCGGCATTACGACGCGTCGCACGGGGCGAGTTTCGAGACCTACGCCGGGATACGCATCCGCGGCGCGATGTTCGACGAGGTGCGCAAGGGCGACTGGGCGCCGCGCTCGGTGCACCGCAAGGCGCGCGAGGTGGCCAAGGCGGTCAACCGGGTCGAAGGACGCAAGGGCGGCGAGGCGCGCGATAGCGAGATCGCCGAGGCGCTCGGGGTTTCGCTGGAGGAATATCACCAGACATTGCAGGACATCAGCGGGCACCGCGTCCTGAGCCTGGACGATCTCGGGCCGGACGACGACGGTTACGCCGGCGACAGCATCGCCGGAAACGAGGTCGATCCATTGGACGAGATGGCTGCGGGCGAGTTGAAGAAGGTAGTGACCGATGGCATTGCCGAGCTGCCCGAACGCGAACGGCTGGTGCTGTCGCTGTACTACGACGAAGAATTGAACCTGCGCGAAATCGGCGCGGCGCTGGGCGTGACCGAGTCGCGCGTGTGCCAGATTCACAGTCAGGCGCTGGTGCGCCTGCGTGCGCGCATGTCGACGGCGCGTCACGGGAAATGAGGCGGGCAAACCGGATCAGCGGGCGCGGTCGGCTGTTGGCGATGCGGGCCCAGGAGGCGATATGGACAAAAACATGAAAATCCTCGTCGTGGACGACTTCTCCACGATGCGGCGCATTATCAAAAACGTGCTCCACGAACTCGGCTACAGCAACACCGACGAGGCCGACGACGGCAAGACCGCGCTGCCGATGTTGCAGGGCGGCAGTTACGATTTCGTCATCACCGACTGGAACATGCCGGGCATGCAGGGTATCGACCTGCTCAAGGCCATCCGCTCGGATTCCAAACTCGCGAGCACGCCGGTACTCATGGTGACGGCCGAGGCCAAGAAGGACCAGATCGTCATGGCCGCGCAGGCCGGCGTCAACGGTTACATCGTCAAGCCGTTCACCGCCGAAACGTTGCGCGAAAAAATTTCAAAGATTTTCGAACGTCTCCAGGCCACGGCCTGAACATGGAGGAGACCATGCTGACCGACGACGTCAGGGACGGCGGAGGTAGAGCGACGCCGGGAGCGATCGCCGAGAGAGCCGCCGACGTCGCGTCGGGGGACCCGCGTATCGGTCGAGTACGGGAACTGCTTGCGCACCTGGAAAGCGGCAATACCAACGAGGCCGACCGGCTGCTCGGCGACATCGCGCATGAGCACGACACCGGGTTGTTCCAGGAGGTCGGGCGGCTCACGCGCGAATTGCACGAGGCGCTGAACGCGTTTCGCTACGACACCCGCCTGATGGACCTCGCGAACGTGGACATCCCGGACGCGAAGGAGCGCCTGCACTACGTGATCGACATGACCGAGCAGGCGGCCTCCCGCACCCTGAACACGGTCGAACAATCCAAGCCCGTGTGCGAGGAAATCCGCACGCGCGCGCACGGCATCCACGAGGACTGGCAGCGATTCATGCAGCGCAAGATGGACGTCACCGAGTTCCGCGCGCTCAGCGCGCGGCTCGACGAGTTTTTGCCATGGACCGAGGGGAGTGCGACACGCATCAGCGACAATCTTTCCGAGGCGCTGATGGCGCAGGGGTTCCAGGACCTGACCGGGCAGATCATCCGCCGCGTCATCAAGCTGGTGGAGGAAGTGGAAGGCAATCTCGTGAACCTGATACGGATCTCGGGTCAGAAGCTCGGGTCCGGGCCGGAACCGTCCGCGAAGCCGGCGGATACGCTCGACGGACCGCAGATTCCCGGCAAGCGCCAGGCCGATGCCGTTTCCGGCCAGGACGAGGTGGACGACTTGCTTTCGAGTCTCGGATTCTGAAGTAATGCCGAAAAAGCCCCTCCACGGTCTTTTTGCATCCTTCGCTCCGCAGGCGGCACTTCCCTGTACCGCTTCTCGTCTCGGTCGGCGCGAGGTGAACTCGCGCTCGACCTCCGAAGCGTTTGGCGTTTCCAACGCCACGCGCTTCGGCTGGGTGTCCCTGCCCCGCACCGCAGGGCATTTTTCAATGCCCTGCTAGGGAGGTGTCATGGCAGCCCCCGGGTGCGATAGGGATCCGGTGGACAGGGAGTTCGACCGGCTGCTCGAGGAGACCGGTCACGCCGTGTCCCGCAGCACCACTGCCGCGCCGGTTAGCGATGCGGCGTTCGAATCGCTGTTGACGGCGTTCAAATCGCTCAACGCTCCCGACTCCGCGTGTGACCCGCGCGGCAAAACCGGGCGGCATGCGACGTCCGCGGCGATCCAGGCCGCGGTCGAGGACGTGGCGCGCGCCTGGCAATCTTTCGTTCCGTGCCTCCCCGAGTCCGCCGACCCCGTCTTGCGTCACGCGACGCGCGACATGCAGCGCGCGGTTGTCGGGCTGCAGCTCGCACGGCATGCCGGTTCAGCCGACGCCGTGCTGGCGGCGAGCGTCGCTTGCCAGCCGTTCGCGCTGGCGCTGAATCAGGTTATCGAGGTGCTCGACCCCCGGCAGGTGTATGTGGAACGCGATGGTGTACGGACCTGGGTGGTCAACGGCCCGGAGCGTATACCGCTTCACTTCGCCCGTCATTGGCTTGCCCAGGACACTACGGAGGCATCCATTGCCGAGGATGCGTGGATCGTAATAGCCATGTTCGAAACGCATCGCGTTGGATTTGTGGTGGATGGCGTGGAGGGAGTCGTGCCGGCGTCACGTCAGCCGCCGGGCGTTCTGTTACGCGGCATGCACGGCATTGCCGCCGTGGCGGTGGCAGGCAAGCGCCTGTTGCCGCTGCTCGATCTGGCGGCGCTGTTGAAAGACAACGAGCACGGCGGGTGACGGCATGGATATCCTGACGCTCGTCGGACTACTCGTCGGTTTCGGCGCCATTATCGGCGGCAACATCCTCGAAGGCGGTCACACCAGCTCGCTGATGCAGCTGACCGCGTTCATCATCGTGACTGGCGGCACCTTCGGGGCGGTGATGGTGCAGTCACCGATGTCGGTGTTCCTGCACGCCATGAAATCGGTCGGCAAGATATTCCTGCCGCCGAAGATCGAGGCGGCCGAGACGATCCAGAAAATTCTCAACTGGAGCGGTATCGCGCGCAAGGAAGGGCTGCTCGGGCTCGAATCGCTGGTGGAAGCAGAGCCGGACCCGTTCGCGCGCAAGGGGCTGCAATTGCTCGTGGATGGCACCGAGCCGGATACCATCCGCAACATCCTCGAAGTGGAGATGGCGGCGCTGGAGCATCGCGATCTCCAGGCGGCCAAGGTGTTCGAGGGCATGGGCGGCTACAGCCCGACTATCGGCATCATTGGCGCGGTGATGGGGTTGATTCACGTGATGCAGAACCTCTCCGATCCTTCGAAACTCGGTTCCGGTATCGCCGTCGCGTTCGTGGCCACGATCTACGGCGTCGGTCTGGCGAACCTGCTGTTCCTGCCCACCGCGAACAAGCTCAAGGCGCACGTGCACAACCAGGCGCAGTTCCAGGAGATGATCATCGAGGGCATCGTCTCCATCTCCCACGGCGAGAACCCGCGCAACATCGAAACCAAGCTGCAAGGCTTCCTGCACTGACGATGCGGCACAGGACCGGACGATGGCGCGCAAGAAGAAGCACGAAGAGCACGAAAACCACGAGCGCTGGCTGGTGTCTTACGCCGACTTCATCACGCTGCTGTTCGCGTTTTTCGTCGTGATGTATTCGCTGTCGGCGGTCAACGAAGGAAAATTCCGCGTCATGGCGGAGGCGCTGAAAGCGGCGTTCCAGTCCAAGCCCATGAGCCCGGACCCGATCCAGTTCAATTCATTCGTTAAGCCGGAGATACTCGGGACGCCCGAGCTCCGAAATCTTCCCGGCGTCACCGATGGCGACCCGCAGGCGATCGCGTTGCCGAAAACCCCGTTCCCCGGCCGGCGCACTGGCGGCCAGGCCGAGAGCGGGCAGGCGCGCGCGATGCGCGAAATCGCCGACAAAGTGAATCGGGCGATGCAGCCCCTGATAGAAAAAGGCCTCATCGCCGTCAAGGGATCCCGCTACTGGCTCGAGGTCGAGATCAAGAGCAGCGTCCTGTTTCCGAGCGGCAGCGCGCAGGTCCAGCCCGATGCGGTGCCGGTGTTAAAGCGTCTCGCCGGCATACTGCAGGAATACCCCAATCGTGTTCAGGTCGAGGGCTTCACCGACAACGTGCCGATCCGCACCGCGGCATTTCCCTCCAACTGGGAGCTGTCCACGGCGCGCGCGACGAGCGTCGTGCACCTGTTTTCCGGTGTCGGGCTGAGTCCCGGCCGGCTCGCCGCCGTCGGTTACGGCGAGCACCGGCCGTCGGCTCCGAACGACACGGAAGCGGGACGCAGCAAGAATCGCAAGGTCGTGCTGGTGATACTGGCCGACGATGAAGATGCCGCTCGCCTGCACGAGCTGACCGCAGGCCAGGGAGCACCCGTGGAGACCGCCGTCAGGACGCAGGAACCGGCGGTACCCGCGACAGAGGCCCCCAAATCGCCGATCGTATTGACTCCGCCGATGGAACCGCTTGAGCAGTTGTTGCCCGAGCTGAAGCGCGAAGCGACTGCGATCTTGCCGTCCACCGCCAAACCCATAGGCGTGGACGGCACAGCAATGTCTGGAGCAGTTGCCGGGACAGCCGTCGGCGACTCCAGGGGCGGAGAAGGTCGAGCTGCGCCGGGAGCGGCGGCTGAGAAGCCCTCCATTGTAATTACCAAACCGCAGCGCATGGATGCACCGGTTGCGGTGCCGATGGATGCAAATTCGCGCCCGTCGGTGCCGGATAAGACGATCGTTCCGCCTGCAGCCAGAATGCCGGCCGGCGGACCGCTTGCGAGCGACAAGCCTTTGCCGCTCGACCGCGTCATCTCACTGCCGGCGCTGCCCAAGCCGGGAGGCTAGCCGTGCGTGTCTGGACGGTCGCCAACCAGAAGGGTGGCGTGGGCAAGACCACCACGGCGGTTACGCTGGGCGGGTTGCTCGCCGGGCGCGGATCGCGCGTGCTGCTGGTCGATCTCGATCCGCAGGGATCGCTCACGAGTTATTTCGGCCACGACCCGGATGCGCTGACGCACAGCGCCTACGCGCTATTCATGCCGGATTCGGCGCCCGGCAGCGATGTCGCGGGGCTCATTCGTCGCACGTCCGTCGAACGACTCGATCTGCTGCCGGCGTCGACGGCGCTCGCGACGCTTGACCGGCAGCTCGGCGTGCGTGAGGGCATGGGGCTGTTGCTCAAGCAAGCGCTGCGCCGCATCGAACCGGATTATGATTTCGCGCTCATCGATTGCGCCGCGACCCTCGGCGTGCTGATGGTCAATGCGCTTGCCGCGTGCGAGCGCCTGATCGTACCGGTGCAGACGGAATTTCTCGCGCTCAAGGGATTGGAGCGCATGATGCACACGCTGAACATGATTGCGCGCTCGCGGCGCGAACGCGTGCTGCATCTCATTGTGCCGACGCTTTTCGACCGGCGCACGCGCGCCTCGGTGGAATCGCTATCCGCGTTGCGCGAACGCTATTCCACCGCCTTGTGGGACGCGGCCGTGCCCGTGGATACGCAATTCCGCGATGCAGCCAAGCGCGGCATGCCGTTGTCGGTGTTGTCACCGGCTGCACGCGGGGTCGAGGCTTATGCCGCGCTGCTCGACACGCTGTTAGGGCAGGCGCAAGCACCACCGCAGTCGCAATCCGCCGTCCAGACGGTCGGTGCCGGCTGATGTCGCGCACGGAAAACACCCGTTCGCGTGCGTGTGGTTTCCCCGTCGAGACCGACGCGCTAGCCGCGTACCTGGAAGCGCTGATGCGGCCCGTCTCGGATGTGGGCTCATGCGATTCGATTCCCGACCAGTCGGTTTTTCGCCTGCCGACGGAGACATTTCCGTGCTTACCGATCACGGTTGGCGGCATGACGCTCGCGATCCCAGGCGACGACGTGCGTGAGGTGCTTACGCCGTTGACGCGGCTGGCCGATGTCGCATCGTCCCGCGGGCCATCCTGGTTTGCAGGCTATTGCCGAACGGAGACCGGTCAGGCGACGCTGGTGGACCTTGCCGTAATAATTGCCGGCAGGGAACGGCCTGCCGGGAATCTCCAGACCGCCGTCGTGATCGGGAGTAAACGCTATGCGCTCGCTTGCGACGCCGTCGGTGACGCGTTCGACCTGCGCCCGGCGCAGGTCCGTTGGCGTACGGCGCGCACGCGGCGTCCGTGGCTCGCCGGCATCGAGACGCTGCGGCGCTGTCCCTTACTGGATATTCCCGCGCTGGAGCGACAATTGATAGTTGATGAAGATGCTCTGGCATTACCCTGATGCCCATCGGCTGGACGAAGATATCGGATGCGCGGAGAATGGCCGCCGGGGTGCTGGCAGGGGCTTGCCGGCGCCGGTTTTTTGACAACCGGCGACTTCCTTAACTGATTGAAAAACAAATTGAATTCCGGACTCAAGCTTGGCATGAAATTCGCTGATAAACAGCCAAGAGACACTGCCAAACGGCCTGAGACCATGAAAAGCGCTCAACAAGTCCGCGAATTCGTCCGCACCGTCCCCCCGGTAACGTCGCTGCACGTGACCCCGCAGGCGGTCCTGAAGCAGGCGGAACAGCAGCCGCCGAACCACCTCCTGCAGATGACGGCGATGCTGCAGACGACACTGGATGTGAACCGGCTCATCGAGCTGTTCGCCCGCGAGGTGACGAACATCGTGGCGCACGACAGCGTGAGCTACCACAACGAGCCGCACGGCATCGAGCTGACGCTCGGCAATCCCGCGCGCCATAGCTGCTCCTACCGGCTGATCGTCGAAGGCCAGTCGCTGGGCAACATCGTATTTACACGCCGCCGCAAATTCCCGGCCACCGAGACCGCGGTGCTCGAATATCTGCTGTGCGTCCTGGTGTACCCACTGCGCAACGCCCTTGAGTTCCGCAACGCCACCGAGAACGCGCGCAAGGATCCGCTCACCGGCGTTTATAACCGCGGTGTCATGGAGACCATGATGCGACGCGAAGTCGGCCTCGCACATCGCCACAAGGCATCGTTGTCGCTCATGTTCCTCGACATCGACAACTTCAAGAACATCAACGACACCGTCGGGCATGCCGTGGGTGACGAGATCATCAAGGCCTTTGCCGATTGTGTGCAACGCTGCATCCGTACCACCGATATTCTGGCGCGCTACGGCGGCGACGAGTTCGTGCTGCAGTTAAGCAATACACCGCCCGAGGGCGCGCTGCTGCTGGCGGAGCGTATTCGCAAGGCCGTGGATGAAACCGGGTTGATGCTGGTGAACGGCCACAAGATGCGGATTACCACGAGCATCGGCGTGGCGACGCTGTCCGAGGGCGATACGTTCGAAACCCTGTGCGCCCGCGCCGACGACGCGCTCTACCAGGCCAAACAAAACGGACGCAACTGCGTCCGCGCCTGACCCACCCCCGTCGTATTTATCGTCAGCCGCGTTCGCGCCGGCGTACCGGCAGCGGCGGCGTTTTACCGCTCAGGAAATAGGCGAACGCCAATACCTGGGCCACGGCGCGATACAGCGCCTCTGGAATTTCCTCCCCGAGATCGAGCTGCGCCAGTGCGCCGGCAAGCGTCGCGTCCTCGTGCAGCGGCACCCCGTGCTCGCGCGCGCGCGCGAGGATCGTCTCCGCGACCAGACCCTGACCCTTGGCGGTGACGCGCGGCGCACCCTGACCGTCGTAAAGCAGTGCGACGGCCTTGCGCGGCGGCTGCGGTCCCTTGCGGTTCATGCGCGCTCGTCCAGGACGTCGTGGCGCCGCGGCGCCGGCAACGGCGGCTTGCCGGTCTGGCAGTGCAGCAGGTGAGGCGTCAGCCCTTCCTGTTTAAACCCCAATCCCAGCTTCTCGAGATTTTCCTGGAACAGGGCCGCCGTCGTTTCATGTTCGGCCCAGAAAGTGGCCGAGACCTGTTCCCCCCGCAGCTGCAAGCGGCAATGAACCGGTCCAAGATCGCCGGGTTCGAGTGACAGCCATACCGACCAGCCTGGAGTCGCGTTTTTTTCATGGCGTGCCGTATCGTCCGGCTCGATGTGCAGTCGCAGCATGGCCGGTTGGTCGTTCCACCGCAGCGGCAATTCGACCACGAGCGGGGTCGTTGCGGAGGCGTCGCGCGGCAGGGAGTCGATCTGGTTCATGACCACCCGTGCCAGCGCGGCATCGGTTCGATGCTGCAATGCGGCGACGGTTTGTGTATCGGCGTTATCCGGTGTCGGCGGGACGCTACTGGGCAGGTCGTGCCGCACCGGCGCGGCCGCGGCGTTGCGCAACATTCCTTGCAGTTGCAGCAGCATGGCCTTGAGGTCACGTTCCGGCGCGGCGCTGTCTCGTGCCAGATGCGCTTCCAGAAACAGACCGGAATCGTGCAGCGCCTGTTTGAGCTCGCCGGGAACAACCAGGGTTTGGATATCGGGCAGGCTGGAGAGCAGCCGGTTGGCGAATGCCGCCACCGTCGGCGGTAGCGGGCCGGGCGCGCGCATGGCCCCGGCCAGGCCATCGAGCAGCGGTCGGATCTCGCCTTGGCGGGGCAGGACCTGGCGCAGCGCCCGATTGATGCTGTCGGCGCCGGCGGCGGCATCGGGCACGATCCGCAGCACCACGGGCGTGCCGGTCTGAGCTACCTGGAGGGTAAGCGATTGTCCCGGCCGCAGCGGCAGGTTGCTGCGGCCTTCGAGCAGCTGGGTGCCGAGGCGCAGGGCGATGGCCCCATCGGGAGACAGGGAATCGACCGTGGCTTGCAGCAGTTGGCCGACTCGCCAGTCTGACATTGTGGCAGCGGTACCCCCCGCTGAGACAACCGATGTCAAGGTCAGGCGCGAGCCATCAATAAATAGCGTCATTGGCGTTCGACTGGCTCTGTGTCGGGTAGGCCTGCGAATATCTGTAGTAAATATGTGCCTATCATCCGCCAAGTATAGGAGGCGTTCACGGCAAAAAACCCTCTATTTGTTAATTGTATTTTGGCAGTCAGCTGCCAAACTTGAGTCCATAGAGAATATTAGAGAGGGAATTTGCATGGGAGACAACGCGTCCTCTGAACCAGCAAGGTATGCACGAGACACTTCATAAGGACAAGAGCACCCCCGCCGTCGTTCCGCGTTCTTCCCGTATTCTTTTTATTCCCGGTCTGCTGATTACCGGATTCGGGCTCATTGTGATGGCGGCGTGGTATGCCGGCTATGCGCCGCTGTTGCGAGTGCGCCCATCGTTTCCCCCGATATTGTTCAACACCGCCTTGCTGTTCGGGCTGAGTGGCGGCGGCCTGCTCGCGCTCAGCCGGGGTCATGTGCGTCTGGCGTTTGCGTTTGGCACCGCGGTTGTGGCGATGGTTTTGCTGACGTTGCTGCAGCACCTGTTTGGTGTGGACCTGGGGATAGACCAGTTGTTCATGCGCGATGCGCTGGCCGGCATCCTGCGCACACCGGGGCGGATGACTTACAACACGGCATCGGGCTTTGCATTGGCCGGCCTCTCGCTGCTGGTGTTGAGCGTGCGCCGTCGACATCCCCAGCGCCACGCGGCTGTAGCCATTTTTGGCGGCCTTGTTCTTGTGCTCGCCCTGTTCAGTCTGTTCGGTTACGTGAGCGGCATGCCGGAAGCGTACACCAAGAACCATCACGTGGTCGGCATGGCACTGCTGACGGTGGCGGGTTTTCTTCTGTTGGGCGGGACGCTGGTCGTGCATGCCTGGTACTCGGACCGTTCCGAGACCCAACAATCGCCTTCGTGGATGCCGCTGCTTGCCGGCATTGCTGCCATGGCAGTCGTTATCGCGATATGGCAGGCCTTGCGCATACAAGAACGGTTGCACATTGTGCAGAGCATCCAGGCCCAGAGTCGCCTGGTCGTCAGGGAAAT
Organism: Gammaproteobacteria bacterium; assembly: GCA_004298065.1. Lineage (GTDB taxonomy): Bacteria > Pseudomonadota > Gammaproteobacteria > Acidiferrobacterales > Sulfurifustaceae > SCRL01. The sequence continues at coordinate 68,115 of SCRL01000034.1, read as the reverse complement.
CGATTGGTTCCTCGGCGAGCGTGTCGAGGCGCTGGAACGCATGGCAAGGCGCATCGAGACGCACGGCGGTGCCCACCGGCAGAAGTGGGACGTCGACGCAGCGGATTATTTGCGTCACGACAGTGCGTATGAAGCCATCGAATGGCTCGATGCCGCTCATCGCCGTCGCGCCATCCGGTTTGCATCCATCGGCACCGCAGACGGCGCATCCATGCGCCACGGGTTTGCATCCACGGCGTCTGCCCCGGAGTATCCAGCCGCAGACCCTGGCCGCTTGTCTGTCACGAACCCGAGAGGGCCAGCACTGCGAACCGCAAAAACGTCGAGCGGGAAATACACACTGCAGGCAGAGGTTCCCGTCCGGCTTCATGGCAAGGTGACCGGCTATGTCCGCGGTGTGCTCCGATTACAGGACGCGCTGGACAACATCCTGTCGCCGGAAGTGATTAACGGATACGGAGTCGTGATCTACGATCGCGAGACGGAAATCTACCGACGTGTGCAGGTTGCCGAATCGGAAATGGCCGCGGGCGCGGAATATGCCGCCACCGTGCGGTTGGTGCTGCACGGTGTCGATTGGAAACTCCGGCTTTGGCCGACGCTCGCATCGCTTCGGGCTGAGCGAACGCACGTTCCCGAGACTGTATTCGTCCTCGGAGGGCTGTTGGCGCTGCTGCTGACGATCACGGTACACAAGTCGCAGCAGTCGCGCCGCCGCGCGCGCGACTTTCATGCGCTCATGGAGCAGGCATCGGATGGTATTGTCCATTCCGATACGGCCGGGCGCCTTTTGGATGCCAATGCTCATTTTTGCCGTATCACGGGGTATACGCCCAACGAAATACGGAAACTCCACGCGCGCGATCTGTTTCAACCGGAGGACCTCACGGCGTTCCCGTTGCGTTTCCCCGAGCTTCTGGCAGGCAAGGTTTTGTACAGCGAACGTCGCCTGCGGCGTAAGGACGGCGGTCTCGTGCCGGTCGAGATCAGCGCGAAGCGCATCGGCGAACGCGTGCAGGCGATCATGCGCGACGTGAGCGCGCGGCGCCAGGCCGAGGCGCATGTCCTGCGCCTTGGGCGCATGCTCGACAGCTCGTCGAACGAGTTCTACGCCTTTGACGCGCATACCCTGCGGTTCGTCCAGGCCAACCAGGCGGCGCTGGCCAACCTCGGCTATACGTTGGACGAACTGCAGCAACTGACGCCCCTCGATATCAAGCCTGAGTTCACACCCCAGACCTTCGCGGCGCTGCTTGAGCCGTTGCGCAACGGCCAGAAGAGCCGTGTCGTCATTGAGACCCTGTATCGGCGCAAGAATGGCTCGCCCTACCAGGTGGAAGTGCGCCTGCAGCTTCTGCCCACGGAAATCCCGCCGGTGTTCGTGGCCGTGGTCCAGGACATTACCGAACGCAAGGACACGGAGGCACAGCGGCACAAGCTGGCGCGCGCCGTGGACCAGACGGCGGACCCGGTGATAGTCACCGACGTCGGCGGCGTGATCGAGTATGTCAACCCGGCATTCGAGCGCGTTACCGGCTATACGCCCGAGGAGGTCTTCGGGCGCACCCCCAGCTTCCTGCGTTCCGGGCGCCACGATGAAAACTTTTATCGCCGCATGTGGGAAACCATTCTGGCAGGAGCGACCTTCCGCGAGGTGTTCATCAACCGGCGCAAGGACGGCAGTTTGTACTACGAGGAGAAGACCATCACGCCGCTCAAGGACGACCACGGCCTGATCACGCACTTCATCTCTACCGGCAAGGACATCACCGAGAGCATTCACTTTCAGGAGCGTTTGCAGCATCTCGCGCAACACGACGTGCTGACGCAGTTGCCGAATCGCCTCCTGTTCACGGAGCGCGTGATACGCGCGGTGAAACGCGCCGCATCGCGAAAGGGCGCCCTGGCCGTGCTGTACCTCGGCATCGACCGATTCGATGCGATCAACGCAACCCTGGGGCAGGCGATGGGCGACCAGCTGCTGCGCGTCGTCGCGGAACGGCTCAGGCGCGCGGTGCGCGAGAGCGACACGGTGGCCCGCCTCGACGGCAATGCCTTCGGCATTCTGCTCGATGGCGTGGCCTCGGCGCGCGAAACGACGCTTTTTGCCCAGAAGATCCTGCTGGCCGTGGCGCAGCCGTTCCCGCTCACGGGGCGCGAGTTGTTCATGACCGGCAGTATCGGCGTCGGCCTCTATCCGGAGGACGGCAAGGACGTCTTTGCGCTTCTTCGCAGCGCCGAGTCGGCCATGGTCCGCGCCGTGGAGCAGGGCGGCAATGCAATCCGTTTCCACGAAGCCGCCATGGATGTCCGTCTTGCCGAGCGCCTCGAGCTCGAAACCGGGCTGCGTCGTGCGCTCGAGCACAAGGAATTCCTGCTGCACTACCAGCCGCAGATGGACCTGCGCACCGGGCACACCTGCGGTGTGGAGGCGCTGCTGCGCTGGCAGCATCCGACGCGCGGTCTCCTGGAGCCCGCGGCGTTCCTGCCGGTACTCGAGGAAACCGGTCTGATCGTGCCGGTCGGCGTGTGGGTCCTGCGCGCCGCCTGCGAGCAGGTGCAGGCCTGGCAGGCCACGGGCCTGCCGGCGTTGCCCATCACCGTCAAGGTATCGGACCGCGAGATTGCCGATCTCGACTATGCCGACATCGTGCGCATGGTGCTGGAGGAAACCGGGCTGTCGCCGTCGCTGCTGCATCTCGAGATAAATCACCGAATGTTGTCCGGCGCCGCCGTCGGTCCCGGCGGTGTCGCCGAAGCGCTGCACCGCATCGGCGTGTCGCTCGTGATCGGCAGTTTCGATGTCGGCACCGCGCCGCTCGGACAATTGCGCCAGGCACACGCCGCGGCGTTGAACCTGGACCCCGGTTTCGTGCGCAACCTTTCCGGCAGTCCGGAGGACGCGACGCTGTTGCGGGCCATCGTCGCCGTGGCGCACGAGATACGCCTGCGCGTGATGGCCGAGGGGGTCGAGCAGGAGCCCCAGCTGCGGGTGCTGCGCTCGGCCGATTGCGACGCGATCATGGGATTTGTTTTCAGCAAGCCTCTGACCGCCATCGAGGTAGCGCGTTTCGCGCAGAGGGCCAGGCCGGCCTCGCCATAGCCAGGCCGGCTATTCGAAGTAGTCTCCTTATATAATCCGTCGCACCCATTCTATGCAGCCGGCGACGGAGGATATGGACCCCACCACTTTTGCAGCGCTGTCGGCCGGTGCGACGGTGATCACTGCGAGCCGGCGCTTGGCGCGCCAGCTGCGGGCCGATTTCAACCAGCGCATGCAGCACGCGGGACTGGGCGCCTGGGCCGGCGCCGACATCCTGCCGTGGCCGGCGTGGGTTGCGCGCATCTGGAGCGAGACCTTCGGCCTGGCGCTCGCCGATCCCGCTGTTGCGCCGCGCGTCCTGCTGTCGTCGGCGCAGGAGCGCCGCCTGTGGGAGGCCATCGTCAACGATTCGGCCTGGAGCCACGTATTGCTCCAGCTGCCGGCCACCGCGCGCACGGCGCAGGAAGCCTGGCAACTGGTGCATGAATGGCGCCTCCCGTTACCGATGATCGAAGCCGGTGCGCCGAACGAGGACGCGCGCGCGTTCGTCGCGTGGGCGGACCGGTTCGCGCGTGAATGCGGGCGGAACGGCTGGCTGGACGCGGCCCGAGTGCCCGACCTGTTGGCGGACGCCTTCGAGCGCCGTCAGCTCACGCCGCCGGCGCGGTTGCTGTTCGCCGGCTTTGACGAGTTTACGCCACAGCAACAACATCTGATCGATTGCCTGAAACGCGCCGGTACGGAAATCGAATCCATTGCCGCCGCAACCACCTCCGGGCGCGCAGCGCGTCTCGCATGTCAGGAACCGGCGGGAGAAATCATGCTCGCCGCCCGCTGGGCCAGGCGGATTCTGGAAGGACAACCGGCCGCGCGCATCGGCATCGTCGTGCCGGACTTGCAGGTGCAGGCAGGCACGATCGCGCGCGTCTTCGACGACCTGTTCGTGCCGGCCGCGACGCTGCCGGGCGCCGGACCGGTGGTGCGTCCCTACAACATCTCGCTCGGGCGCCCGTTGTCGGACTGCCCGCTGGCGCATAGCGCGCTCCTGGTCCTGCAGCTGGCGCTGGACAAGCTCACGTATACACAGGCCGGAAGCCTGTTGCGCTCGCCGTTCCTCGGCGGCGCTGAGGCGGAGCTTTCGCGCCGCGCCTTGCTCGACGCCGAGTTGCGGCGTCTGGGTGAAACGGCGGTAACGCCCGCGTTGTGCCTGCGTCGCGCCGAGGCGCGCGACACCGACGGCACGCCGCGTGCATTCGCCGCGCCGCGACTGGCGCAGCACCTGAAGACGCTGCGCGCCGTGCTGGATGCGCTTCCACGCCGGCAGTTGCCGAGCAACTGGGCGGAGGCATTTTCGCGGCTGTTGCACGCCATGGGTTGGCCCGGCGAGCGCGCGTTGACCAGCGCGGAATTCCAGACATTCGAGGCCTGGCGCGAGCTTACAACCGAGCTGTCCGCCCTCGATGTCATCGCCGGCCGCATCGACGGGTCGGAGGCGCTGTCGACGTTGCGAAGCCTGGCCGTGGAGCGCATCTTCCAGCCGGAAACGCCGGCGGTACCCATTCAGATTCTCGGCGTGTTGGAGACCGCGGGGCTTGCGTTCGATCACCTGTGGGTTATGGGGCTGCACGACGATATGTGGCCGGCGAGCCCGCGCCCGAACCCGCTGCTGCCGATCGCGCTTATGCGTCGCCACGGTTTGCCGCATGCCTCGGCCGAACGCGAGCTTGCGTTCGCGCGTTCACTGACCGCGCGCCTGCTTGCAAGCGCACCTGAGGTGATTGCGAGCTACCCGATGCGCCGGGGCGACGAAGACTTGCGACCGAGCCCGCTAATCGTCGATTTGCCGGAGATTGTCCCGCAGGCGCTCGTCGTGTCGCCCGCAAACAGCTTCCGCGATGTCATCCATGACGCGGGCGTGCTTGAAACGCTCACTGACAACCGTGCTCCGGCATTGCCTGCAGGGGCGGCCGTACAGCGCGGCACCGCGGTGTTCCGCGACCAGGCCGCTTGTCCGTTCCGCGCGTTTGCACGCGTGCGTCTCGGCGCCCAGCAACTCGACGAGCCGGGTCCGGGGCTCGACGACAGCACGCGCGGACGCCTGCTGCACGGCGTGCTGGCGCGCGTATGGCGCGAGCTTAAAACGCATGCCGCGCTGTGCGCGCAGGCGCCGGAGAATTTGCAGGCGCTGGTGCGGGTCCAGGTGGCGGCGCAGGTCGCGCACGAGGCGCGTTATCGCCAGGGAACCTTCACCGCGCGCTTTACCGCCATAGAGCAGTGGCGGCTGGAGACGCTGGTGCTGGATTGGCTCGAAATTGAAAAAACACGCGCGCCGTTCACGGTCATGGCCACCGAAGCCCCGGAAGAGGTCGAGATCGGTGGATTGCGCATCCACGCCGTGATCGATCGCGTTGACGAGCTGCCCGACGGCGCGCGCGCCGTCATCGACTACAAGACCGGCCGACCGAAGCCCGGTCAGTGGTCCGGCGCGCGCCCGGACGAGCCGCAACTTCCGCTTTACAGCCTTGCGCACGCGCCCGTGTCCGCCGTGTTGTTCGCACGCCTGCGGCGCGGCGAGATGGGTTTCGTCGGCGTCGCCCGGGAGGACGGCCTCATACCGGGGTTGCGCGCGTTCGAAGCCACGCGCGACGCGGCCGATTACGGTTCTTGGGACGGGCTGCACCGCGCCTGGCGCGATACGCTTGAAGCGCTCGGGCAGTCATTCCGCAGTGGCGATGCGACGGTCGATCCCAAGTACCCACGCAAGACCTGCGAGCATTGCGGGCTCACGCCGCTGTGCCGCGTGCATGAGCGCGAGGCGGATATTCCCGTTGCCATCGAAGACACGGGGGAAAACGGAGCATGAACGCCCCGGCGCCACGGGATGCCGCCGAACGCCTGCAGGCGCTCGACCCCGCGCGTTCGTTCATCGTCCAGGCGCCGGCCGGGTCGGGCAAGACCGAGTTGCTCACCAACCGCTATCTCAACCTGCTGGCGCACGTGGATCACCCGGAGGAGGTGGTGGCCATCACCTTCACGCGCAAGGCCGCAGCCGAAATGCGCAGCCGCGTGCTGCTCGCGCTCGAAAGCGGCGCGCGCGAAGCGCGACCCGTGCAGACGCACAAGGCGCTCACCTGGGACCTGGCGCGCGCAGTACTGACGCGCGATGCGCGGGCGCACTGGGATATCCGGGCCAATCCCGGCCGGCTCCGTATCGGTACCATCGACTCGTTTTGCTCCGCGCTCACGCGCCAGATGCCGCTGCTCTCGCGCCTCGGCGCGCCGCCGGCGATCGTCGAGGACGCCGAGCCGCTTTATCGCGAGGCGGCGCGCAACCTCATCGGCCTGCTTGAAACCGACGGTTCGTGGTCTCCGGCCATCGAGCAGTTGCTGCTGCATCTCGACAACCACCTGCCGCGGGTCGAAGAGCTGCTCGCGCGGATGCTCGCCCGGCGCGATCAATGGTTGCGCCATCTTGCCGATCGCGGGAGCGAGCGGTTGCGCCGCGAGACGCTGGAGGCCGCGCTGGCGCGCCTCGTGCGCGATGTGCTGGCCACGCTGCGCGCGACGGTGCCGCGGCAGCACGCATCCGAATTGCTGGCGACGGCGCGCGATGCGGCACAACGTCTGAAGGCGGATGGCTCGGATTCCGCGATCCTCGCCTGTCTCGATCTGCGTGAGCTTCCCGGCGACACCGTCGACGATTTACCGGCGTGGCGCGGTCTGGCGCAATTGCTGCTCACCGCAAGCGGGAGCTGGCGCAAGCGCGTGGACACCGGCATCGGCTTCCCGCCGCCGAGCGGCGCACGCGACGCTGCCGAAAAAGCGCGCCGCGAAAGCGCCAAACGGCGGTTCGTGGGGCTGGTGGAGGCGCTCGCCGACCATGAAATGCTGCGCGTGCGTCTGGCGGCGCTGGCGCTGTTGCCGCCACCGCGCTACGACGACAATCAATGGCAGGTGGTCGAGGCGTTGTGCGAATTACTGCCGCTAGCCGTCGCGCAGCTGCGGCTGGTGTTCCAGGCACACGGCGAGGTCGACTTCACCGAGGTGGCCTGGGGTGCGATCCAGGCGCTCGGCACACCCGATGAACCCACCGACCTCGCGCTCAGTCTCGACTATCGCATCCGCCACCTGCTGGTGGACGAGTTTCAAGATACCTCGCAGAGCCAGTTCGAGTTGCTGGAACGGCTCACGGCCGGCTGGGAGCCGGGCGACGGGCGCACGCTGTTCGTGGTCGGTGATCCGATGCAGTCCATCTACCGTTTTCGCCAGGCCGAGGTTGGGCTCTACCTGCGTGCGCGCCACGAGGGCATCGGGCGCGTGCGACTCGCGCCGCTCGATCTCAAGGTCAATTTCCGCTCGCAATCGGGGCTGGTCGAGTGGGTGAACCATGCGTTCGCGCGCGTGCTGCCGGCCACGGAGGACATTGCCGCCGGTGCCGTGTGCCATGCGTCCGCCGTGGCGCAGCACCCGGCGTTGCCGGATGCCGCCGTGTGCGTGCATCCATTCATCGGTCAGGACGATATTGCAGAAGCGAAGCAGGTGGCAGCGCTGGCGCGCGCGGCTCTCGCCGCCGATACGGACAAGACCGTCGCGATTCTCGTGCGTTCGCGCTCGCACCTGTATCAGATCGCGCCGCATCTGAAACAGACCGGGCTGCGCTTCCGCGCCGTGGAAATCGAGCAACTCGGCCACCGGTCGGCGGTGCAGGACCTGCTCGCGTTGACGCGCGCGCTGGTGCACCCGGCCGACCGCGTGGCCTGGCTCGCGGTGCTGCGTGCCCCGTGGTGCGGTCTGACGCTGACCGATCTCGAAGCATTGGTTGGCGATGACGTGGGTATCACCGTATGGGAGCGGTTGCTGGACGCCGCGCGTCGCGAGCGACTGAGTGCGGATGGCCGGGGGCGCCTGGCCCGCGTGCAGCCGATATTGGCGGCGGCGCTCGCCGACCGGCGGCGGCAACCGCTGCGTCGCGCCATTGAGGGCGCGTGGCTGGCGCTCGGCGGGTCGGCGTGCGTTGCCGAGCGCACCGACCTCGAGGATGCCGCGGTGTATTTCGACCTGCTCGACGAACTGGAAGAGGGCGGCGATCTGCCCGATCTGGCGCAACTTGAGGAGCAGGTCACGCAATTGTTCGCGCTGCCGGACGTGGAGGCGGACGCGCGGCTCCAGCTCATGACCGTGCACAAGGCCAAGGGGCTCGAATTCCATACCGTGATCGTGCCGGGATTGGGACGTTTACCGCGGCGCAACGATCCGCCGCTGCTGTTGTGGCTCGAACGCACCACGCCGCGCGCCCATGCCCCGGACCTGCTGCTCGCGCCGATTCGTGCGAGCGGTTCGGAACAGGAGCCCATCTACAATCACCTGTGGCGTCTCGATCAGGATAAGGGTTATTACGAGGACGGACGCCTGCTTTACGTCGCGGCCACGCGCGCCATCGAGCGGCTGCATTTGCTGGGTCATACGCAGTTACGCGAGAACGGAGACACCGTGGAACTGGCGGCCCCGGACCCGCGTTCGCTGCTGTACCAGCTCTGGCCGGCGGTATGCGAGGAATTCGAGTTGGCCTTCGCCAGTCGGTCTCCGGTCGCCATACAGCCGGCGGAACCCGCAGGAACCACTGGCGATGGCCGTCCTGTCCGGCGCCTGCCGCTTGCATGGCGCGTGCCGGCGCCGCCGCTTTCGCTGGTTGCAGGCGTGGAAAGCGAAATGACACACACCGAATTGCCGATGGTCGAGTTTGAGTGGGCCAGCGAAGCCATCCGCCACGTGGGTACGGTGGTGCATCGGGTGCTCCAGCACATCGCGCGCGAGGGTGCGGAGCGTTGGACCGCCGAGCGTCTGCGCGGCATGCAGCCGACATTCGACCGGATACTGGCCGAGCTCGGCGTGCCGGCGGCGCAGCGCAGCCAGGCGGTGGCGCGCGTCGAACGTGCGTTGCAGCAAACGCTCATCGATACGCGCGGTCGTTGGTTGCTGGACGCCGCCCATGCCGAGACGCGCAGCGAGCTGGCGTTATCCGGCGTGCTGGATGGCGACATCGTGAACGTCATTCTCGATCGCACCTTCGTCGACGAAAACGGCACGCGCTGGATCGTGGACTACAAAACCAGCGCGCACGAAGGCGGTGGGCTCGACGAGTTCCTCGACCGCGAGCAGGAGCGTTATCGCTTCCAGCTCGAACGCTACGCGCGCCTGATGGCGCGGCTGGATTCCCGGCCGATCCGTCTCGGGCTGTACTTCCCGTTGCTCGGCGGCTGGCGCGAGTGGACGCCGGGCGGTCGGGGTTGATCGTCATGAAGGCACGAACCGTTTTGCATTTCGCCCTGTCGTGGTGGCTGCTCGTCACGGGTCTCGCCTGGGCTGACAGCGCCGGGGAAGCGCTGACCGCACGCTATCAAGCGCTGCGGCCCCAACTCGAAACCAACGTCTATGGCGCTCCCATCCATATCGAATCGACGGAAGACGGAGAGTTGCGACGTGGAGAGGTCTACGGTGTTCTGACGCATTCCTTTCCGCGCCTGTCAGAGGCGTTGCGCAATCCCCGCGAGTGGTGCGAGATTGCGTTGCTGCACCTCAACATCAAGACCTGCACCCACGAGAAACGCGACGGCGCCGATGCGCTCACGTTCTATAGCGGCCGCAAGTTCTACGAACCGCCGGAGAAGGCCTATGTGCTGCGTTACGCGTTCCGCGTCGATGCCGCGCGCACGGATTATCTGGCGGTGACGCTCACGGCGCCTTCGGGTCCGCTCGGGACGAGCGATTACCTGATCGCGTTCGAGGCGATTCCACTCGGACAGGCGACGTTCGTGCATTTCCGCTACGCCTACCGGCCGTCGCTGACCAGCAGCTTCGCTACCGGCGGCTATCTCGCGACCCTCGGCAGCGGCAAGGTCGGCTTTACGGTGACCGGCCGTGACCGGCAGGGCAGGTCCGAGCATATCGGCGGTATGCGCGGCATCGTCGAGCGCAACGCCATGCGCTATTACCTTGCGATTCAGGCTTATTTCGAGACGCGGGACAAGTCATCGGCACAGCGCTTCGAGCGCTGGTTCGATCTCACCGAGCGCTATCCGGTGCAACTGCACGAACTGGAAAAGCCGGAATACCTGCAATACAAGTTCCGGGAACGACGCCAACAGGACGAGCATCAGCGGGCGCTCGATGCCGCTGCTCGCTGACCGCCATGGCCGCACCCCGCACGCTGCTGTCCATCACCGAACTCGGCGGCTATCCCGATTTCACGCCGCTCTATGAGAAGGCGGGATATGCGGTAACGAAGGCGGTATCGGTGCGCAAGGCGATCGCCGCGCTCAAGAGTCTGCAGCCGGACGTGGTGGTGGCCGAATTCAACTTCCAGTCGGATTTTCGCGATCGCACCAGCAGTCTTGAGTCGCTGTTGGCGGTTATTCAACGCATCCCGAAAACGCGAGTGATCGTGTTTTACGACAAGGAGCACGAACACCAACTCGCGCGCGTGACGTCGCGATTTCCGATACGCGCGACGCTGGCGTACCCGATCCAGCCGGAGGCGCTGGAAGCATGCCTGAAAGAAGCTTAGCCGCTCCTGCGCGCTGGCTCCGACGGCTGGTTGCAGTCGAGCCGGTGGAACTCGTGGCGCTGCTCTGGTCGTTCGTCTATTTCTTCCTGCTGCTGTGCAGCTACTACATCCTGCGTCCGCTGCGCGACGAGATGGGCATCGCCGGCGGTGTGCAGCAGTTGCCTTGGGTGTTCACTGGCACTTTCGTGGCGATGCTCGCAGCCGTCCCGGCTTTCGGCTGGTGTGCCGCGCGCTTCACGCGCCGGCAACTGCTGCCAGCGGTGTATTACTTCTTCGCCGCCAACCTGCTGCTGTTCTACGCGCTGTTCCAGCTCGATGACTACGTCGCGCTCACCGCGCGCGCGTTTTTCATCTGGGTGAGCGTGTTCAATCTGTTCGTGGTGTCGGTGTTCTGGAGCTTCATGGTGGATCTCTATACCAACGCCCAGGCGCGCCGGCTGTTCGGCTTCATTGCCGCCGGCGGCAGCGCCGGCGCCGTGACCGGTCCGTTGCTGACGGCATCGCTTGTAAAATCGCTCGGTCCGGTAAACCTGCTGCCGGTGTCATGCGCGTTGCTGTTGATGGCGGTTTTTTGCATCCACCGGCTGGTGCGCTGGGCGCGAACGATTCCCCCGGCTGAATCGCAGACGACAGAAGCGGAGCGACCGCTGGGCGGCAGCATGTGGGCCGGTTTCGGGTTAGTGGCGCGCACGCCGTACCTGCTCGGCATCGGCCTGTTCATCTGGCTGTTCACCACGCTCTCGACGTTTCTCTATTTCGAACAGGCCCATATCGTTTCCGCAACCTATGCCGATCCGGCCGATCGCACGCGGTTGTTCGCGTTGATCGATCTGGGCGTGAATGTTCTGACGATTGCCGTTCAGGTTGTGCTGACCGGACGACTGCTGAAGTGGCTTGGCATTCCGCTCACGCTCGCGCTGGTGCCACTGCTCTCGGCCATCGGCTTCATTGCGCTCGGCGCGGCGCCGGTGTTGCCGGTGTTGGTGGCGTTCCAGATTGCGCGGCGCGCGGGTGATTACGCCGTCATGCGCCCGGCACGCGAGGTCCTGTTTACCGTCGTCGGGCGCGAGACCAAATACAAGGCCAAGAATTTCATCGACACCGTGGTCTATCGCGGCGGCGACGCGATCAGCGGCTGGGCGTTTGCCGGCCTCAAGGCGCTCGGGCTTGGCCTGACCGGAATTGCCGTGCTGTCCGTGCCGCTGGCGCTCGCCTGGGCCTGGCTCGGCATTCGGTTGGGGCGGCGCCAGGAGGAGCTGCGTGGTAGCGTAATAAGGACTGGAGGTGAACCATGAACGACAAATCGCATGAGGGGCTTTCGCGCCGCGACGTGTTGCGTGGCGCGCTCGCCGCCGGTGCCGCGACGTTGACGCCGGCAGTGCTGGCCGCGCGACCCGGTGCGCTGCTGGCTCGCGCGATTCCGAAATCCGGCGAGCAGATTCCGGCCGTCGGCCTCGGTACATGGCAGACATTCGATGTTGGAAGTTCCGAGGCCGAGCGCGCGCCGCTGCGCGATGTGCTCAAGCGTTTCGTTGCGCTCGGTGGAAAGGTCATCGACTCCTCGCCGATGTACGGCGAGTCGGAAGCCGTGGTCGGCGACCTGGCCGCGAAGAACGGCGTGCATGACCGCCTGTTTCTCGCCACCAAGGTCTGGACCACCGGCCGCAACGCCGGCATTCGCCAGATGGAAACCTCGATGCGCCTGCTGCACACCTCGAAACTCGACCTGATGCAGGTGCACAACCTGGTGGACTGGAAGACACACCTTGAAACCCTGCGTGGCTGGAAGGCGCAGGGGCGAGTGCGTTATCTCGGCATCACGCACTACACCGAGGGCGCGTACGACGACCTTGAGCGCGTGATGCGCGCCGAGAAGCCGGATTTCGTGCAATTCAACTATTCCATCGTCAGCCGCGAGGCCGAACGTCGGTTGCTGCCGCTTTCGCAGGAGCTCGGCATCGCCGTGCTGGTGAACCGGCCGTTCGAGAAGGCCGGCCTGTTCGGCAAGGTGCGCGACAAGGCGCTGCCGGCCTGGGCCACCGAGATCGATTGCGCGAGTTGGGCGCAATTTTTTCTGAAATTCATCCTGTCGCACCCTGCGGTGACCTGCGCCATCCCGGCGACCAGCAAGGTCAAGCACCTCGAGGACAACATGCAGGCGGGGTTCGGGCGCCTGCCGGATGCGGCAACGCGCGAGAAAATGGCGAGCCTGGTCCGGCAGTTATAGCGTCCCGACGGGGCGCTACAGTTTGGGTCGAATCCTGCCGATAGTTCTCCGGAGAAGAGGCGCCGGAGACTGTCTTGGAAGCGCTCGCCACACCGTCACAGATCGACCGATTCCGCATTGTGAAGCCCCTCGGCCAGGGCGGGCAGGGCCGGGTGTTTCTCGCGCACGACACCCGTCTCGACCGGGACGTGGCCATCAAGACGCTTACCGTCCGCCCGACCGACCGCGAGGCGTACGCGCGGCTCCTGGAAGCCGAGGCGCAGACGGTCAGTCGTCTCGTTCATCCTCACATCGTCACGCTGTTCGACGCCGGTTCGCACCGGGGCGAGCCCTACCTCGTGCTCGAATACGTGCCGGGCCAAACGTTGCGCCACCTGTTGAGCATCGAGGAGCGGCTGCCCGTGGTCCGCGCGGTCGAGACGACGCTCCAGGTTCTCGAAGCCGTGGGCTACGCCCACCGCCAGGGCGTCATCCATCGCGACCTGAAGCCGGCCAATATCATGATCGACGGCGGCGGCAACGCGCGCGTCATGGATTTCGGCATCGCCGTGACGCTCGGCGGCCGGTCTGCCGGGACCGTCACGCCCGCTGGCACGCCGCCGTATGCGGCGCCGGAATATCGTGCCGGCGGCAATGTTACGCCGGCCGCGGATTTGTATTCTGTGGCCATGGTGCTTTACGAAATGCTGACGGGCCGCACGGCGGCCGATGCGCCGGCGGCGCCGTCGACATTGAACCCGGACGTCGACGCCAAGCTGGACGCCATCGTGCTGCGCGGGCTGGCGCGCCGTCCTGAAGATCGCCACGAGAGTGCGGCCGCCATGAGCGCGGCGTTGCGCGATTATCTCGAACCCGCGGAGGAAATCGTCGACGCCGGCGACGGCAAGGGCGCGGTCGAATTTCTCCTGCGACGCATGCGTTCGAAGGGCGATTTCCCGGCGCTGTCCGACTCAATCCGCGCGATCAACCGCATCGCGTCCTCGGACGAGGAGAGCGTCACGCAGCTCGCGGGCGTCATCCTCAAGGACTTTGCACTCACGAACAAATTGCTCAAGGTGGTCAACGCGGCCACCTACAAACAGTTCGGTCGCATCAGCACCATCTCGCGCGCGGTCGTTGTCCTCGGCTTCAACGCCGTGCGCCACATCGCCTGCTCGCTCATCCTGTTCCACCACCTGCAGAACAAGGCCCAGGCAACGCATCTCAAGGACGAGATGGCGGCGTCGCTGCTCGGCGCCACGATCGCGCGCAACCTCATGGCGCAGTACTCGAAAGACGCCGAGGAGGCGTCGATCTGCGCCATGTTCAGCGGCCTCGGCAAGCTGCTCGCGATGTATTACTTTCACGACGAGACGCTGGAGATAGCGCGACTGGTGCAACAGGGCCAGTCAGCGGAACAGGCCGCCGCCACCGTGCTCGGTATTTCGTACGAGAAGCTCGGCACCGAAATCGCGCGCCAGTGGAATTTCCCGGAACGGATGCTGCGCAGCATGCAGCGTGTCACGGACGACCGTCTGCACCGGCCGGCGACGGCCGATGAACGCTTCCGCGCGGTGGTCGGCCTGGCGTGCGATCTGCGCGACGCCTCGATTGCGGCACCGGATGTCCGCGAGAAACGGCTTCAGGCGATCTTGCAGCGTTATGGCGAATGCCTGACGGTGACGCGTGAATCGCTCACGACGCTCGTCGACGCCTCGTTGCGCAGTTTCACGGCCGAGGCGCAGGCGCTCGACCTCGACGTGCGCGACAGCCGGGTCGTGCGCCGGCTCGGTCAGCCGACGTTTGCCGGCGTGCCGACAGCACCGGCTGCGCCGGTGACGGACGCGGCGACCACCGAGGTATCGATGGAGGCGGAGGCGCTGGAGCCGACGCTTTCGCTGGACGACGCCGGCACAACGGTCGAGGTCAGCCAGGACACGCCGCTGCCGGGACGCTCGATCGAGCCCGCCGTGCTGTCGGCCGGCATCCAGGACATCACCAACACCATGGTGTCGGATTACGATCTCAACGACCTGCTGCGCATGATCCTGGAAACCATTTACCGCGGCATGCCGTTCTCGCGCGTGCTGCTCGGGATTCGCGACGTCCGGCAGAACGCCATCGTCGGACGGTTCGGGTTGGGCGAGGGCATCGAGGAGCTGAGCCGGCGGTTTCGCGTGCCACTGCCGCCGGGACCGGACATCTTCGGTCTTGCGCTCGGGCAGGGGCGCGACATCGTCATCACCGATTCCACCGATCCGCGCCTCAGTGGGCGCCTGCCGGCGTGGTACCGGGAGCGCGTCAACGCGCCGTCGTTCGTGGTGCTGCCGATCCTCGTGAACAAGAAACCCATCGGCCTGTTGTACGCCGACCAGCTCGCACCGGGCCTGCTCGACCTTGGCAAGAAGGAGGCGAGCCTGCTGATGACGCTGCGCAACCAGGCGGTGCTCGCCTTCAAGCAAAAGCTCTAGCAGTTTGTTCGTCGTGCTGTTGCCCCCGGCGCGGGGTATTTATATGATGCTCGCGCCAAGTGAAAACATCCGCATTGTCCACCTGCACAGATATTCTCGGCGTCCGCGGTCCGTTTGCGGAACGGGTACCCGGGTTCAGCGCGCGCCCGGCGCAACAGCAGATGGCGGCGAGCATCGAGCGGGTGCTGGCGGATGCCGGCGTGTTCATCGCCGAATCCGGCACCGGCAAGACCTACGCCTACCTCGTGCCGGTGCTGCTCTCTGGCAAAAAGACGCTGATCTCGACCGGCACGCGCCACCTCCAGGACCAGATCTACCACCGCGACCTGCCGCAAGTGCGCGACGCCCTCGGCGTGCCCGTCACCACGGCGCTGCTCAAGGGGCGCGCAAACTATCTGTGCCGCCACCGCTTGGCGCGCACCGCCGCCGAGGGCCGGTTCGCGAGCCGCGTGCAGGCGGCCGATTTCCAGAAGCTCGCCGCCTGGGCGCAGCGCACGCGCCGCGGTGACATCGCCGAGGTGAGCGAGGTGCCCGAGGATTCCGAGCTCTGGCCGCTGGTTACCTCGACCGCCGACAACTGTCTCGGTGGTGGCTGTTCCGATTTCGACCGCTGTCATGTCAACGCCGCGCGCCGCGAGGCACTCGCGGCCGACGTGGTCGTCGTCAACCACCATCTGTTTTTCGCCGACCTCGCGCTGCGCGACGAGGGCTTTGCCCAGCTGCTGCCCGGCGTGGAGGCGGTGGTATTCGACGAAGCGCACCAGCTGCCCGAAATCGTTTCAGTGTTCTTCGGCCAGTCGCTGAGCAGCTCCCAGCTCAACGGCCTGTGCCGCGACACCGTGGCCGAGGATGTGCGCGAGAAGAGCGGTGTCGCCGGGCTGCCTGAAGCGGCCGCCAAGCTCGAGAAAGCCGTGGCGGATTTCCGTCTTGCATTCGGCAAGGAATCGAAACGCGCCTCCCTGGCCGGTCTGGAAGATGACAAATCCTTTCGTCAGGCGCTGTCCGATCTGGCCGCGCGGCTGGACGGACTGGTGCAGGCGTTGACGCTGGCGGCGCCGAAGGGGCAGGGGCTGGCGAACTGCCACCGGCGCGCGCTCGATTTGGCCGAGCGCCTGACGCTCATCCGCGATGCCACCAGCGATTACGTCTCGTGGTACGAGACCACGCACCGCGGCTTCAGTCTCTATCTCACGCCGCTCGACGTCTCCGGCCCGTTTCGCGGCCGCGTCGAGGGCAGCGGCAAGGCCTGGGTGTTTACCTCGGCGACGCTGGCGATCAACAAAAATTTTGCGCACTTCCAGATGCAACTCGGGCTCGAAAACGCCGAAACCGGCCTGTGGGACAGTCCGTTCGACTACGCGCGCAACACGCTGTTGTACTTGCCGACCGGTTTGCCGAATCCCGGCTCGCCGGATTACACGGTCGCCGTGATCGAGGCCGCGCTGCCGGTGCTGGCCGCCTCCCGCGGGCGCGCGTTCCTGTTGTTCACCAGCCACCGCGCGCTTCGGCTCGCCGAGGAACTGTTGCAAGGCCGGCTGGATCATCCGTTGCTGGTGCAGGGCGAGGCGCCGCGCTCGGTGCTGCTTGAGCGCTTCCGCGAACTCGGCAACGCCGTGCTGCTCGGCACCGGCAGTTTCTG
The DNA here is from genome assembly GCA_004298065.1 of Gammaproteobacteria bacterium. Taxonomy (GTDB): domain Bacteria; phylum Pseudomonadota; class Gammaproteobacteria; order Acidiferrobacterales; family Sulfurifustaceae; genus SCRL01. The sequence continues at coordinate 51,192 of SCRL01000034.1, read as the reverse complement.
GGAGGGTGTGGACGTGCGCGGCGAGGCACTGTCGTGCGTTATCATCGACAAGCTGCCGTTCGCCGCGCCCGACGACCCGGTGCTGCAGGCGCGCGGGCGCGCCATGGAAGAAGAGGGACGTAATCCGTTCATGGAATACCAGTTGCCGGCGGCGGTGATCGCGCTCAAGCAGGGCGCTGGTCGACTCATCCGCGACGAAAACGACCGTGGCGTACTGATGCTGTGCGATCCGAGGCTGTTGTCGAAGCCCTACGGCAAGACCTTCCTCGCCAGCCTGCCGCCGATGCCGCGTACGCGCGCGCTTGCGGACGTGCAGCGGTTTTTCGATACCACGGATCGCCCGCAACATGCAGCCCGGTGATGCGGCATTTTCACCGTCGCGCCGGCTGACGCATTTTCTGGCTCAGGGGTTTGGTGCCGGACGTATCCCCTTTGCCCCGGGGACGTTCGGCACGCTGGTTGGCATACCTTTTTATATCGTCCTGTCCGAGCTGGGGCCGTGGTTCTATACCGTTAGCGTCGTGTTGTTGTTTGCGCTGGGTGTGTGGCTGGCCGAGGTTACCGGGCGCGACCTTGGCGCCCACGATCACCAGACGATCGTGTGGGACGAAGTGGTTGGATTCCTTATTACGATGTTTCTGGCTCCCCCCGGCTGGGCGTGGATCGTCGCTGGCTTCGTGCTGTTCCGGCTGTTCGACATCTGGAAGCCATACCCCATACGGCTCATCGACCGCCGGCTGGCGAACGGGCTGGGCTGCATGCTCGATGACGTTCTCGCCGGCGTTTATGCGCTGGCGGTGTTGCAGGGCGCGCACTATCTGTACCGGCTCCCTCATGGCTGAAACGACCGAGCTCAAGCGCTCGCTGTCGCTGGTCCAGATTACTTTCTACGGTCTGGGCACGATTCTCGGCGCCGGGATCTATGTGCTCGTCGGGAAGGTCGCGGAAACCGCCGGCCTGTACGCGCCGGTGTCGTTCGTCATCGCCGCGTTGCTCGCCGGGTTCACCGGCCTGTCCTACGCCGAGCTGGCCGCGCGTCATCCGAAGAGCGCCGGCGAGGCGGTGTACGTGCAGGATGGCCTGCGGTTCCGGCCGCTGTCCATCCTTGTTGGCCTCCTGATCATTCTCACCGGCATCGTCTCCGCCGCCACCATCGCCAACGGTTTTGTCGGTTACCTGCATATATTCGTCGCGGTGCCGGATTGGCTTGCTATCGTGCTATTGGTGTTGGCACTCGGCATGCTTGCGGCGTGGGGGATAGACGAATCGGTGATGGCTGCCTCGTTCATCACGCTGATCGAAGTAGGCGGCTTGCTGCTCATCCTGTTCGTTGCCGGCGGCAGCCTTGCCGAACTGCCCGCGCGGGTGCCGGAGCTGTTGCCGCCACCTGACGGCGTGGTCTGGCAGGGCATTCTGCTCGGCGCGTTCCTCGCGTTCTACGCCTTCATCGGTTTCGAGGACATGGTGAACGTGGCGGAAGAGGTGAAGGAGCCGACGCGCATCCTGCCGCTGGCGATCCTGCTTGCCATCGGCGCCTCGACGACGCTTTACCTGCTGGTGGCGCTGGTGGCGGTGCTCGCCTTGCCGCCGGCGGAGTTGTCGCAGTCGCGCGCGCCGCTGGCGCTCATCTGGGAGCGCACCACCGGTTCGTCGCCGGCAGTCATCAGCCTCATCAGTCTGTTCGCCGTGGTCAACGGCGCGCTCATCCAGATCGTCATGGCCGCGCGCGTGTTCTACGGCATGAGCCGCGAGGGCTGGTTGCACGCGGTCTTCGGGCACGTGCACCGGCGTACGCGCACGCCGCTGGTGTCGACTGCGGTGGTCACGGCGTTGGTGCTGGTGCTGGCGTTGTGGCTGCCGATCGTGACGCTCGCGAAGGTCACGAGCTTCGTCATTCTCGTGGTGTTCGCGCTCATCAACCTGTCGCTGGTGCGCATCAAGCGCCGGTATCCGCGTCCCGACGGTATCCGCGTGTACCCGCTGTGGGTGCCGGTGACGGGTTTGCTGACCACCACGGGTTTCGTTTTGTTCCAGTTAGCGAACTGGTTGCGCGGCTGACGCCTGTCAGCGTGTCTCTGCGGTATAACGCTCGCGCAGGATATTTTTCTGCACCTTGCCCATGGTGTTGCGTGGCAAGTCAGGCGCGAAGAACACCCGCTTTGGTACCTTGAATCCGGCGATGGCGCCCTTGAGCGCAGCCAAGATGGTTTGTTCGTCCACGTCGTCGCGGCCGGGTTGGCGCACCACCACCGCCGTGACTGCCTCGCCGAAGTCCGGGTGCGGCAGGCCGATGACCGCCGACTCGGCGATGCCGTCGAGCTTGTCGAGGTAGCTCTCGATTTCCTTCGGATAGACGTTGAGGCCGCCGGTGATGATGAGATCCTTGGCGCGCCCGACAATGGCGACATAGCCGTCGGCGTCGCGGCGCGCAAGATCGCCGGTGCGGAAGAAGCCGTCGGCGGTGAATTCCTCGCGCGTCTTGTCCGGCTGACACCAATAGCCCCGGAAGACGTTGTCGCCCTTGACCTGCAGCTCGCCAACCTCGCCGGAGGCGACTTCGCGGCCGGCGATGTCCACGACGCGTAACGTCACGCCCGGCAGCGCCGGGCCGACGGTACCGGCGCGGCGCGCGCCATCGAGCGGGTTGGAAGTATTCATGCCGGTTTCGGTCATGCCGTAGCGCTCGAGAATGGTATGGCCGGTGCGCGCGCGGAACTCCTCGAAGGTCTGCGGCAGCAACGGCGCCGAGCCGCATGTAAAAAGTCGCATGTTTCGACATGCCTCGGCGCCGAAATCGGGCAGCGCGAGCAGACGCGTGTAATAGGTGGGCACGCCCATGAACACGGTCGCGCGCGGCAGGTGCCGGATAACCTCGGCGGCATCGAACTTCGGCATAAAAATCATCTTGCCGCCGCTCAGCAGCACGCAATGGCAGGCGACGAACAGGCCGTGGATGTGGAAGGTCGGCAGGGCATGCAGCAGCACGTCGTCTGGCCGGAAGCCCCAGGCGCGGGAAAGCACCAGGCCGTTGGCGGCGAGGTTGCGGTGCGTGATCATCGCGCCCTTGGGCCGGCCGGTGGTGCCGGAGGTGTACAGAATCACGGCGGTGTCGTCGGCCGCGACCGGAGCGACGCCGAAGTCGGGCGCCGCGCGCGCTGCCGCTTCCGTCAGTGTGCCGCGGCCGTCCGCGGCTAGCGCATGCACGTGCGCGACGCCGCGCGCCGTTGCCGCCGCGCGGATCATGTCGAGCTGCACGGGATCGCACAGCACGAAGCGTGGCGTGGCGTCATCGAGGAAATATTCGATCTCCGCCTGACGATATGCGGTGTTGAGCGGGACGTAGATGAATCCCGCGCGCAGGCAGGCGAGGTAGAAAAACAGCGCCTGAGGGGATTTTTCCACCTGCACCATCACCCGGTCGCCGGGTACGAGCCCGAGGCCGGCCAGGAAGCGGGCGTAACGGGCGCTCTCCGTGTCGAGGTCGGCATAGCTGTAGCCGCGGCCTTCGGGTATTTCGAGAAACGGCGCGCGCCGGTCGGCCGGAAACCGGCTGACGAAGAGTGTGTAGACGTTTTCGCTCACAGGAATCGCTTCTGCTTGACAGGGTTGACGCCGACTACGAATATTCTCTCCACTGCCACTGCAAAATAATAATATCGATTATACGTTCCAGCACGATCCGTCGTTGTCACGCCGCGGACAGAACCGTTTCCGCATGGCGCAACCCGAATACTTCTAAAGAACAGGAGGATGTCATGCTGCGAGTAAACAAGACCGTTCTGGCTTCGTTGATCGCCGTTGGATTCAGTCTCGGCCTGAGCGTCACCGCCTCCGCGGCGGATATGGTGCTCAAGGCCTCGCACCAGTTCCCCGGCGGCAAGGGCGACGCACGCGACGAGATGGTGCAGATCATCGCGCGCGAGGTGGAGAAGGCCAACGTCGGTCTCAAGATCCAGGTTTATCCCGGCGAGTCGCTGTTCAAGGCCAAGGAGCAGTGGGGCGCCATCACCAAGGGACAGCTCGACATGACCGCGCTGCCGCTCGACTACGCCAGCGGCCGGCATCCGCAGTTCAGCGCCACGCTCATGCCGGGGCTGGTCAAGAACCACGACCACGCGAAGCGGCTCAACGCCTCGCCGTTCATGGCCGACATCAAGAAAATAATCGAGGATGCCGGCGCCAAGGTGCTGGCCGACGCCTGGCTCGCGGGCGGTTTCGCCTCCAAGAAAAGCTGCATTCTGATGCCGGACGACATCAAGGGCCAGGTCACACGCGCGGCCGGACCGGCATTCGAGCAAATGCTCGCCGGCGCCGGCGCGTCGATCTCGTCGATGGCGAGCTCCGAGATTTACACCGGTATGCAGACCGGCGTGCTCGACGCGACCAACACGAGTTCCGGCAGCTTCGTGTCGTTCCGGCTGTACGAGCTGGTCAAGTGCTACACCGCGCCGGGCGACTACGCGCTCTGGTTCATGTACGAGCCGGTGCTGGTATCGAAGAAAACCTGGGACAAGCTCAATAAGAAGCAGCAGGACGCGCTGATGGCGGCGGCGAAGAAGTCGGAAACGTACTTCCTCGGCGAGGCCAAGAAGCTCGACGACAAATCGGTTGAGGTATTCAAGAAAGCCGGCGTTAAGGTCGTGACCATGAACGCCGAGCAGTTTGCCGCCTGGAAAAAGCTCGCCGACCAGACCGCCTACAAGAACTTCGCCGAGAAGGTCCCCGGCGGCAAGGAGCTGCTGGCCAAGGCGTTGAGCGTCAAGTAGACCCCAGGCCGGGCGCCGACATGGCGCCCGGCCGATGTCTCCCGATGTCCGTCCTGGACGTCTTCGTTAACCTCGTACGCCGGTTGTCGCAGGTCTGCGGCGTCGCCGCCGCGGTGCTGTTGGCGGCCGCCGGTGTCGTGGTCTGCCAGATGGTCGTGATGCGCTATTTCCTCAACGCCTCGACCGTGTGGCAGAGCGACTTCGTTACCTACGCCATCGTCGCCTCCACCTTCATTGGCGCGCCCTACGTGCTGCTGCACAAGGGTCACGTCAATGTGGACCTGGTACCGCTGTACGTGAAACACCGTGTCCGTTTTGTGCTTGCACTATTCGGCTCGCTGATGTCGCTGATATTCTGCGTGGTCGTCGCCTGGTACGGCTGGCGTTATTTCCATGAAGCGCTCGCCGGCGGTTGGCGCACCGAGACCGTCTGGGCATTGCCGCTGTGGATCCCGCTGTTGCCGCTGCCCGTAGGCATGGGGCTGCTCGCCTTGCAGTACGTCGCCGACATCCTGTGTCTGGTGACAGGACGCGCAACGCCATTCGACATGCAACCGGAGGAGGCCGAATGAGCCCGCTCGAAATCGGCCTGCTGATCGGGTTGGTGACGATCCTGCTGCTCGGCACCGGCATGTCCATCGCCTTCGGCCTCGGTTTCGTCGCGGTCGCCTTCCTGGTCGCGTTCCAGGGGCCGGATTCCCTGGGCATTCTCGCGGAGAAGTTTTTCGGCGGCATCGCGAGTTTTGCGCTCGTGGCGTTGCCCATGTTTATCCTCATGGGTGCGGCCGTGGCTTCGTCGCCCGCGGGGCGCGACCTTTATATCGCGCTCGACCGCTGGCTGAACCGCGTCCCCGGCGGCATCGTCATCGCCAATCTCAGCGCCTGCTCGGTGTTCGCCGCGCTGTCCGGCTCGTCGCCCGCGACCTGCGCCGCCATCGGCAAGATGGGCATCCCGGAGATGCGCAAGCGTGGCGTGCCCGACGACCTCGCCACCGGCTCGATTGCCGCCGGCGGCACGCTCGGCATCCTGATTCCACCGAGTATTACCATGATCGTTTACGGCGTCGCGACCGAAACCTCGATCGGTCGGCTGTTTCTTGCCGGTGTCGGACCGGGCATCCTGCTGACGCTGATGTTCATCGGCTGGACGTTGTTCCTTGCCTGGCGCCGTGGCTGGCATTTCGGCGATGGGACCGAGTCGAGGGCCGCGCGCCAGGGAGGGCGCGATGGCGGCTTCAGCGACATGGCTCGGCGCTTCTCGTTCCGCGAGAAGTTCGCGGTGTTGCCCAAAGTGCTGCCGTTCCTCGCCATCATCGTCGGTATCTTGTACGTGCTCTACGGTGGCGTGGCGACCCCGTCGGAGGCCGCGGGCGTGGGGGCGATGTTCTGCGTCGTGCTCGTGGTGGTGATCTACCGCATGTGGCGCCCAGGCGAGTTGTGGAACATTTTCCGCGACAGCACCCGTGAGAGCGTGATGATCATGATGATCATCGCCGCCTCCGAGTTATTCAGCTACATGATGTCTTCGCTCTATGTCACCCAAGCGGTCGCCGCCGGTATCGCCGCGCTCGAGATCAACCGCTGGCTGCTGCTCGGGGTCATCAATGTGTTTCTACTCGTCATCGGCTGCTTCCTGCCGCCGGTGGCCATCATCCTCATGACCGCGCCGATTCTTTACCCCATCGTCGTGCAGTCGGGCTTCGATCCCTACTGGTTCGCGGTGATTCTGACCGTCAACATGGAAATCGGGCTGATTACGCCGCCGGTGGGGCTGAACCTGTTCGTCATCAACGGCATCGCCCCGGACGTGAAACTGCCGACCATTCTCCGGGGGGCGCTACCGTTCGTGTTGTTGATGGCGCTCGGCATCGTGATTCTGTGCGTTTTCCCGGGCATCGCCACCTGGCTGCCGGACACGCTGCTCGGGCCGGCGACGCTTGCCAAGTGACCCGGATGCGCACGCCACGCTAGACTGAGCCGATCACCGTCCAAGAATAACCACACGTGGAATTCCTGACTCTTGCCGTGATGGGTGCGCTTGCCGGCACCATGGCCGGGCTGCTCGGTATCGGCGGCGGCGCGCTCATCGTGCCGGTGCTGGTGATCGTGTTCGAGATGCAGGGAGTGGACCGCTCGATCATTATGCAGGCGGCGCTTGGTACCTCGCTTGCGACCATCGTCTTTACCGCCATCTCCTCGATGCTGGCGCACCAGCGCCGTGGCGCCGTGAACTGGGCCATCTTCCGGAAAATCGCCCCGGGTATCGTCGCAGGCAGTCTGGCCGGCGCCGCCGTCGCCGACGTGCTTGCGAGCCGCACGCTCCAGATCATGTTCGTGGTTTTCATGTTCGCGGTCGCGGCGCAGTTCGCGCGCGGCACCACGGCGACCGCGGCGCACCGGCGCCTGCCGGGCGGCATCGGCATGAGCGTCGCCGGCGCGGTCATCGGCGTGGCCTCGGCGTTGTTCGGCATCGGCGGCGGCTCGCTGTCGGTGCCGTTCATGACCTGGTGCAGCGTGCCGGTGCGCCAGGCGATCGCCACCTCGGCCGCCATCGGCCTGCCGATCGCCGTGGCGTCCACCGCCGGGTATGTTGTTGCCGGCTTCGGCGATCCCCGGTTGCCGCCATGGAGCGTCGGCTATGTCGTGCTGCCGGCGTTTGTCGGCATCGTCGCGGCCAGCACCCTGGCGGCACCGTTCGGGGCGCGGCTCGCCCACCGCCTGTCGGAAACCGTATTGCGGCGGATCTTCGCCGCCTTTGTGGCCATTCTCGGGGTGCGGATGCTATGGGGATTATTATAGGTATGGCCGCTGACTCTACCTCCACCGTGGACCTCGAGGCGCTCGCCCGGGAAGTCGGGCATATCCTGAAAAAGCACGGATTGATGCTGGCCACCGCCGAGTCCTGCACCGGCGGTGGGGTGGCGCAGTCCGTGACCTCCGTGGCCGGCAGCTCCGAGTGGTTCGACCGCGGTTTCGTCACCTACACCAACATTTCCAAGCGCGAGCTGCTGAGCGTGAAGACTGCGACGCTGGCCCGCTTCGGCGCCGTGAGCGAGCAGACCGCGCGCGAGATGGCCGACGGAGCGCTCAAGCACTCGCACGCGCAAGTGGCGCTTGCCGTTACCGGTATCGCCGGGCCCAGCGGCGGCACGCCGGAGAAACCGGTCGGTACCGTGTGTTTCGCCTGGGCCGGGAAGAAGCGCGAGACAAAATCGGTGAAACTTCATTTCAACGGTGACCGCGAGGCGGTACGGCGCCAGTCCGTTATCACGGCATTGCAGGGGCTGCTGGATTTTCTGCGCTGAATTGCACGCCGGTCGCGCCCCTAGGCCGCCTCCGGAGAGTATGAAATAATTCCTGTCCGCGTAATCAAACCATTTTAAAGCGGGCAGACCGCAGGAGCATCCGGCATGGAGACGAACAAGGCCAAGGCGCTGAGCGCCGCCCTGGGACAGATCGAGAAGCAGTTCGGTAAGGGCTCGGTCATGCGCCTGGGCGACAACCCTGCGTCGCAGCACGTGGATACCGTTTCTACCGGTTCCCTCGGCCTCGACATCGCGCTCGGCATCGGCGGTGTGCCGCGCGGCCGGGTGGTCGAGATCTATGGCCCGGAATCCTCGGGCAAGACCACGCTCGCGCTGTCGATCATCGCCCAGGCGCAGAAGAAGGGCGGGGCGGTGGCGTTCGTGGACGCCGAGCACGCGCTCGACCCGCTCTACGCCAAAAAGCTCGGCGTGAATATCGACGAGATGCTGGTGTCGCAGCCGGATTCCGGCGAGCAGGCGCTTGAAATCTCCGACATGCTGGTGCGCTCCGGCGCGGTGGACGTAGTCGTGATCGACTCGGTGGCGGCGCTCACGCCCAAGGCCGAGATCGAGGGCGAGATGGGCGAGCCGCAGATGGGTCTGCACGCGCGCCTGATGAGCCAGGCGCTGCGCAAGCTCACCGCCAACATCAAGCGCTCGAACACGCTGGTCATCTTCATCAACCAGATTCGCATGAAAATCGGCGTGATGTTCGGCAACCCCGAGACCACGACCGGCGGCAACGCGCTCAAGTTCTACGCCTCGGTGCGCCTCGACATCCGCCGCATCGGCGCCATCAAGAAGGGCGAGGAAGTGATCGGCAACCAGACGCGCGTGAAGGTGGTCAAGAACAAGCTCGCGCCGCCGTTCCGCCAGTGCGAATTCGACATCATTTATAATGAGGGCATCTCGAAAGAGGGCGAGCTTGTCGACATCGGCTCCGAGCTTGGTATCGTCGAAAAGACCGGCGCCTGGTTCAGCTACGGCAAGGAGCGCATCGGCCAGGGCAAGGACAACGCCCGCCAGTTCCTCAAGGACAATCCCGAGATCGCCGCCGAAATCGAGCAGCGCATCCGTGAGAAGAAGGTCGTCAACGCCGGCCACGCCGCCGGTGGGAATGGCGAGGCCGAGCCCGTGGCGGAGGAAGCCTGAAGCCGTCGGAGGCGGAGATTGACCTTCCGCGCGCCCGAACACTGGCGCTAAGGTGGCTCACCGGTCGCGAGTACAGTCGTCGGGAACTCGAAGACAAGCTTGTAAAAAAGGGGTGTGCGGCGGAGGTCGCCGCACAGGCGGTATCCGCGCTCGAGGCGGAGCATCTGTTATCGGATGAGCGCTTTGTCGAGACGCTCATAAGCGCCCGTAAGCGCCGCGGTTACGGACCGCTGCGCATCCGCAGAGAGTTGCAGGAGAAGGGCGTTGCCGAGGAAGCCATCGAGCGTTGGCTCGACACCGGCAGCGCCGAGTGGCTGAATGAGATACGGCGCGTGCACCGCCAGAAGTTCGGCGGTCGGGCACCGAAGAGTTTGAGCGAACGCGCCAAACAGGCGCGTTTTTTGCAATATCGAGGCTTTACGTTCGACCAGATACAGCAGGCACTGAATCCGCGCGGGCAGGAGTAGGCCCGATTCGCATGAAAAGCACCGACATTCGCCGTCTGTTCCTCGACTATTTCCAGCGCCACGGGCACGCCGTCGTGGCCTCAAGCCCGCTCGTGCCGGCGAACGACCCGACGTTGCTGTTCACCAATGCCGGCATGGTGCAGTTCAAGGACGTGTTCCTCGGCGCCGAGAAGCGCCCGTACACGCGCGCGGCGTCGAGTCAGCGTTGCGTGCGCGCCGGCGGCAAGCACAACGATCTCGAAAACGTCGGCTACACCGGCCGGCACCACACCTTCTTCGAGATGCTTGGCAACTTCAGCTTCGGCGATTACTTCAAGCGCGAGGCCATCGGTTTCGCCTGGGAGTTCCTGACCAAAGAGATGAAGCTGCCGAAGGAAAAGCTCTGGGTCACCATCTACAAGGATGACGACGAAGCCGCTGACATCTGGTTGAAGGAGATCGGCGTCGATCCGAAACGCTTCACGCGTCTCGGCGAAGCGTCCAACTTCTGGCAGATGGGCGACACCGGCCCCTGCGGTCCCTGTTCAGAGGTGTTCTACGACCACGGCGCGCACGTGCCCGGCGGCCCGCCCGGCTCGCCGGACGAGGACGGCGACCGTTACGTCGAAATCTGGAATCTGGTGTTCATGCAGTACAACCGCGACGCCAAGGGCAAACTCGCGCCGCTGCCGAAACCCTCGGTGGACACCGGCATGGGGCTCGAACGCATCAGCGCGGTCATGCAAGGCGTGCACAGTAACTACGGAATCGACCTGTTCCTCGCGCTTATCCATGCGGCCGCCGAAGCCATCGGTACCGACGACCGCAAGAGTCATTCGCTTAACGTCGTCGCCGATCACATCCGCTCGGCGGCGTTCCTGATCACCGACGGCGTGTTGCCCTCGAACGAGGGCCGCGGCTACGTGCTGCGGCGCATCATCCGCCGCGCCATCCGCCACGGCAACAAGCTCGGCGCGCGCGAGGCGTTTTTCTACAAGCTGGTGGCGCCGCTGGTGCGCGAGATGGGCGACGCCTACCCCGAGCTGGCCAAGGCACAGTCTCAGGTAGAGCGTGTCCTGCGCCAGGAAGAAGAGCGTTTTGCCGAAACGCTGGAACAGGGCCTGCGCATTCTCGATCAGGACATCGCCGCGCTCAAAGGCGACACCATTCCGGGCGAGGTGATCTTCAAGCTCTATGACACCTATGGATTCCCGGTGGATCTCACGCGCGATGTGGCGCTGGAGCGTAACCTCAAGATCGACATGGTCGGCTTCGAGCGCGAGATGGAGGCGCAACGCGAGCGCGCCCGCGCCGCGAGCAGCTTCAAGACCGCGGACATGGGTGCGGTGAACGTGGACCGGCCGACTCAATTCACCGGTTACGAGCGGCTGACGGACGAAGGTCAGGTATTGCTGCTTACGCGCGGCGACGATCAGGCCAGGGCCGACAGCCTGCGCACCGGCGAAGCCGGCAACGTGGTGCTTGACCGCACGCCGTTCTATGCGGAATCCGGCGGCCAGGTCGGCGACCGGGGCGTGCTGCGCGTCGGTAATACCCTGTTTCGCGTCGAGGACACGCAAAAAGTCGGACAGGCGTTCGTTCACAAGGGTCGGGTCGAGTCGGGTACCCTGAAGGTCGGCGATCGTGTCACCGCTGACGTCGGCGAATCGGCTCGACGCGCGACCATGCGCAACCACTCGGCGACGCACCTGATGCACAAGGCGCTGCGCGACGTGCTCGGGCCGCATGTGCAGCAAAAGGGTTCGGTGGTGGATGAGCGCCGCACGCGCTTCGATTTCTCGCACTTCGAGCCGATGACGGCGGAGCAGGTTGCCGAGATCGAGCGCCGCGTCAACGCGCAAATCCTGCTCAACGAAGACACCCGCACGCGCGTGATGGGCATGGACGCGGCGCGTAAGGAAGGCGCGATGGCGTTGTTTGGCGAGAAATACGGCACCGAAGTGCGCGTGCTCAATATCGGCGATTCCATCGAGCTTTGTGGCGGCACCCACGTGCGCCGCACCGGCGACATCGGCCTGTTCAAAATCGTCTCCGAGGGCGGGGTCGCCGCCGGTGTGCGCCGCATCGAGGCGGTGACGGGCGAAAACGCGCTGGCCTACATGCGCGAGTCCGAATCGAAATTGCAGGCGGTGGCCGACCTCGTGCGCACCAGCCGCGACGACGCCGCACGCAAGGTCGAGCAGCTGCTCGCGCGCGCCAGGCAGCTTGAAAAAGAGATCGAGCAGTTGCGCGGAAAGCTCGCGAGCGGCGGTGCGACCGACATCATGAGGCAGGTGCGCGAGGTGAGGGGCATCAAGGTGCTGGCCGCGCGCATGGACGGAGCTGACCCCAAGGCGTTGCGCGAGGCCATGGACCGGCTCAAGGACAAGCTCGCGCCGGCGGCGATCGTGCTGGCCGCGGTCGCGGACAACAAGGTGACGCTCATCGCCGGCGTCACCAAGGACCTCGTCACCCGGGTCCACGCGGGCGAGCTGGTGAACCAGGTCGCCGCCAGGGTGGGCGGGAAGGGCGGCGGGCGCCCGGACATGGCCCAGGCGGGCGGCAACGACCCGGCGGGACTCGACGGCGCGCTCGCGGACGTGCCCGGCTGGGTCGAAGTGCGGCTGAAATAGGGTCTGATCGCTTTAAAAATCCCCCTTTGCTGTTTACTCAAAGGGCAAAAGCACCCATAATTTGCGCCCTTTGAATCGTCCCCCGACGTTTCCATGGCACTGATTGTCCAGAAATACGGCGGCACCTCGGTGGGGAGCCCCGAACGCATCATGGCGGTCGCCGAAAAGGTGAAGCGCTTCCGCGCCGCCGGCCACGACATGGTCGTGGTCGTGTCCGCCATGAGCGGCGAGACCGATCGCCTGATCAAACTTGCCAAGAGCGTTCATGCCGAGCCGCCGGCGCGCGAGCTCGACGTCGCGATCGCGACCGGCGAGCAGGTGACGATCGCGCTGCTGTCCATGGCGCTCGAGAAGATCGGCTGTCCGGCGCGTTCCTACACCGGCAGCCAGGTGCACATTCTCACCGACAACGCCTACGGCAAGGCGCGCATCCTCAAGATCGACGAGACGCGCATGCGCGACGACCTACAGCAGGGACGCGTGGTCGTGGTCGCCGGCTTCCAGGGTGTGGACGAGCACGGCAACATCACCACGCTCGGGCGCGGCGGCTCCGACACTACCGGCGTCGCGCTCGCCGCGGCGCTCAAGGCCGACGAGTGCCAGATCTACACCGACGTTGACGGCGTCTACACCACCGATCCGCGCGTGGTGCCGCAGGCGCGCCGGCTCGACAAGATCACCTTCGAGGAGATGCTCGAGATGGCATCGCTCGGCTCCAAGGTGTTACAGATCCGCTCGGTCGAGTTTGCCGGCAAGTACAAGGTTCCGCTGCGCGTGCTGTCGTCCTTCGAGGAAGGGCCCGGCACGCTCATTACCTACGAGGAAAACGAGATGGAAGCGCCGCTTATTTCAGGCATCGCCTTCAACCGCGACGAGGCCAAGATCACGATCCGGGGCGTGCCGGACAAGCCGGGTATCGCCGCGCAGATTCTGGGCGACATCGGCAAGGGGAATATCAATGTCGACATGATTGTGCAGAACGTCGGCGCCGACGGCACCACCGACTTTACCTTCACCGTGCACCGCGCGGATTACAAGAAGGCGCTCGATATACTGCAGCGGGTCGCGAAGGACCTGAAGGCGCGCGAGGTAACGGGCGACGACAAGATCGTGAAAATCTCCGTCGTCGGCGTGGGCATGCGTTCGCACGCCGGCATCGCCAGCCAGATGTTCAAGACCCTGGCGGACGAGGGCATCAACATCCAGATGATCTCGACTTCGGAGATAAAGATTTCGGTGGTGGTGGACGAGAAATACCTGGAATTGGCCGTGCGGGCGCTGCATAGCGCGTTTGGGCTGGATAAAGCCCCCGCCGCCTGAAGGACGGCTGGCACAGAACCTGCATCGAAATCCACGGGTTTTAAAGAGTGGCCGGTGTATACTGCGCCGGCGTTGAATAGCTCCGGTTTAAAAACGGTCTAAAAACAAGAATGGTCCGGGCGTGCCCATGGGGTGGGTGCACCGCGGAACAGAATCACCGGAGGGAGTCGGTTGGCACGGAGTGCCATCCGCATTTGGGGTCAAGGACGCGGGGTGTTTGCAGTGTAAAAAGGAGAGTAGCAAATGTTGATTCTTACCAGACGGATCGGTGAAACGCTGAACATCGGTGATAACGTTCAGGTTACCGTGCTCGGCATCAAGGGCAATCAGGTCCGCATCGGTGTGAACGCGCCGAAGGAAATTCCGGTGCATCGCGAAGAAATTTACGAGCGCATCAAGAAGGAAAAGGAAGCGGGCATCGTTCACACGAAGGACGTGGCAGAGGGCTAAGAACGCTTTACGCCTTCCGCGCCGGCAGGTATTCTTGCCGGCGCGATCCCTATCAAGGAGAGATGGCCGAGTGGTCGAAGGCGCACCCCTGCTAAGGGTGTATACGCCAAAAGCGTATCGAGGGTTCAAATCCCTCTCTCTCCGCCATTCTTCTTAGTTTCCTGTATAATCCGCCGCTTTACGCGCCCGTAGCTCAGCTGGATAGAGTATCAGGCTACGAACCTGAGGGTCGGGAGTTCGAATCTCTCCGGGCGCGCCATAATCAACGACAAAGGGCCCCTTGCGGGCCCTTTGTCGTTGATGGGTTCGTTTTGGGGGAGATTCGAACTCCCGACGGAATAATAAACGGTTCGACGAGCGTCGCCGGGAGCGATGCCGAACGCCGCGCAGCGGCGGCCCCGCAAGGGGCGAGGCGCAGGGATGCGCCGAGTAGCCTCTCCGGGCGCGCCATTCAAAGCAAAAGGGTCCCCTCGCGGGCCCCTTTTGCTTTGTGAGCCATAGAAATGGCGGCAAACGGTCAGTACCCACAGACGGCGTACAAGAATCATCCCAGGTAACCGCCACTTTCCCCCGCCCACTTATACTTGAAAGAATCTTTCTCAAGGTCATCCAGGCGGTAGCGCCAGGAGGTGGTTATGAGCAAGTCGGTAACAACGCTGGCCACGGCGCTGTTTGTCGCCGCCTTATCCCCTGCAGCGTCCGGTGAGCGAGTTGAAGCCTCTGTCGACAACGACGGTATTCAGCGCCTGTCGGTTCTTGCCGGCGGATATTTTTTCCGCCCCGACCATATCGTGGTAAAGGCGGATCGGCCGGTGGAACTGGCGGTCAGCAAAGAGCCGGGCCTTGTTCCGCATGCCATCGCACTGCGCATCCCGGCCGAGAAAATCGATCTCGATGAAGACCTGGGCACGGAGCCGCGCACCATCCGTTTCACCATCCGCCAGCCGGGTCGTTACGACTTCTCCTGTTCCAAGAAGTTGCTCTTTTTCGAGAGTCACCGGGAGAAGGGCATGGAGGGGGTTCTTGAGGTCGTGGAATAGGGTATTTGCGCTCATGGTACTTGCCGCCAGCCCCGGCCCGGCGAGCGCCGACACCCTCGACGAGGCGTTGGCGCGCTTCGCATCGATCGAAACCTATCGGGTAACGCTGCGCTCGTCCGAAACTACGGGCGGCGCCTTCCGGGAGGTTATTCGTTATGTCTACCGCAAGCCCGGCTGGGTACGGATGGATTTCCACCGTCCTTACGCCGGCATGGTGCTGATCTACAGCCTGGAGAAAAAAGCGGTGCAGCTATGGCCCTTCGGCCCGTCGGGACCGGGCTTCACCCTCAGCCCGGATAACTGGCTGCTTTCCAGCGCCGGCAAGCATCGCGTCGACCGTTCGGATATCGGGGCGCTGTTGGACCATGTGCTCCAGCTTCGGCAGCAGGGTGTTACGGAGGTCCTCGGCGAAGAGCCGTTGAACGGCCGCACGGCGTTGCATCTGCGCGTTGTCGGTCGCGATCATGCCGAGGTGGACAGGGTGCATCGTTTCGACCTGTGGCTCGACGCGGCCGCGCTCATGCCGCTCAAGGTCGAGGCCCGCGACCGTAATGGTGTCCCGGTCGATCTGGTGCTGATGGACGACCTGGAGCTTAATCTGGCGCTGCCGGCGGAGGTATTCGACCGGCCGTAGTCTTGCAGGCCTGTTTATAGATAGAGCCGCGTGGCCCATTTCACCTGATTTTGCTAGGCTTTTAGTCAGATTCGCGAGCTGCGCACTCTGTGACCAAGGCCACCAAAGTCCGATCGCTTACTCCCCAGCAGGCGCACGACCTGCTACAGGCAAACCCGCGCGCGCTGTTTGTCGATGTGCGCTCGCACATGGAGTACCTGTTCATCGGCCACCCGGCCGGGTCCATCAATATTCCCTGGATCGATGAGCCGGACTGGAAGATCAATCCGCATTTTGTGCGCGAGGTGCGCCAGTTGATGCTGGGCGGTGCAAGTCATATGCACGACGTCAGCAGCGTGCCGGTGGTGCTCATCTGCCGCAGCGGCAAACGTTCCCTCGAGGCCGGCGAGGTGCTGGTCCGTGACGGTTTGACCGAGGTGTACAACGTCGTCGAGGGCTTCGAGGGCGACCTCGACGAGCACCATCATCGCAGCACCCTCGGCGGCTGGCGCTTTCGCGGCTTGCCGTGGGAGCAGTGCTGAACCCGGGCGCCGCCCGGATTTCACCAAATAAGATTCAGAAATCATCACCCAGGGGGAGCGATGTTGCTGTTACGCAATATGGTTGGCGCCGGGTTGGCATGCCTGTTGGCACTGTCACCGACGGTGTTCGCGGCGGACGGCAACAAGAGCGATAAAAAGTACGACGCGCGCGGTGAATGGTGGTGGGATGAGGCCTGGTGGAACGAGGGCGTGTTGCAGAAGCCCGTCAATCATCCGGTCGAGACGCGCAGCCTTTCTTACCGCGTTGGCGATGTCGAGGTACCGGTACTGCTGGCCCGACCGAAGGATGGCAAGAAATATCCGGGCGTGCTGTTCGTGCACGGCCGCCGCGGGCTAGACGAGATCGTGAACCTGCACATCGTGCGCCTCGCCGCGCGCGGATTTGTCGTCTATGCCCCCGATCTTTATACCGGGCGATTCATCGAGAAAATGCCCGTCCAGCACGACTATGCGCTGGAAGACGATCTGAACGCCGGTCTCGACGCCTTCCTGAAGCTGCCGGATATATCGGGCCGGAAAGTCTGCACCTATGCGCATACCCGTGGCGGTTACTACACGCTCAAGCTCGCGGTGACGAAAGCGCGGCAGAAGAAGGACATCGCCTGTTATGTGGCCTATTACCCGCACTGGCAGGACCCGAACGCGCCCGAGGCGTTGCAGGTGTATTCGTATGCGCCGGAAATAAACGACTTCGACGTACCGGCGATGGTGTTCGTCGGCGAGCAGGAGCAATACCAGCGCAAGCGCGTGATCGATTCATCGGTAGACACCCTGCGCCAGAAGGGTCGCCCTATCACCTATGTCGTCTATCCGGGCGTGGGCCGGGCGTTCGATTTCCGCCCGACCAACGTGCGTACCTTTGCCGATGACCTCGCCGCGAAGGACGCCATCCAGCGCGCGGCGGTGTTTATCCAGAAGCATCTGGGGCGCTAGCGCAAGGAGAAGCTCTATGCACGTGACGATCGTCCACGTCCAGGTAAAGCCCGAGCATGTCCACGACTTCATCGAGGCCAGTCGTTTAAACCACGAGGGCTCGGTGCGCGAACCGGGTAACCGGCGGTTCGACATTCTGCAATCGGCCGACGACCCGACGAAGTTCGGGCTGTACGAGGCCTATGTCAGCGCGGAGGATGCCGTCGCGCACAAGAATACGGCGCATTATTTAAAGTGGCGCGACACCGTGGCGTCGTGGATGGTCGGTCCGCGCCAGGGCGTTTCCTACAAGGGCCTGTATCCGAAAGCCTGATGTTTCCCGCTGGCGGTTTTGCATCCCTCAGCACCCTAATCGATACGTCCCTGTATCAGGGTTTGCGTCCCTCGGCACCATAGGCGGTACATCCATGTACCATGGTTTTGCATCCCTCAGCACCGCAGACGGCACGTCCCTGTCCCGCGGGTTTTCCGTTTCACGCCTGCCGCGCGTCGTTTTTGGCGCCGGACGGCTCAAGGACCTGCCCGGCATTGTCACCGGGTACGGCAAACACGCACTGCTGGTGACCGGCAACAAATCCCTGCGGGCCTCGAAAAACTGGCCGCTGATCGTCGACGGCCTGCGGGCGGCAGGTATCGCGTTTGAATCCATGGCGGTCGAGGGCGAGCCCTCGCCGGCGCTCGTGGACAACGCCGTCGCCGAGTTTCGGCGCAAAGGCATCGACGTCGTCGTTGGCATTGGCGGTGGCAGTGCGCTCGATGCCGCCAAGGCCATTGCCGGTCTGCTTCAACCCGGCAATTCGGTGTTGGACCATCTCGAAGGGGTCGGGCGCGACATTCCTTATAAAGGACCGGCCACCCCGTTTATTGCCGTGCCGACCACGGCCGGCACCGGCAGCGAGGCGACCAAGAACGCCGTGCTCTCGGTACAGGGCGAGAACGGCTACAAGAAATCCTTTCGCGACGATAAGCTCGTGGCCGAGGTCGCGCTGGTAGACCCGGAGCTGCTCGCGACCTGTCCGCCGGAGGTCATTGCCGCCAACGGCATGGACGCCTTCACCCAGCTGCTCGAATCGTACGTATCGATCAATGCCAATCCGTTTACCGATGCGCTCGCCTGGTCCGGCATGGGGGCGGTGCGCGACGGATTTTTTGCCGCCTACGGAGGCGGCAATTCAGAAGACGCACAACGCGGACGCGCGGCCATGGCTTATGGCTCGCTGCTATCCGGCATCACGCTGGCGCAGGCAGGTTTGGGATCGGTGCACGGGTTGGCCTCGCCACTCGGTGCATTTTTCCCGATTCCGCACGGCGTGGTGTGCGGGACGCTGGTGGCGACGGCGACCGAAATGAACATCCGGGCACTGCGTGCGCGCACGCCAACATCGCCCGCGCTTGGGAAATATGCCGAGGTAGGCCGGTTGCTGTCTCGTCAGCCGACACTAACGAATGTCGAGGCGCACCGGAGGCTGGTAGAGGCGCTGCATGAGTGGACGGAACGCCTGGCGCTCAAGCGCCTCGGCGCCTACGGCGTTCAAGAGCGGCATGTTCAAAAAATCGTCGTCAACGCGCGCGGCTCGAGCATGAAAACCAATCCCACCGTCCTCGCGGACGGCGAGATCGCGGAGATCGTGCGCGCGCGGCTTTAGTCGCCCGCCGGACCTAGAACACGAGCGTCTTGTCGGCCCAATCGGTCCAGGCCGCGAGCATGGCCATGCTGCCGCGCACCGACCCCGCGACGAGATCGGCGTCGGCGATGCCGCGCGCGTCCATGCAGGTGCCGCACACGCCGATTTCGGCGCCGTGGCGCATGGTCATCTCAAGCATTTGCCCGATGTTGTAATACCCCTGCGGCACCTTTTGGTTGTTTTTGGCGCAGGAAGCGGCGTCGCCGATCAGAAAGATTTTTACTTCGTTGCCGGCGTCCATGTTTTTCAGGAGTTCGCGCGCCAGCCGAATGCCGTTGTAACTGCGTTCGGTGCCGTAGGGCTGATCGTTGAGGATAAACAGGTGTTTCACGGTGATCTCCAGGGTTTGTCAGAACCAGCGCCATAGCCAGTATTTCTCGTAGAGAACCTTGCTCCAGTGCAGCCAGCGGGAGGGCGGATGCAGCCGCACCTCGGGTCGCGGCTCGGCGTAGAAATTTCCACGACCGAAGCCGGCGCGCCCGTCGCCGATCTCGACGAAGCACGCGCCGCGGCCGTCGAATACGCGCGGTTCACCCTTTCCGGTAATTGCGCGGACAATTTGGTGCGCCGCCGTTTCCGCTTCGCCGTGCGCGATCACGCCCGCCTTGGGCAACGGTTTGCCAGTGACAAGCGGAATGCCAGTGGCGTCGCCGATGGCGTAGACGCCGGCGAACTTCGTCTCGAGCGTCTGCCGGTTCGCAGGCACCCAGCCCGATTCGCCCGTGAGTCCCGATTCGCGCGCCACGGCCGGCACCCGGTGCGGCGGGGTATAGGCGAGTACATCGCAGTTGGCGCTGGCGCCATTTTTGAAATGCATCTGTCGGGTTGCTGGGTCCAGACGCTCGACGACATGTTCGGCATGGAAGCCGATGCCTTTGGCTTCGACCATGCCGCGCAACATGGCTGACACCTCCGGACCGGCGCTCGGCATCGGACCGGGTTCGGGTGTATAGACGTCCACGCTGACTCGGTCACGCAGTCCGCGTCGCCGCAGATCAGCTTCGAGCAGCATCGCCGCCTCGTACGGCGCCACCGGGCATTTGAAGGGCAGGGCGCTTACCAACACGGCGATGCGCCCGCTGCGCAGCCCGAGAACAGCCTCGCGCAGTGATTGCGCACCGGAAAGGGTGTAGAAGTTGTGGCCGGCGAGCGTAAGCCCGGGAACGGTTTCCGCCGCGTACTCGGCGCCGAGCGCAACCACCAGATAATCCGCAGTCAGCTCCATGCCGTTGACCGTGACCGCGCGGCGGGCGGGATCGATGCGTTCAACGGTACCGCGTATCACCTCGATGCCACGGCGTGCGAGACGCTCGACCGGCCGCTGGATCTGTTGCGGCTGCCGGTCGCCCACCATGAGCCAGAGCAGCGAGGGCTGGAACAGGTGGTTTTGTTCGCGCTCGACAAGGACGACGCGGTGTTCACGTGAAAGCGATTGGCGCAGCCGGCTGGCTGCGACCGTGCCGCCGATGCCGCCGCCCAGAATAATCACGGTCTTACCTTGCATGTAGCATTTCTTCCTGTAGCTAAGTACGTTTTTCCCGGTGCCCGGGCACTTTGTGGCGATGCGCCGGTGTCAGGGCTTGAGGCGGGCGAGACCGAGCAGTTTCATCGCCCATTTCTCGAAGATCGGCTCGGTCACGCCTTTGCGCATCTTGCGCATGAAATACTTCTCGAAGGCGATCTTCGCCCAGTGCGCCCACCGGCCGGCCGCGGACCAGGTGACATTGCGCGGCGGCATCTGCGGCTGGGCGATGAACACCATGCCGGTGTCGCCGAAATCGGCGATGCAGAAAGCGTTCCAGGTTGCCTGGGCGCTGGGCACGCCCCCGGTGAGTTCCGCGCGGATGTTGTTCACGGCGGCGGTAACCATCGTTTCGATCATGTAGCCGGTCTTGGGTGGTCCGGTCGGCACCGGAGTGGGATCGACCGGCGGAAGCGCGATGCACGCGCCCACGGCGTAGACGTTCGGGTATTTCGGATTGCGCTGGTGCTCGTCCACGATCACCAGACCCTTTGGGTTCGCAAGACCTTCCACCGTCGCGACCGGCTCGATGCCCCGGAAGGCGGGCAGGAACATGGCGTGCTTGAAGGCGAGCTCGTGCCGGTCCGCGACCTGGCCCTTCGAGTCAACCTCTTCGGCGAACAGCTTGCCGGGCTCGATCTTTGTGACCTTGGCGTTGGTGATCCACTTGATGTGGCGGTCGCGGAACTCGTGTTCCACGATGCCCTTGGTGTCGCCGACGCCACCGATACCGAGGTGCCCGATGTACGGTTCGCTGGTGACGAATGTCATGGGCACGCGGTCGCGCACGTGGTGTTGGCGCAGCACTGTGTCGAGGATCGCGGCGTACTCGTAGGCCGGCCCGAAGCAGCTCGCGTATTGCACACCACCGACGAGCACCGGGCCGGGATCGGCGATGAGTTTCCGGACATCTGCGTAACAGCGCTCGGCGTAATCCGCGCTGCCGATCCATTGGGTATGGCCCCGGTCCGGCCCGAGGCCCGGCACGTCCTCGAAGACGAAGCGCACGCCGGTCGCGATCACGAGATAGTCGTAACGGACCTCGCGCCCGCCCTGCAGCTCCAGCCGGTTGTCCCCGGGGTGAATTTTCTCGACCGCGCCGGCGATGAAACGGATGCCATGCCGTTCGAGAATCGGCGCGAGCGGCAGGATGATGTCCTCGCGCTTGCGCCAGCCGACCGCGAGCCAGGGCAGCGACGGCACGAACTGGAAATGCTCCTCCGCATTGACCACGGTGATGTCGTGTTTGCGGTCGAGCGCTTCGCGCAACTCGTAGGCGGCGGGCATGCCGCCCAATCCAGCGCCGAGTATCACAATATGGGCCATAGGAATCTCACTGACACGTTGTGAATATGATGGGTCCCGCCCGATCGATCTCGAAACGCCCGTCGGGCGCCCGGCCGATTGTGCGCCTATTTCACGTCCTTGATCGCTTCCTTCAGGGCGTCGTGCTTCGCTTTCGGCTCCGCCATCAACCGCCCGGTCGTGGAATGCTTCGGCACGCCTTCGATCTCCATGACATCGGCCATCTCGGTGAAGCTGACCATGCCGTTCCCCTTGCCGCCGTCCTCGGCGATCAGCTCGTCGCCCCAGTACACCGCCGGCGCCTTGGCGCCCGGACCGGCCAGCGCGTGAGGAATGACCTGGACCGGAACCCGGTAGATATTCGTCAGCTCCGCGGCAACCTGCATGTTGTTGTTACAACGCACCCACGGCGGGTCGCGACTGATCAGGGTCAGGACCTTTTGGTTGCCGAGCTTGGTGTTTCCGGGCGGTCCGGCCAGCGCGTCGGCCGTGGTCCAGACGGGGGCGACGATCGATACCAGAACAGCGGCGATCCAGGTCGAATAACGCAGTTTCATGAAAATCTCCTTAATGAATGGGTTACAGGGACGGGATGCTCACTTGCCGACCGCTACCGGCCGGCCCTCGGCTTTCCATTCGGGGAAACCTTCTTCCAGGCGACGGGCGCGATAGCCGCGTTTGCGCAGACGTTTGACGGCCTCGACCGCCAGCATGCAGTAAGGACCACGGCAATAGGCGACGACTTCCTTGCGGCGCGGGAAGTCGGCCAGGTGCTGCGACAAAAGCTTGAGCGGAATGTTGACTGCGCCCGCGATATGTCCGGCCTCGTATTCCTCCGGCGGGCGCACGTCGATGACCATGGCGTCGCCGGATTTCAACAACGCTGTCAGTTCCTGGTGGGTGACGGCCCGCAGCCCGTCTTCGCTGGCGAAGTGCTCACGCACAACGAGTTCTACTTCCGCAAGGTGTCTTTCGCCCACACGTCGCAGGCATCCCAGCATTTGCGGAATCTCATCGTCCGAAAGGCGATAGATAACCTGTTGGCCTTCCTTGCGCGAGCGAACGAGGCCGCCTTCGCGCAACACCTGCAAATGATGCGACGTGTTAGCGACGGATATGCCTGTCGCATCGGCGAGTTTCTCGACCGAGCGCTCACCCTGGGCAAGGGCCTCGAGCAGCTCGAGCCGGCTCGGGCTCGCTATTGCCTTCGCGATCTGGGCGAAATGCGTGAAAATCTGTTTTTTTGGGGAGGTGTCCGAGGTCATGATAGTTACGCCGCATTTAGGGAGTGATCGCTCGTGGATATTTCCGATACAGTTTCGCGAGGCGTCAGCACACGGTTGATCAGCCGGCCTCCGCGGTAAATACGAAGCTCTCCTCTCTCAAACGGCTGCCAAGGTTCGGCAGTGAGCGGTTCGGTGGCAATCCACGTCTCTTGAACCTCTTCACTTTCGTGGTGCTCGCGGTAATGCAGGCGGTCGTGGCCGTAGGCGATGAGGTGGATCCCCTCGGAGATGAGAAAATTGAATTTTCCGTGTGCAGCGATCAGTCCGCTCAGCGCGGCGAGCGCCTTGAACCACGGTTCCATGCCCGTCGTCGGCGCTTCGTAAAAGTTGCGAGAAATATTCTCAAGCAGGTGACAAAAGGCGTGTTCCGAATCGGTTTCACCGGCCGGCGCGCACGGCAGGCGCGGCGCGCGGCGCGCCAGCTCGATTGCTTCGGGGACCAGACCGTTGTGCGCAAACACCCATTCCCGGTCGCAGCACGCGTGTTGGAATGGGTGCGTGTTGGCGAGCGTGTTGATGCGCGGAAGGCGCGCCTTGCGTACATGTCCGATCAGCAGATCGGTGCGTATCGAGGCGGTGAGTTCGATGAATCGCTGGCTGTGCGCCGCCGGTACGGGTTCCTTGTGAAGCGCGAAACGTCCGTCGTGCAAATAGGCGATCCCCCAGCCGTCGGGATTGTCGGCGATTTCGCCGCCGCGGCGGCGAAATGCCTGCAACAGGGCCTGTGGATTCCCAGGCTGTGTGCTTGAAATACCGAGTAGCTCGCACATGATCCAGGCACCATTCAATTCCGGTTAACCGGACAAGGGGTCGACGCCGGTTGTCCGCCGGCGTTCACGGCGGAAACAGGCTTGACACACCGCGCGGGCCCCGCTATAAATTCAAACATTCGTTTGAATATTAGAGTAATGCAAGGCGGCCTGCAAGCGGACGGAGGAGACGGGGGAAAGTCATGAAAACCGGACTGCGTTGGACATTTATCGCCGCGACGTTATTCGTGTTTGCAGGCGCGGCCTTCGGCGAGGAAGCCGCCAAAATCAAGGGACGGATCGTCGGACAGCAATGCGCCGAGAAGGGCAAGATCGGCGAGTGCTATCTCCGATGGGCCGACCGGATGGTGTTCTGGACCGAGGAAGGCGACAGCTACGCCATCGACCTGGCGGGGAGCGGCATCCAGCAGGAGCGTCTCGACGAGGCCTACGGGCTCGAGGTCGAGCTGTACGGGAAGATCGTGCCGGACAAGAACGGCGATCGGGTCCAGATTTCCCAGCTAAACATCCTGAAACCGCCGGGCTCGAAGGAATTCTTCAAGGGATGACTGTGACGTTGCGGCCCCCGGGCGGGGCCGGATCCCGAAAGCGGTGTCAGATGTAACCACGTTTATTCAGTCACGTTGTCGTGTCTTCTAGAGACGGAGGAAGAGTAATGCGAAATTCAGGTAGAGCCGTTGCCCGCATCCTGGTCGTCTTGGGCTTCGGTTTTCTTGCAACGACCGCCTGGGCGGCGGGTTATGCCCGTCCCGAGTTGCTGATCGAGACCGAGGAGCTCGCCAAGATCGTCAATCAGCCGAACGTGCGGCTGGTGGACGCCGTGGACCCGGCGGGCTACCAGCGCGCCCACATCCCCGGGGCGGTCAACGTCTTCTACGTCGATCTCGCCAAGCTCGACGAGCGCAAGAAGAGCGGCCATCCCCTGAGCAACGCCGACGCGGAACGGATTTTCGGCGAGGCCGGCATCGACAATAACACGCAGGTCGTGGTGTACGACGGCGGCGAGGGACCGTCGGCCTCGGGCGTGTGGTTCGTGCTCGATTTCTTCGGTCACAAGAACGTCAAAGTGCTGAACGGCGGTTTCCGCAAGTGGCTGAAGGAGGGTCGCCCCGTGACACAGGATGTGCCCGTCGTCGAGAAGAAGCGCTTCCTCGCCAAGGAGCACCCCGCCAAGGTCATCACGCGCGCGTCGGTCGAGAAGAGCCTGCGCGCCAAGGATGCCGTCATCGTGGATACGCGCTCGTTTAACGAGTACATCGGCAAGGACGTGCGCCCCGGCGCCTCGCGCGGCGGCCACATTCCCGGCGCGGTACACCTCGAATGGACCAAGTTCTCCGACAAGGTGAACACGTTCAAGACCGCCGAGCAGCTCGAGAAGGCGCTCAAACAGCGCGGCATCGACAAGAACACCAAGGTCGTGACCTACTGCCAGACCGGCATCGGCCGCTCGACCGACATGGCGCTGGCCATGCGGCTCATCGGCTACGACAACGTGGTCGAGTACACCGGCTCGTGGGAAGAGTGGTCCGCCGACCCGCGCCTGCCGATCGAAAAGTGAGGAGACAACCATGAACGCAATACTGGGTGGTCTGGCAACCGGCGCGGTCTTCGGTTTCGTGTTGCACCGCGGGGGGCTCACGCGCTATTCGCGCATCATGGGCACACTGCTCCTGCAGGATCTCAAGCCCATGAAATTCATGTTCACCGCGCTGGCCGTGACGGCGCTCGGACTCGGGCTCGCCGATCTCGCGGGCATCGAACAGCTCGCGCCGCGCGTGAACGCGTATTTCGGAATGGGGCATTTCGTCGGCGGCGTGCTGTTCGGCGTCGGCATGGGGCTCGGGGGCTTCTGACCCGGCACCTGCGCGGCCCGGGCGGCCGCCGGAAAATGGTTGATCGGTCTCGGGGTGCTCGGCATGTTCCTCGGCGTGTTCGCGTTCGATGCCGTGTTTCCATACCTGCCGGAGTGGGGCGTCCGCGCCTATCCGCAGAGCATGACCTTGCCGCTCGTGCTCGACGTGTCCTACGGATCGCTGGCCGTCACCCTCGGCGTGTTCGTGCTCCTCATGGTCGCACTGGCCGACCGGCTCGATCCCGGCAAGCGTTTCGAGGCCGCGGAAACGCGCGGTACGCTCCTCAGGCGTGAGTGGGGTTTCGTCTCGACCGGCGTGCTCGCCGGACTCGTGATCCTCGCGGCCACGGCGCAAGGGCAATACCTCGGCATTTCCGGCGGTTTCGCGTCGCTCGCGGCCTACGCGGCAAAACCCTTCGGGCATGTACTCGCGAGCGTGCCGGCGCTCGATGACACCACCGCCTGGCGCGCGACGCTGGTCATCGGCATCTTCGCCGGTGCGGCGGCGAGCGCGCTCGTTTCGGGCAGTTATCGCAACGTGCCGGTAACGCCGCTGTGGGAATCGGCGTTTCCCACGGGGATGAAGAGCCGTGGCGCGGCGGTGTTCGCGGGCGGCTTTCTCATCATGCTCGGCGCGCTCCTCGGCGGCGGCTGCACCACCGGCGCGTTCATGGCGGGCTTCCCGACGCTCTCGGTCGGCAGCTTCGCCATGGGCATGACCTTCTTCGGTGTCGGCATGGGTACCGCCTTCGTTCTCTACTGGGGACGGTGGCGGAAGGTTTCGGAAGTACGCAGCCGATCGCTCAACCTCGCGAACGATTAGCGCTAGGAGAAAATCACAATGAATCTTCGCTGGCATGTGTTCTATCTCGGTCTCATCGCCGCCCTCGTTGCGGCGCTGCTCTTCCAGGGCTCGAAGGCGCAGCAAGCGGCGCTCGCCGGCCAACAGCAGGTCGCCGCCGCGGATCTCTACCGGGCGATCCGCGAAGCGCCCGCGCGGTACCAGCTGGTGGATCTGCGCGAAGCGGCGGAGTTCGAGGACGGCCACTTGCCGCAGGCGGTGCACCTGAAGCTGCCGCTCGAAAAGGGCGCGGCGTTCGACCGCTACAAACCCACGGTGATCGTCACCGACGAAGGCGATCCGGCGGTGTACGAGGCATTGGTGCGCGAGTTCAAGCTCGCCCGGAACCTGGACGGCGGCATGACGCAGTGGCGCATGAGCCGCCTGCCCGAAGTCTCGGGACTCACAGACACGACCGGCTTGCGGCGAGGGCGGGCGGGATGACTCTGACGCTATCCCTCCGGCGGAGGGATCGTCAACCGAAGCTCGCGGCGCTGGGCCTCGCGGCCGCACTGGCGGCAGTCGCTGCCGTTCCGGCCGACGCCGCGAAGGGTGAATTGAAGCCCGTGAAGGGCACGGTCGCCGCGGCCGATTTCATCGCCCGGGACCTGCAGGACAAACCGGCGCGATTCAGCGACGTGAACGGGAAAAAGGTGGTGCTGCTCAATTTCTGGGCCACCTGGTGTCCACCGTGCCGCAAGGAAATGCCGGCGATGGAGCAGTTGTATCGGACGTACAAGGGCCGCGGTCTCGTCGTGCTGGCGGTGTCGCAGGACCAGGCGCCGCTTAAGACCGTGCGCGATTTCGCGGAGTTGCTCGAAATCAGCTTTCCGGTATGGCACGACCGCGACGGGCTGGTCGGCCGGCAGTACAGCGTGCCGGGCGTGCCGACGACCTATCTGATCGGCGCCGACGGACGCATCGCTTACAAGGTGCTCGGCGAGTACGACTGGTTCAGCCCCGAGGCGCGCGCGGCGGTCGAGTTGCTGCTGCGCGCACCGGGAAAATAGAACGAAAGAGGCAACGCGATGGTGGACAGACGCGATTTTCTGAAGCTGACCGGCGCCGGTTTCTGCGGCCTGCTCGCCGGCCTGCCCGACGAGCTGCTGGCACGCATCCAGGACGTGAACGACCCGCTGTCGAGCTATCCCTATCGCGCCTGGGAGGATTTTTACCGCAAGGAATTCGCCGCCACGCGCGGCGACGCCGCGGGTTTCGCCTTCCATTGCTCCAACTGCCAGGGCAACTGCGCGTTCCGCGTGTTCGCGAAGGACGGCACGGTGATGCGCGAGGAGCAGCTGGCGCAATACCCGCAAATCAACCTCGACATCCCCGACCCCAATCCGCGCGGCTGCAACAAGGGCACGATCCACTCGCAGGCGATGTACGAGAAGGACCGGTTACTGTATCCGCTGAAGCGCGCGGGCGTGCGCGGCGAGGGCAAGTGGCAGCGCATCTCCTGGGACCAGGCGATGAACGAGATTGCCGACAAGGTGGTGGACACGCTCGCCCAGCACGGACCCGGCAGCCTCATGCTCTACACCGGTACCGGCATCCTCTCCCAGGGCCGGCGCGCCGGCCCCTTGCGCCTGGGTTCCCTGCTCGGTGCGATCCGCCTCTATCCCTCGAGCGCGGTCGGCGACATGTTCACCGGCGCCACCCTCGCCTACGGCATTCCCAACGTCGGCACCTCGCTCGATGCCTGGTTCGAAATGGACTACATCGTGCTGTGGAGCTTCAACCCGAACGTGACGCGCATTCCGGACGCGCATTACCTGTGGGAAGCGAAGTGGCGCGGCGCGAAGATCATCGTCATCTCGCCGGACTACAACCCGACGGCGATCCACGCCGATCAGTGGATTCCGATCAATCCCGGTACCGACAGCTTCCTTGCGATGTCGCTCGTGCACGTGGTGCTGAAGGAGAAGCTTTACAAGGAGGACTTCATCCGCGAGCAGACCGATTTGCCGTTCCTGGTGCGCGAGGACAACGGGCAGCTGCTGCGTATGAGCGACCTGCGCAAGGGCGGCAAAGACGACGTGTTCTATTGTTGGGACGAGGCCGCGAACGCGGTGGCGCCGTTGCCGGGCACCCGGGGCCACTTTCGCAAGACGCTGCGGCTCGGCAAGCTCCGGCCGGCGCTCACCGGCCGCTTCGAGGTCAAGGGTGCGGACGGCAAACCGATCGCCGTCACCACCGTGTTCGAGAAGGTGCGCGCCGAGGCCGCGAAGTTCTCGCCCGAGGAGACGCAGAAACACACCGGCATCCATCCGAGCCTGGCGTACAAACTCGCGCGCGAGTACGCCAAGGCGCACGACCCGGGGCTCACGATCGGCTTTTCGCTGCACAAATACGCCTGGGGCATTCTTGCCTGCTGGGCGCAGGCGCTGTTCTGCGCGCTCACCGGGCACGACGCGGTGGACACCGAACACCAGTGGAGCCTGGGCGGCATCGGACCACTCTCGACGCCCAAGCCGGCGCGCTTCGAATCGGGTTTCCTCGGCGAGTGGCTGTCCGGGCGTATGTGGGAGACCTTCAAGCAGCATTACGAGAGCAAGGAGTTCGCGAGCCGCACGGGCCTGACCCCCGACGAGCTGGTCAAGCTCGCCGAGCAGGCGCGCGACAAAAAGTGGCTCACGAACTTCGGCGAACCGAAGGTGCGTATCCTCTTTGCCGACAACATGTTCCGGCGCAACAAGTCGTCGAGCCATTACAGGAAATCCGTGCTCGATACGACCGAGCTCTACGTCAACGTCAATTTCCGCATGGACTCCTCGGCCGAGCTCGCCGACTACGTGCTGCCGTCGATCAGCCACTACGAGGGTTGGGACATCCGCGGCGAGGTCGGCTACCACCGCTACGTGAACCTCACCGTGCCGCCGCCGGGCCTGAAGCCCATCGGCGAGACCAAGTCCGAGTGGGAGATCTGCCGGCTGCTGGCCGAGAAGATCGAGCGCGCGGCGAAGCGCCGCGGGCTCGCGCGCCTGCCGGACCCCGAGTTCACGGTGGAGAAGGACGGTAAGAAGGAGCCGCTCACGCGCGACTTCGACACCCTGCACGCCGACTACACCATGCAGGGCAAGGTCAGCACCGACAAGGACGTGGTGAAATGGCTGATCGAGAATGTTCCGGCGTTCAAGCCGTGGAAGTTCGAGGACGCGATCGAGCGCGGTTTCCTCATCCTCAACACCAACGCCGGCCTCACCTCGCCGCTCTACGCCGACAAGCCGTACCGCTCGTTCGAGGAGCAGTTCTACCTCAAGCGCCCGTACGCCACGCTCTCCGGGCGCCAGCAGTTCTATATCGACCAGGAGGTGTTCCTGAAGCTCCGGTGCGCGGTGCCGACCGCGCGCGAGTCGCTGCACCCGTCGAAATTCCCGCTCAAGTTCTACTCGCCGCACACGCGCTGGGGCATCCATTCCACCTGGCGCAGCAACCGCTACATGCTGCGCCTGCAACGCGGCGCACCGCACGTGAACCTCAATCCGCAGGATGCCGCCAGGCGCGGCATCCGTGACGGTGACGCCGTACGTGTGTTCAACGACGTGGGCGAGTTCCGGGCGATGGCGAAAATCCTGCCGAGCCTGCGACCGGGCACGCTCATGATGGACCACGCCTGGGAGCCGCACCAGTTCGCGAAACGTAAGGGCATGGACGAGCCGGTGGCCGGTGCGCTCGCGCCGCTCGAACTGGCCGGCGGCTGGGGGCACCTCAAGTTCAGCGCCGAGTGGGACGGCAACCAGATCGCCTACGAGTCGTCGGTCGACGTCGCCAAGGCATAGGAGATCACAGCATGTCGAAGCGACAACTCGCGATGGTGATGGACCTCAACAAGTGCATCGGCTGCCAGACCTGCACCTCGGCCTGCAAGACCCAGTGGACCAATCGTAACGGCCGCGAGTACATGTATTGGAACAACGTGGAGACGCACCCGGGTAACGGCTACCCGCGCAAGTGGCAGGAGGCGGGCGGCGGCTTCGACGAGTCCGGCAACCTTAAACCCGGCCGCATCCCGGACCTGCACCAGGACTACGGCGCGGCCTTCGACATGAACTACGATGTCGCGCTCAACCCGCTCGGCAAGAAGGTGAGCGGTGAACTTCCGCATCTCGCTCCGGTGCGCGCCCCTGATTACGCCCCCAACTGGGACGAGGACCAGGGCGCAGGCGAATATCCGAACAGCTATTACTTCTACCTGCCGCGCATCTGCAATCACTGCACCAACCCCGCCTGCCTCGCCGCCTGCCCGCGCAAGGCGATCTACAAGCGCGAGGAGGATGGCATCGTGCTCATCGATCAGGAGCGCTGCCGCGGCTACCAGCACTGCGTCGCTGCCTGCCCGTACAAGAAAGTGTATTTCAACCCGCTCTTCAAGCGCTCGGAGAAGTGCATCTTCTGCTTCCCGCGCATCGAGCAGGGGCTGCCGCCCGCCTGCGCGCATCAGTGTGTCGGACGCATCCGCTTCGTGGGCTATCTCGACGACGCCGAGGGCCCGGTGCAAAAGCTGGTGGAGAAGTGGAAAGTGGCGCTGCCGCTGCACGCCGAGCTGGGCACGCAACCGAATGTCTACTACGTGCCGCCGCTGTCGCCGTACCAGTTCGATACTGAAGGAAAACTCACGAACGAGCGCCGCATCCCGGATGCCTTTCTTATTAGTCTTTTTGGCCCGCGCGTGCCGGAGGTGCTCAAGACGCTCGAATCGGAGCGTGAAAAAAGACGCCGCGGAGAGCCGTCCGAGCTCATGGACCTGCTCATCGCCTATCGCCACGCCGACATGTTCAAACTCGATGCGGCCTACTACCAGAAACCGGCGGATCCTGCCGTCCCGTCCAAGGCGGCGGCCAAGGACGACACGGTGGTCAAGCGACGGCGCGTGATTCCCATCGTCGCGGCCGAGAGCCTGGAAGAGCGGCTCGAACACCGCGAGATCGCAGCCGGCAACGGCGGCGGAGGCGTTACATGAACCGCGCGGCGGGCATGAGACTTCTGCGCCACTGGCTGTACACGTTAATGGCGGCGGCACTGATTTCCCTTCCTGTGGCATCTTTCGCCATGGACGGCGTTTCTTTTGTTCCAGTGAAGTGGAGTGCCTCCGAGCCCACGTTCGACCCCATGAGCAATAGCTGGCTCAAGCAGCCGCCCGCGACGGTTGCGGTGTACCCGCAAGCAAGCGTACCGCCCACCTCCGCGCACACCGGTGCCGCCACAGTCAAGGTGCGCGCCCAGTACAACGCGAAAATCCTCGCGCTGCATCTTGAATGGTCCGGCGACAAACTGTCGGAGCATCGCGACGTTGGCCGGTTCGCCGACGCGGCGGCGGTGCAATGGCCGCTGCGCTACGGGTTCGGCACGATGCTCCCTTATATAGGTATGGGGCATGCCGGAGCGCCGGTCGCGCTTTGGTTCTGGCGCGCCGACGGTTCGGTCGAAACGCTGGCCGCCGAAGGCTTCGGCTCGCTTACCAAGCAAGCCCCGGACGGCGTGAAGGCCAAAGGGGTCTGGAAGGACGGGACATGGCGCGTGGTGTACGTGCGGGCGCTTTCGGCCCTGGGTGAACACCGTGCTTCCCTCGCGCCCGCGAAGCTCGGGCTCGTGCCGGTGGCCTTTGCTATCTGGAGCGGGGACGCCGCAGAACGTAACGGGCTTAAACGCCTCTCGGCCTGGCAGACGTTGCGTTTCGAGAAAGGCAAAACCGATGCGGCCTACGCGAAGCAACTTGCCACCACGGCCCCCAAGGGCGATGCCGAAAGTGGAAAACGCCTGATGAGCGAGAAGGGTTGCGCCGGTTGCCACAGCTTCCCGGCCAACCCGGCGCAGCCGCGCATCGGGCCGGACCTGACCTATGCGGGCGGTATTCATCCCGCTTCGTATTTGCACGAGTCGCTCGCCGAGCCATCGAAGGTCGTGGTTCCAGGCAAGGGGTATTTCATGGAACAGGACGGCAAAAGAACCTCGCTCATGCCGCCGTTTACCGGCACTGAAACGGAGCGCAACGACATCCTGACTTATCTCATGAGCCTGCGTGGACAGCCATGACCGATATCAACGCCAGCCGGACGCTCGAGCACCTCAAGCAGGCTTACACCCGCGAGATCCAGGCCAACATGCGCTATCAATTCGCCGCCCGCCTGGCGGACGCCGCCGCGCGCCCGGACATCGCGCACGTGTTGCGTGCCGCGGCCGACGAGGAGCGCGGTCACGCGCTCGGCTTCCTCGACCTCCTGGTCGAGCATGGCGCACGCGCGCCGGAGATCGTGAGCGAGTCGCTGGCGGAAAACCTGACGGCCTCGATCGAGACCGAACTGCATGAGTTCTCCGCGCTATACACACGCTACGCGGAAGTGGCCGCACAGGAAGACCTCCCCGAAATCGCGCGCTGGTTCCTCGCGCTCGCCGAGGCCGGCCAAACCCACGCGCGCTGGTTGCAGCAGTGTCTGGACGGCCTGGAGCGCAAGCCATGACTGCGCCGCAGGCGGGCCGGGCGCCCGCGATCGGCAAGGTCATCGCCGTGGCGAGCGGCAAGGGCGGCGTCGGCAAGTCCACTGTCGCCCTGAACCTCGCGGTCGCGCTCGCGCAGGCGGGCGCCCGCGTCGGATTGCTCGACGCCGACCTTTACGGACCGAGCGTTCCCCTCATGACCGGCCTGCGCGACGCGCGCCTGCGCGCCAGTGCCGGCGGTCGCATCCAGCCCCTCACGGCGCACGGCCTCAGGATCGTCTCGGTCGGCTTCATGGTGGGCGAGGGCGACGCGCTCATCTGGCGCGGCGCCGTGCTGCACAAGGTCATCCACGACTTCGTCCACGACGTGGACTGGGGTCCGCTCGATTTCCTCGTCGCGGACCTGCCGCCCGGCACCGGCGACGTGCCGCTTTCGCTCCATCAGGCGCTGCCGCTGCACGGCGCGCTGCTCGTGACCACGCCGCAGGCGGTGGCGCGGGCCGACGCCGCGCGCGCCGCGGCCATGCTGCGCGAGCTCGACATTCCCATTCTCGGATGCGTCGAGAACATGAGTATCGCTGTCTGCCCGCATTGTGAGGGCGAGGTACCGCTCTTTCCGGACACGGCACGCGATCCGGGCGAACCATTCGGCGCACCGCTGCTCGGGCGCATCCCGTTCGACCCGCGCATCGCGGCCTGCGGCGATAGCGGGTCGCCGCTGGTCGCCGCGCACGCGGACTCGTCCGCCGCCACGGTGTTTCGCGAGATCGCGCGTGGATTGACCCAGGGTGACGCCACCGGATATCAACCCCGGCCAGTCACGACAAAGGAGGTAATGTGAAAAAGAACGTTTCGGTCATGTGCTTTCACGACGAGCTGTGTCAGGTATTCAACGCCCTGATGACGGCGCTGAGCCTGTTGCGCGAGGGATCGAAGGTGACGCTGTTCTTCGGCTCGCGCGGCATCAACGCCGTGCACCGCGACAAGATGAAAACACTCACTTGCCTGCCGGACGAGCCGCCCGAGGTCGGCAAGGCGGTGATGGACAAGATGGACGAGATGGGCCTGCCGCTGGTTGAGGACCTGTTCGTGATGCTGATCGCGGAGGGCGCGACCGTGCTCGCTTGTCCGCTCAATCTTTCGCTCTTCGGCATGACGCCGAAGGACCTGGTGGACGGGGTCAAGCCGGCCGACCCGGTGAAGTATTACAAGGAAGTCGTGATCCCGGCCGACATGAACCTGACGTTCTGATACTCGCCGCGTGCGGCAGGGAGGAAGCAATGTGGGGCGATATGGGTAATCACGGCTGGTGGTGGGGTTTCGGTCCGCTCTTGATGCTGGTGTTCTGGGGGTTGGTCATCGTGGGAATTGTGGCGCTCGGGAAATGGGTGTTC
The DNA here is from genome assembly GCA_004298065.1 of Gammaproteobacteria bacterium. Taxonomy (GTDB): domain Bacteria; phylum Pseudomonadota; class Gammaproteobacteria; order Acidiferrobacterales; family Sulfurifustaceae; genus SCRL01. Next base: position 16,878 of record SCRL01000034.1, on the reverse strand, counting down.
GACCGGTCCGGCGGTGTAGCGCGCGGCAAGTCGGCGCTCGACATCCTCAAGGAGCGTTATGCCCGCGGCGAGGTCGGCAAGAAAGAGTTCGAGCAGAAGAAGCGTGACCTGGAAGGCTGAATCGTCCCGTGGCCGGTAAACCCCTGACAACGCTCGCGGCACTGCCCGCCGTGCACGAGGTGCTCGAGCACCCCGGGCTCGCCGCGCTGCGCGCGACCCTCGACCACGCGCTGCTCGTGGCCGAGATTCAGACGCGTCTCGGCGCGCACCGCGAGGCACTGCGTACCGGCACCCGGCGCACGTCGCCCACGGTCGAAGAGATAATCACGGAAGTCACCGCGGCGGTCGCGGCCTGGCGCGCGCCGCGCGTCCAGCCGGTGATCAACCTCACCGGCACGCTGCTGCACACCAACCTCGGGCGCGCGCCGCTATCGGCCGAGGCCGTGCAGGCGATGGTGCAGGCGGCGGCCACGGTCAATCTCGAATACGACCTCGACGCCGGCAAGCGCGGCGACCGCGACACGCTGATCGAGGAACTGCTGTGCCGCTTGACCGGCGCCGAGGCCGCGACCGTGGTGAACAACAACGCCGCCGCGGTGTATCTCTCGCTGAACACCTTGGCGAATCGGAAAAAGGTGACGGTCTCGCGCGGCGAGCTGGTCGAGATCGGCGACAGCTTCCGCATGCCGGATATCATCGTGAAGAGCGGCTGTCGCCTGCTCGAGGTCGGCACCACCAACCGCACCCATCTCAAGGACTACGCCGAGGCGCTAGACGAGGGCGCGGCGCTGCTCCTCAAGGTGCATACCAGCAACTACCGTATCCAGGGATTCACGAAGGAAGTGCCGCTCGAAAAACTCGTCGAGCTGGGCCGCAAGCACCGGGTACCGACGGTCGTGGACCTCGGCAGCGGCGCGTTTGTGAACCTCGCGCGGTTCGGCCTGCCCGACGAGCCGACGGTGCAGGACACGGTGCGCGCCGGCGCCGAGGTCGTGACCTTCAGCGGCGACAAGCTGCTCGGCGGACCGCAGGCCGGCTTCATCGTCGGCCGTTCCGAATGGATCAAGCGCATCAAGCGCAACCCGATGAAGCGCGCGTTGCGTTGCGACAAACTCAGGCTCGCCGCGCTGGAGGCGACGCTGCGGGCCTATCTTTCACCTGCGACAGTCGCGCAGACGCTTCCCGCTTACCGCATGATCGGGCGCTCGCTCGCGGAGATTGAGGGCCTCGCGCGCGCCATGCTGCCGCACGTCGAGCGCTGGGCGGGCGAACGCGCGCGGGTCGGAATCGTTGCCGGCGAGTCGCAGGTGGGCAGCGGCTCGCTGCCGGAGGCGGCGCTGCCCACGCGCCTCATCGCGCTCACGTCGCGCGCGGGCGCCGCCGACGAGCTGGCGCGTGAACTACGCCAACTTACGCCGCCGGTGATCGGGCGCGTGCACAGCGGAGCCGTGTTGCTCGACCTGCGTGCGCTGCTCGAACCCGAGCCGTTCGTTGCGGCGCTGGCCAGGGCGAAACCATGATTATCGGCACCGCCGGACATATCGATCACGGCAAGACTGCGCTCGTGCAGCGACTCACCGGCATCGACACCGATCGGCTGCCGGAGGAAAAGCGCCGCGGCATGACCATTGAACTCGGCTTCGCCCATCTCGATCTGCCGGGCATCGGCCAAGTCGGGGTCGTGGACGTGCCGGGCCACGAGCGCTTCGTGCGCAACATGGTCGCCGGCGCCACCGGTATCGACGTCGTGCTGCTGGTCGTGGCGGCCGACGACGGCGTCATGCCGCAGACGCTCGAGCATCTCGACATCGTGCTGCTCCTCGGCATCCCGCGCGCCGTGGTCGCGCTCAACAAGACCGATCTCGTGGACGAAGCCCGCGTACGTGCCGTGGCGGACGACATACGCGCGCTGCTGCGCGCCACGCCGCTTGGCGACTCGGCGATCGTGCCAGTATCGGCACACAGCGGCACGGGTTTAGAGACACTCCGCGCTGCGCTTGTCGACGCGCTCGGCGAGGTTCAAGCGCGGCGTACGGACGGTTTTTTCCGGCTGCCCATCGACCGCGTCTTCACCATGCCCGGACACGGAACCGTGGTGACCGGCACCGTCGCCGGTGGCGAGGTGAAAAAGGACGACCGCCTGCGAATTCTCCCCGATGGGCGAGAAGTGCGTGTGCGCGGCATGCAGGCGCACAACCGGCCGGCCGAACGCGTCACCGCCGGCAGCCGCTGTGCGCTCAACCTGGCCGGTATCGAGAAGGAAGGGCTGGCGCGCGGGATGATGCTCGTGGATACGCGTGTAACCCGCGCTTCGCACACCGCCGATGTGCTGCTCACGCTGTCGCGGCATGTTGCACGATCACTTAAGAGCCATCAGCGGGTGCATATTCACGCCGGTACCGCCGAGTCACTGGGGCGTCTGCTGTGGCTGGAAGAGCGCGCACCCGGCCCGGGCGGGACGGCGCTCGCGCAGCTTCGCCTCGATCAACCGTCACCGCTCCTGTACGGCGACCGCTTCATCGTGCGCAGCGGCGAAGCACTGCACACGCTCGGCGGCGGCATCGTGCTTGATCCTTTCACGCACCGGCGCGGCGCACGGCGACCCGAGCGACGGGCGCTGCTTGTTCGTTTGACGAACTTCGATGCGGAAGAGACGCTTCAGGCATGGCTCGCGGCGCGCGGCGTGGCCGGCTGGTTCATTTCCGAGCTGGCCGAGCAGCTCGCCGAAACTCCGGAGCGTCTGGCCGGCAGACTCGCAGCACGCGCGGATATCCTGCGCGAGACCTCGGACGGCGCGCCCTGGGTGGCGCTCGCGGCTTCGGCCGATGCGCTCGCCGTGCTGCTGCGCACCGCGATCGGCGATTATCTCGCGGCCCACCCGCGCATGACGGCCATGCCGCTTGCCACACTACACTCGACCGTCTGCCCGCGGCTCGACGCGAGCGTCTTCAAGCTCGTTACCACACGGCTCGTTGCGGGCGGCGAGGTGGAACAGGTGGCTGACGGCCTGCGTCCGCGGGGTTATCGTCAGCAGCTCTCCGCAGCCGAGGAGAAGCTTGCGGAGAAAATCGAAGGACTCCTGCTCGCACGCGGCGGCACGCCGCCCAAACTCGAAGCACTGGCAAAGATGCTGGGCCAGCCCGCCGCGCGGATCGAGCGCTTTCTGGGTGAACTTGCGCGCGCCGGCAGGGTGGTGAAGCTGGCGAGCGGTATTTACCTTACGCAAGGTGATTTTGACGACTGGCGTAGGCACGCCGAGCGCATTTTGCGCGAGAAAAGAACGCTCACTCTGGGCGAGTTCCGCACGGCGATCGGCGTCGGGCGCGAGCTGGCGTTGCTGGTACTCGAGCATTTCGACCGCCAGGCGATTACGCGGCGCCAGGGCGATGCGCGCGTGGCGGCCACGCGGGCGCAGCCGGAAGCACGCGTATGAACGGGCCAATGGAAAAAATCCGGCTCACGCAATGGGCAAGCTGCACAGGATGCGCTGCCAAGATGGGCGCACAGACGCTGGCCGAAGTGGTGCGCCGGCTACCCGCCGCGCAAGACCCGAACCTGCTGGTTGGCATGGGAACGAGCGACGACGCCGGTGTGTACCGAATCGCGCCCGATCTCGCGCTGGTCAACACCGTGGATTTCTTTCCGCCGATCGTGGACGACCCGTACGACTTCGGGCGGATCGCCGCGGCCAACGCGCTGTCCGACATCTACGCCATGGGTGCGCGTCCGCTCACCGCCATGAACCTGGTCGCGTTTCCCAAGGAGGGACTCGCGCTCGAGGTTCTGCACGATATCCTGCGCGGCGGGTCGGACAAGCTGGCCGAAGCCGGCGTGGCCCTGGTCGGCGGGCATTCGGTTACCGATCCGGAGCCGAAATACGGCCTTGCCGTCACCGGCCTCGTGGACCCGGCACGCATCGTCACCAACGCCGGCGCGCGGACTGGCGATGTGCTGGTGCTCACCAAACCGATCGGCGTCGGAATCGTCACCACCGCCCTCAAGCATGGCGTGGCCGATGCGCGCGCGGTCGAAGCGGTGGTCGAGAGCATGGTGCGGCTCAGCCGCCGCGCCGCCGAGCTGATGGTCGATGAGGGCGCGCATTCCTGCACCGACATCACCGGCTACGGGCTGCTCGGCCACGCCCTGGAGATGGCGACCGCCTCGGGCGTTGCGCTGCGTATTGCGCATCGTGCCGTACCGCATTTTCCCGCGGCGCTGGAACTGTTGGCGCGCGACGTAACGCCCGGCGGGCTTGGCGCCAACCGTCGTGCCTTCGAGAAGAAGGTGCGGTTCAACGACACAGTGCCCGGCGCATGGCGCAAGTTATTGTTCGATCCGCAGACCTCGGGCGGTTTGTTCATTGCGCTCCCCGAGGCGGCGGCAGGGCGACTCGTCGAGCGACTTGCGTCGGAAGGCTTTGGCGAGACTATCGTGGTCGGGAGTGTGGAACAGCGTACGGGCGAGGAGCTGATAACTGTCGAGTGATCGGAATGATGCATCTGAGATTGAACCTGTTACGCGCACTACTGGTTGCCATGTTGGCATTGCTCCCGATATTCGGGTCGTTCGCGCTGGCGGATGAAACGCTCTACGATTTCGAGGGCGGGTCGCACACGCTGGATGAATATCTTGGCAAGGGTAAATGGCTGGTGGTGACAGTATGGGCCTCGGACTGCGCAATATGTGAACGGGAAATCCCCGAGATGGTTGCCTTCCACGACACACATAGCGATAAAGATGCGAACGTGCTCGGTATCTCGATGGATGGTCCGGCACGCAAGTCGGAGGCGCGGACGTTCGTCGAGCGCCACCGGATCAGTTTCCCGAACCTGCTGGACGGTGGCCGCGCTTTTAGGGCGATCTATCTGCGTGCGACCGGTCGCCCGTGGTTCGGCGGTACGCCCATGAACCTGGTGTATGCGCCGGATGGAAAGCTCGTTGTGCGGCGCATCGGTCCGCTCGCGAAAGCAGAAATCGAGGCGTTTATCGAGAAGGAAACTAAGAATTAGGAGAGGAAGATTGTCCGGTGGCATCCGCGGGCTTCAAACCCGTTGGAAGGCAGCAAACCTGTCTTCGGTAGGTTCGACTCCTACCCTCTCCGCCACTTAATGGAATGCGCGATCGGATACTGCCGGTTAGCGTGCAAACTTATGTGAATTCCGATGACATATCCAGAAGCCAGAGAGATAACGGGCGTAATCCTTGCAGGTGGGCGCGGAAGCCGCATGGGTGGCGCCGACAAGGGGCTCATCCTGCTGCATGGCCGGGCCCTCATCGAGCACGTGGTCACCGGGCTGCAGCATCAGGTCGGCCGGTTGCTGATCAACGCCAACCGTAATCGCGAAAAATACGCCGTCTATGGGTTTCCTGTCATTACCGATTCTGTCGACGGGTATTGCGGGCCGCTGGCTGGCATGTTGAGCGCGATGCAATCGGCGAGCACGCCTTTTCTCCTGTGCGCTCCATGCGATTGCCCATCGCCGCCGCCGGATCTGGCGACGCGTCTGGCAGCGGCGCTGTTTCGCGAGCGTGTCGACGCGAGCGTCGCGGCGCACGCAGGCCGGTTACAGCCGGTATTTGTGCTGATGCGCTGTTCGCTTGCCGGACGCCTGCGGGAGTTCCTGATTCGCGGAGGGCGCGGCGTCGGTGAATGGCTATCGGCGCAGCGTGCGGCGGTGGCCGATTTTTCTGACTATCCACCGGACGTGTTTGCGAACATCAATACGAAAGACGATATACGGCGTTTCGAGCGGCCTTCATCCGTCGGCCCGACCGACGGACGACCGGTTGGCCACCACGATAACGGCGATCCATGGCGCGCATATTGACCGATCCTTTCGGGCGGCGCATCGAGTATGTCCGTGTTTCGGTGACGGATCGTTGCAATCTGCGCTGTTCCTACTGCCTGCCGCGCGATTTTACCGACTTCGAGGAACCCGAGTCATGGCTGACATTCGATGAAATCGAGCGTGTCGTCTCGGCCTTTGTGCGGCTCGGTGTGGGCAGGGTACGGCTCACCGGCGGGGAGCCGCTCGTGCGTCGCGATCTTCCCGTGCTCGCCGGGCGTTTGGCGTGCCTGCCGGGCATCGAGGATCTTTCGCTGTCCACCAACGCCGTGTTACTCGGGCACCAGGTCAACGCGCTGTATGCCGCCGGCGTGCGGCGCGTGAACGTAAGCCTGGACACTCTCCGGCCCGAGCGCTTTGCGCAGATCACCGGCGCCGACCACTTCGACAGGACGCTCGATGGGCTCTTGGCGGCAAAGCGCACGGGATTTGCGCCGATCAAGATAAACATGGTTGCCTTGAAAGGCGTCAACGACGATGAATTTGAGGACATGGCGGCGTTCTGTCTCGAACACGGCTTTACGCTGCGCCTCATCGAAACAATGCCGATGGGGGAGCCTGGCCGTTCAGCAGCCCGCCATTATCTCGATTTGCAGGAAGTGCGACAGCGTCTGGAGAAGCGCTTCACGCTCGTCGAGGACTTAGTCCCCGGCGGCGGTCCTGCGCGCTACGTTCGTGTCGCGGGCACCGATCTGAGGATTGGCTTCATCACGCCGATTTCCCGGCACTTTTGCGCCACCTGCAACCGCGTCCGCCTTGCGGTGGACGGCACGCTGTATCTTTGCCTCGGCCAGGACGACAGTTATGCACTGCGCCCGCTGCTTCGTGCCGGTGCCGACGATGCCGCGATCGAGAATGCAATTATCGAGGCGTTGGCACGCAAACCCGAACGCCATGAGTTTCGTGAAAAACCCCGGCAGACGATCCGGTTCATGTCCGCGACCGGCGGCTAGGGCGGTAATCGCGTATCGCGCGTTTCGTGTCTCGCCGTGCGTGGTTTGCCTGAATCAGCGTTCGACCGGATAACGCTCGCGGTTCCACCGCTCCATGCCGCCAGGGACGAGCAGCAGTTGCGAATAGCCTGTTTTGCGCAATTGCCGGATGGCTTTGGCCGAACGTCGGTCGGTGCGGCAGACGACGGCAATCGGCCGATCCTTGCTTGTACGCAATTCCGCCTCGCGTGTCGCCAGCTCCGCAAGGGGGATGTTTATCGCCCGTGCCACGTGCCCCAACTCGCCGGTGAACTCCTCAGGGCCACGCACATCCAGCACCAGCACGTTTTCACCGGCATCGAGGCGTTTTTTCAGTTCACTGGCATCGAGTGTCGGTATATCGGCCGCCGATCCGCGCAGGCGCTTGATGAAATGCGGCAGGAACGCGACAACGCCGAGCAGCGCGAGCGCGAGCAGGCCTTTCTGAATCAGGCCTTCGCCGCCAGCCACCGCTTCACGCCCGGCATAGCCGATGTAGGTGTAGGCAATCGCGCCAGGCAACATAAAGACATAGGATGCGATTATGTAATGCCAGAGTCCGATGCGCGTGAGCCCAAGCGCGTAGTTGAGTAGGTTGAACGGGAACAGCGGCACCAGGCGCACGAAGGCGACGAACTTCCAGCCCTCGGCGTCCACGCCATCGAGCAGCTTCTTGAGGAAGCCGCCGCTTCGGCGCGTAACCCATTCCTGAGCCAGATAACGCGCCGCGAGGAAGGCGACGGTCGCCCCGATCGTGGCGCCGGTGAGGTTGTATACCGTTCCCCAGACCGGTCCGAAGATTGCGCCGCCGGCGAGCGTCAGCACCGAGCCCGGGAAGAACAGCACCGTGCCGAGCGCGTAGATCGCCATGAAAAGCAACGGCGCGGTGGTGCCCGCCTCGCGCACCCAGCGTTCCAGCGCCTGGGCATCGAGGAACTCGCGATAGAAATAAGCAAGCGCAATACCGCCCGCCAGCGCCATCACCAGGACGATGCGTGTCAGCTTGGTTTTATCCACGCTTGCTCTCCCAGGTCCGACGGTTGATGGCATAACCGCTCACCTTGCCGTAGAAGGGCAGCAGGAGCATCCCGTCGATGCGATCGACATCCTTCGGTGCACGATAATCGCGTATGCCGATGGTCATGTCTGCGTGACCGGCATCCGGTTGCGCCTTGTACGTGCCGAACAGGCGATCCCACCACGGCAGGTTGAAGCCGAAATTGCTGTTGGCCTCATGATCTTCGATCGAGTGGTGCACGCGGTGCATGTCCGGCGTGACGACGAACAGTCGCAGGACCCGGTCCAGCGCGGTCGGCATGCGGATGTTGCTGTGGTTGAACATGGCGGTGGCGTTGAGCAGTACCTCGAAAATCACGACCGCGACCGCCGGCGGTCCGAGGACCACGATCACGGCAAATTTGATCAGCATCGATAGTACGATTTCGATGGGGTGGAAACGGGCGCCGGTGGTCACGTCGAAGTCCAGATCGGCGTGGTGCATTCGGTGCAGCCGCCACAGGGCGGGCACGGCATGGAACATGACGTGCTGGAGATAAATGGCAAAATCGAGGAAGGTGACCGAAACCAGGACTGCCAGCCAGAAAGGGGCATCGAAATAGTTAAAAAACCCCCAGCCCCGGCTTTGTGCAAACACTGCCATGCCGACGGCGGCAGCCGGGAAGAGGACGCGCAGCACGGCGCTGTTGAGAAAGACGATGCCGAGGTTGTTTACCCAACGCAAAGTCTTCGATACCGTGAGGGTGCGCCGTGGCGCGAGAATTTCCCACACCGCCATTAGCACCAGGATGCTGAAGAAAAAACCAAGCCGAACGGCGGGTTCGTGGCTCAAGATGTAATCTGTCATGGCGGGCTCACCTATGGGTATGTTTTATATATTATTTATAAGATGTTGATAAAAATAATAAATGTTATATTATTCAACAATTCAATTGAATAATATATTATTCAGAAAGAGCGTCATGTCAAGCACAAATTACAAACACCAGCTCTACGACCAATTGGCGGCCATCGGCAAGGCCATCAGCCACGGTCGTCGCCTCGAACTGCTCGAATACCTGGCGCAGGGCGAGCGCACCGTGGAGGCCTTGGCCAAGCTCGCGGGCCTGACCGTGGCGAACACCTCGCGTCACCTCCAGCTGCTGCGCCAGGCCGGCTTGGTCGTCGCCCGCAAGAAAGGGCTCTATGTACATTACCGTGTGTCGGATGATGGCGTCGTCATGCTCACGGCCGCGCTGCGCAGGGTGGCCGAGGCGCACGGAGCCGAGCTGACTCGGTTGCTGCACCGTTATTTCGATAACCGTGATGGATTAGAGCCGATCCCGCGGCCGGAGTTGCTGACACGGGCACGGGACGGGCTGGTCACGGTGGTGGATGTACGGCCGACGGAGGAGTACGCCGCCGGCCACGTCCCGGGGGCGGTGAATATCCCGCTCAGGGAGCTGGAACAGCGGCTGCAGGATTTGCCGCGCGGGCAGGAGGTCGTGGCCTACTGCCGCGGGCCGTATTGCGTGCTTGCCTACGACGCCGTGGCGCGTTTGCGCGAGAAGGGATACCAGGCGCGACGCATGGAAGACGGTTTTCCCGAATGGCGCGCGGCTGGATTGCCGGTGGAAAGCGAGCCGGCCGCCGAAACCAAGAAATAAGGGATCGGGATCAATTCAATCGCGCAGGAGGCAGGAGGCACAGGCCGTCCACCCCGAGCTTTTCGGCGATCGCTTCACAGGGGTAGGTGATATCCGGCCGCCCGAGAAAATACCCCTGGGCATAATCGACGCCGATCTCCGTCAGCGTCTTCAGGCATTCCTCGCTCTCGACGAATTCACCCACGGTCTGCTTGCAGAGGGCGTGGGCGATGTCGTTCATCGCCTTGACCATGGCCTGGTCGATGGTATTGGAAGCGACGTTGCGCACGAACCGGCCGTCGATCTTGACGATATCGACCGGCAGGTCCTTGAGATAGGCGAACGAGGCCATGCCCGAGCCGAAATCGTCGAGCGCCGTCTTGCAGCCGATAGCCTGCAACCGGGAGAGAAATGCCTCGGCCACGGGAATATCCGCGATCGCCACGGTTTCGGTAACCTCGAACGTGAGCGCCGCCGGGTCGAGCTGGTGGCGGCGTAGTTGTTCCTGGATCAGGTTGCAAACCCGTAAATCCCCGAGCGTGGAGCCGGTAAGGTTGATCGAGTAGCGCAGCTGGGGGAGAACGGCGCGTTGCGAGGCGAGCGCTTCAATGGCGTGTACGATCACCCATTTGTCTATGTCAGTCGAAAGCCCGAAACGGTCGGCTGCCGGCAGGAAACCGCCCGGCATGATGGTGGCGCCATCCTCATCGCGCATCCGGATCAGCACCTCGAAGGATTCGATGACGCCCGAGCGCGTGTTGACGATCGGCTGGCAGGCCAGGGCGAAACGGCTGTGCTCGATGGCTTCCTTGATGCGGCGCGACCAGCCCATATCGAGCGACATGGTTTCGGCGTTGGTGGCGTCGGCGGGATCGAACATGTGCACGCGGTTGCGTCCGCCGCGCTTGGCGAGGTAGCAGGCGAGGTCGGCCTGGGACAGCGCCTCTTCGGCCGATTTCGACTCGCCGGTCACCAGGGTGACGCCGATGGAGCAACCGATATCCACGGCCTCGCCGCGCTCGCGAAAGGCGTATTCGGCAAGACGCTGGCGCAGCGCCTCGGCCGCCTGCGCCGCGACGTCGTGGCGCGCGTTGTACAGCAATACCGCGAACTCGTCGCCGCCGAGGCGCGCGAGCATGTCGGTCTTGCGCAGGCGCTTGTGCAGGATCGAGGAGATTTCGAGCAGCACCCGGTCGCCAGCGGCGTGGCCGAGGGTGTCGTTGACGTACTTGAAATTGTCCAGATCGATGTACAGCAGCGCCGCGCACTGGCCCGGGTCGCGCTGGACGCGTTCGACCACGCGTTCCAGTTCTTCCTGGAAAAAGGTGCGGTTATAGAGTCCCGTGAGACCGTCGTGCTCCGCCATGTCCTTGAGGTGCTGGAGCATGGCCTTGCGTTCGCTGATGTCGGAGACCATGCCGATGTACAGGGTTTTGCCTTCCAGGCTCATTTCCGTGATCTTGAGCGCCATCGGGAACGTGGAGCCGTCCTTGTAACGTCCGGTGACTTCCCCCTCGCGATTTATCAGCCGTCGCAGCTCCGCCCGCAGGAAATGCTGCAGGTAATCCTCGCGTTTCTCGGATTGTTCCGATGCAACGAGCTGGCTGATATAGGCGCCGACGACTTCCGATTCCGTCCAACCGAAAAGTTTTTCCGCCGCGCGGTTGAACTGCTGGATCATGCCGCGCGCATCGAACGTGATGATACCCTCGCCGGCATTGTCGAGCACCGTCTGCAGGCGTTCCTGGCGCGAATGGACCTGATGGCGCATGTGATCGAAAGCCACCACCAGATCCTGTATTTCCTGGGCGGTGGTTGCGGGAATCGCGGCCGGAGCATGCCCTTCGGCCTCCGCGCGCAGCGCGCGCGTGACATTGGCGATGGGGCGGCGCATTGCAAGCTCGAACAGCAGGAAACCGGCGGTGACGACGAGCATGCCGCCCGCGGCAAGCCACCAGATGGAGCGTGAAAGCGAGTCGGCGATACCGGCAAAGGCGGCGAGGTCCTGGACGGCATAGGCCTCGACGCCGGCATCCAGCGCGCGCAACGCATCCCATGCCTCGTTGAAGAGCGGATCGATGTTGTCGCGCAACAGCGGCGTGTCGGTGCGCCAGCGTTCGGAAGTGATGATCGCGGACACATCGCGATAGGCTGTCACCCATTGTTTATGGGACTCGCGCATTTTTTCCAGCGAGTCCTGCTGTACGAAGTCGAGATGACCGCGCCGGTCCTGGTCGGCCAGATCATTGAGCAGCTGGTTGATAGTGCTTAAATACAAGCCCATGTCATGCGATTGTGTCCGCATGGTCTTTTCGGGATCGCCAAAAATCCCGAAGCGGTAGATCACGTAATTGCGAAATGTACTAGTCATCAGAGTCGTGCGGTGACGTACGTCCGCAAACTGTCGGTAGACATCCCCCTGCGACGATGTCTTCTGGACCTCCAGCGCATGGTCCATGGCGAGCGTGGCCGCGGTGTAAAAGTCGGTGTAGGCGGGGAGCATGCGCGTGATCATCAACGGAAACGCGGGATACAGTTTTTCCGGATTGCTACGGACGTCGGCGAGCGTCGCGGTTTCCTTTTTCAGTCGCGCGAGCGAACGCACCAACTTCTCCGCCGGTTCCCGATAGCTGTCGTTGCCTTGAATCCATCCGAACGAGGCGAGTTTGCGGGCGTCGTCGAGCGAGCTATCAAATTGTTTCCCGAGGCGTGCCCGCAGATTGTCATCCGGTACCAGGAGATAACCCTGGAGAATTCGGTCTGCGTTCCAGATGTCGTTGGTCAGGTCGCGCAGCAGCGCCCGAATTTGCGCGCGTTCGCTGAGATGTTTCTCGCCTTGATATGTCACCCGCTCCACGCGCTGCTCGGCATACCATCCGGCCCCCAGCAGCAAAAAGAGGAACAGCATGGCGGCGGCGAGGTAACGACCGCGGATGCTGTTAAGCCGCAGTCGGGCGAGAAAAGTGATAACGTTCCCGGGGCGCAAGGCGGCTGCGGTTGAAACGTCGGTGCTGTTTGACGCCGTTGTCCCGTTATTGACCTTGTTTTTCATACGTTTTGTATTGCATAAAACATGCCTCGCAAAAGGAATTTCTTGCTTAGATCTGGCATAAACTCATGAAACTTAAAGAAAAGGGCCATACAGGGACAAAGTTTATATAACTTATTGTTTATCATGAAATTTATAAAGAACTTTACTGAGGTTGGCCTGCAGGATTTACCGCTGGTGGGGGGCAAAAATGCCTCGCTCGGTGAAATGGTGCGTCACCTCGACAAGGCAGGCGTACGGGTTCCTGGCGGTTTCGCAACGACGGTGGCGGCTTACCACGACTTTCTGGATCACAACCGTCTTACTGACAAAATTCATGAGGCTTTAACCGGCCTGGATGTCGGGGATCTCAGCCAGCTTGAGCAGGTCGGCGCCCGCATCCGCGGGTGGATAGAGGAAAGCGAAATCCCCCCGGCGCTTGCGCAGGAGATTGCCGCTGCCTACGCCGCGCTCGGAAAAATCTACGGCTTGAATCCGGACGTGGCGGTACGCAGCTCCGCCACGGCGGAAGACCTGCCGACGGCGTCCTTCGCCGGCCAGCAGGATACTTACCTCAATGTCCGCGGCGTCGATGCCTTGCTGGCTTCCTGCCGGCGCGTGTATGCCTCGTTGTTCAACGACCGCGCCATCTCCTATCGCACGCACCACGGGTTCGCCCACGACAAGGTTGCGTTGTCGATCGGCGTGCAGAAAATGGTGCGCGCCGATGTCGGCGCCTCGGGCGTGATGTTCACGCTCGACACCGAGACCGGGTTTCGCGACGTGGTGATGATCAATGCCGCCTGGGGTCTCGGCGAAAACGTGGTGCAGGGCGCGGTCAACCCGGATGAGTTTTATGTCTTCAAGCCGACGCTCGCTTCCGGCCACCGACCCATCCTCAAACGTCATCTGGGCGGAAAGGCGATCAAGATGGTGTACGCCCCCGGCAAGGAAGGGGTTACGCAGAACGTCGACGTGCCGGAGGCGGACCGGCGGCGCTTTTGCCTCGCCGACGACGACGTATTAGGACTCGCGCGTTATGCCGTCAGCATCGAGCAGCACTATTCCGGCGTCGCCGGGCGTTCCATGCCGCTCGACATCGAATGGGCCAAGGACGGTGTGACGGGCGAACTTTTCGTGTTGCAGGCGAGGCCGGAAACCGTGCGCTCGCGCGAAAGCCGAAGCCGCTATGAGGTCTATGCGCTCGAGAAACGCGGCAAGGTGTTGGCAAGCGGCATGAGCGTCGGACGCAAGATCGCGACGGGCAACAGCCGGTTCATTGCCAACGTTTCACAAATGAATCAGCTGAAGCCGGGCGAGGTGCTCGTTACCGACATGACCGATCCGGATTGGGAGCCGGTCATGAAAATCGCCTCGGCGATCGTCACCAACCGCGGCGGACGCACCTGTCACGCCGCCATCGTGGCGCGCGAGCTGGGCATTCCCGCCGTGGTCGGGTGCGGCGATGCCACGCAAGCGGTTGCGAGCGGAATTCCGGTCACGATCAGTTGCGCGGAAGGCGATACCGGACGGGTTTACGAGGGCAAACTTCCCGTGCGTGTCGATACCATTTCCATCGATGACAGCGCCCGCCCACGCACACACATCATGATGAACATCGGCAACCCCGAAGAGGCCTTCGAGCATTCGTTCCTGCCGAACGATGGGGTGGGGCTCGCGCGTCTGGAGTTCATCATCGGCCGCTCGATTCAGGTCCACCCGCGTGCGCTGCTCGAATACGACCGCCTCGACACGGCGGAGCGCGCACATGTCGACCGATTGACCGCGGGCTATGGCGACCGGCGGGATTATTTCGTGCGTCGCTTGGCAGAAGGCGTGGGCACAATCGCCGCGGCGTTTTACCCCAAGCCGGTGATCGTGCGCCTGAGCGATTTCAAGTCGAACGAATACGCCCAGCTTTACGGCGGCGCGTACTTCGAGCCAAAAGAGGAAAACCCGATGCTCGGCCTGCGCGGCGCCTCGCGCTACTACGCCGAATCGTTCCGCGAGAGCTTCGCGCTCGAGTGCGCGGCGCTGAAGTGCGTGCGCGAGGACATGGGGCTGGAGAACGTGGCCATCATGATTCCGTTCGCACGCAGCGTGGAGGAAGTGAAGCGCGTGCTGGCGCAGATGCGGGCCAACGGTCTGGAGCGCGACAAGCAGGGGCTTAAGATCTATCTCATGTGCGAAATCCCGGCAAACGCGTTGCTGGCAGACGAGTTTCTGGAACAGGTAGACGGATTTTCCATCGGCTCGAACGACCTGACCCAGCTGACGCTCGGGGTCGACCGGGACTCAGGCCTGCTCGCCGGCTTCGATGAACGCAATCCGGCGGTTTCGAAGCTCATGGAACTGGCCATCCGCGCGGCGCGCGCCCAAGGCAAGTATGTCGGCATCTGCGGGCAGGCGCCTTCGGACTATCCGGAAATCACGGAGTGGCTGGTGCGTCAGGGTATCGGCTCGATTTCGCTCAATCCGGACAGTGTCGTGCGCATGACGCGCGTGGTGCTCGACGCCGAGCGCCGACTGGCGGGAGACTGACGGCATGGCCAGCCCCTATAGTGACCGGTATGATTCGTTCCCTGTCTTTGAATTCACAGGTGTTGCATGAAGCGCGGTTCGGTTCTTTTGTTGATGTTGTTGACAGGCTCGTTTGCATGGGCGGATACGGACATCGATAGCCTGCGGAGTAATCTGGCTAAAACCTTTCCCGAGGCGGCGCGGGGAGAGCTGCGACCGGCACCGCTGCCGGGCTTCTACGAGCTGGTGCTCGACGCCAAGGTCTATTACGTCAGCGCCGACGGCAAGCATCTCTTTCTGGGCGATATTGTCGATGTCAAAAGCCGCACCAACCTGACCGAGAACGCGCGACAGGCGCTTGCCAAGCGCCTCATCGGCGAAATCAGCGAGAAGGATATGATCGTGATCGCCCCCAAGGAAACGCGTTCCACTATCACAGTGTTCACCGATGTGGATTGCCCCTATTGCGCGCGCCTGCATCAGGATGTGCCGGAACTCAATCGTAACGGGATCAAGGTTCGTTATCTCCTGTATCCACGCGCCGGCAAGGATTCCGAAACCTGGCGCCGTTCCGTTGCCGTCTGGTGCGCGTCCGATCGCGTCAAGGCCATTGGTATCGCCAAAAGCGGCGGCCAGCTCGATCTCAAAACCTGCGCCAACCCGGTGGACAATCATTACCGTCTTGGTGAACGGCTCGACATCAATGGCACGCCTACGATATTCCTCGAGAACGGCAAGAAAATTCCGGGCTACGTCCCGGCCGCGCAACTCACGGCCATTGTTCGTGGGCGAAATGGCGCGACCGCGACACCCTGAGTCTTTATCCCGAACGCATGCCTGCCGATCGCCGGAGCGATTCTCGCACTCGAAATGACGGGCCGGCTTTCGACCTGCAGGCGTTGAAGCGCCAGATCCGTGAAAACGAACGGATCTGGAACGGGTTCCGACAAGTCGAACTGGGGATGTTGGGCGCGCAATCCCTGCGTGAGCTGGTCAGTAATCTCGTCCGCGACATTCCGCGTCTGTTTCCAAACGTCGATAGCGTGACGCTTGCATGCGTCGATCCCGATCTTGAGCTTGCTCGTCATTTCGATACGGAGGGCGATATCCAGCCTTCGCCGGTGTTGTTGTCGATCTCGGCCGAGGCGCTTGCCTCGTTGTTCCCGTTGCCCCGGCAGCCGCGCCTGGGGCCGATAGAAGATGCAATACGCCAACTGCTTTTCCCGACCGCAGGCGAGATGCTGAAATCCATGGCGCTCGCGCCCCTGGTGCTGCGCGGTGAGCTGATCGGTTGCCTTAATCAGGCGAGCCGCGATCCGGGGCATTTCCGCGCGGACACGGGGACCGATTTGCTCGAGCATCTCGCCGCGGTGGCGGCGATGTGCATCGATAACGCCGTCATTCATGAGCGCCTGAAAATCGACGGCCTGACGGATCCGCTCACCGGGCTTTATAACCGCCGTTTCTTCGAGCGTCGGCTGCACGAGGAGCTGGACCGCTGGGCCCGGCGGCCTGGTAACTCGTTGGTCGGCATGCTGGTGGACGTCGACCACTTCAAGCGGATTAACGACCAGCATGGTCATCACACGGGAGACCGCATCCTGCAAGGCGTAGCCCGCCTGCTTGGAAAGGAACTACGCGGATCGGACGTGCTGGCGCGCTACGGCGGCGAGGAATTTGTCCTGTTATTGCCGGATACCACCGAAGACCAGGGGTTCCTGATTGCGGAGCGGCTACGGGCGCTGGTCGAAGAGGCCACTTTGGGCGAGGGTGCATCCCGGCCACAGAAAATTACCGTCAGCGTAGGGCTTGCGTGCCTGTCGGGCATGGGCAGTCCCGTTGTGGACGACGCGGGGGCCTGGCTGCTTCGG
>SCRL01000033.1 GCA_004298065.1 Gammaproteobacteria bacterium | reverse complement strand
CCGCAGCTTAAGGTCGTGAAATAGCAGGAAAATAAGCTGTTTCTCGACCGGCCCCAAACTGGTCGCTAGGATAGAGCCTTCCCACGGGAGGGGGACAGGGATGATAAAGGTGGTGCAGGGCGACATCACCCAGCTCAGGGTCGATGCCATCGTCAACGCCGCGAACTCGACACTGCTCGGCGGCGGGGGCGTGGACGGCGCCATCCATCGCGCTGCCGGACCGGAACTCAAAGCCTACTGCGAAAAATTAGGCGGCTGTCCCACCGGCGAATCCCGAATCACTCCCGGCTTCAAGCTCCCCGCGAAGTACGTCATCCACACCGTCGGTCCCGTCTGGCACGGCGGCAAATCAAACGAATCTACACTGCTCGCGAATTGCTACCGCAACTCGCTCGAACTCGCACTCAAAAACGGTGTGAAGACGATTGTGTTTCCCTCCATCAGCACCGGCGCGTACGGCTATCCGAAAGACGAAGCCGCGAAGATCGCGGTGTCGGTGATGCAGGAGTACGAAAAGAAGTTTGATGAGATTATTGCCTGTTGCTTCAGTGCGGGCGACAAGGCGCTGTACGATAAAACTCTGATTTGGGAGTAAATTAGTCTAAATCGTTTCCTCATCATAAACAGCGCATGGCATTCGAGACTGAAAAGATCAGACACACGCTTTCGACGATTCTTCATACCCAAGGGGAGGCAATCGCGGCGGAGGTCCTGGATATATCTCGCGTCGAAACTTCGTTCGTCGAACATGATTTTAACCAAGACATCTATAGTTTAGATTTGCGAATTCCAACTGTGCGTTTCGCGCAGCTTGAAAAGGATATTGAGAAAATCGCGCGGAAAATCCAAGACAAGCTAGGAAAACTTGGTCTAGATCGAGACGGGGAATACATCGGCATAGTCCGGATATATCCAGAGCTGAGCGTTGGGCCTGGCGCGATAACCGTGCCTGTTCCCACGCAGACTGATGAAAAACGCATCTGGAAGCCGGGCCGCATTCGTCTCTTTTTAAGCCACATCTCGCGCATTAAGGGTCCTACGTCGGAATTGAAGAAGGCACTTGTCCCGTTCGGCGTTGATGCTTTTGTGGCACATGAAGACATTCAACCAACCCAACTGTGGCACCGAGAGATAGAGTTTGCACTGCGCTCGATGGACATTTTATGTGCATTGATCACTGACGACTTTATAAAGAGCCAATGGACAGACCAAGAGGTTGGATTTGCGCTCGGTCGAGGAATTCCTGTTATTGCTGTTAGTTGTGGCGCAGATCCGTATGGTCTTCTTGGAAAGCATCAGGCACTACGAGCTGACGCTACAAAACTGGCAGCTTCTGCCACGCGTATTGTGGATATTATTGCCGCACAAGATCACTTAAAGTCTCGTCTAACAGAAGGGTTGGTAGAGGCCCTTGCATCGGCAATCTCTTTCCAAGATGCGAAGGTTGGGATGAAGAGAATAAGTGATTTGCAGAGTCATTTGTCAGATGCCCAAATCAGAAAACTCCTCGACGCAGCGCGGGACAATTCACAGGTTCGGGATGCGCATGGCGTGGTGTCCCAAATTCAAAACATCGCAGTGAAGCGAAAGGTTATTTCGCCGACGCCTCAGCAGGTTACCGCAAAAGATTTTGATGACGATATCCCATTTTGAATAAAAGGTGTCAGTTGTTAACTAATTAGCCAGCGATCCATCTAGGAAGGAGGTTTCAATGGCAGCAAGAAAGAGCAAGAAAGCACTGAAGTCGAAAAGGGTAAGCCGTAAAAGAAGAACAATTCGAGTTCCGTATCAAGCCTGCGTTGCGCAGTGCACGTTCCCGTGTTTCGAGATCACGGTCGAGTTCAACCAGCAGACGCTCCAGCTGGTATCGGTTGACCTGTTCGATGCCGCAAATCAGGTCTGGGCGAATTTCCCGGTCGGGATGCTCAATGCCAACGGCATGGCCGCGGCCATGAACGCGCTGCGGCAGGCCACGCAGAACGTCAATTTTCAAACCCCTTGCCCGGAACCCGGCTGCGTGTGCGACATACCGGCCAACAAGCCGCCGTTCACGCCGTGGGTAAACGTCGCTGTGAGCGGCGGGTTTTCCATCCCGGCGCCGATGGGCGGCCCGGCGCTGCAATACCGCGCCAACGGGACCGTGGACATGCGCTCGCGCGTGACGCCGGGCAGGTGCATACCGGTGGTGATCGACGCCTAGGAATGTTTTTGATTAACGAGGGCCGAAGAAGGCAAGTCGTTAACACTGCGAAAAGGAGGTCGTCATGGAACGAGCAATTATCCGCTTCAAGCAAACAGTCAGTTTTCTTGTTTTATTGGCGCTAACAAACCTGGCGCAGGCTGCCGGTGCAGGCTGTCCGAGGGATATTTTGATCAAGGATATCCAGGCCACGATCAAGAAATCCGGCGGCACCGTCGAGCCCGTCCATCTCAAGGACGGGATTGCCATCGTCGTTACCGTGAAGTCGACAAGCGCCGTCAAAGCCGTGCACAAGGCCGTCGATGCCTATCTCGCCAGGCGTGCCGGATACGCCGCGCCGTCGTCAGGCGATAACTGCGCGAGCATCATGAAATCGGTCGCTGCCAAGCAATTATCGGAGCAGGCGGAAAAGACCAGCACCGGCGCATTGCTGCTGTACGGTACGTCAGATACCGCGCTGGTGGCGAAGCTGCACAAGGACGATTGCTGCAATTGGTGTGTCTGCCCGGCTGGCACGGTGACGTCGTGCGCGCGTTGTTGCTGACCGACCCTCTAGGACAGCAACAACCAATCCCAACCATCAAAAGGAGAACGTCATGCGTTACAGAATACGATCGATTTCCGCTTTGCTGGCGGTGGTATTCGCCGGCGTACTCGCCGGCAACGCCATCGGCGCGGAGGCGCCGAAGACCGACAAAAAGAAGGGCGAGGTGACTAAGCTGGAACTGCGGCTGTCCAAAGACGGCAAGGCCATCGTGGATCAGAACGGCAATGAAGTTGCCCGATTCGTCGAAGGCACGCGGGTGCAGATAACGACGAAAGGCAAAAAAGCCGGTAGCCAAAAAATGCAAGGTTGTTGGCGATGCTACTACGAGTGTGTCATCTGGGACGGCAACCGTTGCGTGCAGAAAATACGTACCTGCGACTGGGATTTTGACTGTAAATAAATATAAATAGGCGTAATGCCGGTGGATTGACGGGTTAATTTCCCGGCTGTGCGGGGGTTATGCTCAGCCGGGGAACACCTTCCAAGGAGAGCGCAAATGAAAAAGGAAAAGAGAAAGACCAGCCTGCAAGACGATGATTCGATACGTCGAAGAAGAGTTCCTGTTGGTGAAGTGACTGATAAATATCATTACAAGGCCGACGTAAAGTTGGTCTATTGGATTCCTTACCACGCCAACACTTTTCCGGTTCCGACGCGATTCCTGCCCGGTAACTGGGAGACTCAAAAGATCTCACAAGAATTTCGAATCGCCCTGCGATTCATGCTAAGTACCGGTAATCCCACCCCACCGGATGGGTTCCCCAACAGGGCTGCCTGGGATTCCTTTATGGCTTCCAAGGAATATCGAGGGCTGCTTTGGACTCGAATGTCGGTTTGCTGTCCGGGAGCGGATCCGAAGACTCAAGAAACGGTTCTCCACAACTCTGGATACACTCCTCCTCCCTCGAATATCAGAAAAGGCGCCAATGAGAGCGCGGAAGATTTTAACAAGCGCCTCAATGAGGAGCATAAGGACAACCAAAATGTTGGATCGATAGTAGAAGGATTAGCCTCCGGTTCCGGAACCGGAGGTCAGGGAATGGATTCGGTTTATGGTTTTCCCTGGATACAGCAGTGGGGCGCTCCCGATACGGTCGACGATGCGGTGGAGAAACTCCGCGACCTTCATAAAGGCAAAGATCGTCCCCCGCATTCTTTTTCGGAAGGGGAAGAGATCTTCAATCACGAACCGCGTACTGAAAGCAATTGTGTCCTTGGGAAGTGGACACATTACCTGAGAGTCGGGAAGACTCACAACCTGCTTAACTATATTTTGACCGGGAAGATAATTCCCTTTCAGGGCGGATCGATGGCCCAGAGGGTATGCTGCGACGGCAAACTTACCATCTACCAGAAATACACCGGGATTCCGTCCTTAAGGCTTTATGTGAATAATGTCAAAGTATGGGAGTACGACATGTTGTCGGCACCCTTCGACCGCATCAACGAAGCATTCAATCCGCCGGGCATGAAGACCGATCTGGGCGCCCTCGATAAGCAGGAGGCGCCCCCGGACAATCCGAACGTCTTCAATCTCTATACCCAATCTCTGCGGAAACTGGACGGGTGTCCCGATAAACCGTTTCCACCTGATGAATGGCCCTACGATGCCGTATGATCTAGGCACACCTCAAAATTCTTAAACGAGAGAACGGTGTCAGGTTTTGCAGTAACACATGCCGGCCTGACGATCGATCGCGGCGGGATCACTTCGCTCATCGCTGAACCGGCGCGTTGACTGTCGCCAGGAACTATTCATGTTGAAACTCTTCGACCGCGAGGCTTCCGGAAACTGCTATAAAGTCCGGTTGCTGTTGTCGTTCCTTGACACCCCGTATGAGCGCATACCGGTTGCCATGAAGGACGGCAAGAATGTCATTGATAGCAGCTACCTGCAGCTGAATCCGCGTGGGCAGATTCCCACGATTCAGGATGGCGACGTCACCCTCTGGGGCTCGACCGCCATCCTGTGCTACATCGCGTCGCGCTACGACAAGTCGGAGCGCTGGTTGCCGCGCGATCCGGCACAGTTCGGCCAAACGATGCAGTGGCTCGAACTCGCCCAGAACGAGATTCTGAGCGGGTTGGCGCGGGCGCGTGCCATCGTGCGGTTCAACATTGCCGCCGATCTTCCGGCCGTCCAGCAACTCGGCATACGCGCGCTTCAAGTCCTCGAATCCCGCCTGGGTCATGAGACGTGGCTGGCGGGCGATGCCCCGACGATTGCTGACATTGCCTGTTTCCCCTATGTCGCGCTTGCCTCGGAAGGTAAGATCGACACCTCGTCCTACGCGGGTGTGCAGCGCTGGATTGCCAACCTCAAATCGCTGGACCGGTTCGTCGGCATGCCCGGCATATAATCCAATAAATAATAATGACGCAGCATTTCTACGTAGTGGATGTCTTTGCGGAACGTCCTTACACCGGCAACCAGCTCGCGGTAGTCATCGGCGCCAAGGCACTGTCCGACGACGCGATGCAGCAGGTCGCGGCGGAGACGAATTACTCGGAAACGACCTTCGTAACCCCGACGCCGGAGAAGGATGGCGGCTACCGGGTGCGGGTTTTCACGCCGGCGCGGGAGCTTGCCTTTGCCGGCCATCCTATTCTCGGCACGGCATGGGTCATCCGGCAGCACCTTGCGTCCGGGGCCTCTGGGCCGGTGCGGCTGAACCTCGCGGTGGGTCAGGTCCCGGTCACGTTCGAGCGTTCCGCGGAAGACGGCGAGGTCGCGTGGTTCCTGGCGCCGCCGATGTCGCTTGGTGCAGTCTGTACCCGCGAGCAAATCGCGCCCGCATTGGGAATATCGCCGGAAGATATCGATCCCGGAAGCCCGGTGCAGATGCTCACCGCCGGCATTTCGGCCGTGATCGTGCCGCTGCGCAATCTCGACGCGCTGCGCCGCAGCCGGCTCGATCTCGATGCGTACGCGCCTTTGATGGCGCGAGGATTCCCGCCCCTCGTCTACCTTTTCTGCCGCGAGACGCACCATCCCCGGAACGACCTGTGCGTCCGGTTTTTCTTCGAGGCGCACGGTGTGCGCGAAGACCCGGCCACGGGTAACGGCGCTGCATTCTTGGGCACTTACCTGCTGGAGCATCGCTTGTTCGGCGCCGAGGTGTCTCTGCGGATCGAGCAAGGCTACGAAGTGCGCCGGCCGTCGCTGGTCATGCTACGTGCGCGTACGGTCGACGGGAAACGCGAGGTTAGCGTGGGCGGTCATGTCGTCCCGACGGTGAAGGGGGAACTGCTGTAAACGGGATAGCAGGCTTCCGAGAGTTTGAGACCCATCCTGAGGGAATAGGGGGATACGCGATGAAAGCGTTGGTGATATGGATCGTGTCGGGGGTATTCGCCGTCGGTTCGGGTGTTGCTATCGCTGCTGGCCTGAAAGCCGGGGCAGTCTCCGGAAAGAGCTACACCTGTATTTCCGATTCTCCGTGCAGCGGCAGCAAGAGCTGCCCCAATGGCTGTTATGCGTTCTGCGAGGAGAATCCCGAGAATTCGGGCCAGTACATGAGCATAAAGGGTTGCGCTTCGGAGGCGCCTGCCGTCAAGGGCAAGAAGCTCGATCCCCGAAAAAAATATGCCTCGGTGAACATATCCATCCCACGGGAGCAGGTGATGGCGATGATGCTGAAGCTCTATGGTCGCAGGAACCTGCAGCCGATAACTATCAAGGCGGACGTCACGGAACCGGTGCACATCCGGCTCCGCAATGCCGACATGGCGATGCTGATTCGGGAGCTGGAGCGGTAAAACCTGGAAGCGGGAAGTATTCAGGCCGGAGGGAAGACCTTCCCCGGATTCAGAATCCCCTTTGGGTCGAATTGCTTCTTGATCGCGCGCATGAGCGCGAGCGTCGCGGGATCGATGGCGCGGGGAATGTAGTCGCGCTTCATGAGGCCGATGCCGTGCTCGCCCGAGAGCGTGCCACCGAGGGCGATCACCAGATCGAACACGCGCGACAGGCAGGGCAGGGCGTTTTTCTCCTGTTGCGGGTCTTGGGTGTCGTACAGCAGGTTCACATGGATGTTGCCGTTGCCGGCGTGGCCGAAGTTCACGATCGGGATGCCGTATTCCTTGCTCAGTTTCTCCAGCCCTTCGATCAGCTCCGGAATCTTTGACACCGGCACCACCACGTCCTCGTTGAGCTTGTTGGGCGCGATCGTGCGCAGCGCCGGCGACAGCGCCTTGCGCGCCGCCCAGAGGGAATCGGCTTCCTCGTTGGTCTTCGCCGTAGCGAGCGACACCAGGCCATCGTTCTTCGCGGCCTTGGAGATCGCCGCCACGGCGGCGTCCATGGCGATTTCCTGCCCGTCCACTTCGATCATGAGCAGCGCGCCCGTGCCCGGCGGCAGCGGCGCCTGCGTGTGCTTGCGCAGCAGCTCGATCGAGGCTATGTCCATGAATTCGAGCGCGCACGGCACCACCGGCTGGCCCATGATGGCAACGACGGCGTCGGTCGCGGCACGGATATCGCGGTAGGTCGCCTGGAGCGTGCGCCGCGCCTCGGGCAGCGGCAGGAGCTTGAGCGTGGCCTCGGTGACGAGGGCGAGCGTGCCTTCGGAGCCGATGATCAGGCGCGTCAGGTCGTAGGCGACCGCGCCCTTGGTCGTATAGACGCCGGCGTGGATGGTCTCGCCGGTGCCGGTGACGGCGGTGAGTCCAAGCACGTTCTCGCGCGTGGCGCCGTATTTCACGGCGCGCGGACCGCCGGCGTTGAGCGCGATATTGCCGGCGACGGTGCAATAGGCCGCGCTGGAGGGGTCCGGGGACCAGAACAGGCCGTGTTTCGCCGCCTCGTCCTGCGCTGCCTGGTTGAGCACCCCCGGCTCGACGCGCGTGGCGCGGTTGGCGGGGTCCATCGAGGTGATGCGATTCATGCGCTCGAATGACAGCACCAGCCCGCCGCTAACGGGAACCGTGCTGCCGGTGGTGTTGGTGCCGCGTCCGCGCCCGACGATGGGCACGCCGAATTCATGGCAGGCGCGCACCGCACCCACGACCTGCTCATGCGTGGTGACGAACGCCACCGCGTCGGGTTGGGCATGGCGGCGCGAATTGTCGTAGCCGTAAACCCAGCGCTCGGCGGGCTCGGTCAGGACGTTGTCTTTGCCGACGGCGTCCGCGAGCCGCTCGAGAAAGCGGCGCGGAAGTTCAGCCATGGCGGATGCGTTTTAAGAGTTCGGTGGTCGAGCGTTCGAAGCGGAACGGAATCGAGTGTACTGAGCCGCCGTAGGCGCGCACCACGTCGGCGCCGACGATCTTGTCCGGCGCCCAGTCGCCGCCCTTCACCAGGTGGTCCGGCTTGATGGTTTCGATCAGCTCCAGCGGCGTGTCTTGGTCGAACGCCACCACGATCCCGACGCAGCCAAGCGCGGCGACGACGGCCATGCGGTCTTCGAGCGGGTTGATCGGCCGGTCATTGCCTTTCTCCAGGCGTCGGACGGATTCGTCCGAATTGACCGCGACGATGAGCGTGGAGCCGAGCAGCGCCGCTTCTTCGAGATAGGCGACGTGCCCGCGGTGCAGGATGTCGAAGCAGCCGTTGGTGAAGACGTAGGGGCGCGGGAGACGCGAGAGCCGGACGGTGAGCTGACCGCGGTCGCGGACGATCTTGTTGCCGCTGGTGATCAATCCTGGTACTCGAACAGCTTTACGACCTTCTGCACGCCGCCGACCTGGCTCGCAAGCTCGGCCGCGCGTTCGCCCTCGGATTTTTTCGTCAGCCCCATGAGGTAGACCACGCCGTTCTCGGTCACGACCTTGATCTGGAGCGAGTCGAGTTTGTCGTCGCCGGTCATCTTGGAGCGCACTTTGGTGGTGAGCCAGGTATCGCTGAAGCGGGCGCTGTAGGCGGTCGGCGGGCTGATGCGGATCTCGTTCACCACGCGACGCACGCGCGGCACGGCACGGGTATGTTCGAGTATCTTGGTGCGCTGGGCCTCGGTCGGGACCTCGCCGGTGAGCAGCACCACGCCGTTCAGGCTGGTGACGTTGATGTGCGCGTCTTTGAGCGAGTCGTCCTTCGAGATTGCTGAGTTCGCCTTGAACTCGATGCTCTCGTCGTCGATGAACGAACCGGTGGTGCGCCGGTCAGCGGCGGCGACGGCGCCGGTGGCGCCGCCCACGACCACCGCCTCGATGCACCCGGCGAGCGTTGTGGCGCCGATAAGGAGCGAGGTCGCGATCAGCAGTCGGTGTTTCATGTGTTTATCCCTGTCCCAGCAATTGGTAGTCGATGAGGTCGCACAGGCAGTGGATCACGAGCCCGTGCACCTCCTGGATGCGCGCCGTGGACGGCGCGGCGACGCAGATATTCACGTCCTCCGGGCGCAGCACGTTGACGATCTCGCCGCCGTCGCGGCCGTTCAGCACGATGCAGGCCATGTCGCGCTCGTGCGCCGCCTCGACCGCGCGGATGACGTTGCGCGAGTTGCCGGAGCTGGTGATGCCGAGCAGCACGTCGCCGGGCTGGCCCAGCGCCCGCACCTGCTTCGAGAATACGTCGTCGAAGTTGTAGTCGTTGGCGATCGAGGTGAGCGTCGAGGTATCGGTGGTGAGCGCGATGCCCGGCAACCCCGGGCGCTCGCGCTCGAAGCGGTTCAGCAGTTCGGCCGAGAAGTGCTGCGCGTCGGCGGCCGAGCCGCCGTTGCCGCAAGCGAGGATCTTCCGGTCGGCGAGCAGCGCGCGGATCATGATCGCCGCGCCGGCGGTGACGAGCGGCGTCAGCGCCTCGGCGCTGTCGCGGATGGTCAGCATGCTCTCCTGGAAATTGTTCCGCACCCGCGCGAGCAGGTGGGCGTCGTCCAAAGTTTCGGCGGTATTGATCGTCATGGTGTGATATCTGCCTAAAACGCGTCTCGCAGCCAATGCAGGTTCCCGTCCGGGTCACCGCTGATGGCTACGATATCAAAACGACAGGCTTTTCTGGAGGCCCCGCGTACCTGCTGCAGGTAATGCTCGGCGGTGGCGCGCAACCGCGCCTGCTTGGCGCGGTCCACGGTCTCGGCCGGCGCGCCGAAATCGCTGCGCGAACGGTAGCGCACCTCGACGAACACCAGCCCGTCGCCGTCCTGCATCACGAGGTCGATCTCGCCCCAGGGACTGCGGAAATTGCGTTCGAGCAGCTTGAAGCCCTGGCGCATGAGATAGGCGCAGGCGACGTCCTCGGCCTCGCGGCCGCGGCTGGCGCTCGCCGGCGGTTCCTTCGCCATTCAGCCTCCCGGCGCGCTCAGGCGGAACGATCCGGCGTCGGGCAGGGAGGTATCGAGCAGGCGCGGCACGCCCTTGGTGAAGCGCGCCCACAGCAGCTGGCGCTGCAACCGGCCGTCGGGGTCGAGCGTGAGGTAACTCGTCACGCCGCTGAAGCGCCCGCTGGCGTCGCTGCCCAGGCGGTGCAGGTACGGCAACACGGCGTAGCTGTCCATGCCGAGCGCGTACAGCCGGTCGAGGTCGCTGTAGGCGTAGGGCCATTCGCGTTGCAGGTTTTGGCGCAGCTCCTGCACCGGGCCCTCACCGAGCAGAATCCACGGCATGTCGGCAAAGATAATCCCGTCGAGGTCCACGTCGCGCACCGGGTCCGGGCGGCCGGTGTAGACGAGCGAGGTCGCGTACACCGGCACGCGCGCGGCGTGCCAGAAGTTGAGTTGCGGCTTGAGCAGGCGCGCGCGCTTGGCGTCGGCAGCGAGGAAGATGAAGTCGAGGTCCTGGCGCGCGCGCGACTCGAACTGGAGTTTCTGGCCGACGGCACGTTCGACCTCGGTCTTGCGCGCCTCGCTCAAATGGATGTTGAGTAGGCGCTTGATGGCATTCGAATGGTCGCTCTGACCTTCGTCATAGGCCTGGGCCGCGGCCACGGTGCCGCCGAGGCGCTGCCAGTGCTGGGTGAAGGCCGCGAGCATGCGCTCGCCGGTGTCCTTCGGGTACAGCACCGCCGCGCGCCGGTGGCCGTCGAGCCAGGCGCGCTCGGCGACCGCGCGCGCCTCCTGTTCCGGCGGCAGGCCGAACTGGAACAACGATTTGGCGCGTGCGTTTTCGTCGGTGTAGCTCAGCAACAGCGTCGGCACCGTGGTCTTGGCCTCGCGCACGATGCGCTCGGCGGCGTCGCGCCCGAGCGGGCCGACCACCACCTGTGCGCCCTCGCGCACCGCCTGGGTGTAAAACGCGGGCGCCTGCGCCGGATCGGCGCCGATGTCGTAGACCTTCACCTGCGGCTTCTCGGTGTTGGCGTTGGCGCCGTCCATCGCGAGGAAACCGTCACGTACCGCCTGCGCCGCGAGCGCGATGTTCGAGTTGAGCGGCAGCAACAGCGCCAGCAGGCGCGGGCGCGCGGCCGCGATCACCGGCGCGCCGGCGGTGAGGGTGGCAAGCAATGGCGCGCCGACGGGGTGACTTGGATGGGTTTTTTTCCACTGCTCGATGGCGGGCGCGATGCGCTCGGCGCCGCCGGCATCGGCGACCGCGAGCGCCAGTTCGATCCAGCCGGCGGTGACGGAATCGCGCGCGAGATCGAGTTCGGTGGCGAGCTTCGCCCGCGGCTGGCCGCTCAGGATTTTCCATATCTGGAGCTGGTTATCGGTGACCGCGTCCCTGGCTGCAAGGTATTGTTCGCGGCGTATGAGATCGCGCACGGCGCCGAACGGGTTGCCGACGGCAAGCTCGGCGCGGGCGCGCGTGAGCGCGACGTCGGCGCGCAGTCCGGGATCGAGCGCCGGTCCGCGCGCGACCTCATCGAGCGCGCGCAGCGCTTTTTCGGGCGCGCCCTCGAGCACCAGCAGCCGGGCATCGAGCACCTGTTTGCGCGTGGCGAGCGCGGCGTCGAGCCCGGCCACGCGCACATCCGCGAGCTTCTGGCGCGCCTCGGATGCCTGACCGCCCTTGATCAACGCCTCGACGCCGCGCAACTGGAACTGCTGGCGCTGCGGCGGCTTGGCCCGGTTTGCGAGGCGCTCGTACTCGCGCGCCGCGACCGCGTATTCGCCGCGGCGTTCGGCCTGTTCGGCCACCGCGGCGCTGACCGGCGGCTCGGGTGGGCGCGATGGCGGCACGGTCTCGCAAGCGTGCAACAGCAATATGAACAGCACCGGCCAGGCCGGCCGGACGCGGAAACGAGGCGGTTTCATGTACAATTCCGGATCAGTCGCGCTGAGCGTAGGGAATGGGGAAAGTCGTGTCAAACCCGGCCGCACTTTATATAGTGGCGACGCCCATCGGCAATCTCGAGGACCTGTCGCCGCGCGCGGCGCGCATCCTCGGCGAGGTTGCCGTGATCGCGGCGGAAGATACCCGCACCACCCGCAAACTCCTCACGCACTTCGGCATTTCCACGCCGACCACGGCGCTGCACGAGCACAACGAGCGCGAACAGGTGCCGAAGCTGCTCGAACAGTTGCGCCGGGGCGAGTCCATCGCGCTCGTGTCCGACGCCGGTACGCCGCTCGTGAGCGACCCCGGGTTTCATCTGGTGCGCGCCGCGCGCGACGCCGGTATCGCCGTGGTGCCGATCCCCGGACCGTGCGCCGCGATTACCGCGCTGTCGGCCGCTGGCCTACCATCCGACCGCTTTGCTTTTGAGGGGTTCCCACCGGCGAAATCGGCCGCGCGCCGGGCGCTGTTCCAGCGCCTCGCGCACGAGCCGCGCACGCTGATCTTCTACGAGAGCACGCACCGCATCGTCGACTGCCTCGCCGACATGGCGGCCGAGTTCGGGGCCGAGCGCGAATCGGTGGTGGCACGCGAGCTGACGAAAAAGTTCGAGACCCTGCGTGCCGGCCCCCTGGGCGTGCTCGCCGACTGGATCGCGCGCGACGAAACCCCGCGCCAGGGGGAATTCGTGCTTTTGGTGCACGGCGCCGAGGAGCGTGCGGGCGCGGATGCATCCGAAGCCGAGCGCGTGCTCGATACGCTGCTCGAATCCCTGCCCGTGAGCCAGGCGGTCGAAATCGCGGCCAAGCTCACCGGCCAGCCGCGCAACGTCCTTTACCGCCGGGCGCTCGCACGTTCATCGCCGGATAAATAAACCGGGGTATTTAGTGCAGGATGGTATAATTCGCCTTGGAGTTGGCCAGACAGCCGCTGCAGGTTCGCCTGCGGAGGAAAGTCCGGGCTCCAATGGGCAGGGTGCCAGGTAACGCCTGGGCGGCGCGAGCCGATGGAAAGTGCCACAGAAAATACACCGCCTAAGCCGAAAGGCCGGTAAGGGTGAAATGGTGCGGTAAGAGCGCACCGCACGGGTGGCAACATCCGTGGCAGGGAAAACCCCACCTGGAGCAAGGCCAAATAGGGGAACATTCAGGTGTGTGCCCGCACCGTTCCCGGGTAGGCTGCTTGAGGCGCGTGGTGACGCGCGTCCCAGATGAATGGCTGTCCACGACAGAACCCGGCTTATAGGCCAACTCTTTTTTATTTAAGTTTCGTACATAATTAGTTGTTTTAGATGTATTTATTGTTTTCACTTCCAGAAGTAACTTTTGTTACTTTCCAGGCTGTTTTCACACATTTCCGGGAAATTTGCCTCCTGGAGACCGCTTGTAGTCGCTAACTTCCTGTCAAACAAGGAATAAATTTTACGGAACAGACATTTTTCGCTTGACACCCCTGCATTTTGCTCTCTATAGTGTCGTGAAGTGGGATTTTGTGGCGTTTTGTGGAATAAAGCGGGGAGAAGAGGAGAAAAATGTTCCGTGGCGTCAACCACCTAGCGCTCGACAGCAAAGGCCGTCTCGCTGTCCCCACGCGCTACCGCGACACGCTCGCACGCCACTGCAACGGCCAGATGGTACTGACCGTCGATGTCGACCGCGATCACTGCCTGCTGCTGTATCCGCTTCCCGAGTGGGAAGAAATCGAACGCAAGCTCATCAAGCTGCCGAGCCTCAGCAAACCCGCGCGCCGCTTGCAGCGCCTGCTCATCGGCCATGCCACCGAGTGCGAGCTCGATGGCGCCGGGCGCATCCTGCTGCCGCCGCCGCTGCGCGAGTTCGCGAGCCTGGTCAAGAACGTGGTGCTCATCGGCCAGGGCAACAAATTCGAAATCTGGGACGAAACGAGCTGGAACACGCGCCGCGCCGAATGGCTCGCGCAAAGCGTCGAGGACGAAGGCGCGCTGCCGCCCGACATGGAATCGATTTCGCTCTAGGCGCCCCGTGAATGAACCCGAACACGTCCCCGTGCTGCTGGAGGAAACGTTGCAGGCCCTGAAGCTGAGGGAGGGCGGATTCTATGTCGATGCGACCTGCGGGCGCGGCGGGCACAGTCAGGCGATTCTGGAGCGGTTGGGACCACGAGGTCGGGTGTTCGCGCTCGACCGCGATCCGCAGGCAGTGAGCACCGTGCGCGCGCGCTTCGCCGCCGACGCGCGCTTCGAGATCCACCACGCCCCGTTTTCGCAACTTGAATCGCTGCTCGCAAAGCACGCGGGCCGCGTCGACGGCATCCTGTTCGATCTCGGTGTTTCCTCGCCGCAGCTCGACGAAGCCGTGCGCGGTTTCAGTTTCCTGCGCGAAGGCCCGCTCGACATGCGCATGGATCCGACGCGCGGTGAGAGCGCGGCGCAGTGGTTGAACCACGCGGACGAAGCCGAGATCGCGCGTGTGCTGCGCGACTACGGCGAGGAGCGTTTCGCGCGGCGCATCGCGCGCACGATCGTGCGCGAACGCGAGCAAAAGCCGCTCACGACCACGCGCGAGCTGGCCGGGCTCATCGCGCGCAGCGTGCCGACGCGCGAGCGCGGCAAGGACCCGGCGACACGCAGCTTCCAGGCGATCCGTATTTTCATCAACCGCGAGCTCGAGGAAATCGAAACCGCGCTGCCGCAGGCGGTGCGCCTGCTCGCGCCGGGCGGGCGCCTCGCGGTGATCAGCTTTCATTCGCTCGAGGACCGGATCGCCAAGCACTTTCTGCGTGCCGAGGCCAAGGGCGAGGAATTACCACCCGGCCTGCCGGTGCGCGCGCACGAGGTGCGCACGCGCCTCCGGCTCGTGGGCAAGGCGATCAAGCCGTCGGAACAGGAAACGGCGCGCAATCCGCGCGCGCGTTCAGCCGTGTTGCGTGTGGCCGAGCGCACGGAGGACACGAATGCGTAATCGCGTGTACCTGCTGCTGCTCCTGGTGCTGGTTTCGGCGCTCGCGGTGGTGCAACTGCGCCATGAAACGCGTCAGCGCTACGCCACGCTGCAGCAGCAACAGGCACAGCGCGACGCGCTCAACGTCGAATGGGGCCAGCTGCTGCTCGAGGAAGGCGCGTGGTCGCAGCACCGGCGCATCGAGACGCTGGCGCGCTCTCAGCTCGGCATGAACGTGCCGGACCCGAAGCACGTGACCGCGATCCGTCTCGCGGGCGGGGAGACGCCATGAGCCGGCGCCGGGACTCGGCGCGGCATCCGGTGCGCACCGCACTGGTGCTCGGGCTGCTCGTCACCGGGTTGTTCACGCTCGCCGGGCGGGCGGTGTACTTGCAGGTGCTCGATACCGATTTCCTCCAGTCCGAGGGCAAGCAGCGCCACTCGCGCGTGGTCAAGGACAACTCGCACCGCGGCATGATCCTCGATCGTAACGGCGCGCCGCTTGCGGTGAGCACGCCAGTGGATTCCATCTGGGCGCACCCCGACACGCTCGCGGAGGCGAAACCGCGCTGGCCGGCGCTCGCGGCCGCCCTCGGCATGAATGCACGCGAGCTCGCGAAGATGTTCGAGAAGCACGCCGATCGCGAATTCATGTATCTCAAGCGTCACGCCGATCCGGACCTGGCCGAGCGCGTGATGGCGCTCAAAGTGCCGGGCGTGGCGCTGCAGCGCGAATATCGCCGCTACTATCCGCTCGGTCCCGTGGCCGGCCATGTCATCGGCTTTACCAGCGTCGACGACGCCGGCCAGGAGGGCCTCGAACTTGCGTACGATCCCGCGCTGCGCGCCATCCCCGGGCGCAAGCGCGTGCTCAAGGATTTGCAGGGCAACGTGGTCGAACAAGTGGAGAGCCTGGCGCTGCCCAAGCCGGGACACGACATCACGCTCAGCATCGACCGGCGCGTGCAGTACCTCGCCTACCGCGAGCTCAAGCATGCGGTCGAAACCCACGGCGCGCGCGGCGGCACCGCGGTCGTGCTCGACGCGCGCACCGGCGAGGTGCTCGCGATGGTGAACGAGCCCGACTTCAACCCGAACAACCGCGGCCACTCCAAGGGCGAGCAGTTCCGCAACCGCGCGGTCACCGACCTGTTCGAGCCGGGCTCGACGATGAAGCCGTTCACGGTCGCGGCCGCGCTTGAGTCCGGCAAGTTCCGTCCCGATACGCTCATCGACACGTCAGGCGGCGCGATCCAGATCGGCAACCGCGTGATCCGCGACGTGCATCCCTACGGCGCGCTCACGGTCGCGCGCGTGATCGAGAAGTCGAGCAACGTCGGCGCCAGCCGGATCGCGCTTGCGCTCGACAAGCAGACGCTGTGGGGCACGCTCACAGGCGTGGGTTTCGGCGCACCGACCGGCAGCCGCCTGCCGGGCGAGGGCACGGGCGTGTTGCACAAGCCGTCGCGCTGGGTGCCGGTGGAGCAGGCGAGTCTCTCGTTCGGTTATGGCCTCTCGGTCACGCCGCTGCAACTCGCGCGCGCCTACGCGGCGTTCGCCAACGATGGTGTGTTGCCGGAGGTGACGTTGCTCAAACGCACCGAACCGGCCGAAGGCACGCGCGTGTTCTCGGCCGACACCGCGCGCGCGATGCGCGCCATGCTCGAGCTCGCGGTCGGCGAGCAGGGCACGGGGGCGAGTGCGCGCGTGGCGGATTACCGCGTCGCCGGCAAGACCGGCACGGTGCGCAAGCTCACCGCGGGCGGCTACTCCGAAAGCCACTACGTCGGCTGGTTCGCCGGCATGGCGCCGGCGACCGACCCACGCCTGGTGATGGTGGTCGCGGTGGACGATCCCGCGCGCGGCGGCTATTTCGGCGGCGTGGTCGCGGCACCGGTGTTCGCGCGCGTCATGGCCGGCGCGCTGCGGTTGCTCGATGTGCCGCCGGACGCGCCGCGCGAGACACCGAAGCTGCTCATGGTGCGCAGCGAGCAGGTGGCTGACGACTACAGGGATGCAGGAGGTAGAGCCCCGTCAGAAACGAGGGCCGAATAATGGCGCGAGCGAAGCACATCAAGATGCTGCACGAACTGCTCGCCGGCATCGCCGAGGTGCCGCCTATGCAGGACCGCGAGGTGCGCGGCATCACCGGCGACAGCCGCCAGGTCGCGCCGGGCAATTTGTTTCTCGCACTGCGTGGGCTGCGTGTCGACGGACGCGACTTCATCGCCGACGCCATCGCGCGCGGCGCCGCGGCGGTGGTGTACGAGGACGACGGCAGGGCAGTGCCGCGGGACTCGACGGTGCCGGTGATTCCGGTCGCGGGCCTGCAAGAACGCGTCGGCATGATCGCCGATCGCTATTACGATTCACCCTCGAACGGTCTGGTCGTGATCGGCGTGACCGGCACCAACGGCAAGACCACCTGCACCCAGCTGCTGGCGCAGACGCTCGACCGCTGCGCCGTGATCGGCACGCTCGGCCACGGTTTCCCCGACGCGCTCAATACCACGCTGCATACCACACCGGACGCCCTGACGGTGCACCGGTTGCTCGACGGCTTCCGTGCCGAGGGCGCACAGCACACCGCCATGGAGGTGTCG
Source organism: Gammaproteobacteria bacterium (assembly GCA_004298065.1). Classification (GTDB taxonomy): domain Bacteria; phylum Pseudomonadota; class Gammaproteobacteria; order Acidiferrobacterales; family Sulfurifustaceae; genus SCRL01. Next base: position 29,440 of record SCRL01000033.1, on the reverse strand, counting down.
TCGCACGCGCTTGTCCAGGGGCGCGTGACCGCAGTGCGCTTCAAGGCCGCGGTGTTCACCAATCTCACACGCGACCACCTCGATTATCACGGCGACATGGACGCCTACGGCGAGGCCAAGGCCGGGCTGTTCGATGTGCCGGGGCTCGAGATCGCCGTCATCAACCAGGACGACGCCTTCGGGCGCGAGCTGATCCGGCGCCTGCACGGGCGCGTGCGTGTCGTGACTTACGGCATGAAGGATGCCGCCGTGCGCGCGCTCGAAGTGAAACCGACGCACGACGGCCTGCGCCTGCGCGTCGCGACGCCGGCGGGCGAGATCGAGCTATCGAGCCCGCTGTTCGGGCGCTTCAACGCCTACAACCTGCTCGCGGTGCTGGCGGTGCTGCTGGTGCTCGGCATGGACCTCCAGACCGCGGTTGCGCGCCTGTCACAGGCGCGGCCCGCGGCCGGGCGCGTCGAGCGCTTCGGCGGCCGGTCCGGCCAGCCGCTGGTAGTGGTGGACTACGCGCACACGCCGGATGCGCTCGAAAAAGTACTCGCGGCGCTGCGCGAGCACGCGCGCGGAAAGATCGTGTGTGTGTTCGGCTGTGGCGGTGAACGCGACCGCGGCAAGCGCCCGGAGATGGGACGCATCGCCGAGCGGCTCGCGGACACGGTGATCGTCACCGACGACAACCCGCGGCGCGAGGCGCCGGAGAAGATCATCGGCGACATCCTCGCCGGCATGCGCCAGCCGCCGCGCGTGATCCGCGACCGACGCGCGGCCATCGCCGCCGCCATCGCCGATGCCGGTAGCGACGACATCGTGCTCGTGGCCGGCAAGGGGCACGAAGACTACCAGCAGGTGGGCGATACGCGCCTGCCATACAGCGACGGAAAGACTGTGCAAGAACTATTAGGCGAGGCTGCGTGATGTGCAGGGACGCACGAATCCAGCGCCGCGCGGGATGCGCGATTGACGCGCGGGGATGTCATGGAAAGCGCAAATTGAATGTACGGCGCGAGGGTCATGAATGATGTCTCTTAGCCTGCTTGCCGATGCGCTCAAGGCAAAACACCACGGTCGCGACGCCGTGTTCACCGGCGTCTCGACCGACACGCGCGCGCTTGCCAAGGGCGATCTGTTCGTCGCGCTCACCGGGCCGCATTTCGACGGCCACAGCTTTTTGTCCGAGGCCATCGCCGCCGGCGCCGCCGGCGCGCTGCTCGGGCGCACCACGGACACGCCGCTGCCCTACGTCGAGGTCGCGGACACGCGCCTCGCGCTCGGGCGCTTCGCCGCCTTCTGGCGCAAGCAGTTCGCGATTCCCGTGATCGCGGTCACGGGCAGCAACGGCAAGACCACGGTGAAGGAGATGATCGCCGCGATCCTCGCCGGTACCGGCAAGGGCTGCGTCACGCGCGGCAACCTCAACAACGACATCGGCGTGCCGCTGACGCTCGCGCGCCTGCGCGCGGACGACAAGTACGCCGTGATCGAGATGGGCATGAACCACCGCGGCGAGATCGAGTACCTCACGAACCTCGCGCGCCCGACGATCGCGCTTATCACCAACGCCGCCGAGGCGCACCTCGCCGGCTTCGCAAGCGTCGAGGAGATCGCGCGCGCCAAGGGAGAAATCTTCACCGGCCTTGCCGCCGACGGCGCCGCGATCATCAACGCCGACGATGCGTTCTGCGCGCTGTGGAAGGGGCTCGCAAAGCCGCGCCGGATCGTGACCTTCGGCCTCGAACAGCCGGCCGACATCTCCGCCGTCTACCGGCACGAGGGCCTGGGCTGTGCCATGCATTTGAAGACTCCGCACGGAGACATTGACATGCGATTGCCACTGCTTGGAAAGCACAACGTCATGAACGCGCTCGCCGCCACCGGCACCGCGCTCGCCGCCGGCGCGACGCTGCCGGACGTGCGCGCGGGAATCGAGAAGCTCAAGGCCGTGGCCGGACGGCTCGAGGTCAAGCCCGGCATCAGCGGCGCGCGCGTGATCGACGACACCTACAACGCCAACCCGGCCTCGGTTGCCGCCGGATTGCAGGTGCTGCGCGAATTCGCCGGCGAGCGCGTGCTGGTGCTGGGCGACATGGCCGAGCTTGGGCCCTCCGCCGCCGCGATCCACCGGCGCGTGGGCGAGCTCGCGCGCAGCCTCGGCATCCAGCGGCTGTTTGCGCTCGGGGAGCTCACGCGCCACGCGGTCGAGGCCTTCGGCAAGGGCGCGCGCCACTTCGATTCGCCGGAGGCGCTGGTGGACGCGCTGCTCGACTGCCTGCACGGCGAGACGACGGTGCTGGTGAAGGGCTCGCGCGTGATGCGCATGGAGCGCGTGGTCGCCGGCATCACGCGTCCGGATACGCACGAAGGAGGGGCCTAAGTGCTCTACTGGCTGGCCGACACGCTCGCCCGCGACTACACGTTCCTCAACGTGTTTCGCTACCTCACGCTGCGCGGGATTCTGGGCGTGCTCACGGCGCTCGGCATCAGCTTCTGGGTCGGGCCGTGGATGATCCGCAAGCTCGGCATCCTCAAGTTCGGCCAGGCGGTGCGCGACGACGGCCCGCAAACGCATCTCGCCAAGGCCGGCACGCCGACCATGGGCGGCGCACTGATTCTGGTGGCGATCTTCGTCGCGACGCTCTTGTGGGCCGATCTCGCCAACCGCTTCGTGTGGGTGGTGCTGTTCACCACCGCCGCCTTCGGCGCCATCGGCTGGGTGGACGACTGGCGCAAGGTCGTGCGCCGCAACCCCAAGGGCCTGAGCGCGCGCACCAAGTTTCTCTGGCAGTCGCTGGCAGCCTTCGCCGTCGCGCTATTTCTCTATTACACCGCGCGCGTGCCGGCCGAGACCCAGTTGTTGCTGCCGTTCTTCAAGAACGTGCTCGTGGACCTGGGGCCGTGGTTCGTGCTGTTGACGTATTTCGTGATCGTCGGTTCGAGCAACGCGGTGAACCTGACCGACGGCCTCGACGGCCTCGCGATCATGCCGACGGTGATGGTCGCCGCCGGGCTCGGCATCTTCGCCTACGTGGTCGGCAACGTGAAGTTCGCCGGCTATCTCGGTTTCCCCTACATCCCCGGCAGCGGCGAGCTGCTGGTGTTCTGCGCCGCCATCGTCGGCGCCGGCCTCGGTTTCCTCTGGTTCAACACCTACCCGGCGATGGTGTTCATGGGCGACATCGGCGCGCTCGCGCTCGGCGCCGCGCTCGGCGCCATCGCCGTCAGCGTGCGTCAGGAAATCGTGCTGTTCATCATGGGCGGCGTGTTCGTCGTCGAGACGCTCTCGGTGATGCTGCAGGTGGCGTCGTTCAAGCTCACCGGCAAGCGCATCTTCCGCATGGCGCCGCTGCACCACCACTACGAATTGAAGGGCTGGCCCGAGCCGCGCGTGATCGTGCGCTTCTGGATCATCTCGCTGATTCTCGTGCTTATCGGGTTGGCGACGTTGAAGATTCGCTGAACATGAGTGCCGTGCTGAAACCGAACGATGACAAACGTGCGCTGGTGGTGGGCCTCGGGCTCACCGGGCTGTCGTGCGTGCGTCATCTGGTGGCGCGCGGCTACAAGGTGGCGGGTGTCGACACGCGCGATGCGCCGCCCAAGCTCGACGAGCTGAAGCGCAGTTATCCGCAAGTCGAACTTCACAGCGGCGGCCTGCCGGCGGCGCTGTTCGACGACCCCGGTCTGCTGGTGGTAAGTCCGGGCGTGTCGTTAAAGGAAAAACCCATCGCGCGTGCCATCGAGCGCGGCGTGCTGCCCATCGGCGACATCGAGCTGTTCGCGCGCGAGGCGAAGAGCCCGGTGCTCGCGATCACCGGCGCCAACGGCAAGAGCACGGTGACGGCGCTCACCGGCGCGCTGTGCGCCAGCGCCGGCCTCAAGACGCTGGTCGGCGGCAACATCGGCACGCCGGCGCTCGACCTGCTGAACGAGCCGGTGCCCGACGTCTATGTACTTGAGCTGTCGAGCTTCCAGCTCGAAACCACCTGGAGCCTGAATGCGCGCGCGGCCACGGTGCTCAACATCACACCCGACCACATGGACCGCTACGAAACCCTCGACGAATACGCCGCCGCCAAGGCGCGCGTGTTCCGCGGCAACGGCACGATGGTGCTCAACACCGACGACGCGCGCGTTCGTGGCATGGCCGCCTCGGGCCGGCGCGTGGTGCATTTCGGCCTTGGCGAGCCGCTTGCGAACGGCGATTACGGTATTCGCCGCCACGCGGGCGACGACTCCAGGGATGGAGGAGGTAGAGCGGCGTCGGGAACAGCCGCCGAGGAATGGCTCGCGCGCGGAAGCGAATTACTGATGCCGGCGCGCGAGGTGCCGCTGCCGGGGCGCCACAATCTCGCGAACGCGCTCGCGGCCATGGCGCTCGCCGAGACCGTGGGCGTGGTGGCCGCGGCCGCGTGCACGGCGATTCGGCAGTTCCGCGGCCTGCCGCACCGCACCGAGATCGTGGGCGAGAAGGACGGCGTGCGCTGGATCAACGATTCCAAGGGCACGAACGTGGGTGCGACCGTGGCGGCGCTGAACGGCATGACCGCGCCGACGGTGCTGATCGCCGGTGGCGACGGCAAGGGCCAGGACTTCCGCGAGCTGCGTGAGGCAGTCAGCGCGCATGCGCGCGCCGTGGTGCTGATCGGGCGCGACGCGCCGCTGATCGAGGCCGCGCTCGAGGGTTGCGTCACGATGCAGCGCGCGCCAACGCTCCCCGAGGCGGTGCGCCTGGCGCGGCGGTTGGCGCAGTCGGGTGACGTCGTGCTGCTGTCGCCCGCGTGCGCGAGCTTCGACATGTTCCGCAACTACGAGCACCGGGGCGAAGTTTTCCGCGCCGCGGTGAAGGAGATAGTGGCATGAGCCGCGGAGCAGGGGCCCCACGAAGTGGGGATGCGACCGGCGAATTGCCACAGGCCACCGACAGTATGGCGTGCAAATTCTGTTTGATCTTACGGAGGTGGCAAGCATGAGCACTGTCGCAGCTACCGCTGGCCGCTACGTCGAGCGCACGCGCCTCGCCTGGGACCCGTGGCTGTTCGGCGCGGTACTGCTGCTGATCGGAATCGGTATCGTCATGGTGTACTCGGCCTCGATCGCCTATGCCGCCAAGGTGCAGGGCAACAACGCCTACTTTCTCGTGCGCCACCTGGTTGCCGTCGGGATCGGGCTGGTCGGCATGGCGTTCGTGATGCGCACGCGCATCCGCTGGTGGGAAAAGTCCGGACCATACCTGCTGTTGTTCGGCATCGGACTGCTGGTGCTGGTGCTGGTGCCGGGCGTCGGCGCGCAGGTGAACGGCAGCACGCGCTGGATCCGCCTTGGCGTGTTCAACCTCCAGCCCTCCGAGTTCATGAAGCTGTTCATGGCGCTTTACATTGCGGGTTACCTCGTGCGGCGCCAGGAAGAGATCAAAAACTTCACCCAGGGCATCCTCATGATCAGCATCGTGGTCGCGGTCGTGGGGGTGCTGATGCTGCGTCAACCGGATCTCGGCACCGTGGTGGTGATCAGTCTCACGGTCATGACCATGCTATTCCTCGGCGGCGTACGCTTCTGGCATTTCGCGCTGGTGCTCGCCGCCGGTATCGGCGGCATGGTGGTGCTGACGGTGATGGCGCCCTACCGCGTGCTGCGCGTGACGAGCTTTCTCGATCCCTGGGCCAACGCCTACGGCAGCGGCTTCCAGCTCACCCAGGCGCTGATCGCCTTCGGCCGCGGCGAGTGGTTCGGCGCGGGCTTGGGCGCGAGCGTGCAGAAACTGCACTACCTGCCGGCAGCGCACACCGACTTCCTGTTCGCGGTGATCGCCGAGGAGCTCGGGCTCGTCGGCGTGCTCACGATCATCGCGCTCTTCGGCGTGATCCTGATGCGCGCTTTCGCCATCGCGCGCCTCGCCGATCGCGCCGACCAGCCGTACAGCGTGCGCCTGGCGCAGGGACTCGGGTTGCTGCTCGCGCTGCAGGCGATGATCAACATGGGCGTGAACATGGGGGCGCTGCCGACCAAGGGGCTCACGCTGCCGTTCGTGAGTTACGGCGGTTCGAGCATGATCGTGAGCTGCCTGATCGCGGGGCTGTTGCTGCGCATCGAACGCGAAACGCGCGCGCATGCGTGGGGAGACAAATAATCATGGGCGGCGGCGTGCTCATCATGGCGGGCGGCACCGGCGGGCATGTGTTCCCGGCGCTCGCGGTCGCGCGCCGGCTCATCGAGGCGCGCGTGCCGGTGGCCTGGCTCGGGACCCGCGCCGGGCTCGAGGCGCGCGTGGTGCCGGCCTCGAACCTGCCGATTCATATGGAATGGATTGCGATCCGCGGCCTGCGGCGCAAGGGTCTGCTCGGCTGGCTGCTCGCGCCGATCACCGTGAGTCTCGCCATGCTGCAGGCGTGGCGCGCGTTCCGCCGCCAGCGCCCGGGCGTGGTGCTTTCGTTCGGCGGCTACGTCACCGGACCCGGCAGCCTGGTGGCCAAGCTCGCGCGCGTGCCGCTCGTGATCCACGAACAGAACGCGGTGCCGGGTTTCACCAACCGCGTGCTCGCGCCGCTTGCCACGCACGTGCTTACCGGTTTCCCCGGCGCCTTCGGTGAGCTCACCGCCGCGCGCCACGTCGGCAATCCGGTGCGTCCCGAGATCGTGCAATTGCCGCCGCCGGAGGTGCGTTACGCCGGACGCACGGGGCGCCTGCGGCTGCTGATCGTCGGCGGCAGTCAGGGCGCGCAGGTGTTCAACGAGGTCGTGCCGGCAGCCATCGGCGCGCTGTCCGCCGATGCGCGCCCCGAAATCCGGCACCAGTGCGGGCGCGGGCGCCAGGCGCGCGTCGAGGCGGCCTACCGTCTGGGGCATGCGGACGCGCGCGTGACCGAATTCATCGACGATATGGCGCAGGCCTACACCTGGGCGGATATCGTGCTGTGTCGCGCCGGCGCCATGACCGTGGCCGAGCTCGCGGCCGCCGGTGTGGCCGCGGTGCTGGTGCCGTACCCGCACGCGGTCGACGACCACCAGACGGCGAACGCGAAATTCCTCTCCGGACGCGGCGCCGCGATTCTGATTTCGCAAAACGAATTTCATCCGGGCCAGCTGCGCGAGCTGCTGACCGAGATCGGCGGCAACCGCGAACCGCTCCTCAAGATGGCACTCGCCGCGCGTGCCTGCGCCATGCCCGACGCGGCCGAGATTGTCGCGACGGTATGTCAGGAAACCGTCGCGCAACATGCTCACGGAGGCGCCACCCATGCGTGATCGCGTGAGACACGTTCACTTCGTCGGCATCGGCGGTGTCGGCATGTGCGGCATCGCCGAGGTGCTGCACAACCTCAAGTTCGAGGTCAGCGGCTCCGACCTGCGCGAATCGGCGACGACGCAGCGCCTCGCCTCGCTCGGCGTCAAGGTCGCCATTGGCCACGATGCCGCGGTCGTGAAGGGCGCGGACGTCGTGGTGGTATCGTCGGCGGTGAACGAATCCAACCCCGAGGTCGCGGCGGCGCGCGCCGCGCGCATCCCGGTGATTCCGCGCGCCGAGATGCTCGGCGAGCTCATGCGCCTGCAGCGCGGCATCGCCGTGGCCGGCACCCATGGCAAGACCACGACTACCAGCCTGGTCGCGAGCTGCCTCGCCGAGGGCGGGCTCGATCCCACGTTCGTCATCGGCGGGCGGCTCAACAGCGCCGGCACCAACGCACGCCTCGGCAGCGGCGAATACCTCGTGGCCGAGGCCGACGAGTCCGACGCCTCGTTCCTGCAGCTGCAGCCGGTGATGGCGGTGGTGACCAACATCGACGCCGACCACATGGCGACCTACGGCGGCGATTTCGAACGCCTGAAGCAGGCGTTCGTGGATTTCCTGCACCACCTGCCGTTCTACGGCCTGGCGGTGCTGTGCGCCGACGATCCGGTGGTGCGCGAAATCCTGCCGCGGGTGCACAAGCCGGTGCTGACCTACGGCATCGAGCAGCCGGCCGATGTGCGCGCAACCGACGTTCGTCAGGACGGATTGAAGATGCACTTCAATGTCGCGCTCAAGGGAGAGAAAAACTGGTTGGCCGTCACGCTCAGCCACCCGGGACGGCACAACGTGCTGAACGCGCTCGCGGCGGTCGCGATCGCAAGCGAGCTGGGCGTGAAAAAAGACGCCATCCAGCGCGCACTCGCGCACTTCTCCGGCATCGGCCGGCGCTTCCAGCTGAACGGCACGCTCGCGCTCAACGGCGGTGACACGTTGCTGGTGGACGACTACGGCCACCACCCGCGCGAGATCGCCGCGACCGTGGCCGCGGCGCGCGCGAGTTGGCCCGACCGGCGCCTGGTCGTGGTGTTCCAGCCGCACCGCTACACACGCACGCTCGATCTGCTCGACGATTTCAGCGACGTGCTGAGCGGCATCGAGACGCTGTTCGTCACCGAAGTCTACGCCGCGGGCGAAAAGAAGATCGCCGGCGCCGACGGGCGCGCGCTGTGCCGCGCGATCCGCGCGCGCGGCAAGACCGACCCGGTGTTCGTGCCGGACGTCACCAAACTCGCAAGCCACTTAAAGGACGTGCTCAAGCCGAACGACGTGCTGCTCACGCTCGGTGCCGGCAACATCGGCCAGGTGGCGGCGGCGCTGCCGCAGGAACTGGGTAAGAAATGATGGCACTCAAAACCTCTCACGGGTTGCGCGGACGGCTGCTCAGGCATGAGCCGATGAGCCGGCACACGAGCTGGCGCGTGGGTGGCCCGGCCGATTCCTTATATATACCGGCGGACCTCGACGACCTGGTGGCGTTCCTGAAGCAATTGCCGGCGAACGAGCCGTTGCACTGGGTGGGCTTGGGCTCGAACCTGCTGGTGCGTGACGGCGGCGTGCGCGGGACGGTGGTAATGACGAGCGGCGCGCTCAACGGGTTGTCGCTGCTCTCCGAATCCATGGTGCGCGCCGAGGCTGGCGTGGCGAGCGCCAAGGTGGCGCGCTACAGCACCGACCACCATCTTACCGGTGCCGAGTTTCTCGCCGGTATTCCCGGCACGATCGGTGGTGCGCTCGCGATGAATGCCGGCGCCTTCGGCGGCGAGACCTGGAACATCGTGCACGCGGTTGAGACGCTCGATCGCCACGGCGAATTGCGCGTGCATCTCGCAGCGGATTACGAAGTCGGCTACCGCCACGTGGCGGGACCGGCGGGCGAGTGGTTCGTGGCGGCGCGTTTCCGGCTGCTGCCTGACGAACGCCGCCAGGGCAAGGCGCTCATCAAGTCGCTGCTCGCCAAGCGCGGCGCGACACAGCCGACGCAACTGCCGAACGCCGGCTCGGTATTCAAGAACCCGCCGAACTACCACGCCGCGCGCCTGATCGAGGCCGCCGGCCTCAAGGGCGCGCGCGAGGGCGGGGCCAGCGTCTCCGACATGCACGCAAACTTCATCGTGAACCAGAACGGTGCCACGGCCGCCGACATCGAACGGCTGATCGCACGCGTGCAGGCGGAAGTGCATAAGAAATCCGGCGTGCAGCTCGAACCCGAGGTACGCGTGATGGGGGAGGAGGCGGTATGAGCCGCGGAGCAGGGGCCCCTCTGGGGATGCGACCGGCGAATGCCGCCAGCCGCCGACGGTATTACGTACAGGTATGCCCCGACACTACGGAGGCGGCGGCATGAACAAGAATTTCGGCAAGGTCGCGGTGCTGATGGGCGGGCCCTCGGGCGAGCGCGAGGTGTCGCTCAAGAGCGGAAATGCCGTGCTCGCGGCGCTGAAGCGCAAGGGCGTGGATGCGCACGGCATCGACGCCGACCGCAACGTCCTGCGCGTGCTGCAAGACGGCCGGTTTGCGCGCGCCTTCATCGCGTTGCACGGACGCTGGGGCGAGGACGGCGTGATCCAGGGCGCCCTTGAAACCATCGGCCTGCCCTACACCGGCAGCGACGTCCTGGGCAGCGCGCTCGGGATGGACAAGCTGCGCACGAAGTACATCTGGAGTGCCGCTGGCATTCCGACGCCGCCGTACGAAGTGCTGACGACGGACACCGACTTCGTCGCCGTTGCCGCCGGGCTCGGCCTGCCGCTGTTCGTGAAGCCCTCGCGCGAGGGGTCGAGCCTCGGTGTGACCAAGGTGAAGTCGGCGGCGGACCTGAAGAACGCCTGGATGCAGGCGGCCAAATTCGACGACTGCGTGCTCGCGGAGCGCGGCATCACCGGCGCCGAGATCACCTGCGCGGTGCTCGACGGACAGCCGCTGCCGCTCATCCGTATCGAGCCCACGACCGAGTTTTACGACTACGAAGCCAAATATTTACGCGACGACACGAAGTACCACTGTCCGAGCGGGCTGGATGCCGCGACCGAGAAGAAAATCCAGGCGCTCGCGCTGCGCGCATTCGACGCGCTCGGTTGCGCCGGTTGGGGACGCGTGGACTTCATGGTGGATGGAATCGGCGTGGCCTACGCGCTTGAGGTCAACACCGTGCCCGGCATGACCGATCACAGCCTGGTGCCGAAGGCGGCCGCGGCCGCCGGCATCGGCTTCGACGAACTGGTGGTGCGCATTCTCGAAACCAGCCGCACGCGGGAGGGAACGCATGGCGCGCGCTGATGCAACGCACGGCGTGGACAGCGCGAGCCTGTTTCGGGCCGCGGTCGGCGTGTTCATCGCACTCACGGCGCTCATCGGTGTGATGCTGGCCTCCGAGTGGTTATCGCATCCGGACCTTGTGCCGCTGCGCGCGGTGCGTTTCGAGGGCGAGTTCAAGCACATCACGCAAGAGCAGCTCGCGGCTGCGGTCGAGCCGGCGCTGCAAGGCAATTTCCTGCAGCTCGATCTCGATGCCGTCAAAGCGCGCGCCGAATCGCTGCCCTGGGTGTACCAGGCCGAGGTGCGCCGCCGCTGGCCGCGCGATCTCCTGATTCGCGTCGCCGAGCAGCAGCCGGTGGCGCGCTGGAATGAAGCGGCCTGGGTCAATCACGCGATGCAGGTGGTGCGTGTGACCGCGGACGACCTGCCCGCCGACGCGCCGCGACTCGAGGGACCGGAAGGCACGCAGGCGATCGTCTACGAGCGCTACCAGGAATTCGACCGCGTGCTGGCGGAAGCGGGGTTGCAGATTCGCGCGCTCACGCTCACGCCGCGACGCACGTGGCAGGTCGAGCTTCTCAACGGTCCGCGGCTGGTGCTGGATCGCGTGCAGCCGGACCGCAAGCTCGAGCGCTTCGTGCGCGTGGTCGGGCAGGGATTCGGTCGCCTGGGCGCCGGCGCGCGCGTCGTGGATCTGCGTTACACCAACGGCTTTGCAGTGGAGTGGCAGCGTGGCGCTGCCGCCGGGCGCACCGGAACAACAGAACGCATGAAGTCCGCCGCGCACAAGGGCGCGGCGCAAGAGGAGGGTTAGGCATGGCGAAACGTGACGACGAAAAACTGATCGTGGGCCTCGACATCGGCACTTCCAAGGTGCTCGCGATCGTGGGCGAGGTCAGCCCCACGGGCGAGGTCGAGATCGTCGGCGTCGGGCACCATCCGTCGCGCGGCATGAAGAAGGGCGTGGTGGTGAACATCGAGTCCACGGTGCAGTCGATCCAGCGCGCGGTCGAGGAGGCCGAGCTTATGGCCGGCTGCCAGATCCACTCCGTGTTCGCCGGCATCGCCGGCAGCCACATCTCGAGCTTCAACTCGCACGGCATCGTGGCGATCAAGGACAAGGAGGTGGGGTCGGGCGACATCGAGCGCGTGATCGAGGCCGCGCGGGCGCTCGCGATTCCCGCGGACCAGAAGGTGCTGCACATCCTTCCCCAGGAATTCATCATCGACAAGCAGGAGGGTATCCGCGAGCCGATCGGCATGAGCGGCGTGCGCCTGGAGGCCAAGGTGCACATCGTCACCGGCGCCGTGAGCGCGGCCCAGAACATCATCAAGTGCGTGCGCCGCTGCGGGCTCGAGGTGGACGACATCATCCTCGAGCAGCTCGCATCGAGCATGTCGGTGCTGAACGACGACGAGAAGGAGCTCGGTGTGTGCATCGTCGACATCGGCGGCGGCACCACCGACATCTCGGTATTCACCGAGGGCGCCATCCGCCACACCGCGGTCATTCCCATCGCCGGCGACCAGGTCACGAACGACATCGCCGTGGCGCTGCGCACGCCGACGCAGAATGCCGAGGACATCAAGAAGAAATACGGCTGCGCGCTCACGCAGCTGGCGCACCGCGAGGACACCATCGAGGTGCCGAGCGTGGGCGACCGGCCACCGCGCAAGCTCTCGCGTCAGACGCTGGCCGAGGTGATCGAGCCGCGTATCGAAGAGCTCTACGGCCTGATCCAGGCGGAGTTGCGGCGCTCCGGTTTCGAGGACGTGCTCGGCAGCGGCATCGTGCTCACCGGCGGCAGCGCCAAGATGGAAGGCATGGTCGATCTCGCGGAGGAAGTGTTCCACATGCCGGTGCGCCTCGGCGTGCCGCAATACGTTGGCGGCCTCAAGGGCGTGGTGCAGAACCCGATCTTCGCCACCGGCGTGGGGCTGGTGTTGTACGGGGCGAAGCATCGCGGCGGCAGTCAGTACGCTGCACACCCGCGTACGGGGAGCGGCGTGAAGGGGTTGTTCGGGCGGATGAAGACCTGGTTCCAGGGAAATTTTTGAGTTGGGCTGCGAAGAACAAAACGGTTAAACCTTAAACAGACACAGGAGACAACGACATGTTCGAACTGATGGATACATACGGCCAACAGGCTGTCATCAAGGTGATCGGCGTCGGCGGCGGCGGCGGCAATGCCGTGGACCACATGGTCAATGCCAACATCGATGGCGTCGAGTTCATCAATGCCAACACCGACTCGCAGGCGCTCAAGCGCTCCGGCGCGCGCACCATCCTGCAGCTCGGTGCCAACCTCACCAAGGGTCTCGGTTGCGGCGCCAACCCCGAGGTCGGGCGCCAGGCGGCGACCGAGGACCGCGAGCGTATCGCCGAGGTGCTCGCCGGCGCCGACATGGTGTTCATCACCGCCGGCATGGGCGGTGGCACCGGCACCGGCGCGGCGCCGGTGGTGGCGCAGGTCGCGAAGGAGCTCGACATCCTCACGGTCGCGGTCGTCACCAAGCCGTTCCCGTTCGAGGGTAAAAAGCGCATGGGCATCGCCGACCAGGGCATCGCCGATCTCGCGCAGTACGTCGATTCGATCATCACCATCCCGAACGACAAGCTCGTGAGCGTGCTTGGCAAGAACGCCTCGCTGCTCGATGCCTTCGGCAAGGCCAACGAAGTGCTGCAGAACGCGGTGCAGGGTATCGCCGAGCTCATCACCCGTCCGGGCCTGATCAACGTCGATTTCGCCGACGTGCGCACCGTGATGTCGGAGATGGGCATGGCGATGATGGGCGCGGCCACGGCCACCGGCGAGCACCGCGCGCGCGAGGCGGCGGTCGCGGCGGTGTCGAGCCCGCTGCTCGAGGACATCAACATCTCGGGCGCGCGCGGCATCCTGGTGAACATCACCGCGGGACTGAGCATGTCCATCGGCGAGTTCGAGGAGGTCGGCAACGCGGTGAAGGAGTATGCCGCCGAGGACGCGACCGTGGTGATCGGCACCGTGATCGAGCCCGACATGGGCGACGAGATGCGCGTGACGGTGGTCGCGACCGGGCTCGGCCAGGACAAGCGTGCCAAGCAGCCTTATAAGGTGGTCAAGACCGGCACCGGCACCGTGGATTACGAGAACCTCGACACGCCGACGGTGATCCGCAACCGGCGTTCGGACCGTCCGGCGACGGCGGCCATGACCGGGACCGACGCGGCAATCGAATACCTGGACATCCCCGCGTTTCTGAGAAAACAGGCCGATTGAGGCGATTTTCACCCCGTCTATCGGGGCCGAGCGTTAATTGAGAGGAAATTCAGCGCAAATGGCTGGACAGTGCAGCGGTTTTATCCTTAAATACGGGCATATAAGTGCCTTATTCAAGGAGAGCCGTTCCCTGCGAACCATCAGGGCGGCGGGCGGATTTCGTCGGTCCGATGCCGGCGTAATCCGAGTGGAGGATAGTCAAAGTGCGAGAAGCGGCACAAGAAACACACAGCCAACAATAAATGGTCAAACAACGTACCCTCAAAAACGTCATCCGTGCCACCGGCGTTGGTTTGCACACGGGCGAGAAGGTCTATCTGACGCTTCGCCCCGCACCGGTCGACACGGGCATCGTTTTCCGCCGCATCGATCTCGCCGAGCCGGTCGAGATCCGTGCCTGTCCGGAGAACGTGTCGGATACGCGCCTGTCCACCACGCTCATGAGCCATGGCGTGCGCGTGTCCACGGTCGAGCACCTGATGTCGGCGTTCGCCGGGCTGGGGATCGATAACGCCTACGTCGACGTCACGGCGTCCGAGGTGCCGATCATGGACGGCAGCGCCGGTCCGTTCGTGTTCCTGGTGCAGTCGGCCGGTATCGCCGAGCAAGCGGCCCCCAAGCGTTTCATCCGGATCAAGAAGGAGATCCGCGTCGAGGACGGCGACAAATGGGCCAGCTTCGAGCCGTTCGAGGGTTTCAAGGTTTCCTTCACCATCGATTTCAACCATCCCACGTTCAAGAACTCGACCCAGTGCGCCAGCATGGACTTCTCCACGACCTCGTTCGTGAAGGAAGTCAGCCGTGCGCGCACCTTCGGTTTCATGGGTGACCTCGAGGCGCTGCGCGGCGCGGGGCTCGCGCGCGGCGGCGGGCTCGACAACGCCATCGTGCTCGACGACTACCGCATCCTCAACGACGACGGCCTGCGCTACGAGGACGAGTTCGTGAAGCACAAGGTGCTGGACGCCATCGGCGATCTGTATCTGCTGGGACATCCGCTGGTCGGCGCTTTCAGCGCCCACAAGTCCGGCCACAAGCTCAACAATCGTCTGCTGCGGCTGTTAGTCGCGGAGCAGGATGCCTGGGAGCTCATCAGCTACAGAGAGAACGACGAGCCCCCGATCGCCTTCATCCGTACGGTGCCCGCGGTCTGATCGCCGCGAGGAGTCGTCGCCATGAACATTATTCTGGTTCCAGGCAGCCGCCACGGAAAAGGCAATAACATTTCCCTTTCCTCGCGTCAGGCGATACTGCTCGCTCTGACGCTGTTCCTGTTCCTCCCGGCCACGATCGGTGTCGTAGTCTACAAGCTGCAGGACCTGTTCGCGGAGCAGACCGACGAGCTCGCCCAGATCAACATGCAGAAGCGCGAGCTCGCGGCCCAGCGCGCCGCGATCAACGAGGCGCGCCGCGAGGCGGTGACGCACCTGAACGCACTGGCCCAACGCATGGGCCAGATGCAGGCGCAAGTGCTGCGGCTCAACGCCCTCGGCAGCCGGTTGACGCGCATGGCCGGCCTCGACCCGCGCGAGTTCAATTTCTCCGCCGATCCCGCCATGGGCGGTCCCGAGAAGCGCGGTTCCGTGACGATGTCGCCGGAGCTGACTGCCTCGCTGGAGCGGCTCGCCGGCCAGCTCGAGCGCCAGCAGGAGCGCCTGGCGGCGCTCGAGAACCTGATGCTCGACCGGAAACTCAGCGCGGCGGTCACGCCGTCCGGCTGGCCGGTGGAAGGGGGCTGGGTGTCCTCGGGCTTCGGCAAGCGCGCCGATCCGTTCACCGGGCATCAGTCGATGCACGAGGGCATGGACATTGCCACCCGCTTCGGGTCGCAGATTCTCGCCACGGGCGACGGCTTAGTGACGTTCAGCGGCGAGAAGGCCGGCTACGGCCTGATGGTCGAGATCACGCACGACAGCGCCCTTGTCACGCGCTACGCGCACACGAGCACCGCCCTGGTCAAGGTCGGCGACCGCGTGCAGAAGGGTCAGGCAATCGCGCAAGTCGGCACCTCGGGCCGTTCCACCGGCCCGCATCTGCACTTCGAGGTGCTGCGTGACGGCAACGCGGTGAACCCGCAGCGCTACCTGCAGATGCAGCAGGCGAGCGCCAAGCCGTAAGCGACCGTCCAAGCTTCAAGTTCCGCGGTTTTTCCTCCATAATCTGCGCTCCCTGAATTCCCGGCTCGCGCCGGGCGCGATGTTTTCATGCTGACCGCCACCCTCACCAAGATTTTCGGCAGCCGCAACACCCGGCTGATCAAGCGCCTGAGCCAGGACGTGGCGCGCATCAACGCGCTCGAGCCCGCTATCGCCAGACTCTCGGACGACGAACTGCGCGCCAAGACCGCGGAGTTCCGCGCGCGCCTGGAGCGCGGCGAGTCGACCGACGACCTGCTGCACGAGGCCTTCGCCGTGGTGCGCGAGGCCTCGAAGCGCGTCCTTGGCATGCGTCACTTCGACGTGCAGTTGATCGGCGGCATGGTGCTGCACCAGGGCAGGATCGCCGAGATGCGCACCGGCGAAGGCAAGACACTGGTGGCGACGCTCGCGGCCTATCTCAATGCCCTGCCCGGCAAGGGTGTGCACGTGATCACGGTGAACGATTACCTCGCGCGTCGCGATTCCGAGTGGATGGGCAAGCTCTACAACTTCCTCGGGATGAGCGTGGGCGTGGTGGTGTCGCACCAGGACTCGCAGGAGAAGCGTGAGGCCTATCGCGCCGACATCACCTACGGTACCAACAACGAGTACGGTTTCGATTACCTGCGCGACAACATGGCGTTTCGCGCCGAGGAACGCGCGCAGCGCGGGCTGTACTTCGCGGTCGTGGACGAGGTGGACTCGATCCTGATCGACGAGGCGCGCACGCCGCTCATCATCTCCGGTCCGGCGGAGGAGAGCACCGATCTCTACGTGAAGATCAACGGCGTCATTCCCCGACTGGTGAAGCAGGAGGTCGAGAACGGCCCCGGCGACTACAGCGTGGACGAGAAGGCGCGCCAGGCGTTCCTGACCGAGGCCGGCCACGAGAAGGTCGAGAAGCTGCTGGCCGAGACCGGGCTGCTCCCGGGCGGGAGCAGCCTGTACGACGTCTCGAACCTCATGTTGCTGCATCACCTCAACGCCGCGTTGCGCGCGCACGCACTGTTCCGGCGCGAGGTGGATTACATCGTGCGCGACGACGAGGTCATCATCATCGACGAGTTCACCGGACGCATGATGCAGGGCCGGCGCTGGTCCGAGGGACTGCACCAGGCGATCGAGGCCAAGGAAGGAGTGGCGATCCAGAACGAGAACCAGACGCTCGCGACCATCACGTTCCAGAATTATTTCCGCCTGTACAAGAAGCTGTCGGGCATGACCGGCACCGCCGACACCGAGGCCTTCGAGTTCCAGCAGATCTACGGCCTCGAGGTGGTGGTGATCCCGACGCACCGGCAGATGGTGCGCGCCGACCTGGCGGACCAGGTCTATCGCACGGCGCACGAGAAGCACGCCGCCATCATCGCCGACATCAAGGACTGCCACGGACGCGGCCAACCGGTGCTGGTCGGCACGACCTCGATTGAGTCCTCGGAGCATCTCGCGCGCCTGCTGGAGAAGGACAAAATCCCGCACCAGGTGCTGAACGCCAAGCACCACGAGAAGGAAGCGATGATCGTGGCCCAAGCCGGCCGGCCCCAGGCCGTGACCATCGCCACCAATATGGCCGGTCGCGGTACCGACATCGTGCTGGGCGGAAACCTCGAAATGGAACTCAAGGAGACCGGCGACGACGACGCAAAACGACAGCAGGCGCGCGACGCCTGGCAGCAGCGTCACGAGCAGGTGGTGACCGCCGGCGGCCTGCACGTCATCGGCACCGAGCGTCACGAGTCGCGCCGCGTCGACAACCAGCTGCGTGGCCGCTCCGGCCGCCAGGGCGATCCCGGCTCGACGCGTTTTTATCTTTCGCTCGAAGACAGCCTGCTGCGCATTTTCGGTTCGGACCGGCTGTCCGGCATCATGCAGCGGCTCGGCATGCAGGAGGGCGAGGCCATCGAACACCCCTGGGTATCGAAGGCGATCGAGAACGCCCAACGCAAGGTCGAGGGCCGCAACTTCGACATCCGCAAGCAGTTGCTGGAATACGACGACGTCGCCAACGATCAGCGCAAGGTGATCTACGAGCAGCGCAACAGGTTGATGGACGTGGACGATATCTCCGAGAGCGTCGCCAGCATCCGCCACGAGGTGATGAACGAGGTCATTGACCAGTTCATTCCGCGCGAAAGCCTCGAGGAGCAGTGGGACCTGAAGGGGCTCGAGGGACATCTGGAACGCGAGTTCGGCCTGAAATTGCCGGCTGCCCAATGGTTGGCGCAGGAATCCGGACTGGAAGAAGACAGCCTGCGCGCGCGCATTCTCGAGGCAGCCGATCGCACGCACGCCGAGAAGACCGCGGCCATCAGCCCCGAAACCATGCGCCATCTGGAAAAGGCGGTCATGCTCCAGGTGCTGGACTCCCAGTGGAAAGATCATCTGGCGGCCATGGACTACTTGCGCCAAGGCATCCACCTGCGCGGCTATGCCCAGAAAAATCCGAAGGAAGAATACAAGCGCGAAGCGTTCGAATTGTTCACGACCATGCTCACGCGCATCCGTCACGAGGTCACCGGCCTGCTTGCACGGTTGCAGGTGCAGCAACCGGCCGCGGTCGAGGCGCTCGAACAGGCGCAACACGTGCCGCAGGACGTGCAGTATCTGCACCCGTCGCTCGGCGAATCCGCTGCCGCGCCGGAAGAAGGCGGCGAAGAGGTCGCAGTGGCGCAGAAGCCTGTGCGCACCGGTCCCAAGGTTGGGCGCAACGAGCCCTGTCCGTGCGGCAGCGGCAAGAAGTACAAGCACTGCCACGGCAGGCTCGCCTGATCCATGGCCGTCGGCCTGAGCGGTCTTCCCGAGCTTTATCCTGTTCCCGGTATTCGCCTGGGGACGGCGCGTGCCGGCATCCGCAAGCTGGATCGGCGCGATCTGGTCGTGATCGAATGCGCGTCCGGCACCCGGACAGCCGCGGTATTCACCAGGAATCGTTTCTGCGCCGCGCCGGTCGTCGTCGCGCGTGAGCACCTCTCAAAGAGCACCCCGCGCGCGCTGCTTATCAATACCGGTTTCGCCAATGCCGGCACCGGTGCGCCAGGCGAGGCCGATGCGCGCACCTGCTGCGAGGCGCTCGCGCGCGAACTCAAGTGCGCCCCGCAAGAGGTTCTGCCGTTTTCCACCGGCGTTATCGGCGAGCGCCTGCCAATCGAGCGTATCGTGGCTGGCTTGCCCGGCTGTGTCGCCGGTCTCGGCGAACCGGGCTGGAGCGAGGCGGCGCACGGCATCATGACCACGGATACCGTGCCCAAGGGAAGTTCGCGCCAGATTCAGCTTGACGGCAAGACCGTGACCGTCACCGGCATCGCCAAGGGCGCGGGCATGATCCGTCCGGACATGGCGACCATGCTCGCCTTCATCGCGACTGACGCAGCAATCTCGAAATCCGCATTGCAGGCCTGTCTCGAAACGGCGGTGAACAGTTCGTTCAACCGCATCACCGTCGACGGTGACACCTCGACCAACGATGCCTGCCTGTTGCTTGCGACCGGCCGCGCCGGCCATGCGTCGATCGAATCTGCCAGCGGCCAGTCATATGAAACGTTGGCGCGGGCGGTAGGCGAGGTCTGCACCGAGCTTGCCCAGGCAATCATTCGTGACGCCGAGGGCGCCACGAAGTTCATTACCATCGACGTCGGTGGCGGCGCCAGCGAGTCGGATTGTCTCGAGGTTGCCTATACCATTGCCCATTCACCGCTCGTCAAAACCGCATTCTTTGCCAGCGACCCGAACTGGGGCCGCATCCTCGCGGCCATCGGACGCACGCCGATTCCGCGACTCGACGTGGACCGCGTGAGCATCCATCTCGACGACGTTTGCGTCGTGCGCCACGGTGGTTTGGCGGCGGACTACACCGAAGCGAAGGGACTCGCGGTCATGAAACGGCCCGAGATTCGTGTGCGCGTGGACCTCGGTGCCGGCGCCGCGCGCGCCACCGTCTGGACCTCCGACCTGTCGCACGATTACGTGCGCATCAATGCCGAGTACCGCAGCTAGCTCCCCCGTCCATGTCGCGGTCGGCTTGCTGCTCGACCGCGATCAGGTATTCATTACTCGCCGTGCCGCCAACACCCACCAAGGCGGTAAGTGGGAATTTCCCGGCGGCAAGCTCGACGATAACGAGCCCGTCGAAACCGCGCTCAAACGCGAGCTGCTCGAAGAACTCGGTATCGAGGTGCGCAAGGCGCGGCCCTGGATGCAGGTGCGTCACCGCTATCCGGACCGCGAGGTGCTGCTCGATGTCTGGCATATCACCGCCTGGGATGGCACCCCACACGGGCGCGAGGGCCAGGAGGCGCGCTGGGCAAGCGTGCGCGAGTTGCCCAAGCTCGATTTTCCCGAAGCTGACTTGCCGATCCTGCGCCGGTTGTGGCTGCCGCTGCTTTACTTGATTTCGGATGCGGCCCGTCTTGGCCGCGACGAATTTCTTCAGCGGCTCGAACAAGCACTCAAGGCTGGCGGAAGGCTCGTCCAGTTGCGCGAACCGGGCATGCCGGTGCCAGAATTCCGGGCACTCGCTATCGAAGTTGCCGGCCTGTGCCGCCGGCACGATGCCCGCCTGCTGCTCAACGCCGATCCGTCTTTGGTCGAGGGCTGCGGCGCCGACGGGGTTCATCTCAACAGCCACCGGCTTATGGCGTTGAAAGAACGACCGTTGTCGCAGCGATTCTTCGTCGGCGCTTCCTGCCACGATGCCAGGGAACTGGCGCAAGCCGTGGCCATCGGCGCCGATCTTGCCGTGCTGGGGCCCGTCGCCCGCACTGCCAGTCATCCACAGGCCGCACCGCTCGGTTGGGAACGATTTACAGAGTTGTGTCGTGGGGAACGGTTGCCAGTCTACGCCTTGGGCGGAATGCAGCCCGCAGACCTTGCCGCGGCACGCCAGGCAGGCGCGCGCGGGGTTGCGATGATCCGTGGCATCTGGGACGCCGCGAACATGGAACAGGCGGTCGCGGCGTGTGCTGACAGCTAGGCGCCGGCCGGCGCCAGCGCGGAATACACGCCATGCAGGCGCGCCACTTCGCGTTCCAGGTGCGCGAGGTCGGAGTTATTGGTGATGATGTCGTCGGCTTTCTGCAGCCGCTCCTGGCGGCTCGCCTGGCTTGCCATGATCCGCCGGATTTCCGCTTCGCCCAGCCCGCTGCGCGCTTTTGTACGCTGGATGCGCAGCGTGTCGTCGGCATCGATGACAAGAACACGATCGACGAGATCGGTGAAGCCGGCCTCGATCAGCAGTGGAACCGCCACGAGACAGTAGGGTGCACGCAGGCCCGCCAGCCGTCGGGCCGTCTCGGCCCGGATGCGCGGGTGCAGGATCGCTTCGAGGCGCTTGCGTTCCGCCGGTTCGGCGAACACCCGATGGCGCATTTGCGTGCGGTCAATGTTGCCGTTGGAATCGAGAATTTCCTGGCCAAATGCCGCCACGATTTCGGCGTGGGCGGCTTGTCCCGGCGCCAGTAGTTCGTGCGCGATTTCATCGGTGTCGATGATTGGCGCACCATGCCGGGCGAACAGTGCGGCGACGGTGGACTTGCCGCTGCCGATACCCCCCGTCAGCCCAACCCGCAACATGGCATCAGCCGCCCAGGCGCATGAGCTGGAGATAGTAGCGCGTGAGATCGTTGCCCCACATCAGCGCGACCCAGCCGGCGGCGCACAGGAACGGTCCGAACGGGATGGGCAGGTGCCGGTCGCGGCCGAAAAACGCGATGAACGCCAGTCCTACGAGCGCGCCAAAAAAGGACGAGAACAGGATGATCAGCGGCAGTTGCTGCCAGCCAAGCCATGCGCCGAGCGCGGCAAAGAGTTTGAAGTCGCCGAAACCCATGCCTTCCTTGCCGGTAGCGAGGCGAAAAACGTGATAGATCAGCCAGAGCGAACCGTAGCCGATGGTCGTGCCGATGACCGCGGACGGGAGCGAGGCGAACGTGCTGCCAAGGTTGACCAGCAGTCCGGCCCAGAGCAGCGGCAGCGTGATGTCGTCCGGCAGAATCTGGTGATCGTAGTCGATGAAGGTGAGGGCGATCAGCGACCAGGTCAGGGCGAGTGCGGCCAGTGTCGTGAAACTTGCACCGAAGCGCCAGGCCACGGCCAGAGACAGGATGGCCGTCAGCAATTCGATTCCGGGGTAACGCCACGAGATCGGCCGGCCGCAGGACGAACATTTACCGCGCAACCAGAGAAAGCTCACCACCGGGATGTTTTCCAGCGCCCCGATGCGATGACCGCAATGCGGACATTGGGAGCGTGGGGAGACGAGGTTGAACGGTTTTTCTTCCGCGGTTTTCTTTTGTGTTTCGGCAAGCTCTTCGCACTGACGGCGCCAGAGCCGTTCGAGCATGATCGGCAGGCGATAGATGACGACGTTCAGAAAGCTGCCGAGCATCAGCCCCAAGACGGCCGCCGACAACGACAGGGCCAGCGGATGGACGGTCAGGTAAGCGTGAATATCGGTCATTGCTTTTATTTTTTTACAGTAACCTGTGTGTCCTGACCCGGCACTGCTGGTTCAGGGTACCTGGGGTTACCGGTTAGACGGACGCTGCGATCTTGAAAATCGGCAGATACATGGCGACGACCAGCCCGCCGATGACCACGCCCAGGAAGACCATGATGATGGGTTCGAGCAGGCTCGAAAGGCCGGCGACGGCGTCATCGACCTCGCGCTCGTAGAAATCCGCCACTTTGCTGAGCATGGAATCGAGCTCGCCCGATTCCTCGCCGATGGCCACCATCTGGATCACCATGTTCGGGAACAGGCCGGTGGCGTTCATCGAGGCCTGGAGCTGCATGCCGGTGCTGACGTCGTTCTTGATCGCCAGCGTGCCTTCATAATAGACGCGGTTGCCGGCGGCGCCGGCAACGGAATCGAGCGCCTCGACCAACGGCACGCCGGCGGCGAACATGGTCGCGAGTGTGCGCGCGAAGCGCGCGATCGTCGCCTTCTTGACGATCTCGCCGATGATCGGCACACGCAGCAGTGTCCGATCGAGCGTGTGTTGCATGGCCAACGAGCGCTTGTAGGAATAGGCCGTGGCCACGACCGTGCCGACGATGCTGCCGACGATCGCCCACCACCAGTCCTGGAATCCTCTGGACAGGGCCACGACCATCTTGGTAAGCGCCGGCAGGTCGGCGCCGAAGCCCTTGAACAGGCTTTCGAACTGGGGGATGACGAACACCAGCAACACGGCGGTGATGATGAATGCCACCACGACGACGGCGGTGGGGTAGAACAGTGCCGATTTGATCTTGCCCTTGATGGCCTCGATCTTTTCCTTGTAGGTGGCGAGCTTATCGAGGATGTTGTCGAGAATACCGGCCTGCTCGCCGGCGGCGACCAGATTGCAATACAGCGCATCGAAGTAGAGCGGGTACTTGCCCAACGCCTGGGTGAGACTGGTGCCGGATTCGACGTCCTGTTTGATGCTGCTCACCAGCTTCTGCACGCTGGGATTTTCGTGTCCCTTGCCGACGATGTCGAAGGCCTGTGCGATCGGGATGCCCGAGATGAGCATGGTCGACAGTTGGCGCGTGAACAGGGCGATGTCCTTGGGCTTGATCTTCTTCTTGATCTGGAACAGCGAGCCGCGGCGCTTGCCGACCTTGAGCGGATTGATGCCCTGGCGGCGCAGCGAGGTATTGACCAGCGCCACGCTGGCGGCCTCCATCTCGCCTTTGACTTTCTTCCCCTGTTTGTCGACACCCTCCCAGGTGTAGATGTCGAGCTTGGGTTTTTTAACGGCAGCCACGATGAGGGATTAGCATCCTTTTAGACGTTGGTGACACTTTCGACTTCCTCGAGTGAGGTGATGCCGTCACGGACCTTCTTGAGGCCCGCCTGGCGCATGGTCGGGACACCCTCTTTTAGCGCCTGGCGTTCGATGTCGAGCTGGTTGCCGCCGCGCATGATGATCTCGCCAATGGCTTCGGAGACGGGCATGACCTGGTAGATGCCGACCCGGCCCTTGTAGCCGCCGCTGCAGGCATCGCAACCGACGGGTCCGTAAATGGTCAGGGTATCGAGCTCGTTTTCGTTGAAACCGGCCCGCTGTAGCGCCTCCTTGGGCAGCTCGAGCGGCTTCTTGCAGTTGGGGCACAGACGCCGGCCGAGACGTTGCGCAACGATAAGGTGCACCGACGAGGCGATGTTAAACGGTGCTACGCCCATATTCACCAGACGCGTCAGGGTGGCCGGCGCGTCGTTGGTATGCAACGTCGAGAGCACTAAGTGGCCGGTCTGGGCGGCTTTGATGGCGATCTCGGCGGTTTCAAGGTCACGAATTTCACCGACCATCACGATGTCGGGGTCCTGGCGCAGGAAGGCGCGTAATGCCGCAGCAAAAGTCAGACCGGCCTTTTCATTCACGTTGACCTGATTGATGCCCGCCAGGTTGATTTCCACCGGATCTTCGGCGGTCGAGATATTGTTCTCGGGGGTGTTAAGGATATTGAGCGCGGTATAAAGCGTTACCGTCTTACCGGAGCCCGTCGGGCCGGTTACCAGCACCATGCCCTGCGGGCGGTTGATGGCGTTGATAAAGAGTTCCTTCTGTTCCGGCTCAAAACCGAGTTTTTCGACACCGAGCGTTGCCGACGTGGGATCGAGAATACGCAGCACAATTTTTTCGCCCCAGAGTGTCGGCAACGTGCTCACACGAAAATCGATTGCGCGGTTCTTGGACACACGCATCTTGATGCGACCATCCTGGGGAACGCGGCGCTCGGCGATGTCGAGCCTGGCCAGGATCTTGAGGCGCGCGGAGATGCGGTTCGCGAGCGCGAGCGGTGGGGTCATAATCTCCTGCAGCACGCCATCCTGGCGGTAACGCACGCGGTAGGTTTTTTCGTACGGCTCGATATGGATATCCGAGGCGCCGCGATTGATCGCATCGACCAGCACCTTGTTCACGAACTTGACGATCGGCGCGTCGTTGATGCCTTCCTCACCGCCCGCCGCAGATGTTTCTGAGGTTTCCTGATCGGCGATCAGTTCGAGGTTTTCAAGATCGTCGCCACCCGTGAGTTGGGCCAGGCTTGTGTCGTTGGCAGCAAGACATTTTTCGATCGCATTGCCGAGCTTGGGTTCCTCCACCAGGATGGGTTCGGTGCCGAGACCGGTGTGGAACTTGATTTCCTCGATCGCCTGGAGGTTGGTGGGGTCGGCGATGGCGATGAACAGGCGCGAGCCGCGTTTGAAAAGCGGCAATACCCGGTGGCGACGAATGATTTTTTCATCGAGCAGCTTGACCGGGGCGGTTTCGAGGTCGAGGGCGTCGATCTCGAACAGAGGGATGCCGAATGCATCCGAGGCCACCCGCGCGATCGTCACGCCGTCGAGTTTCTTGCTTTCGACCAGCTGTGTGACGAAGGAAACCTTGTTGTTCAGGGCCTCGGTCTGGATACGCTCCGCATCCTGCTGACTCAGGAGCTTGTCCTTGACGAGTCGCAGAGAGAGACCGCTGAGCGTGCTTGCCGTATTAGGGAGAGCCATGACGTAACTTAATGATTCTATTTATAAATCCATCGATGTGCTGGGTGAATCAGGAAACTATAGATGAGTCGCGCACGCATACCAACATGTGTTTTAGTGAGCGTCACCGGTTTTCGATAAAAGGCGCCATAAATTCAGGGAGAAGAAAACGAGGAATAGCTCTTTGTGCCGCTATCACTGGCGCCTTTCACAACCTCAAGCATAGTCCGATTAGTTATGTTCGCTTTTCTTTTTCAGACCGAACCTCAGAGGACTTGACGAACGGCATGTCTTACTTTAGACTTATTCTAAATCGAGAAATCGATTTTATTATTCATAGTGTTATGTCATAGACAGACCATGAGGAGCAGACCAATGAAAAATCTTAAGGGCAGCAAGACCGAAGAGAACCTCAAGTACGCCTTTGCCGGCGAGTCCCAGGCCAATCGCCGCTATCTGTACTTCGCCGCCAAGGCCGACGTTGAGGGCTATAACGACGTATCCGCCGTGTTCCGCTCCACCGCCGAAGGTGAAACCGGCCATGCCCACGGCCACCTCGAGTATCTCGAGCAGTGCGGCGATCCGGCCACCGGTCTGCCGATCGGCGCGACCGCTAACAATCTGAAGGCCGCCATTGCGGGCGAGACCCACGAGTACACCGATATGTACCCGGGCATGGCCAAGGCCGCGCGCGACGAGGGCTTCAGTGAGATCGCCGACTGGTTCGAGACCCTGGCGAAGGCGGAGCGTTCGCACGCGAACCGTTTCCAGAAGGCGCTCGACACGCTGGGCAAGTAACCTCCACCAAGAGGCCTTGAGCAGAATCGGGGCCGGCCACGCCGGCCCCGGTTTTCTCGGTCCCCGAATTGCGGGAAATACAATGGCGGCACCAATAGAAGACAGCCGGCGCGAGGGTAGCCTCAAGGCGCCAACGCGCCATGCACTCGATTGGCGCCAGCCCTCGTTCTACGACGAAGCAGCGCTCGAAAAGGAGCTGGGGCGCGTATTCGACGTCTGCCACGGTTGCCGCCGTTGCGTCAGTCTGTGCAACGCCTTTCCCACGCTTTTCGACCTCGTGGACGAATCCCCCACCATGGAGGTGGACGGCGTCAAGAAGGAGGACTACGGGAAAGTGGTGGATCACTGCTACCTGTGTGATCTCTGCTTCCTGACCAAGTGCCCTTATGTCCCGCCGCATGACTGGAATATCGACTTCCCGCATTTGATGCTGCGGGCCAAGGCGGTCAAATTCAAAAAGGGCGACGTCCGGGCGCGCGACAAATTCCTCGCCAGCACGGATCTGGTCGGCCGCCTCGCCGGCATCCCTGTGGTAGTTCAAACCGTAAACGCGGCCAATCGCTCGAAGCCGGTGCGCAAGCTGATGGATAAGATGCTGGGCGTTCATCCGGATGCGCTGTTGCCCGAATATCACAGCAATACCTTGCGCAAGCGTGTCGCCGGGCGCCGATCCGAAAATCGTGCGGCGGAGCCCGTCGGACGTACGCGCGGCAAGGTGGCGCTGTTCGCCACTTGCTACGGCAATTACAACGAGCCGCACATCGGCGAGGACCTGATTGCGGTGCTCGAGCACAATGGCATCCCGGTAGTCCTGGCCGAGAAGGAGCGTTGCTGCGGCATGCCCAAGCTCGAACTCGGCGATCTTGAGGCGGTGGAGCGCGCCAAGGAGGCGAACATCCCGGTACTGGCGAAGCTGGTCGATGACGGCTACGACATCGTCGCGCCGGTGCCGTCGTGCGTGCTGATGTTCAAGCAGGAGCTGCCGTTGCTGTTTCCGGATGATCCGGACGTGCAAAGAGTGAAAAACGCCATCTTCGATCCGTTCGAGTACCTGATGCTGCGCCACAAGGAAGGCAAGCTGCGCACCGATTTCAGAAACTCGCTCGGTACGATCGCCTACCATGTTGCTTGCCACCTGCGGGTGCAGAACATCGGCCTCAAGACGCGCGACCTGTTGAGTCTCGTACCGGATACGAAGATCGAGGCCATCGAACGCTGCTCCGGCCACGATGGTACCTACGCGGTCAAGAGCGAGTTCCACAAGGTGTCGATGAAAATCTGTAAACCCGTCGTCGGCCGCGTGCAGGCGGCGCAGGCGAGTCACTACGCCAGCGACTGCCCCATGGCCGGCCACCAGATTGAGAACGGCCTCGGCGACGGACGCCGGCCGGAACATCCCCTGAGCCTGCTGCGCCAGGCCTACGGTATCTGAGGTGCCATCATGATCGACGCGATAATGCCCATCGGACACGAGACGACCATCATGCAAAAACTTACCCGCGAGGACCTGTATTCGCTGGAAAAATATGCCGAAATCCGCCCGCAATTCCGCGATCGCGTGATGGCGCACAAGAAAAGCCGCCACGTGCAGATCGGCCCGAATGCGACGCTCTATTTCGAGGACCGCCTCACCATGCAGTATCAGGTGCAGGAAATGCTGCGTGTCGAGCGCATTTTCGAGGCCGAGGGCATCAACGACGAGCTTGCGGCCTACAACCCGCTGATTCCGGACGGCAGCAACTGGAAGGCGACGTTCATGGTCGAGTACCCGGACATAGACGAGCGCCGTGCCGCGCTTGCCCGCCTCAAGGGCGTCGAGCGCAAGACCTGGGTGCAGGTGGACGGTTTCGAGCCGGTCTGGGCCATTGCGGACGAGGACCTCGAACGCGAGGACGAGACCAAGACCTCGTCGGTGCATTTTCTGCGTTTCGAGCTGAGCGCGCCGATGGCGCATGCGGTGAAGCAGGGCGCGGGTATCGGCGTCGGCATCGATCATCCGGATTACCGTCACCGCGTGGCATCGTTGCCGCGCGCGACGCGCGACTCGCTCGCCGCCGATCTCGCCGGCTGACGGGATTCCCGCGCGCGTCGCCTCGTGCGCGGAGTGCGAGTGCGGTATACTCCGCGCCCATGCAGCAGCGGGGAGGTCATGAAATCAGCCGGGTGCGGCGTTACGCATCCGTCGTTCCCATCCTGCCCGCGCTTCTGTTCATCGCCCCGCTTGTTGCCTCCGCCGCCGGTTACAAGCCCCCGGAATCCGCGCTCGAGGGCTTCGAAAAGTTCGACGAAACCAAAGTAGAGAAGTGGAAAGAACTGGAGTCGCCTCTCCCGTCCTGGCCCGAGGACGCGCGCCTGATTCCGGTGCGCATGCCTGTTACCTACACCCTCAAGATCTACGTCGACGAAAAATCCGTCTCGCGCCTGGCCGACGGCATTGCGCGCTTCACGCTCGTGGTCGAATCGTCGTCAGGCGTCCGCAATGTGTTCTTCGAGGGCTACAACTGTGAGACGCGGGAATACAAGACCTACGCCGCCGGCACACCGGACAAGACGTTCGAGCCGATCAAAAAACCGAAATGGGAGCGGGTGCAGTATTACGACGTCAATGCGTTTCGTTTCCAGTTCTTGCGCTATTACGTCTGCGACCCCGATTCATTATCCTCGGCCTTGCGGCCGCAGGACTTCGTGCGCCGCCTGAAGGACGCGACCCGCGAATAACACGTTACCTCCAGAAACCCGCCTGATGAGCACTGTTTACGATTCTTCCGCCATCGAAGTCCTGACCGGCCTCGAGCCGGTCCGCCGCCGGCCCGGCATGTACACCGACACCAGCCGGCCGAACCATCTCGCCCAGGAAGTCATCGACAACTCCGTGGACGAGGCCGTCGCCGGCCACTGCGACCGCATCGACGTCACGTTGCACAAGGACGGTTCGCTGTCGGTTACCGATAACGGCCGCGGCATGCCGGTGGACGTGCACAAGGAAGAGGGCGTGAGCGGCGTCGAGGTGATTCTCACGCGCCTGCACGCCGGCGGAAAATTTTCGGACAAGAACTACACCTACTCCGGCGGCCTGCACGGCGTCGGCGTGTCGGTGGTGAACGCGCTCTCGAAACGGCTCGACGTGAAGGTGCGGCGCGACGGCAAGGAGCACATGATGTCGTTCGCCGACGGCCAGAAGGTGAGCGAGCTGCGCTCCATCGGCAAGGTAGACCGCAAGAACACCGGCACCACG
>SCRL01000032.1 GCA_004298065.1 Gammaproteobacteria bacterium | reverse complement strand
CTGCTGCACGGGCTCGACTGGGAGACCACCGGGCGTATCGCCTCGCTTCTGGGCGCGATCAAGATCGAGCACCACGGCACTCAGAACCACCGCTTCACGCGGCCCGAGTTCGACGCGCGTTTTCGCGAGGCCTTCGGCCGCGCGCTGTAAGGTCCGATACACCGTGCCACAATAGTTTCGGCGCGCCCCGCGCCGAGGACTTTATGGCCACGCTGCCCCCGCTCATCGCGGCGTTGCACGAGCCGCAGCGTTACGACCACCCGGTCGAGCGCGTCACGCTCGTCGAGACCCACATCTCCTGGGTGTTGCTCACCGGGCGCTACGCCTACAAGATCAAAAAGCCGGTCGATCTCGGCTTTCTCGATTTCTCGACGCTCGACAAGCGCCGCCGCTTCTGTGAAGAGGAATTGCGACTCAACCGGCGGCTTGCGCCCGAAATATATCTTGCAGTCGTGCCGATCACCGGCACGCCGGAAAATCCACAGCTTGGCGGTACGGGCGCGCCGATCGAGTACGCCGTGCAAATGTGCGAGTTCCCGCAGGAGGCGCAGCTCGACCGGGTGCTGGCGCGCGGCGAACTCAAACCCGGACACATCGATGACCTTGCCTTGCGGCTTGCCGATTTCCACCAATACGCCACAGTCGCCGGTCCCGACCGCCCCTTTGGAACACCGGAGCGCGTCTGGCATCCGGTCAATGAAAATTTTGAGCAGATCCGCGCGCGAATTGATGAGACGCAACGCCCGCCGCTTGAACGACTCACACAGTGGAGCCGGACGGCCTTCGAACAATTGAGAGATGACTTCACGGCGCGCAAGCGCGACGGATTCGTACGCGAATGCCATGGCGATGCGCATCTCGCCAACATGGTGTTAATGGATTCCCGCGTGGTGCCGTTCGACTGCCTCGAATTCAACGACAATCTGCGCTGGATCGACATGATGAACGAGGCCGCGTTCACGGTCATGGACCTGGAGGACCGTGGACAATCAGCCTACGCGCGCCGGTTGCTCAATGCGTATCTCGAACGCACCGGCGATTACACAGGTCTGAAGGTGCTGCGCTTCTACCAGGTGTATCGCGCGCTCGTGCGCGCCAAGGTGGCGGCCATCCGCTTGCGCCAGACGGGCTTGAGCAACGTGGAACGCGAGCGAATCGGAGCAAGCTATCGCGGTTATATCGAGCTCGCTGAGCGCTATACGCGCCCCACCCAGCCGGTATTGATGATCGCCCATGGTTTATCCGGCACCGGCAAGACGACGCTGACGCAGGCGCTGGTAGAACAGCTTGGCGCGATACGCGTGCGCTCGGATGTCGAGCGCAAACGCTTACATGGATTGGCGGCAAACGCGCGCAGTGGTTCAACGCCGAATGAAGGGCTCTACACCGCCGAGGCCGGCGCGCGCACCTACGACCGCCTCGCCGAGCTTGCGCGTGCCATCACCAGCGCCGGACACAGGGTCATCCTCGATGCCACGTTCCTCCGGCGCGCGCAGCGCGACCGCATGCACGCACTCGCGGAAGAACTGCGTGTGCCGTTTCTGATTCTCGCGTTCACGGCTTCGGAACCGACGCTGCGGGAACGTGTCGTCGTGCGCGAACAAACGGGAGTCGATGCCTCGGAAGCGGGACTGGCGGTGCTGGAACACCAGCTCGCGAGTGCTGACCCGCTCACGGCCGGGGAACAGGCACAGGCGCTCGTCATCAACACCGATAAACCGCCCTCCGCTGCCGAGCTAAGCGAGCGCGTGCTTCGTTGCTTGGCCGCTACCGGCGCCGTTTTATAAGGCGTCGAGCCTTGCCCTAATACCCCCATATAAACAATCTTGACATCCCCGGGTTATGAGAATAATTTGTCGCGCACCACAATATGTTGTGGTTAGGTGATGTAAAATTGCCTACATGTAGAGATACACAGTCTTAAACCACCACCTAATAAGAAGCACGGAGGAGAGTACATGGAGGCAGTAAAACTCCAGACCCTGCAACCCGAGACTGTCGAGATTCCCCTGCAGCCGGCCTCGTACGACATCTGGGACAAGAAGTACCGTCTCAAGACCAAGACCGGCGAACCCGTCGACCAGAGCATCCAGGACACCTACATCCGCGTCGCGCGCGCGCTCGCGGACGTCGAAACCACCGCCGAGAAACGCGCGGAGTGGTTCGGCAAGTTCCTGTGGGCGCTGCAGCACGGCGCCATCCCCGCGGGCCGCGTGACGTCCAACGCCGGCGCCCAGGCGCACAAGCCCGCGACCTCGACCATCAACTGCACGGTGTCGCGCACGGTGCCGGATTCCATGGACGGCATCCTGAAGAGCGTGCACGAGGCCGGCTTGACGCTGAAAGCCGGCTGCGGCATCGGCTACGAGTTCTCTACCCTACGCCCCAAAGGGGCGTTTGTGAGCGGGGCCGGAGCGCATACCTCCGGTCCCCTCTCTTTTATGGATATCTTCGACGCCATGTGCTTCACGGTGTCGTCCGCCGGCGGCCGCCGCGGCGCGCAGATGGGCACCTTCGACATCTCGCACCCGGACATTGCCGACTTCATCCGCGCCAAGCGCGAGGATGGGCGCCTGCGCCAGTTCAACCTCTCGTGCCTCGTCACCGACGAGTTCATGCAGGCGGTGAAGAGTAACGGTAACTGGGACCTGGCGTTCCCGGCGAACCAGCACGAGTACGAGGACCCGGACAGCAAGATCGTCTGGCGCTACTGGCCGGCGACCGAGGGCTACATCACCAACAATATCGGTCAGGTGGCGTGCAAGGTCTACAAGACCCTGCCGGCACAGCGGCTGTGGAACCTGATCATGGCCTCGACCTACGACTACGCCGAGCCGGGGTTCATCCTGATCGACCGCATCAGCGAGATGAACAACAACTGGTGGTGCGAGAACATCCGCGCCACCAACCCCTGCGGCGAGCAGCCGCTGCCGCCCTACGGCTCGTGCCTGCTCGGCTCGGTGAACCTCACCAAGTTCGTCGAGGAGCCGTTCACCGAGCACGCGCATTTCAACTGGGAGAAGTACCGCGAGGTGTGCGCGGTCTTCACCCGCATGCTCGACAACGTGGTCGAAATCAACGGCCTGCCGCTCGCGCAGCAGCGCCACGAGATCCACTACAAGCGCCGCCACGGCATGGGCTTCCTGGGGCTGGGCTCGACCCTCACCCTGCTCAAGATGAAGTACGGCTCGCCCGAGTCGGTCGAATTCACCGAGCGCGTCGCACGCGAGATGGCCGAGGTCGGCTGGGAAGTGGGTGTCGAACTGGCGCAGGAGAAGGGTCCGGCGCCGATCATGGTGGACGAGTTCACGGTGACCGAGGAGATGCTCGCGCGTCGTCCGGAAATGCGCCACGACGACTGGAAGGTCGGCGATAAGGTGCCGGGGCGGGTGTTGCTCGCGCGCTACTCGCGCTACATGCAGCAGTTCGATCCGACGCTGACCGCGCGCATCGCCAAGCACGGCTGCCGCTTCACACACCACACCTCGATCGCGCCCACGGGCACGATCTCGCTGTCGCTCGCGAACAACGCCAGCAACGGCATCGAGCCGTCGTTCGCCCACAAGTACAGCCGCAACGTCATCCGCGAGGGCAAAAAGAGCAAGGAAAAAGTGGACGTCTATTCCTACGAGCTTTTGGCCTACCGCCACCTGGTCAACCCCGAGGCTGACCCGGACGCCGTGGGCCCGCAAAACCGGCTCCCGGACTACTTTATTTCGGCCGACGACATCAGCCCGCGACAGCACGTGGACGTACAGGCGGCGGCCCAGAAATGGGTGGATTCCTCGATCTCCAAGACCGCCAACGTGCCCACGGACTACCCCTACGAGGACTTCAAGGACATCTATCTGTACGCCTACGAGAAGGGCCTCAAGGGTTGCACCACCTTCCGTTTCAACCCGGAGGCGTTCCAGGGCGTGCTGGTCAAGGACAAGGACCTCGAAAACACCACCTACCGCTTCCAGCTCGACAGCGGCGAGACGGTCGAGGTCAAGGGCAACGACGAGATCGAGTACGACGGCGAGAAGCACACCGCCGCCAATCTCTACGACGCCCTCAAGGAAGGCTATTACGGCCGGTTCTAGACGACATACAGGTTCAGAGCGCGGCGCGCGCGGCGACAAGCCGGGGCGCGCCGCCGCAGGAGAGCATATGACTATCAAAATCGATAAGAAAATCACCGGCTACGAGGTCGTCAAGCCGGAAGAGCCCAAGCGCGCCGACAGCAA
>SCRL01000031.1 GCA_004298065.1 Gammaproteobacteria bacterium | reverse complement strand
GATCTCGAAGAAGATGATCCAGAAGATCAGCACGTCGATGCCGTGGGCCGTGAGCAACATGTAGAAATCGTCGGCCTTGAGCAGATGCACGCTCGGCCAGCGCGTCAGGCCGATGAGCAGGCCGATCACGCCGCCGATGAGCAGGAACACGATGCCGGCGACGGCGTTCAATTTCATCAGCGTCTCGGCCGGCTTGTGGAACAGCAGGCCGGTGTCGGGACAGGTGCGGAACTCTGCGGTGGTTGCCATGGCATTCCCCTTGTTTATTTCACGTAGATCTTGCCGACCATGTTGTGGTGGCCGATCCCGCAGTATTCGTTACAGACGATGGAAAACTCGCCGGCCTTGTCGGGCGTGACCGTGATCACGGTCTCGTAGCCGGGCACGACCTGGAAGTTGATGTTCTCGGGCTGCACCGAGAAGCCGTGCTGCCAGTCCATCGAGCTCACGTGCAGGCGGTAGGTCTTGCCCTTCTCGAGCTCGAGGATCGGGTACCACTCCCACAGCCGGCCGAGCAGGTACACGTCCGACCCCGCGGGCGGCGCGACCACCGGGTACTCGCGCGCGGTTTCCTTGCGCACGGTATGCTGCGCCACCATCGCCTCGACCTTCTTGCCGAAGGCTTCGGGCGTGGTGCGGTAGGCCTCGTTCGAGAGGTTCTGCTTTCCGTAGACGTGCCAGTAAGGCATCATCAGGAACATGAAGATGGCCCACGTGAGCGCGATCGCGACCCACAACAACTCGACGCGCTCGATGGGTTCTTTCCACCAGATTTTTTCACTGGGCGGTGCAATGGCCATGGGAGTCTCCGCGAGTTACTTTGCGAGGGGAATCGTCACGACTTCCATGACGCCCCACAGGATGTAGAACACCGTGGGGACCGTCACGCCGAGGAACAGCAGCAGGAACGGGTTGTCGAGTACCCGCTGCATCGCGGGAATGGCTTCGACCTTTTCAGCACCACGCATTGCGGACATGACACGCCTCCAGAGGGCCGGTTTCGATTCGCAACCCGTGCGGCAAAGGGTCGCATCTGCGAGGCATTTAACGCCGGTGCGTGTATCGATGTACTTGACCTCGGTCAAGCGGGTCCGGCTCGCGCGTGTTTGACGAACGTCAAAAAACCACCGTAACCACTGCGCGCCTCGCGCTCGGTCTCACGGCGCTCATGGTCGTGATCGTGGCATTCAGCGCGTGGTTGCGGCTCGCGGCCGCCGGCCTCGGCTGCGCCGACTGGCCGGCGTGCTACGGCCCGCCGGACGGCGCGCGCGCGGCGCCGGCGTGGGCCATGCCCGTGCACCGCGCGGTGGCGATGCTCTTCAGTGTCGGGATGCTCTGGCTGCTGTGGCGCGCGTGGCACGTGCGCCGGGAAACGCCGGCGATGTTGCGCAACGCGGCGATTGCGTTTGCGCTGATGCTGGGGCTGACCGTGCTCGGGTTCTACACGCCCCGCCCGCGTTTCCCGCTCGTGACGCTCGCGAATGTCACCGGCGGTATGCTGTTGTTCGCGCTGCTCGGATGGATTTATTTCCGCGCCACACGCGTCGCGCCGGCGACCGTTTCACATCTGCGTCCGTGGGCGCGCGGTGCACTCGTGCTCGCGGGCGCGCAAATCGCCCTCGGCGCCTGGGTGAGCGCAAACTACGCCGCGGCGGCCTGCGCGGGCCTCATGGGTTGCGGCATGGATTTAACGGTCGCGGCCGAGGCCTTCGATCCCCTGCGCCGCCTCGCGGAATCCGGCGCCGCCCTCACCGCCGGGGCGCCGGCGCAGCTCATCCAGGGAGTGCACCGGCTTGGCGCAAGCGTCGCATTCCTATATATAGGCGTGCTCGCGCTGGCGGCAGTACGCCACGGCGCGCTGCAGCGCGCGGCCCTTGCAGTCCTCGTGCTGGTGCTGCTGCAGTCCGCGCTGGGGATGGCGGCCGTGCTGTCCGGGCTGCCGCGGTGGCTGGTCACGGCGCATAACATCGGCGCCATGGGACTGTTGCTCGCACTCGTGTACCTGAACCATTTGCTGACGCCAAAACAACAATGACCGCCAACACAGCACATCGCCGCCTCGCCTGGTGGCTGTTGATCGTCGCCGCCATGATCTTCGCCATGGTGGTGCTTGGGGGCACCACGCGCCTCACACGGTCGGGGCTCTCCATCGTCGAATGGCGTCTGCTCGAAGGCACGCTGCCGCCGCTCACCGAGACGCACTGGGTCGAGCTGTTCGAGAAGTACAAGCTCACGCCCGAGTACCTCAAGGTCAACGTCGGCATGGACCTCGCGGGTTTCAAGGAAATCTTCTGGCTCGAATATTTGCATCGTCTCTGGGGCCGGCTGATTTTCTTCGTCGCGCTGGTGCCGTTGCTGTGGTTCCTGTGGCGCAAACAGGTCGAGAAACCGTGGGTAGCGCGTCTGGTCGCGGTGCCGCTGCTGGTCGCGGCCAACGGCGTGCTCGGCTGGCTCATGGTCGCGAGCGGCCTCGTGGACATCCCGCGCGTGAGTCCGTACCGCCTCACGGCGCACCTCGGCTTCGCGATCGCGATCTACGGCTATGTGCTATGGCTCGCGCTGGGACTGTTCTCCGTCGCGCCGGGCAAGCCGGCGCCGGCATCGCTGCGGCGCAACGGCACGGCGATCGCCACGCTCGTCTATTTCATGATCCTCACCGGCGGCTTCGTCGCCGGCACCAAGGCCGGCTACGCCTTCAACACCTGGCCGCTGATGAACGGGCGTTTCGTGCCGGAGGGCGTCTTCGGGATGGAGCCGTGGTGGGTGAACCTGTTCGAGAACGTGGCGACGGTGCAGTTCGACCACCGTCTCGTGGCCTACTTGCTGCTGCTCGCGATTCCGGCGTTCTGGTGGCAGGCGCGCCGCGTCGAACTGGCGCCGCGCGCGCGAACGACTCTGCATCTGCTGCTGGCGATGCTCGTAATCCAGGTCGGGCTCGGCATCGCCACACTTATATATATCGTCCCGGTCTGGCTCGGGGCGCTGCATCAGGCTGGCGCCTTGCTGCTCTTCACGCTTGCCCTCGCCGCGCGCCGCGCGCTCGGGCGCTAAAGCGCCCGATCAGTTGACGCCGCCGCCCGGCAGCGGCGCGCGGCGCGCGATCTCGGCCGCGGGCATCGGGCGCCCGAAGAGATAGCCCTGCATGTGGTGGCAGCCGCGCGCGCTCAGGAAATCGCGTTGCGCCGCCGTCTCCACGCCCTCGGCGATCACCCCGATCCGGAGGCTGCGCGCCATGTTGAGGATGGCCTCGGTGAGCAGCGCGTCGTCGGGGTCGTCCGGTAGGTCGCGGATGAACGAACGGTCGATCTTGAGGGTATCGATCGGGAAGCGCTGCAGGTAAGAGAGCGACGAGTAGCCGGTGCCGAAGTCGTCGAGCGCGATACGCAAGCCCAGGCGGTGCGCCGCCTCGATGTTATCCAGGGCGTGACGGGTGTGCTGCATAAGCACGCTCTCCGTGATTTCGAGTTCGAGCTTGCCCGCGACGCAGCCGTGCTGCGCGACGAGGCGTTCGAGCAGACCGACGAAGCCGGGATCGCCCACCTGGCGCGCCGAGAGATTGACCGCGAGACGCAGGTCGCTCCAGCCGGCGGCATGCCAGGCGCGCAGCTGTTCGCAGGCCGTGGTCAGCGCCCACTCCCCGACCGACAGGATCAGGCCGGTCTCTTCCAGCAGCCCGATGTAGTCGCTCGGACCCACCAGCCCGCGCTCCGGGTGGCGCCAGCGCAGCAGCGCCTCGACGCCGAGCACATTGCCGGTGCGCGCGTCCACCTGCGGCTGGTAGTGCAGGGTGAATTCGTTGCGTCCGAGGGCGTGGCGCAGGCTGGATTCCAGCGTCAGGCGTTCGAGCGCGTGGGCGCTCATGTCGGCGGAATAGAACTGGTAGTTGTTCTTGCCCGATTCCTTGGCGCGGTACATGGCGGTGTCGGCATTCTTGAGCAGAGTACGGGCATCGTCGCCGTCGTTCGGGTAGAGACTGATGCCGAGGCTCGCCGACACGTACAGCTCGCGGCCTTCGATATCGAATGCCGGCGTCAGCGTCTCCAGGACCTTGCGCGCCACGTGCCCGATGTCGTTCTCGGATGCCACGTCGTCGAGCAGGATGGCGAACTCGTCGCCGCCGAAGCGGGCCACGGTGTCGCGCTCGCGCACGCTTGAGTGCAGCCGCGCCGACATCTGCTGCAACAGCCGGTCGCCGATGTCGTGCCCGAGGGTGTCGTTGATGACCTTGAACCGGTCGAGATCGAGAAAGATCACCGCCACCAGCCGGCCGTGCCAGCGGGCGCGTGCCAGTGCCTGCTTGAGGCGGTCGAGGAACAGGGCACGGTTCGGCAGTTCGGTGAGCGCGTCGTGGTGCGCCAGATGCGCCAGGCGCACTTGCGCCGCCATGCGTTCGGTGATGTCGCGCGCGGTGGCGACGAAATGGGTGATGTTGCCGTCGCCGTCCTTGATCGGACTGATGAGCTTTTCCTCGTAGTAAAGCGAGCCGTCCTTGCGACGGTTCACCAGCACATCGTTGAAGATCTCGCCGCCGAGGATCGTATCCCACAGCCTGCGGTAGAACGCTTCGTCCTGGATGCCGGAACGGAAGACGCTGGGTTTGCGCCCAATGAGCTCGGCACGCGAATAGCCGGTCATGGTTTCGAGCGCCGGGTTGACGTGCTCAATGACGCCATGACGGTCAGTAATCATCACCGCGTCCGCGGTCTGTTCGAGCGCACGCGAGAGTTGCTGCGTCTGCGCTT
The DNA here is from genome assembly GCA_004298065.1 of Gammaproteobacteria bacterium. Taxonomy (GTDB): domain Bacteria; phylum Pseudomonadota; class Gammaproteobacteria; order Acidiferrobacterales; family Sulfurifustaceae; genus SCRL01. The sequence continues at coordinate 11,928 of SCRL01000031.1, read as the reverse complement.
CGGATGCCCGGCGGGCACTGATGTCGCGCAGGAACATGAACAGCCGGCCGCCGGCGGCCGGCCAGTGCGAGACATTGATCTCCACCGGCCAGAGGCTGCCGTCCTTGGCCCGGTGCCAGCTCTCAAAGAGATCGCTGCCGTCGCGCATGACTTTCGCGATGTGGGCCGCCATTTCCTCGGGTGTTTCCCGCGCCTCTACGTCGGTAACACGCATGCCGAGCAGTTCCTCGCGCGTGTAACCCGAACGGTGCACGTAGGCGTCGTTGACCTCGCGCAGACGTCCTTCCATGTCCACGACCCAGAATCCGTCGGTCGTCGTCTCGATCACCGCACGGTATTGGGTTTCGCGGTCGCGCAGGGCATGCTCGGTCCGTTTGCGCTCGGTAATGTCCATGCCATAAAAGTTCACATAATCGGCGTCCGCGATCGGCCGGACGATGAATAAATAATGCCGATCGCCGCATGCGACCTCGAACGTCCGGGGCGATTGCTCCTTTACGGCATCGGCCAATACCGCCATCCATTCCGGCGGCAGCCGGTCGCCCGTCTGAATCCCGAGCCGATCGCGCAGGTGACCGCTGGCCTCGTTGCCGTACAGCAACTTGCCGTCCCGTCGCGCGCGTAACACGGGATTGGGGTTCTGCTCCGAAAACCGGGCCTGGTCCCGGATTCTCTCCTCGACTTGCATGCGCTCCGTGACATCCTGGGTAACGCCGAACAGGCGCGTCACCTCGCCCCTTTCGTTCGCGAATGTCTGGCCGTGGCTTTCGACGATGCGTACCTCGCCGTCCGCGCGTCGCAGGCGGTAACTGTAAGTGAACGGGCCGCCATGGGTGCGCGCCTCGGCAATCGCCGCGACGACACGCGGACGGTCATCGGGATGAATATGGCTGACGTACATCTCGTAGGAAGGCGTGCGACTTCCGGGTTCGTAGCCGAAGAGGCGATACAGCTCGTCCGACCACACGACCTTGTCGTCCGCGATGTCGAAGCTCCAGCAGCCCATGTGCGCCATTTCCTGGGCCGTGGCCAGCATGGCGGAGCTTTCCCGCAGCGTCTCTTCAATGCGCTTGCGCTCGCCGATGTTCCGGGCCACCACCAGCACCGCCGTCCGCCCGTGCCATTCGGTGCGCGCGGCGTTAACCTCCACAGGAACCCGGACGCCGTTCTTGGCGATGAACACGGTTTCGTACTGGCTTGTCACCGACTCGCCGGCAAGACGGCGTCGGTAGCGCTCTTCGACCTTGGGCCACTCGTCGGGATGCACGAGGTTCGGAAGGGCGGTACCGAGCAGTTCCTCCGGGGCATATCCGAGCATCTCCGCCATGCGGTGGTTGACGTAGACGTGCCGACCGTCGAGATTGACGAGGATACCGTCCTTGGCGTTCTCGGTCAGCGCGCGCAGGTTCTGCTCGTTGTTCCGTATCCGCCGCAGCAACGGTTCGGTGGCGCGGACCACGAACAGACCACCGAACACTACCGCCAACGCCGCCACGAGGCCGGCGATGACACCGGCCTGCACATAGGGTGCGCGCACCTCGGCGAGGTCGATCTTGGCGACCAACCCTACGCCGAGCTCACGCACCGGCTCGTACGCCGCGAGCACCGTCACATTGCGATAATCCGCGGCCACGATCACACCCGACTGCCCGCTCAGGGCGCGCCGCATGGGCTCAGCCCGCGTCCCCGCGAACGGAACGGATTCGGGATGACCGCGCATCTCGTCGCGCTGCGAGGACAGAAAAACGATCCGGTCGCCCTCGCGGCGCGCCAGCATGAAGCCGCCGGTTTCGCCGAAACCGGCGTTGGGCGCGAAGGCATCGCGAATCTGGTCGAAAATTTCGGCGCGGGTGTGCCGCTCGTTCTGCTCGTGCCGAAACATCGCCTCGATGAGCCGCGCCTGGCTCTTCACCATTTCGGCGAGCTGTTGTTCCTGCTGTCTGAGCGCCGCCTGATAGAGCGCGTACACCGCGCTGGCGCAGACAATCAACGCCACCGTGGCGACAAGCAAAATGAGGAAATGAAGCCTTTTCCGTTCCTGCACGACGCGTCCCCTTCCCGGCGTCTCGTTCTTGTAACCGGAAGGTGGCGCCCCGCAGCGCGTTCCTCCCGGTATTCTCCCTATAAAAAACAAGTATAGACGGTCCATTTTGCGCGGGCGGGGAGCGACGATTGATGTTCATCAAGGGGCATTGCCGACCGTTCGACTAATCTTCTGCACCATGTCGGTACAAGCCCACCCCCGCATTCACGGCCGCTGGCAAGTGTTTTCCGCGGCCCCGCACCGGATGTTGTTCCTGGGTGGCGTAACGCAGATCGTGCTGGTCATGCTGCTCTGGGCCGCCGAACTCGCGGGGCGCGCCGGCGGCGGCTGGGCGCTTCCCTGGAACGTGCCGCCGTTCTGGGCGCATACGTTCCTGATGGTCTATGGGCTGTTTCCGTTTTTCATTTTCGGTTTCCTGCTCACGGTTTACCCGCGCTGGATGGGTGGCGAGGCGGTCCGGCCGGCGCGCTACATCCCCGTATTCGTCGCGCTCGCCGCCGGCATGGCGCTGGTCTACGCCGGCTTCTTCAGCACGCGTTATGTGCTCGCGGCGGGTGCGATGCTCTGCCTGCTCGGCTGGGCGACGGCGTATTACACGCTGTTCGACGTCTACCGCCGCGCGCCGCAGCGCGGCCCGCACGAGGCCGTGCTCAACGCCGCGCTCGCGGCCGGCATCGCCGGGCAGATCGTGTTCCTGCACGGCGTGCTCGCGGACCAGGTCCGCTCGATCGCGCTCGCGCGCGACATCGGCCTGTGGCTGTTTCTGCTGCCGGTGCTGTTCACGGTCAGCCACCGCATGATCCCGTTCTTCAGCAGCACGGTACTGCCGAACTACACGCCGGTGCGCCCGGCATGGGCGCTGTCGGTGTTGGTCGCCGGCGCGCTCGGGCATTTCGCATTCGAGGTCGCGGCGTTGGTGGCGTGGCGTTTCATCTTCGACCTGCCGATGGCGGCCGCGGCGCTGTATCTCACCTGGGCCTGGAAACTGCGGCGCAGCTTCGCCGTGAGACTGCTTGCCATGTTGCACGTCGCGTTTCTCTGGTTCGGCCTCGGTATGGCGCTCGAGGCCGCGCAAAGCCTCGCCTGGCTCATCACCGGCCAGGACGTGTTCGGGCGCGCGGCGCTGCACGCGCTCGGCATCGGATTCGTCACCGGCATGCTCGTCGCCATGGCCTCGCGCGTGACCCTCGGTCATTCCGGCCTGCCGCTGGCGGCCGACCGGTTCACGTGGTGGGTGTTCGCCGGCGTCAATGTCGTCGCGTTGCTGCGCATCGCCGCCGAATTCGCCGGCGGCGCCGGCGGCGCGCTCAACACGCTGGCGGCGCTCGCCTGGCTCGTCGTGCTGTGGCCCTGGGTATCGCGCTACGCGCCGATCTATCTCCGTCCACGGGCCGACGGCAAGCCCGGCTGACCGTTGACCTTGGTCAATGCGACCCGCGGGCGGGCTCGCCAAAGTCGGTGTTCCCTGCACGGAGCAATCGCATGAGCACCCTCGCCGACATCCTCACGCATGAACACCGGCGGTGCGACGACCTGTTCGCCCAGGCCGAGTCCGCTGTCGCGAACGGTGATCTCGAGACCGCGCGCCGGGACTTCGGCGAATTCGAGCGCTCGATGAACCGGCATTTCGACTTCGAGGAGCAGGTGCTGTTTCCCGCGATCGAAACCGCCATGGGACCGGGCATGGGCCCGGTGCAGGTGATGCGCCTCGAACACGACCAGATGCGCGCGCTGTTTTGCGACATGGCGCTGGCGCTCGCCGCCGGGGACAAGCAGCGCTACCTCGGCCTGTCGGAAACGCTGCTCATCCTCATGCAACAGCACAACATGAAAGAGGAACACATCCTGTATCGCCTCGCAGGCGAGCTGCTCGGTGACCGGGAGCAGGAGCTGCTCACGCGCCTCGGCGGGCAGTGAGGAAACCATGGTCCGCGAGCGCCTGCTGGACGTAAGCGCCCTCGAACCGCCCGAACCGCTGGTGCAGGTGGTCGACGCGGCAGCGACGCTGCAACCGGGCGAATACCTGCGTGCGCGCCTGCCGCGCGAACCGTATCCGCTCTATCCCCTGCTCGAAGAGCGGGGCTTCGAATTTCGCCGCCTCCCGACCATGGCGTCCGCCTTTGAAATACTCATCTGGCGCCGCGACGATGCCGCGGTGCGGGTGGCGCTGAAACCGTCCGCCCCGTGAGCGCGACCGGTCTGCAGCTCGACCAGGCGCCGCCGCTGTCCGTACCGTTGCGCTTCTTCCTCACGGCGCCGCTGTTCGGCGTGCTGGCGGCGGTGCTGCTGTTCTGGCACGGCCCGACGGGTCTCGCCTCGCGCTGGACGCCGACGATGCTGGCATTCACCCACCTCCTCACGCTCGGGTTCCTCACGTCAGCGATGCTCGGGGCGTTGCTGCAGATGCTGCCGGTGCTCGCCGGCGCGCCGGTGGCACGTCCGCGTCTCGTGAGCGGCGTCGTGCACGGCCTGCTCACGACCGGCACGCTGGCGCTGGTCACGGGCTTTCTCGCACCGGGCACCGGGGCATTCCCGGTTGCGCTCCTGCTGCTCGGTCCGGGACTCGCGCTGTTTGTCGGTGTCGCCCTCGAATGCCTGTGGCGCGCGCCGATCGGCGATAGCACGGCGCGCACGATGGGGATCGCGCTCGTGGGTCTCGCGATCACCGTCGCGCTTGGCATCGGCCTGGGCGTCGGCGCGCGTACGGGCGCGCAATCGTCCTGGACCGGCGTGCATATCGGATGGGGTCTGCTCGGCTGGGTGGCGATGCTCATCGGCGGCGTCGCTTGGCAGGTGGTGCCGATGTTCCAGCTGACCCCACCCTACCCCGCGTGGCTGCGCCGGGCCTACGCGCCAGTGCTGTTTTTCACACTGCTCGGCCTGAGCGCGGCGCTGCTCCTGGCACCGGGGCGGCTGGCCGAGAAATTTTTCGGCGCCGCCATCGCTGCCGCGCTCGCGCTTTTCGCCGGCATCACGCTCCTGCGCCAGCGGCAACGGCGCCGGCGGCTGCCCGATGTGACGCTGGCCTTCTGGCGTCTCGCCATGACGAGTCTGCTCGCCGCGGTCCTGCTCTGGTTAGCGGGAGCCGCGGAGATCGTGCGCGGCGAACGGCTCGCGTTCCTGTACGGCGTTCTGTTTCTCCTTGGCTTTGCGGCATCGGCCGTGCATGGCATGCTGTACAAGATCGTGCCGTTCCTGCTGTGGCTTCATTTGCAACGAAAGAACATCCGCGGCACGCTGCCCAACATGAAAGAACTCCTGCCCGACCGGCGCACGCGGCCGCACCTGTGGGTACACGTCGCGGCGATCGCGGCCGCGGTGCTCGCGTGCCTGGTGCCCGCGCCGTTCACGTACCTGGCGGCGGCGCTGCTCCTGCTCTCCTTCGGCTGGCTGGAGTGGAATCTGCTCGCCGCCGTGCGGCGCTACCGGCGTCTGATACGCGCGCACGCCCATGTGGCTTAAAACCTTGCATGTCGCCTGCGCCATATTGTCCGTCAGCGGCTATTTCCTGCGCGGGCTGCTGATGCTGCGCGGCTCGGCGCTGTTGAACAACCGCTGGGTGAAAATGACGCCACACGTCATCGACACCCTGCTGCTCGCCTCGGCGATCGTCCTCGCCGTGCGCCTGCAACAGTATCCCTTCGTGCACGGCTGGCTCACGGCCAAGGTATTGGCGCTTGTCGCCTACATCGTTCTCGGGGCCATCGGCCTGCGTTACGGCCGTACCCGCCGAATCCGCGTCGTGGCTTGGCTCGCGGCGCTTTTGACCTTCGGCTACATCGTGGCCGTGGCGCTGACGCGCCAAGCGCTGCCGCTTCCCGCCTTCAATTGACTTGTATCAAGTGGATCGCCGGCCGAATCCGCTAGTTTGACCGGCGGCACACTTATGATTTCGACCTCGCTTACCCCGCTCACCCTGCGTGGGCGTCCGCTATTGCCCATTATCCAGGGAGGCATGGGCGTGGGTATCTCCGCCCACCGCCTGGCCGGTGCCGTGGCGCGGGAAGGCGCGATTGGCACCATCGCCAGCGTCGATCTGCGTCGGCTGCATCCCGACCTCATGCAGCGGCTGCGCAAGTGCCGCGACCCCGACGAGCATTCGCGCGCCAACGCCGAGGCCCTGGATCGCGAGGTGCGCGCGGCGCGCGAGATCGCCGGTCCCGACGGCTTTATCGCCGTGAACGTGATGAAGGCGCTGTCCAACTACACCGAGATGGTGGTGCAGGCGTGCAAGAGCGGCGCCAATGCCATCGTCATGGGCGCCGGCCTGCCGTTCGACCTGCCGGCGCTCACCGAGAAATTCAAAAACGTCGCGCTTATCCCGATCCTGTCGGAGGAGCGCGGCGTGCGCGCGGTGCTGAAGAAATGGATGCGTCACGGCCGGCTGCCGGACGCCATCGTCATCGAGCACCCGCGCTACGCCGGTGGGCATCTCGGCGCCACGCGCCTCGAGGAGATCGGCGACGCACGCTTCGACTTCCGGCGCGTGCTCGAGGAAATCCGCAAGGTGTTCCAGGAGCTCGGCATCGCGCTCGGCAGCATCCCGCTCATCCCCGCCGGCGGCATCAACTCGTTCCAGAAAATAAAGGAGCTGTTCGAGTTCGGCGCCTCGGGTGTGCAGATCGGCACGCCGTTCGCCGTGACCGAGGAGTGCGACGCGCATCCGAATTTCAGGAAAGTCCTGGCGGAGGCGAAACCCGAGGACATCGTCACTTTCATGAGCGCCGCCGGGCTACCGGCGCGCGCGGTGCTGACGCCGTGGCTGAAGCGTTACTTGGCGAAGGAAAAGAAGCTGCGCGCGCGGGCGTCGCCCGAATGCGGGCAGTGTCCGAGCCAGCTCGAATGCCTGGCGCACTGCGGCTTCAAGGACGGTAATCCGGGCGCCGGCCAGTTCTGCATCGAGACCCAACTCGCCGCGGCGCAGCGCGGCAACGTCGAGCAGGGACTGTTCTTCCGCGGCAGCGAACCGGTGCCATTCGGAAACGAAATCCGTCCGGTGCGCGAACTGCTCGACTACCTGCTGACCGGCAAGGCGCCCGCGGCGCTGGCGCCGGCCGCCTGACACTCCCTGGGAGAGAACCACCGTGACCGCCAATAACGCCCGCAAGATCACCGACCGTATCGACGCGATTACGCGCATCCCCGCGGCCTACGCGGCCCCGGTCACGCCGTGCCCGAAGAGCGTCAAGATCGAGCTCACCGGCAAGTGCAACTTCGCGTGCAGCTTCTGCGCCCGCAACCAGCGGCTGCGCAAGCAAGACGAAATGGACCGCGGCTTCTACGAGCGTATCGTGAAGGAAATGAGCGCGGCCGGCGTCGAGGAGCTGGGCGTGTTCTATCTCGGCGAGTCGTTCATGTGCGACTGGCTGCCGGAGGCGATCCACTACGCCAAGCACGTCGCCGGCATTCCTTATATCTTCCTCACCACCAACGGCTCGCTGTCCACGCCTGAACGCGTCGAGGCGTGCATGCAAGCCGGGCTCGATTCGCTCAAGTTCTCGTACAACTACGCCGACGCCAACCAGCTCAAGGACATCGCCAAGGTCAAGACCGCGATGTTCGACACCATCGTCGAGAACATCCAGGGCGCGCACGCGGTGCGGACGAAGGGCGGTTACAAGTGTGGCCTGTATGCCTCGTACATCGAGTACGATGGCGACCAGGGTCAACGCATGCAGCAGGCGGTCGAACGCGTCCGTCCGTACGTGGATCAGCTGTACGCGCTGCCGCTCTACAACCAGGCGGCGTTCGTGAGCGAACAGGAAAAGGCCCGCGGCTGGAAGCCGATCCAGGGCAACCGCGGGCGTGTCGGCGCGCTGCGCGATCCGCTGCCCTGCTGGGCGGTGTTCACCGAGGGCCACATCTCCTGGGACGGCAAGCTCTCGGCCTGCTGCTTCGATCACGACGGCCGCTTCCACATGGCGGACCTCAACACCACGCCGTTCATGGAAGGCTGGAATTCGGTCAAATACCAGACGCTGCGCGCCGCGCACCTGAAGAAGGACGTCACCGGCACGGTGTGCGAGAAGTGCGTCATCTTCGGTTGAGCGTCTGAATCATCCGGCGATGTCCACCGCGCCCGCAAGGCGCGGTTTCTCGTGTATCCTTATGTTTTTGCCATGACTTCCGAACCGATGTCCTTTCCCTATCCCGGCACCCACACCACCGCCGACGGCTCGGCCGTGGTGGTCTGGGTCGAGCAGCACGTCGGCGACGGCGCCTGCGCCTACCCGATCACGCCCTCGACCAACATGGGCAACGGCTACCAGCTCGCCGTCGCCAACGGCCAGAAGAATCTCTGGGGCACCGAGCTGTTCTTCCTCGAACCCGAGAGCGAGCACAGCTCCGCGTCCGCGTGCGAGGGTTTCGCGCTCGCCGGCGGGCGCGTGACCAACTTCACCTCCGGCCAGGGCCTCGTGCTCATGAAGGAGGTGCTGTACACCATCGCCGGCAAGCGCCTGCCGGTCGTGTTCCACATCGGCGCGCGCGCCCTCACCTCGCAGTCGCTCAACGTGCACGCCGGCCACGACGACGTCATGGCCGTGGCCGACTGCGGCTGGGGCATGCTGTTCGCGCGCAACGCCCAGGAGGCGCAGGATCTGGCGCTGATCGCGCGCCGCACCGCCGAGCGCGCGCACACCCCGTTCATGAACATCCAGGACGGCTTTCTCACCACGCACACTATCGAGCGCGTGCGCTTGGCCGAACCCGAGCTGATGCAGGAATACGTCGGCGACCCGCGCGGTCGTGTGGCCAACCTGTTCGACCCTACGCGCCCGCTCATGACCGGCGTGATCCAGAACCAGGATGCGTACATGAAGGGCAAGGTCGCGCAACGCTACTGGTACGACGAGGTGCCGCGCCACCTTAAAGAGGCGTTCGACGAGTTCCACCGCCTCACCGGCCGGCGCTACGGCTTCGTGGACGGCTACCGTCTGGACGATGCCGAGTACGCCATCGTCGGCATGGGTTCGGCGATGGAAACCGCGATGCCGGCGGTGGACTGGATGCGCGAGAAATTCGGCTGGAAAGTGGGCCTGTTGCACGTCACCAGCTTCCGCCCGTTCCCGGCGCGCGAAATCGTCGCCGCACTCAAACACTGCAAGGCGATCTCGGTGATCGAGCGCATGGACAACCCCCTCGCCAAGGACAACCCGCTCACGACGGAGTTGAAAGCGGCGTTCGCCGATGCCCTGGCCGACATGGAGGGCTACGAAAAGATAACGCGCATGCCGAAAGTCTATTCCGGTGTGTACGGCCTGGGCTCGCGCGACACGCGCGTCGGCGATCTGGTCGCCGTGGCGCAGAACATGGTCGAGAGCGGCAAGACGTTCTTCGCGCTTAACATCAAGCATCCGGCGGCGCTCGAGCGCCAGCACGACCCGGACGTGCGCGCGAAGGGCGCGTTCTCGATGCGCGGCCACTCGATCGGCGGCTACGGTTCGGTGACCACCAACAAGGTCATCGCCTCGCTGGTCGAGGAAATCTTCGGGCTGTACGTTCAGGCCTATCCCAAGTACGGCTCGGACAAGAAAGGCCTGCCGACGACCTATTACCTCACGGTCGCCGCCGAACCGATCCGCGAGCACTCGGAACTGGAGCACGTGGACTTCGTGCCGATCCACGACGCCAACGCCTTCGCCTCGAGCGATCCGCTCTCGGGCGTGGCCGAGGACGGCGCGATCTTCCTCCAGAGCCGCCACCAGACCGACGCCGAGGTGTGGGCGCACATCCCGCGCGCGGCGCAGGAGACGATCCTCAAAAAACGGCTGCGCGTGTACTACCTCGATGCCGTGAAGGTCGCGCGCGAGCTGGCCGCCACCCCGGATTTGCAGTTGCGCATGCAGGGCATCGTGCTGCTCGGCGTATTCTTCAAAACGGCGCCGTTTGTGTCCGGAGCGAGGCTCACCGATGACGAGCTGTTCGCGCGCATCGAAAAGGTGTTGCGCAAATATTTCGGCCGCCGCGGCGAGAAGGTGATCGAAGCCAACCTGTCGGCGGCGAAACAGGGCTATTTCAACGCGCGCGTGCTCGACATCGCGCGCCTCGCGGCGCCGGCGGTCGCGGCGCGCGCCTAGATATTTTCGGTAACCGATTCATGGGCAACGTTAAAACCTTCTCCGCCGACTTCATCGACCGCGAAACCTTCGAGCGCGAGGTGCTCGGCGCCTACGCCGACGGCAGCGCCGAGAAGGACCTGCCGGCCGACCGCGCCGTGGGGCTGTCGTGGATGCCGGCCGGCACCGGCGCGGCGCGCGACTTCTCCACCATCGCCCCGGACCTGCCGCTGCTCGAGGCCGAAAAATGCGTCGGCTGCATGGCGTGCGTGACCCAGTGCCCGGACACCGCGATTCTCGCCAAGATCGTGCCGGCGGGCGCCCACGCCGCGCTGGCGCAGAAGCTCGCGCAGACCGAGCACGGCGACTTCGCCGGCGCGCAGTTCGCCAGGACCACCAAGTATTTCGACGTGCCGCAGCGCAAGGGCAAGGAAGGCGGCATGTTCTTCCTCGTCACCGATCCTACCAAGTGCAAGGGCTGCGGCGAGTGCGTCGCTGCCTGCGGCGATCACGCGGCGCTCAGGATGGTGCCGAAGACCGACGCCATGCTCGCGCAGTACCGCGCCGCGATGCGCGTGTTCCGCGAGTTGCCGGACACGCCGCCCGAGTACATCCAGAGCAAGGTGCTGGCGGACATGATGCTGAAGCAGTCCACCCAGCTCTACTGCGGTGGCGCGGCCTCGTGCATGGGCTGCGGCGAGGCGACGGCGATCCGCATCCTGCTCACGGCGACCTCCTTCGTGCACGGGGAAGATTCGGTCGGCATCGTCGCCGCCACCGGCTGCAACACCGTGTTCGGCTCGACCTATCCCTACAACCCCTACCGCATCCCGTGGACCAACTCGCTGTTCGAGAACGCGCCGGCGGTGGCCATGGGCGTGCGCGCGATGTGGGACCGTCAGGGAATGAAATCGAAACGCCTGTGGGTGCTGGGCGGCGACGGCGCGATGCTCGACATCGGCTTCCAGTCGCTGTCGCGCATGCTCATGAGCGGCATGGACATCAAGGTGCTGGTGCTGGACACGCAGGTGTACTCCAACACCGGCGGCCAGTCCTCGACCTCGACCTTCACCGCGCAGGACTCGAAGATGTCGGCCTACGGCAAGAGCGTCCACGGCAAGAGCGAGCGGCGCAAGGAGCTGGCGCAGATCGCGATGATGCACCCGGACGTGTTCGTGGCGCAGACCACGCCGGCGCACATCAACCACTTCTACCGCGCGGTCATCGCGGCCAACGAGTACCCCGGCCCGGCGGTGATCGTGGTGTACACGCCGTGCATGCCGGAGCACGGCATCGGCGACGACGCCGCTTTCGGCCAGTCGCAGCTCGCGGTGGAGTCGCGCGCGTTTCCGCTCCTCACCTGCGATCCGCGCGCCGGCGAGTCGCTGAAACAACGGCTGAGCCTGCAAGGCAATCCGGCAAGCAAGGACGACTGGTACGTCACGCCCAAGGGCGAGAAGATCGACTTCGTGACGTTCGCGCGCACCGAGGGCCGCTTCGCCAAGCACTTCGACAAGGACGGCATCCCCTCGCCGGAACTGCTGAAGGCGCAGGACGACCGCCTCAAGAACTGGCGGCTGCTGCAGGAACTGGCGGGATTGCGTTAAAAAATGCTGATTTAGATTTTTCACCACAGAGAACACGGAGAGCACAGAGAAAGCCGAGAAAATAATTATTAAAAAACCTCCGTGCTCTCTGTGTCCTCTGTGGTTAAGAACCCTTTTAGAGACTTGGCGTGGCGTCGCGCCCGCCGCGTTTGTCGGTTTCGTACTTCGTCTGGCAGGTCAGGCAACGCTTGGCGGTGGGATAGGCGTCGAGCCGCTCGCG
>SCRL01000030.1 GCA_004298065.1 Gammaproteobacteria bacterium | reverse complement strand
CGGCTCGACGTGAAGGTGCGGCGCGACGGCAAGGAGCACATGATGTCGTTCGCCGACGGCCAGAAGGTGAGCGAGCTGCGCTCCATCGGCAAGGTAGACCGCAAGAACACCGGCACCACGGTGCGGTTCTGGCCCGATACGTCGTTCTTCGATTCCCCGAAAATCCACGTGCCCACGCTCAAGCGCGTGCTGCGCGCCAAGGCCGTGCTCTGTCCCGGCCTGCACGTCACGTTCACGCACGAGGCGGATCGCAAGGACGACGAGGAGTGGCACTACGAGGACGGCCTCAAGGACTATCTCGTGAGCCAGCTCGAGGATTTCGTGTTGGTGCCGGAAGAGCCGTTCATCGGCCATTTCCAGGGCAACGACGGCGAGGCGCATTGGGCGGTGGCGTGGCTGCCCGAGGGCGGCGAGCCGCTCATGGAAAGCTACGTCAACCTGATCCCGACGGTGCAGGACGGCACGCACGTCAACGGTTTCCGCGCCGGCCTGACCGACGCCATGCGCGAGTTCTGCGAGCTGCGCAACCTGCTGCCGCGCGGCGTCAAGCTCGCGCCCGAGGACGTCTGGAGCCGGTCGAGTTACGTGCTGTCGTACAAGATGCGTGACCCGCAGTTCTCCGGCCAGACCAAGGAGCGCCTGACCTCGCGCGAGGCCGCGACCTTCGTGCAGGGCGTCACCAAGGACGCCTTCAGCCTGTGGCTGAACCAGCATACGGATGCCGCCGAGGCCATCGCCCAGATCGCCATCGCCGCGGCGCAGGAACGCCTGCGCGCGGACAAGAAGGTGGCGCGCAAGAAGATCGGCACCGGCCCGGCGCTGCCGGGCAAGCTCGCCGACTGCGTGAGCCAGGATTTGTCGCGCACCGAGCTGTTCCTGGTCGAGGGCGACTCCGCCGGCGGTTCGGCCAAGCAGGCGCGCGAGCGCGATTTCCAGGCGATCATGCCGCTGCGCGGCAAGATTCTTAATACGTGGGAAGTGGACCCGTCCGAAGTGCTGGGTTCGCAGGAAGTACACGACATCGCCGTGGCGCTGGGCGTGGACCCGGGCTCGGTGAACATGGACGGGCTGCGTTACGGCAAGGTCTGCATCCTCGCCGACGCCGACTCCGACGGCGCGCACATTGCGACGTTGTTGTGCGCGCTGTTTGTGCAGCACTTCCGCCCGCTGGTCGAGGCCGGGCGTGTGCACGTCGCCATGCCGCCGCTCTACCGCATCGACGTAGGCAAGGAAGTGCACTACGCGCTCGACGACGAGGAAAAGGGTTCCCTTCTCAAGCGCATCGAGAAGGAAAACGGCCGCGCCAAACCGGTAGTCACGCGCTTCAAGGGTCTGGGCGAGATGAACCCGCTACAGTTGCGCGAAACCACCATGGACCCGAACACGCGCCGGTTGGTGCAGCTCGATCTCGGCGACGGGAAGGGCACGCTGAAATTGCTCGACATGCTGCTCGCCAAGAAGCGCGCCAGCGACCGCAAGGACTGGCTCGAAAAGAAAGGCGACAAAGCAGAGATTCTTTAAGGTAACGACATGGCTCAGAAGTCCACTGATAAACCCAGGCGTAAATCCAAGGCCAAGCCGCCCAAGGGCGCCATCGCCACGCGCCCGCGCGTGGCTTCGGTCGAGCGCCTGCCGCTCGCCACGTTTACCGAGAAGGCGTACCTCGACTATTCGATGTACGTCATCCTGGACCGCGCGCTGCCGCACATCACCGACGGCCTGAAGCCAGTGCAGCGGCGCATCGTCTACGCCATGTCCGAGCTCGGTCTGTCGGCCGCGTCCAAGCATAAAAAATCGGCGCGCACCGTCGGCGATGTCATCGGCAAGTACCACCCGCACGGCGACTCGGCCTGTTACGAGGCGATGGTGCTGATGGCGCAGCCGTTCAGCTACCGCTACCCGCTCATCGACGGCCAGGGCAACTGGGGCGCGCCCGACGACCCGAAATCGTTCGCCGCCATGCGCTACACCGAGGCGCGGCTCACGCGCTTCGCGCAGGTGCTGCTCGCGGAGCTGGAGCAGGGCACGGTGGACTGGCAGCCGAATTTCGACGGCACGCTCAAGGAGCCGCGGCTCATGCCGGCGCGCCTGCCGCACGTGCTGCTGAACGGCACCACCGGTATCGCCGTCGGCATGGCCACCGACATCCCGCCGCACAACCTGCGCGAGGTGGCGGCCGCGGCCATCCGCCTGTTGGAGTTGCCGAACACGACCATCGGCGAGCTGTGCAGGCATATCAAAGGTCCGGACTACCCGACCGAGGCTGAAATCATCAGCCCCAAGGCCGAAATCAAACAGATTTACGAAACCGGCAACGGCTCCATCCGTGCCCGCGCCCGGTGGCAATCCGAAAATGGCGGCGACATCGTCATCACCGCGCTGCCGTACCAGGTATCGCCGGCCAAGGTGATGGAGCAGATCGCCCAGCAGATGCAGCAGAAGAAACTGCCGATGGTCGAGGATCTGCGCGACGAGTCCGACCACAAGAACCCGACGCGTCTCGTCATCGTGCCGCGTTCGAACCGCGTGGACCCGGTGGAACTGATGGACCACCTGTTCATCACGACCGACCTCGAACGCACCTACCGCGTCAACATGAACATGATCGGCCTTGGCGGCCGGCCGAAGGTGTACAACTTAAAAGAGCTGCTCACCGAGTGGCTCGGCTTCCGCACCGAGACCGTGCGCAAACGCCTGCAATTCCGGCTGGAACACGTCAAAGACCGGTTGCACATCCTCGACGGCCTGCTGGTCGCGTTCCTGAACCTGGACGAGGTTATCCGTATCATCCGGCGCGAGGACGAGCCCAAGGCCAAGCTCATCAAGCGCTTCAGGCTGTCTGAAATTCAGGCCGAGGCGATTCTGGAAACGCGCTTGCGCCACCTCGCCAAGCTGGAGGAAATGAAAATCCGCGGCGAGCAGGACGAATTGAAGCGCGAGGAAAAGACGCTTGAAAAGACGCTGAAGTCGAAAGAGTTGCTGAAGCGCGTGGTGCGCGACGAGCTCGTGGCCGACGCCAAGGAATTCGGCGACGACCGCCGCTCGCCCATCGTCGAGCGCGAGGCCGCCAAGGCCATCGACGTCACGCAACTGCTTCCGACCGAGCCGATCACGGTCGTTCTCTCGGAGAAGGGCTGGGTACGCGCCGCCAAGGGCCACGAAGTGGATGCACGCACGCTCGACTACAAGACCGGCGATGCCTTCCGCCAGGCCGCGCGCGGCAAGAGCAATCAATTAGCCGTGTTCATTGATTCCACCGGCCGGACCTATTCATTGCCGGCGCACAAGCTTCCATCGGCGCGCGGCCACGGCGAACCGCTCAGCACCCAGCTCAAACCGCCGCCGGGCGCGAGCTTCGCCGGTGTCATGATCGGCAACCCGGAAGATTTGTACCTGCTCGCGACCGATGCCGGTTACGGTTTCGTCGCCAAACTGGAAGATTTGATCGCTAACAAGAAGGCTGGCAAGGCGGTGCTGAAGCCGACCAAGGGCGCCAAAGTGCTCTGCCCGCAGCCGGTCACCGACCTTAATAAGGATTTGCTCGCCGCCGTCACCACCACCGGTCAGATGCTGGTGTTCAAGGTAAAGAACCTGCCGCAGATGCCCAAGGGCAAGGGCAACAAGATTCTCAACGTGCCGACAGCGAAGTTCACCAAGGGCGAAGAAGCCGTTGCCGGCGTCGCTGTATTCGGTTCGGACAAGCACCTCGTGGTGCATACCTCGAAGGGCGATCTGGATGTGTCACCCGAGGAGCTGGAAATGTACGAAGGCGACCGGGCCCAGAGAGGTGGGAGGTTGCCGAAGGGATATCAGGAAGTGAAAGGAATCGAGGTCAAAGGATGACAAAAACGCCGCCCCACTGGGCGGCGTTTTTGTTTGGAAAGATATTTTTTTGGAAGGGCACCTATTGAGAGATAGTTATGATATTGGCCAAAGTTAGGCAGGCAGTTATCAAACAGTTTGTGACTATTGCTATGCCAAATATGCAGCGCCTATTTTTCCCAGCTAAAGAGGCTCGGAACTTTGCGCAATGGTGTAAAGAAAAACCCCAAGTAACCGGCACTGACTACCGTCTTGATACGTATCTAAATAACAAGGGAGCACCTGAAGTTCAGACTGAAAGCTTCTTTCAGGATATCGCTGCTCAACTCAAGGTTGGCGCAGTTGGAACTGTCACAATTTCCCGACCATTAAAATACAAAAATAAAAAAGAATACATACTAGATGGTCCTGGCGCTGCTGACCTCAACAATAGAATTGAAAAAATTGATTTCACCGGCGACTCATACGGAAAAATCAATTTAAAGAGTTTGACCATCGTTGAACTTGTAGTTCGTCGCGGTACAGATAGAGGTCTATTAATTCAGCTAAGCAACTGTCGTGTCGGGAAAATCACGGTTACAAAGCAACCAGGTGTAGAGGCAACCTCCTTCATAATTACATCCTGCAATATTGGAACATTTGTTATGGAATCGGAGGCCATTAGAGATATGGAGGTAACAAACGGGTGTATCTTAAATTTTAGATGCCCCGCGCCAGACGCAAAAAACCCTTTTATGGGTTCTGTATCATTTAAAGATGTGTTCTTTCCTCGTGATACTAAAAATCATCTCCTAACAGGTCCTCAGCCTTACAGAAATCTCAGGGCACATCTTCGAAAACTGGAGAACACGCCAGCAGCTAACTTGTTTCATGGTGCAGAACTTGCTGTTGAGCGAGAGAATGACACGTGGACAAACCAAGCTTTTAGCAAGATATATGAGGTTCTCGCCGATTTTGGAGGCTCAGTTCTCCGGCCATTGTTATGGTGGCTACTTCTTTTCGCGCTATCAATTCTGGTCGTTCTTAACAATGGGGGTGTAGTTAAGGCGATCAACGAGCAAAATGTATATGTAGGTTGGAGAGAAGTATTAGTGTCCGATGGCATATATACCAGCCTAGTGAGCGCGTTTTATGTTTGTATCCAGGCAGTGGTGAATCCACTAGGCATTTTTGGTTATAAGGCACTTCTGATTCCAGTCAGTCCGTGGGTTGCCATGTGGCTATCGTTTCATAGTGTTATCTCCCTCGTCCTTATTGCGCTGTTAATTGTTGCTCTGCGGCGGAGATTTAAAATCCAGCAAAGTACCGCCTAAAAATACGGCGCAGACCAGAACTAAATGCATCGCCTATAGTCAAATCGAATGGACATGGGCAGCCAGACTTTGATATTCGTTTACAACGCCGACAGCGGGCTCGTGAACACGCTGCTCGACATCGGCCACAAGATCGTTTCGCCCCAGACCTATTCTTGCAACCTCTGTGCCCTCACGCATTCCACCTTCAGCATGCGCGACGAGTGGAAGCAATTCGTCGCGCACCTCGGCTGCCAAATCGAGTTTCTGCACCGCGACGAGCTGTCTGAGCGTTACGGCCTGCGCGATGTTCCCTTACCGGCGATTTTCCTGAAAACACCGACCGGCCTTCAGCCCTGGATCGGACAGGAGGAGATCAATCGTTGCCAGTCGCTGGCCGAGCTGAAGCAGCTGGTCGAAGCAAAGCCACGGTAGTCCTGGTTCTTTTCCGCTATCCCGCGTATCCGGGGATATACTTTCCGTAGGTTCAGTTTGCATCGGACACGGTGTTGCGGCCGGGAAGGTGCGCGATGCAGGTCGAGGTCAACGGCAGGCAGATCGAAACGGACGAGCAGGGTTTCCTGCTCGACTTCGAGGACTGGAGCGAGGAGTTCGTCGAGAAGATGGCGGCGCAGGACGGGCTTACGCTGTACGACGAGTCCTGGGGCCTGATCGGTTACTTCCGCGAATACTACCAGCAGAACAGTTCCCACCCGAGCATGCGCCAGCTGGTGCTCGACCTCGGCCGGCAAAGCGGCGAGCACTTCCACGACCGCAAGCAGTACGAGAAATTCGTCTACAAGCTGTTCCCGCGCGATCCCATCCGCGAGCTGTGCAAGCTCGCCGGCCTGCCCAAGCCCGAGCCCGGCGACTGATCGTGCGGTGTGCGTGAGCGTGTAGAATGCGCGCATGCGCATCGCCGCTCTTCTCGAATACGACGGCTCGAACTTCTCCGGCTGGCAGCGGCAGGAGCGCGCGCGCTCGGTGCAGCAGTGCGTCGAGGAGGCACTCTCGAAAGTTGCGGACGAGCCGATCACGGTCACGGTCGCCGGGCGCACGGATGCGGGCGTGCACGCGCTGGCGCAGGCGATCCACTTCGATACCACTGCGGCGCGCAACGGCTATTCCTGGGTGCGCGGCGCGGTCAGCAACCTGCCGGACGATGTCGCGCTGCTGTGGGCGGACGAGGTGGACGCCGGCTTCCACGCACGCTTCTCCGCCACCGGTCGGCGTTACCACTACATCATCCTCAATCGGCCGATCCGTCCAACCTATCTGCGTGGGCGCGTGAGTTGGGAGTACCGTCTGCTCGACGTCGAGGCGATGCAGCAGGGCGCGAAGCATTTGCTCGGCGAGAACGACTTCACTTCATTTCGCGCCGCCGAGTGCCAGGCCAAGAGCCCGGTGCGCGAGCTGCGTGCGCTTGAAGTAACGCGCCATGGCGAATTCGTACACATCCGCGCCTACGCCAATGCCTTCCTGCAACACATGGTGCGTAATATCGCCGGCGTGCTGCTGGACATCGGCGCCGGCGAGAGGAAGCCCGGCTGGGCGAAGGAAGTGCTGGAGGCGCGCGACCGCACGCAGGGTGGCGTGACCGCGCTGCCCGACGGGCTCTATCTCACCGACATCGAATACCCCGAGCAGTTCAAAATCCCTCGGCTTTCGCGGGATATAGGCCTCTGGTAAGCTGCCGCGCTTCCGGAGCCAGCATGCGCACACGCGTCAAAATTTGCGGCATCACCCGCGTCGAGGACGCACTCGCGGCGGCGCAGGCCGGCGCCGATGCCATCGGCCTCGTGTTCGCGCCGAAGAGCCCGCGCCATATGGACCTCAAGCAGGCGGCCGCCATCGCCCGCGCGTTACCGCCCTTTATTACCGTCGTCGGCCTGTTCGAGAACGCCGCGCCCGAGACGGTGCACGCGGCGCTGCGGCACGTGAGCCTGGACCTGTTACAATTCCACGGCAACGAAACGCCCGAATACTGCTGCGCTTTCCCGAAGCCGTACGTCAAAGCTATCCATATGACCCCCGACGTGGACCTGCACGCCGACGATCGCCGCTATGCCGATGCGGCCGGCCTGCTGCTCGATACCTATTCGCCCGGTGCCTCCGGCGGCACTGGCGAGGCATTCGACTGGGGCCGGATTCCATCCGATCTCAAAAAGCCACTCGTTCTGGCCGGTGGGCTCACGCCCGCGAATGTCGCCGAGGCGGTGCGTCGCGTGCACCCATATGCTGTCGATGTGTCGAGTGGTGTCGAGAGTGCCAAGGGCATCAAGGACGCGAAAAAGATTTCCGCATTCATCGAAGCCGTGAGGTTAGCTCAGTGAGCGCCTACGACCTGCCCGACAAGCGCGGTCACTTCGGACCTTACGGCGGCCTGTTCGTTTCCGAAACGCTGATGCAGCCGCTCGCCGAGCTGCGCAAGGCGTATGAAAAGCTGCGCAACGATCCCAAGTTCAACGCCGAGTTCGCCGAGGACCTGCGGCTGTACGTTGGCCGGCCTTCGCCGTTGTATCCCGCGAAACGCCTGACGGACATGTGGGGCGGAGCGCGCATTTATTTGAAGCGCGAGGACCTGAACCACACCGGCGCGCACAAGGTGAACAACACCATCGGCCAGGCGCTGCTCGCGCGTCACATGGGCAAGACGCGCGTGATCGCCGAGACCGGCGCCGGCCAGCATGGCGTCGCGACCGCCACCGTCGCGGCGCGCTTCGGTATGAAGTGCGTGGTGTACATGGGCTCGGAGGACATCAAGCGCCAGGCGATCAATGTCTACCGTATGAAGCTCCTCGGCGCCGAGGTGGTGCCGGTCGAGTCCGGCTCGAAGACGCTCAAGGACGCGCTCAACGAGGCGATGCGCGACTGGGTGACGAACGTCGAGGACACCTTCTACATCATCGGCACCGTCGCCGGCCCGCATCCATACCCGGCCATGGTGCGCGATTTCCAGTCGGTCATCGGCAAAGAAGTCCGCTACCAGATTCAGGAATTCGAGGGCCGGCTGCCGGATGCGCTGGTCGCCTGCGTCGGCGGCGGTTCGAACGCCATGGGGCTGTTCTATCCGTTCATCGATGACGCCGAGGTCGCGCTCTATGGCGTCGAAGCGGCGGGCGAGGGCATCGAGTCCGGCAAGCACGCGGCGACGCTGTGCACCGGCAAGCCCGGAGTGCTGCACGGCAACCGCACTTATCTATTGGAAACCGAGGATGGCCAGATCATCGAGACCCACTCGATCTCCGCCGGCCTCGACTATCCGGGCGTCGGTCCGGAGCACGCCTGGCTCAAGGACGCGCACCGCGCGCGTTATGTTTCGATTACGGACAGCGAGGCGCTGGCGGCATTCCACGAGCTGACGCGCATCGAGGGCATCATGCCGGCGCTGGAGTCGTCGCATGCGATCGCCTATGCCAAGAAACTCGCGCCGGAATTGGGCAAGGACAAGGTAATCGTGGTGAATCTCTCCGGCCGCGGCGACAAGGACATCCATACCGTGGCGAACCTAGAAGGCATCAAGTTCTGACCATGTCGCGCATCGCTTCCATCTTCCAGCAATTGCACAAGCGCGACCGCCGCGCGCTCATTCCTTATATAACGGCCGGCGACCCGGAGCCGTGGGTGACGGTGCCGCTGATGCACGCGCTGGTGACGGCCGGCGCCGATATCCTCGAACTGGGAGTGCCGTTCTCCGATCCCATGGCCGACGGCCCGGTGATCCAGCGCGCCTCCGAGCGCGCGCTCAAAAACCGCGTGCGCCTCGTGGACGTGCTTAATATGGTGCGCGAGTTCCGCGCCAAGGACGACAAGACCCCGGTGGTGCTGATGGGTTATCTCAACCCGATCGAGGTCATGGGCTACGAGCGCTTCGCGGCCGCGGCCGCGGCCGCGGGCGTGGACGGCGCGCTCACGGTGGACCTCCCGCCGGAAGAGGCGGGCGCCTTTACCCCGGTGCTGCGCCGGCATAATCTGGATGCGATTTTCCTGATTGCGCCGACGAGCGGCGAGGAGCGCGTCAGCCGCATCGCCGCCGCCGCCAGCGGATTTATCTATTATGTCTCGCTGCGCGGCGTCACCGGTGCCGCGCACCTGGACGTAAACGAAGTCGAGGCTAAACTGAAGTCCATTCGCCGTCACACGCGTCTGCCGCTCGGCGTCGGGTTCGGCATCAACAGCCCCGAAATGGCGGCGGCCATGGCGCGTATCGCCGATGCCGTGGTCGTCGGCAGCGCCATCGTGCGACGCATCGAGGAAATGGCCGGCACTCCTGACCGGGTGCTGGGCGAGGTGCCGGCGTTCGTCGCGTCGCTGCGCCGGGCGATGGATTCGGCAACCGTATCACCCGAACAGGTTTCCGGAGGTCGTGCATGAGCTGGTTCGACAAGCTGGTTCCCCCGCGCATCCGCAGCCAACCCGGGTTCAAGCGGGCTGGCGTGCCCGAAGGCCTGTGGCGCAAGTGTCCGGCCTGCGGCGCGGTACTCTACAGCGCCGAGATCGAGAACAACCAGAACGTCTGCCCGAAGTGCGCGCACCACATCCGTCTCGGCGCGCGCAAGCGCCTGGAGCTGTTCCTCGATCCCGAGCCGCGCGAGGAGATCGGCGCCAACGTTGCGCCGCTCGACGTGCTCAAGTTCAAGGACACCAAGAAGTACAAGGACCGCCTGAGCGATTCGCGCGCCGCTACCGGCGAGACCGACGCGCTCGTGGCCATGGCCGGCGCGCTCAAGGGCGCGCCGCTCGTGGCCTGCGCCTTCGAGTTCGCCTTCATGGGTGGTTCCATGGGTTCGGTCGTCGGCGAGCGTTTCGTGCGCGCGGCCAACGTCAGCCTCGAGCGCGAGATTCCATTGGTGTGTTTCTCGGCCTCGGGCGGCGCGCGCATGCAGGAGGCGCTGTTCTCGCTTATGCAGATGGCCAAGACCAGCGCCGTGCTCGCGCGCCTGGGCGAGCGCGGCATTCCTTATATCTCCGTGCTCACCGATCCCACCATGGGCGGCGTGTCGGCGAGTCTCGCCATGTTGGGCGACGTCATCATCGCCGAACCTAAGGCGCTCATCGGCTTCGCCGGTCCGCGCGTGATCGAGCAGACCGTGCGCGAGAAGCTGCCTGAGGGCTTCCAGCGCTCCGAGTTCCTCGTCGAGCACGGTGCCGTCGACATGATTGTGGACCGGCGCCAGATGCGCGATCGGATCGCCGACCTGCTGGCGATGCTCCAGCGCCAGTCGAAGCCGCAATACGTCCCAACGCCGTCCGAAGTGACCGAGGCCGGCGTGTACGATTCTCCCGCATCCCCGCCCGCCTGAAGACCCGCACGCTTTCCGACTGGCTCGCGTGGATCGAGACGCTCCATCCACGCAAGATCGAGCTCGGGCTCGAACGCGTGCACGCCGTGCTCGACCGGATGCGGCTGCGCCAGCCGCCGTTTCGCGTCCTCACCGTCGCCGGCACCAACGGCAAGGGTTCGACCGTGGCCATGGCCGAGGCGATCTTGCGCGCCGCTGGCTACCGGGTCGGCACCTACACCTCGCCTCATCTTATTAAGTACAACGAGCGCGTGCGCGTGAACGGCGCGGACGCCACGGACGAGGCGCTGTGCGCCGCGTTCGAGCGTATCGAGGTCGCGCGCGGCGAGATCCCGCTGACCTATTTCGAGTTCGGCACGCTCGCGGCCCTCGATCAGTTCAGCCGCTCCAATATCGACGCAGCGGTGCTGGAGGTAGGCCTGGGCGGGCGACTCGACGCCGTCAACGCCGTCGATGCCGATGCCGCCATCGTCACCTCCATCGGTATCGATCATGTGCAGTGGCTGGGCGACACGCGCGAGGCTATCGGACGCGAGAAGGCCGGCGTGTTTCGCAAGGACCGGCCGGCGGTGTGCGCCGATCCCAATCCGCCAGCGAGTATTGCCGAGGTCGCCCAGACGGTAGGCGCGCGGTTTTACCAGCGCGACCGGGATTTTTTCATGGAGCGCACCGATTCGGGCTGGACGTTCCGTTCATCGAATGGCGTGCGCGCCGGCCTGCCGCATCCCTCGCTGCGCGGCGATTACCAGCTCGACAATGCTGCCGGCGTGCTGATGGCGCTCGAAGCGGTTTCGGGAAAGCTGCCGGTGAGCCAGCAACAGGTGCGCGAGGGCCTGGTCTCGGCGATGGCGGCGGGCCGGTTCCAGGTGCTGCCGGGCTTGCCGCTGCGCGTGCTTGACGTCGCGCACAACCCGGACGCCGTGCGCCGGCTCGCGGTGACGCTGAAGCAGCAACCGGTCGCCGGGCGCACGCTCGCGGTGTTCGGCATGCTGCGCGACAAGGACATCGCCGGTGCCGCGCATGCCATGCGCGACATCGTGGACGCCTGGTACGTGACCGCGCTCGACTCGACCGAGCGCGGAGCGACGGCGGAGGAAGTGGCACAAGCGCTTGCCGTGGCCGGGATCGACAAACCGGTGACGAAATTCACCGACGTACGTGCGGCCTATGCCGCCGCGCGCGCGGTCGCCACGCCGGCGGATCGCATTGTCGTCTTTGGTTCGTTTTACATGGTCGGTGATATACTCTCGCTGCCTTCGCAGGCGCTCTAGCAGGGTGTTGAAAACATCCTGCGGTGCGGGACAGGGATGCCCCTCCGAATCGCGTGGCGGTGTGAATGCCATGCGATTCGGAGGCACGCGCGAGTTCACCTCGCGCGTGCCGAGATGAAAAGGCCATGGAAGGAATTTTTCATCATTCTTGAAAGCAGAACATGTCCGAGAACGAAAAGTTGCCCCCGCCGGTCAACCTCAAACACCGCATCATCGGCGCGGTGATTCTGGTATCGCTCGCGGTGATTTTTCTGCCGATAATTTTCAGCGAGCGCGAGCCGCCGGCCGAGTTAAAGGCCATCAGCGAGATTCCCGGCAGGGGCGCCACGTCCGGAGTGCCTTCTGCGCCGGCGCCATCTTCAGCCGAATACGCTCCGCCGGCACCCGTATCCGAAATTTCCACAGCTGTTCCGGAAAAAACGCCTGCGGTACCTGCGCCTGAAAAAGCCCCGGCCAAGGCGGCTGTTGTGGGCGCGAAGCCCGCGAAAGGCTGGGCGGTGCAGGTCGGCGTCTTCGCCAATACCGCCAACGCGGCGAAACTCGCGGACAAGCTCAAGGGGCAGGGCCATCACGTGCTGCTCGAAAACATCGCGCAGGGCAGCGAGAAGCGCGTGCGCCTGCGTGTCGGTCCGTTCGCGGACAAGGTCGCCGCGCAGCAGGCGCAGGCGAGGATCCAGAAGGCCAGCGGCGTCGCCGGTACTGTGCAGGCTTACCCTTAAAGAGTCAGAGTGCATGAATTATTTCGACATTGCCATTCTCGCTGTGCTCCTGGTATTCGCCGGCATCGGTGCCTGGCGCGGGTTTGTGCGCGAAATCCTGTCGCTCATGACCTGGGGTGTCTCCATTGTCGTCGGCTGGCTGTTCGCCAACGACGCCGCCCGTTTGTTCGAGGGTCTGTTCTCCGACGAGGTCGTGCGCCGGGTGCTCGGCTTCGTGGTGTTGTTTGCCGCCGTGTTCCTGACCGGCATGCTGATCACCTTCCTGGTCAACCGCTATCTACTCAAGAAAAAAGAATTCCGCTTCGTCAACGCCGCATTCGGCGGGTTGTTCGGCGCCGTGCGCGGCGTCATTGTTGTGACGCTGGTGTTCATGCTCGCGGGGCTCACGTCGTTTCCGCGAAACGGCTGGTGGCATGAGGCGGCGCTATCGCCGTATTTTGAGCGTGCTGCGCTGTTCGCCGCCGGCTATATCCCGCGGGATATTGCCCGGCACATCCGCTACGGCTAGACTTCCGTTTTAACCGAGAGGTTTCCCGCGCATGTGCGGCATCATCGGCGTTTCGTCCAAGGGTCCGGTGAACCAGGCCATTTATGACGGTCTGCTGGTGCTGCAGCACCGCGGCCAGGACGCGGCCGGCATCCTGACGTGCGACGGCAGCCGCGTGTACCTGCGCAAGGACAACGGCCTGGTGCGCGACGTGTTCCAGCAGCGCCACATGGCCAGCCTCAAGGGAAATATGGGCGTCGGCCACGTACGCTACCCCACGGCCGGTTGCGATTCCCCCGCCGAGGCCCAGCCGTTTTTCGTGAATTCCCCCTTCGGCCTGGCGCTCGCGCACAACGGTAACCTCACCAACGTCGACCAGCTGCGCGACGAGTTGTACCGCGAAGATCTGCGCCACCTCAATACCGGCTCCGATTCCGAGGTCCTGCTCAACGTCTTTGCCCATGAATTGCAGGCGGTCGCCAAGCTCAAGCTCATGCCGGAGCACGTGTTCCGTGCCGTGTCCGCGGTGCACCGCCGTGCGCGCGGCGCCTACGCCGTGACCATGCTCATCGCCGGTCACGGCATCCTGGCGTTCCGCGATCCGCACGGTATCCGCCCGCTGGTCTACGGCAAACGCGAGACCGATATCGGGCCGGAATACATGTTCGCCTCCGAATCGGTGGCGCTCGATGCGGCCGGCTACGAGCTGATGCGCGACGTCGCGCCCGGCGAAGCGATCTTCGTGGACGTGCACGGCCAGGTGCACGCCCGCCAGTGCGCCGAGCACACCCTGCACGCGCCGTGCATCTTCGAGTACGTGTACTTCGCGCGCCCGGACTCGATGATGGACAACATCTATGTGCACAAGACGCGCATGCGCATGGGCGAGAAGCTGGCGCATAAGATCATGCGCGAGTGGCCGAACCACGACATCGATGTGGTGATCCCGATTCCCGACACCTCGCGCTCGGCGGCGTTGCAAATGGCCTGCGAGCTGGGCCTGCGCTACCGCGAGGGTTTCATCAAGAACCGCTACATCGGCCGCACCTTCATCATGCCGGGTCAGGCCGAGCGCAAGAAGTCCGTGCGCCAGAAGCTGAACGCCATCGACGTCGAGTTCCGCGGCAAGAACGTGCTGCTGGTGGACGACTCCATCGTGCGCGGCACGACCTCGGCACAGATCATCCAGATGGCGCGCGAGGCCGGCGCCAA
>SCRL01000029.1 GCA_004298065.1 Gammaproteobacteria bacterium | reverse complement strand
ACGGCCGACGAGCGCATCCTGCCCAAGGGCACCGGCTACCTCACCGACGTCGGCATGACCGGCTGCTACGAGTCGGTCATCGGCATGGACATCGAAAAATCGCTCACGCGCCTGGTGCAGAAACTGCCGGCGCGCTTCGACGTGGCCGAAGGCCCGGGCACGCTGTGCGCGGTGCTGTTCGACCTTGACGTGGAAACCGGCCGCTGCCGGCACGTGCAGCGTCTGCGCGTCGAGGAAGGCGAAGCCGAAGCGCCGTTGCTGCGCGCGGTTTAGAGTCGCCCGGCCATGGACGCGCTGACGCTCATCATCGGCAACAAGAACTATTCCTCGTGGTCGCTGCGCCCATGGCTGGTGCTGAAACAGGCCGGTATCCCGTTCCGCGAAATCCGCATCCCGCTTTACATTCCGGAATCCAAGGCTGAAATCCTTAAATACTCGCCTTCGGGCAAGGTGCCCGCGCTGATCGACGGCGACGTCGCGGTGTGGGAATCGCTCGCCATCTGCGAATACCTCGCCGACCGCTTTCCGGAAAAGCGTCTCTGGCCGGCGGACATCAAGGCCCGCGCATTAGCGCGCGCCGTCAGCGCCGAGATGCACGCCGGCTTCGGCGCGCTGCGCCAGCACATGTCCATGAACTGCCGCAAGCATCTGCCCGGCAAGGGCCGCACGCCCGAGGTGCTGAAGGACATCGAGCGCATCCGGACGATCTGGAACGACTGCCGCGCGCGCTTCGGCAAGCACGGCGTTTTCCTGTTCGGCCATTTCACCGTGGCCGATGCCATGTATGCGCCCGTGGCGCTGCGCTTCATGACCTACGCGGTCGAGCTCGATTCCGTGTGCAGCGCGTACGCGAACGCCATCACGTCCCTGCCTGCAGTCCAACAGTGGCTGGCCGATGCCAAGGCGGAGATCGAAACCATTCCCGCATTCGAGATGTACGCATGAACTACTGGCTGATGAAATCCGAGCCGGATTGTTTCGGCCTGCATCACCTCATGGCCAAGCCGAAACACACCGAGCACTGGGACGGCGTGCGCAATTATCAGGCACGAAATTTCCTGCGCGCAATGAAGAAGGGCGACCTCGCGTTCTTCTACCATTCGAGCTGCGCCGAGCCGGGCGTCGCCGGCATCGTCAAGATCGCGAGCAATGCCTACCCCGACCACACCGCGTGGAATCCCGAGGGCGAGCACTTCGACCCGAAATCCTCGCCGGAGAATCCGATCTGGTACATGGTGGACGTAAAACTGGAGCGCGAGTTCAAACACCCGATCACACTCACCGCCATAAAGTCACATCCGGCGCTGAAGAACATGAAACTGGTCCAGCGCGGCAACCGGCTGTCGGTGCTGCCGTTGACCGCGAAAGAGTGGAATACAATCCTGAAAATGGAAGTGGCTCGAGATGCTTTAATAAAATGAATGGACAGGATTAACATGATTTACAGGATTAAAACAAAGAGAAACAAAACAGGCTTCCTGATTTCCTCAAATCCTGTTAATCCTGTAAATCCTGTCTAAATTTCTTTGGTTCTTAAATTATTTTTGGAGCTGACAATGAAAAAATTCCTGCTGCTCGCCCTTCTCGCCCTGTCCTTCGGTGCCCACGCCGCCAGCCCGGCCAAGGCCAACCCGCAGGTGCGCATCACCACCAACCTCGGCGTCATCGAGGCCGAGTTGTACGCCGACAAGGCGCCGGGCACCGTGAGCAATTTCCTGAACTACGTGCAGACCGGCTTCTACAGCGGCACGATCTTCCACCGCGTGATTCCTGGCTTCATGATCCAGGGCGGCGGCTTTGCGCCTGGACTGAAAGAGAAAGCCACAGGCGCGTCGATCAAGAACGAGGCCGACAACGGTCTGAAAAACCTCACCGGCACGCTCGCCATGGCCCGCACCATGGACCCGCATTCGGCCTCGGCGCAGTTCTTCATCAATACCGTGGACAACGCCTTCCTCGACCATCGCGACAAGTCCACCCGCGGCTGGGGCTATGCCGTGTTCGGCAAAGTCACGAAGGGAATGGACGTGGTAAAGAAGATCGAATCAACCCAGACCCGCACTGTGGGGCCGTTCGAGAACGTGCCGGGGTATGACGTAGTGATTGAGAAAGTAGAGCAGATCAAAAAATAAGATCACTCATCCGCACACTTTTTCTTGTTTTTGAGCCGCGCGTAAAGCGCGGCTCTCGGTTGGTCACCGTCGAGCTTCCGCATATAGAAGTCCGCCGTCCAAAATTCGGATGAACTGACGCAGTTTTCCTTATCAGCTGCGTTCGCAATTGCATCGAAAAAATCCCGGTAGTCTTTTAATGCGAGTTCTGATTTATCGAGATAAAAGCTTCCATTCTCAAAGAAAAAATATTCGCTGGCATGGCGTTCGCCAGCACCGAAGGTGCCGGGAACGGCGATACCGCGTGCCCAACGATATACGCAACTGCCTTTTTCGCGAGCACCCCCTACCCCCTCCGGAACCTGACTATCGACAAAGGCGCCGATATAAGTTGGGGTCGGATGAAGTTCATACAATTGCAGCCTGGAACAACAATGATTACCGCCACTGGCAACATTCAAAATTAGATATGTTTTGCCATTCAGCCTGACCAAGTCAGTTCCATAGAGATGAGAAAAATCCTCGGAAGTCCATTTATTGATTACTTTCCCATTTTTCCCAACAGCTATATTCAATAGCTGATCGAATTTTCCTTTTGTCCAAAACAGCCTTGTTGTTATTCCCAAATCTTCAACGGATATGGTCTTGTCACTTGGCGCGGCACATACAGAAAACGAGAAGAACATGCATGTAATCGCGGTCCATCGCATAAGCTATCTCTCCTGAGAATTTAGGACAAAAATAGTTTGTATGCGGGATTATTGGTCTCCTCGACATACTCGTACCCGAGGCTGTCGAGAAATTTCCTGAATTTCGTCTTGTCCTTCGGCGGGACCTGCATGCCGACGAGCACGCGGCCGAAGTCGGCGCCGTGGGAGCGGTAGTGGAACAGCGAAATGTTCCAGCCGCCGCCCATCTTGGTGAGAAAATTCATCAGCGCCCCGGGGCGCTCGGGGAACTCGAAACGGTAGAGGATTTCGTCGTGCGCGTTCGGCGCGCGGCCGCCGACCATGTGGCGGATGTGCAGCTTCGCCATTTCGTTGTCGGTCATGTCCACCGTCGGGTAATCGTGGCTGCGTAACTCGCGCACGAGCGCGCCGACCTTCTCCACTTCCCGCGTCTGCAAACCGACGAAGATGTGCGCCGCCTTCGGGTCGGCGAGGCGGTAGTTGAACTCGGTGATGTTGTGGTCGCCGAGGATGGAGCAGAACTTCTTCAGCGCGCCCGCACGTTCGGGAATGGTGACCGCGAGGATAGCTTCGCGGCGCTCGCCGACCTCGGCGCGCTCGGCCACATACCGCAGGCGGTCGAAGTTGACGTTCGCCCCCGAGGCGATGGCGACGAGGTGCTTGTCCTTGAGCTTCTTTTTCGCAGCGTAATTCTTGAGCCCGGCATAGGCGAGCGCGCCGGCGGGCTCCAGGATCGAGCGCCGGTCCTCGAAGATGTCCTTGATCGCGGCGCAGATTTCGTCGTTAGAGACGATCACCATCTCGTCCACGTACTGCTGGCACAGGCGGAAGGTTTCCGCCCCCACCTGCCGCACGGCCACGCCGTCGGCGAAGATACTGACGTGATCGAGCGTCACACGCTTGCCGGCCTTCAGCGAGCGGTCCATGGCGTCGGCGTCTTCGGGCTCGACGCCGATGATTTTTACCTCCGGGCGTAGCGCCTTCACATACGCCGCAATGCCGGAAATCAGGCCCCCGCCGCCGACGGGCACGAAGATGGCGTGCAGGCCGTCCACGTGTTGCTTCAGGATTTCGAGGCCGACGGTGCCCTGGCCGGCGATCACGTCCGGGTCGTCGTAGGGATGTACAAAAGTGAGTCTTTTCTTTTCGGCGATCTCGCGCGCGTGGTGGTAGGCGGCGTCGTAGTTGTCGCCGTGCAGCACCACCTGGCCGCCGAGGCCACGCACCGCGTCCACCTTGATCTGCGGCGTCGTGCGCGGCATCACGATCACGGCCCTGGTGCCGAGCCGGCCGGCGGCGAGCGCCACGCCCTGCGCGTGGTTTCCGGCCGAGGCCGCGACCACACCCTTTTTCAGCTCCGGCGCCGACAGGTGCGCCATCTTGTTGTAGGCGCCGCGACACTTGAACGAGAACACCGGTTGCAGGTCCTCGCGCTTGAGCCACACCTTGTTGCCGGTGCGGGCCGAGAGCACCGGGGCGTATTCGAGCGGGGTTTCGCGCGCGACTTCGTAGACCCGTGTATTGGTGATTTTTTTCAGGTAATCCGGGGGCATAAACCTAATCTAACATGAACCCTGCTTCATTATCACAGCCGGAATCGGTATCCTTGCCGCCTTTCAGCAGGAAGAAATACGCATGACCCCGGATGAAAAGAAGAAGGCCGTCGCCGACGCCGCGCTCGCGTACGTCGAGTCCGGCTGGGTGATCGGCGTCGGCACCGGCTCGACCGCAAACCATTTCATCGACGGCCTGGCGAAGATCAAGGGCAAGCTCGACGGCGCCGTGGCGTCGTCGGTCGCGACCGCCGAGCGCCTGAAGAAGCACAGCATCCCGGTGCTCGATCTCAACGCCACCGGCGACCTGCCGCTGTACGTGGACGGCGCCGACGAATCCACGAAGCACCTGCACCTGATCAAGGGCGGCGGCGGCGCGCTCACGCGCGAGAAGATCGTCGCCGCGGCGTCGAAGAAATTCGTGTGCATCGCCGACGATGCCAAGCTGGTGGACGTGCTCGGCAAGTTCCCGCTGCCGGTAGAAGTCATCCCGATGGCGCGCTCGCTGGTCGCGCGCCGCATCGTCGAGCTCGGCGGCCAGCCGGTGCTGCGCGAGGGCTTCAAGACCGACAACGGCAACATCATCCTCGACGTGCACGGCCTCAGCATCCTCAACCCGCCGGAGCTGGAAGCGAAGCTCGACCACCTCGCCGGCGTCGTCACCAACGGCCTCTTTGCCCGCCGCCCGGCGGACGTGCTGCTGCTCGGTACCGACCAGGGCGTAAAAACCCTTACTTAAAGTTCCCACCCACCCCAACGCCACCCGGCGTCGGGATTTTTTTGACCTCCATCAACATGCCCCCGCCGCGCGGGGGCATCATATTGCCTTGATGTAGCTGTCCCCAGGACGAGACAGACTGTCTTCTCCGTACGGAGGCTGCGCATGGACATCGAGGTCATCGAAAAGGCCTACCGCCGCTACGCGCAGGGCTACGATCTCTACTTCGGCGCCGTGCTCCAGCCCGGCCGGCGCGCAGTCATCCGCCGCATGGCGCCGCGCGGCGGCGAGCGCATCCTCGAAGTCGGCGTGGGCACCGGACTGTCGCTGCCGCTCTATCCCCACGATACGCAGGTGACCGGTATCGACGTCTCGACCGATATGCTCACGCGCGCGCGCCAACGCCGGGCGCGCCACGATCTCGTACACGTCGTGGCGCTGCGGCGCATGGACGGCGAGCGCATGGCGTTTCCCGACGACAGCTTCGACAAGGTGGTGGCGATGTACGTCGTCTCGGTCGCGCCCGACCCGGTGCGCCTGGTAAACGAGATGCGCCGGGTGTGCGCGTCGGACGGGATGCTCTATATCGTCAACCATTTCCGTAACGCCAACCCGGTGGTCAGCGGCTGCGAGCGCCTGATTGCGCCGTTCTCACGCGCCATGGGCTTCCGCCCGGATTTCCCGCTGGAGGATTTTTTGCGCGAGACACGGCTCGACGTGGCCGAGCGCGTACCGGTCAACGCCTTCGGCTACTGGACTCTATTATGCGCGCACAATAACAAGGCGACGCTTCCAAACCGCCGCGACCTGCGCAACTGAGTCAGACGGCGCGCGCCGATGTGGTGTAGAGCACACCGCGACGCACCAGCCACTTCTCGATTTCCACCGCGAAGAACACCACGCTCGACATCGCCAGGCAAAACACGAGCTCGCCGGCATCGAGTGGCTCGGTCTTGAAGATCGGGTTGAGCCAGGGCACGTAGATCGTCGCCAGCTGCAGGCCGAAAGTGAGCAGCACCGCGCCGATAAGCGACGGATTGGACCACAGCCCCTGCCGGAACAGCGACTCCCGCTCGGAGCGGATCGCGAGCACGTGGCCGAGCTGCGACAGTGTCAGCACCGTAAACACCATGGTCTGCCAGTGGGCCGAGCCGACGTGGATCGACCACGCCTGGGTCAGCAGCGACGCCGCACCCATCAGCAGCCCGACCCAGATCATGTGCTGCCACATGCCGTGGGCGAAGATGCTTTCGGCCGGCGGGCGCGGCGGCCGTTTCATCACGCCCTTCTCCTCCGGTTCGAGCGCGAGCGCCAATCCCGGCAGCCCGTCGGTCACGAGGTTGATCCACAGGATATGGATCGGCAGCAGCGGAATCGGCAGGCCCAGGAACGGCGCGAGAAAGATGGTCCAGATCTCGCCCGAGTTGCTGGTCATGGTGTACTTGATGAACTTGCGGATGTTGTCGAAGATGCGCCGGCCCTCGCGCACCGCGCCGACGATGGTGGCGAAGTTGTCGTCGAGCAGCACCATGTGCGCCGCCTCCTTGGCAACGTCGGTGCCGGTGACGCCCATGGCCACGCCGATGTCGGCGCGCCGCAGGGCCGGCGCGTCGTTCACGCCGTCGCCGGTCATGGCCGCGAATTCGCCCTTGTCCTGCAGTGCCTGCACGATCTTGATCTTCTGTTCCGGCGCCACGCGCGCGTACACGCGCACGCGCTCCACGTGCCGCTCGAACTCGGCCATGTCCAGGCGCGCGAGCTCCCGCCCCGTCAGTACCTCGGCGCCCTCGTCGATGATCCCGAGGCGCGTGGCGATCGCGCGCGCCGTGGCCGGGTGGTCGCCGGTGATCATCACCGGCGTGATCCCGGCACTCTGGCACAACCGCACCGCCTCCTCGACCTCCGGCCGCGGCGGGTCCAGCAGGCCGACGAAGCCGAGCAGGACCAGCTCCGTCTCGACATGCTCGGGCTCGATGCGTTCGGGCACGGCCGGCCACCGGCGGCAGGCGACGGCCAGCACGCGCAGGCCGTCGGCGGCCATGCGCTCGACGACCGCTTCCAGGCCGGCGCGGTCGAGCGGCACCTCACCGGCGGAGCCCAGGCGCGCGCGGCACAGCGGCAATAGCCGCTCCGGCGCGCCCTTGGTATAGGCGATCACGCCGCCGTCCTCACGGTGCAGGGTGGTCATACGGGCGCGCTCGGAATCGAAGGCGAGCTCGGCCACGCGCGCAAACCGTTCGGCCAACGCACGCGGGTCCGCACCGGCGGCGCGCGCCGCCTGAAACAGCGCCACCTCGGTCGGATCGCCGAGCACGTTGCCGTCCGCCGTCAGGCGGGCGTCGTTCGAGAGCGCCAGCGCCCGGAACAGCGTCGTCCAGGGTTCCGCCTGCGCCAGCGCGGGCGCGACGCTTCGCTCGAGGCGCGCGTCCGCGTACAGCTCCTCGACGCGCATGCGGTTCTCGGTGAGGGTGCCGGTCTTGTCCGAGCAGATGAAGGTGACGCTGCCGAGCGTCTCGACCGCCGGCAGCTTGCGCACGAGCGCGCGCTTGTCGGCCATCTTGCGCGCCCCGAGCGCGAGCGACACGGTCACCACCGCCGGCAGCGCCTCGGGGATGGCGGCGACCGCGAGCGAGATGGCCGTGAGCGCCATGAGCAGCAGCGGCTCGCCGCGCAGCACGCCCACGAAGAACAGCACCACGCAGATCGCCAGCACCGCGACCGAGAGCGTTCGCCCAAAACGCGCGAGCCGCTTCTGCAGCGGTGTCTTGACCTCCTCCTCCGTCGACAGCAACCCGGCGATGCGGCCGAGCTCGGTGTCCATGCCGCTCCCGACCACGAGCCCGCGGCCGCGACCGTAGGTGACAAGCGTGCCCTTGAACGCGAGATTGCGCCGGTCCCCAAGCGGCAGCCCGTCCTCGGGCAGCGGCCGCGTGTGCTTCTCCACCGGCTGCGACTCGCCGGTGAGCGCTGCCTCCTCGCAGCGCAGCTGCGCCGCCTCGACTAACCGCAAGTCGGCCGGCACGGCGGCGCCGGCCTCCAGCACGACCATGTCGCCCGGCACCAGCTCGGCGGCCGGGATCGTGTGCGAGCGGCCGTCGCGCACGACGTGCGCCGTGAGCGCCGCCATCTGCCTGAGCGCCGCGATGGCGCGCTCGGCGCGGTACTCCTGCACGAAACCGATGACCGCGTTGAGCACGACGATGACCAGGATCACGACAGTGTCCACGGCGTCGCCGATGGCACCGGACACGACCGCCGCCGCGATCAGCACCAGGATCATGAAATCCGTGAACTGGTCGGCGAACATGCGCAGCGGCCCGCGTCGCTTGCCCTCGCGAATTTCGTTCGGCCCGTACCGCGCGAGCCGCGCGGCCGCCTCGGCCTCGGTGAGCCCGGCGTGCGGGTCGGTGCCGAGGCGCTGCGCGGCCTCCTCGACCGAAACCCGGTACCAGTCGCCCGCGGGAAGTGCCGCCAATGCCGTGGTCATGACGCCTCAGCCGCCGTACAGGTAGAGAAAGAAGGTGTTGAGCAGGTAGACCGAGAGCAACATCAGGCTCACCCAGCCGACGGTACCGAACAGGCGCGAGCGCGGCCGGTAAAGCAACCCCACGATGGCGATGCCGCTCATCATCACCGCCGACAGCGCCGACACCGCGTGCAGGTCCGAGACGTGCGCGAGCAGCGGCCCCTTGAGATAGAACAGGTCGTCCACGGCGATGATCGCGAGGTTAAACAGGTTGCTGCCGAACAGGTTGCCGATGGCCATGTCGATGGCACCGAGCCGTAGCGCCGTCACCGTCACCGTCATCTCCGGCAATGTGGTGGCGAGCGCGACGAACAGCGTGCCGACGAAGGTCTCGCTCAGGCTGTGCGCCTGCGCCAGCGCCTCGGCCGCGAACGGCAGCCACAGCGCGGCGGCGACCACGACCAGCGCCGCGAGCGCGTAGCGCATCCACGCCTGGCGCAACGCGATGTGCGGGTAGCGTTCCGCGACTTCGGCCACGAACTGAGCCCGCTGCGTGCGCTCGTAGCGGAACACCATGAGCATGGCGGCGGCGTAGATGACCACGATGATCGGGCTCGCAAGCCCCACGTGCCCCAGTGCCGGCGTGCCAGCATGGCCCGCGAACAGGATGTTGAAGCCGACGAAGCCGGCGAGGATCACGCCGAAGCCGGCGGAAAGGATGTGCCCCAGCGCCGCGCGCGCGAACAGCGGCTCGCCGCGGGCGAGCGCATCGAGCACCACGATCATAACCAGGTTGATGACATTGGCCCCGAGCACGTTGCCGACGGCGATGTCGGGCGCGTCCGCGAGCAGCACCGCGCTCACGCCGGTGATGAGTTCGGGCAGCGAGGTGACGGTGGCGAGCAAAACCAGCCCGACCCAGGTGCCGCCGAGGCCGGTCTTCTCGGCGATGACGTCGCCGTAGCGCGACAGCTGGCGCCCGGCCAGCAGGATCAACACGGCACAGGCGAGGAACTGCAACCAGGCTACAACGACAGACATGGACGATCCTCCGTGTCGGGCATCATGGTGGCGGCTCGGGCCGCTTCAGGCAACCCGGACTAGCTCACAACACGATTGATCTGGATGCCGAGCTTCTTGATCCGGTGCCAGAGGCTGCGCTCGGTGATGCCGAGCTTCTTCGCCGCGTGCGCCTGCACGCCATTGGTCTGCGCCAACGCCTGCTGGATGGCGCGGCGTTCGACCTCCGCGAGCCAGGTATCGAGGTCGCCGGAGCCTTCAAGCGCGAGGCCATCCGTGCCTGCATGTGCCGTGGCACCGGCGATCGCGTTCGGCAGGTCGGCGGCATCGATCCACTCGCCGTGCGCCGAGAGCAGCGAGCGCTCGACGGTGTTGCGCAGCTCGCGCACATTGCCCGGCCAGGCATGGCGGTTCAGCACCTCCAGCGCCGCCGGCGCGAAACCCTTTACGTCCTTGCCGGTATCGGCGGCGAGTTGCTGCAGGAAGGTCTGGGCCAATAGCGGGATGTCTTCGAGGCGCTCACGCAGCGGTGGCACCACAATGCTGTAGACATCGAGACGGTAATAGAGGTCCTCGCGGAACTTGCCCTCGCGCACCAGATCCTTCAGGTCGCGGTTGCTGGCGGCGATGAAGCGCACGTCCACGGTGCGCACCTGGTTCGAACCGACCGGCGAGTACTCGCGCTCCTGGATCACGCGCAGCAGCTTCGCCTGCAAGCCGGGGTCGAGGTCGCCGATCTCATCCAGGAACAGCGTGCCACCCTGCGCCTGTTCGAGGCGCCCGAGGCGGTTCTGGGTGGCGCCGGTGAACGCGCCTTTCACGTAACCGAACAGTTCCGATTCCATCAGGTCGTGCGGGATCGCCGAGCAGTTGATCGCGACCCATGGGTGCTCGCGGCGTGGACTGAGTTCATGAACGGTGCGGGCCACCAGCTCCTTGCCGGTGCCGGACTCGCCGGAGATCAATACACCGGTCTTGTACGGCGCCACGCGCCGGATTTCCTCCATGAGCTTGCGCGCCGCCGGTCCGTTGCCGACCAGCTGCCGGCCCGAGAGCGACTGGCTCACGGCGGCGCGCAGGGTTTCGTTCTCGCGCAGGATGTCGCGCAACTTGATCGCGTTCAGCACCGCGATCTCGAGCTGCTCCGGCTCGAACGGTTTGGTGAGATAGTCGGCGGCGCCGTCACGCACGCTTGTCACGGCCGAGGCGATCGTGCCGTGCGCGGTGACGATGATGACCGGCACGTCCGGGCGCTCGCGCCGGCTGCGGCGCACCAGCTCCTCACCGCCCATGCCCGGCATCTTGAGGTCGGTGAGGATCACATCAAGGTTGGGGTTTTGCAGGCTCGGCAACGCCGCCTCGGCGCTGTCCGCCACCATGACCTCGTGGCCCGCGCCCTCAAGGATCATGCGCATCACGCGCTGCATGTTGGTTTCGTCGTCGACCACCAGGACCGTGCGTTTCATGACTGGACCTCAAATGCCGGAAAGCGCATGGCGAAGCGCGCCCCGCTCTTTTGCTGCGGCGGCAATGCCTCCAGGCGCCCGCCGTTGGCCTCCACCAGCGTGTAGGCGATGCTCAGGCCCAGCCCGGTGCCGCTCTCCTTGGTGGTGAAGAACGGCTCGAACAGGCGCGGCATGATCTCGGCCGGCACGCCCGGGCCGCTGTCCTCGAGCGTGAGGCAGACTTGGCCGTTCTCGACGCGCGAGGACAACCACAGCTCGCCGCCCTTCGGGCCCAAGGCCTGGAGGGCGTTGGTGAGCAGGTTGCCCCAGGCCTGCTGCAACAATCCCGCATCGGCACGGATTTGCGCACCGTCGTGGGCGAAGGCGCGGTGCACGCGCACGTTGTCGTGCCCGGCCGCGGCCATGCCGGCCGCGCGCTCCAGCGGCGCGGCGGGATCGATAACCTCAAACACCGGCTGGCGGTGGCGCGAGAGCTGCAAGAAATCCTGCACCAGGCTCGACACGCGTACGCTCTCCTCGCGGATCATGCGCGTCAGCTCCGCGGCCTTCGCCGGGTCGGCGGCGGATTTCTCCAGCAGCGCCGAGGAGGTGTTGATGACGCCGATGGGATTGCGGATCTCGTGCGCCAGCGCCGCCGACAGCTCGCCGAGCGCGGCGAGCTTGTCCTTCTGGAAGCGCTGCGTCTGCTCGTCGCGCGCCTCGCGCAACCGCGTGGCCATGGCGTTGAACGCCTTGGCCAGGTCGCCGAGCTCGTCATCGCTCGAGATCGGCACGCTGGCGTTGAAGTTCTGGCCGGCGAGCTGGAACGCGCCGTCGCGCAGGTATTCGAGCGGGCGCACCACCACGCGCGACAGGATCAGACCGGTGGCGACGCCGAGGATGATGCCGACGAGCGCGATCAGCAGGAACAGTGCGATGCGGTTGGTGAGCACTTCCTGGAAGCCGCGCTTCTCGATGCCGCTGAACATGATCGCCTCGACGCGCCCGGTCGAGTCCACCACCGGCATGTACAGGCCGCGGAACTTGCCGTTCTCGGCATCCACGCTGTAGTACGGCTTCTTGTCCTTCTCCAGGCGCGCGAGCGTCGCCGCCGGCAGGTGCTTGAGCACGATGGCATCGTCCGGATTGGAAAACACGTCGTAGTAGCTCTTGCCCTCGCGGTAGTAGAGCCGTGTCTTGAGGCCGGTGAGGCTCGCGAGTTCGTCGGTGAAGTCCTGACCGAGCAGGCTGCCGAGTACGAGGTAGTAGCGCGGTGTGCCCTGGCGCGGGATCGGCGTGATGCCCACAGCCGCGAGCATGCTCTTCTTCATGCGCGTAACCTTGAGCACCGCCTCGGTCTGGCCGATCTCCCACAGGTTGCCGACCTCGATCGGGATCGAGGAGTACACCAGCTGCTGATCGGGGGTGTAGATCTGAATCAGGTTGATGCCGAGTTCCTGCGAGATGCGCCGCACCGACGCCGGGATGGATTCCTCGGGGCGGGTGCGCGCGGCGGCGACATAGGCCGGGTCGTCGGCGAGCACGCGCCCGAGCATGACGGCGTCGTTCTGGTACGCCTGCAGCCAGTTCTGGTTGCCACGCGCGGCGTCGACGATCCACTGTTCGAACCGACGCTCGAAACTGGTCGACACCCACTCGGCCGCGAGCCAGCCGGCGGCGAGCATCGGCACGACCACGATGACCGACACCACCACCAGCACCTTGCGCTGTAGTCGGCCGAGCTGGAAATAACGGCTGGGCACTTGCCCCCCCTGAAACAGTGGAATCTACAAAATTTGTAGCCTGTACCTTGGGGGATTGCCCACCAGATAGCAACAGATTTAACGTAACTAAATGATTTAAAAAATAATATTTAATTCTCGGTGTCTGGCATACGGGTTGCTATATAGCAGCCGATGAGGCGACCTGATCCCAGGCCCTCAGCTGACAGACAACTCTAGAGAGGATCCACCGTCATGAAGAAGACCCTTGCCACCCTGTTCGCCCTCGCGTTTGCGTTCGCGTTCGGCGCCGCCAATGCCGCCAAGCACGAGATGCCGAAGGGCGACGCCCCGAAGGCCGCTGCTCCGGCCAAGGCTGAAGCGAAGAAGGACGTCAAGAAGAAGGAAGTGAAGAAGAAAGAAGCCAAGAAGGAAGCGAAGAAAGAAGAGAAGAAGGGCGCGACCCCGGCTGCTCCGGCCGCGAAGTAAGTCCACAGCTTCTCCGCAGTACGCAAAGCGCCCCGAACGGGGCGCTTTGTTTTTGTTCGCCCCATCCATGGGGCTCACCCTCGCTGCAAAACGCTCGGGCCGCGCTAAAGCGCGTCCAATTTTGTTCCAGACAAAATTGTGCTCGCCTCCATCCCTGGAGTGCGCCCCTCGCGGCTTCGCCGCGTCTCGGGGCCAGCGTGCATCCTTGGCTCCGTAATCGGCACATCCCTGTACCACTTCTCGCAACACATCGCGCTGTCCACAAAATTGTCGGGAACAATTTTGGACATCCCGCAGGCATGACCCGCAAGGGCTCGCGCCAGGAAGGCGCGAGCAAAATCGCTCCCGGCGATTTTGTGCCCTCCAAGAAACTTCGACTCGAAACCTATTCAACCCGCCCGGGGGTTTCCGGCGCCACCCTGACTCCGGCATAGCGGATCGTGAGGATGCCGCCCGCGCATACGAGCAGCGCACCACCGAGCGAATACAGATCCAACACCTCGCCCCAGAGCAGCCAGCCGGCGGCGGCGGCGAACACCACTGTCGAATACGAAAACGGCCCAACCTGCGCCGCCGGCGCACGCGAATAGGCGCGCGTCAATAACAACTGCCCGAAACTCGCCACCGCGCCCATCACGATGAGCAGCGGCCACAAGGAGGCGTCGGGCGTCTGCCAGCGAAACGGTAGCGGCGCCGCGGCAACCAGTGTGGATACCAGGCTGAAGTAAAACACGATGCGCCAGGCAGGCTCCGTGCGTGTCAGGTTGCGCACGCCGGTCACGGCCAAGGCCGCGATCAGGCCCGAGGCGAGGCCGATGAGCGCCACCGACGTGAACAACGCTTGTCCCGGCTTGAGGATGAATAGCACCCCGAAGAAACCGATGCCGATGCCGATCCAGAGTCTGGGCGGAATGCGTTCCTGCAACCATAACGCAGCGATGAACGGCACGAATAGGGGCGTGGTGTAGTTGAGCAACACCGCCTCGGCCAGGGGCAGATGGGCGACGGCGTAAAAATAGCAGTACATCGATACCACGCCGGCGACGGCGCGCACCAGGTGACCGCGTAAATTCTGTGTTTTGAGGTTCGTGAAACCGCGATGCCATACCAGCGGCAACAGCGCCACCAACCCGAAGAAACTGCGGAAGAACACCACCATCTCGTTCGGCAGCGTCTGCGACAGTGTGCGCACGCACACGCCGACGCCGGCGAACAGCAAACCGGCGCCGATCATGTAGGACGCGCCGAGCTTGAGATTATCGCCGTGCATTCCTATGCCTTGTAGCGCAGCATAAACTCATGCGTACCTGGTTGAAGGTAAACCTGACGCACGAGCCAGGGATCCGGATGGCGGCGAAGATGGCGTTGCAACAGCCGCACCGGCGTCGCGAGCGACTGACGACCGTTGCGATAACTCCGGATCGCCGCGCGCAGCGCGGCACGCTCCCGGCTGCCGAGCCGATCCCTGAGGTGATTCATCACGTGCGTCAGGACACCGGCGTGCCGGGCGCGGGTCGCGGGACGCATCAGAACCCTCATGAACCCCTGAATATAGTCCTGGGCGACAAGCCGGGTGTTTCGCCCGTCGGCGCGTGCCGCCACGCGGCCGAGCGCGCGGTAATGCGCCTTGCCGTGCGCGCGCAGGCTCAGCTCGTGCGCCGCGTGAAACGCCGCCAGCCGGGACGGTGTAACGCCTCGCGCCCGCAGCGCCTGCCAGCGGCGCCAGGCGAATACGCGTTCGAGAAAGTTGTCGCACCGCCGGACATCGCCGAGCCGGCTCTCCTCCTCCACCGGCAGCAGCGGCCGCGCCGCCATGAAGGCAGCGGCATAGACGCCGCGCCCGCGTCGCACGCGCCCGCCCTTGGAAAAAACCTTCGTGCTCTCTACGCCGCAGCTTGGGCTTCGGCTCTTCAGAATGTAGCCGCTGACATCGTGGAGCGCGCGCGCCTGTCGGCGACCGTAGGCGGCAAGTTTGTTCGTTACATCGAGCGCAGGATTCTCGACACCGACCGCGTGCGGGGCGTTGGGATGGCCGACCAGCCGGATCGGCGGGCGCGGCACGCCGAGGCCGATGGCGACCTCGGGACACACCGGCACGAACTCGAAATATTTCCCGAGCGTGCCGGTGATGAAACGGTCGCGCCTGTCAGTGCCGTCGTAGCGCACCTTCTGGCCGAGCAGGCAGCTCGAAATGCCGAGACGAATCGGAGGGGCCGGCCGCATCCGGCGATTGTGGAGCAGCCGCCGGAGCGGCTCAAGCGCGCCTGCGCTAGAAGCGG
Organism: Gammaproteobacteria bacterium; assembly: GCA_004298065.1. GTDB lineage: Bacteria > Pseudomonadota > Gammaproteobacteria > Acidiferrobacterales > Sulfurifustaceae > SCRL01. The sequence continues at coordinate 77,163 of SCRL01000029.1, read as the reverse complement.
AACGTCACTCCGCCGAGCCAGGTGAAGTCGGTCTCGGGCGGCGTCAGACCCCATTTGGCGCCGAAATCGACATCGAGGTTTTTGCGCAGGTTGAAAATGGCGCCAAAAATGAAAAACTCGGTATTGAGACTCGAGGTCTGGCTTGTGGGCGTGTCGGTGCCGTAGTCGGCTACGAGCTTCAGGCTCTCGCCCAGCTTGCGGCCAACGGCGACGGAGAGATGCCGCTGGCTCTCATGCTGATCGAGCGTATTGCGGTTCCAGATGTAACCGAGATGCAGGTGATACTCCCACGGGCTCGCATCGTAGCTCGTAATGAAAAACAGGCTGCGCGTGGATCTGCCGGTGCCGAGGTTTTTCGTTTCATCACCCGTCGGCATGGTGAGGCCCGGTTTGAGCGCGAAACTCAGGTTGTCCTGTTCGTAAAACCGCCATTTGATATCGAGACCGACATCGGCCCGGCCGGCGTTCACCGTGCGGCTGCCATCCGCGGCCTCGCTGCTGATGCGCCGGTGCGGCAACGTAAACAGCACATCGAGGTTGTCGAGCACCCCGTAGGTCAGCACCGCGTTCGTGCGCACGGTGGTTTCGCGCACGCCGTCCTCTTCCTCGTACGCGTGCTCGGTGGTGAGCTCAAGCTGGAAATTACCCCGGCCCTGGGTGCCGGTATCCTCGGTAATGAGCGGGTGGGCGGCGAAGAGTGGCGCGGGCTGAAACGTGCCGACTGCCAAAAAAGCCGCGGCCACGAAGCGGACGGCATGGCGTCCAATGGCATTCGAATGCATGAGTATCTCTCCCTAATTTTTGAGTCGGATTTTTAGTCGATATCGAACAAGCGACCTGTTACATCACGCTTTACGTGATGCCATAGATAAATCGAATAAATTATCTCGTCCAAGTCTTAATCTTTATCTGTTGCATAGGAATTTCCTATATATTTATCATTAACCATTCGGTTTATATATTAATATAGATCTGGTCGTGTCAATGATGCTCCGTCTTCGATTTCATGGCAGCGCCATCTCTGAACTGCCGTCCTTCGTATACCGTTGGCAACCCGAAGGCGTTGGGCTTGTGCCAATATGGCTAGGCGCTGGCGAGCGGCCTCCAGATCGCGACCTCTGCGTTTTCGACCTTCTTGAGGCGCCGCAGGATATTCTCTTCGGGGTGTCGGAAACTAACCCTGCCGAAAAACCGGAACGTTATTAACCTATAAATAAACAAACGAGCGGCGCTGCGCCGTCATCTCCGCCGCGCGCCATTCCAACAACAGGACTCCTCTCGATGAAAACGCTCCCCGTTCGCGCCGGCCACGGTGCTGTGGCGTGGCCGTGCCTGATCATGCTCGCGCTGGCGCTCGCCGCCCTTGCCCCGCCGGCCGATGCCGCCCCCCTGCGGGGCATGCGCCCGAGCGAGGCCTTCCGCATGCTCGTGCGCGAGGTCAAGGATGACCTGCAGGCGGGCGATTACGTCAAGGCGGAAAGCGCGGCACGCCGACTCTACGAACAATATGCAGAGAGCGGTAACGATATCGAATCCACCGCCGCCAGTACGCTGCTCGGGCGCGTGCTGCGGGAACAGGGCAAGTACGCCGAGGCCGAAACCCTGCTGCGCCAGGCGTTGGCGCGCCGCGAGAAGCTTTACGGAGAAACCGACGACCGCACCATCGGCAACCGGTTCCTGCTCGCCAAGACGCTCATTCCGCAAGGCAAATACGCCGAGGCCGATGAGGTGCTCAAACGCGCGCTGGATGCCCAACGCAAAGTTGGCCGCCGGGGAAACACCGAAGAACTACGGATCATTAACCTCCTCGGGCTCGTACAGCTTCAGCTTGGCCGTTACACCGAGACCGAAACCCTGCTCAAACAGGCGCTGACAGATACTCGCACTCTGGACGATACAAAGGGACTACAGGTGCGTACGGGCACGATGTACATCCTGGCGCGCACCCTGAATGCCGCGAAAAAATTTTCCGAGGCGGAGAAGTACGCGCGCGAGGCGGTCGTGCTGCGCGAACGTCTGGGCGGCGCGGAAAATGCCGAGGTGGCCAAGACCCAACTCGTGCTCGGACGGGCGCTCATTGGACAGAACAAACTTGCAGAGGCCGAGCCACTGCTACGGCGCGCGCTCGCCACAAGCGAGAAGACGCTCGGCCCGGAGCACAACGAAACCGCGAAGATCGTCGCGTCACTCGCCTTTATCGCCGGCCAACGTGGACAAACCGCCGATGCCGGCAATTATCTGAAGCGCGCCGCGGACAGCGCGCGGCGCGCGAACGTGCCGGCCCAGGTGGCGCATAGCGCGCGCGCCTACGCCCGTTTCCTCATCAAGCAAGGCCGCGCGCGCGAGGCGCTACCCTACTATCGCGAGGCGCTCGATGCCGTGGACCGCCTGTTCGCCAACACCCGCGGACTGGACGAGAGCGTGCGCGAGGGTTTCATCGCCCAGTACACCAACTACTACCACGAGATGACCGAGCTGCTGCTGCGGCTGCACGAGCGCGATGCGACGCGCGGCTACGACCGCGAGGCGCTCGCGGTGGTGTCGCGCACCCAATCGCGCCTGTTCACCGAGCTGCTGCGCCAGGCGGACGTTAGCCGGTTCTCGACCGATACCGCGTTTCTGGAACTGAAGCGTGGGCGCGAGTCGCTGCAGGAACGGGTCAACCTGCTGTACGCCCAGCGCTACAGTAAGGAGGGCCGGGAGGCCGATTTCCCCACACGGGGCGCAGGACCGGATGCGCTCAACGGCAATGAAGAAAGCATCGTACCCAAGGAAGTCGCATCCCGACCGCTGGCGCTGGCGCAGCAGGAGCTGGTCGCGGTGGAAGACCGGCTGTGGAAGGAATACCCGCGCTACATGGAACTGACACAGCCGAAACCGGTGACGGTTGAGGACCTGCAAAAACGTCTGCTGCGTCCCGGTGAGGCGCTGCTGACCTACGTGCTGCTCAAGGACAAGACCGCGATTTTCGCCGTCACGCCCACCGGCTTTCGCCTGGCGGTGGTGCCGCAATCGCGCGACCAGGTCGCCGCCGCCATCCGCGCCGCGCGCCGGCCCATGGAGCAGGTAGCGGCAAGCGGAACGTTCGCCGCGCTGAACACGCTCGATCCGAAACTGCTCCACCAGCTTTACCAGACGCTGGTGGCGCCGGCGGAGCCGGCACTCAAGGGCGCGCAACGCGTGTTGCTCGTCGGCGACGGACCGATCCACACGCTGCCGCTTGAAATGCTGGTCACGCGCTACGGCGACAAGGAGAGCCAGGCGTTCGCCGCGGCGCGCAAGACCGGCGAAATCCAGTTCGACGAATACGCCGGACTCCCCTGGCTCGGCGACAGCTACCGCTTCGCCTACCTCCCAAGCCTCGCCGCGCTCGCGACCCAGCGGCTGTACCCCAAACGTGGTGCCGGCTACGACCGTGAGCTGGTGTCGTTCGCCGATCCGGTATTCGAGAACGAAGGCGGCGCCGTCGGCGAGACCACGCGCGGCGCGCTCGCCGTGCTTGCGCGCGCGGTGCGTGGACAAGGGTCCATCAGCATCCCGCGCCTGTCGGAAACCGCGGACGAGGCGCGCGAGATCGCTCAGACCCTGGGCGGGCGCCACGACATCTTCCTGCGTGACAAGGCGCAGGAGAAAACCGCCAAGACCCTGGGCCTCAAGACCACGCGTTATCTGCACTTCGCCACCCACGGCTTGCTCGGCGGTGAATTCCTGCAGGTCAAGGAATCCGCGAAGGGGAGCGAGAATGGCTACCTGCTGCCGGACGAGCGCACGCGCACGCTGGTGGTGACCGCAGCCGCAGGCAAACCGGCCGGCACGACGCCGGAGGAAACGCCGGCGCAACAACCAGCGGCTCCGGCAAAGCGCGGCCAGCCGGCGCTGGTGCTAACGCTCGTCGGCAACCTCAAGGGCGAGGACGGCCTGCTCACCATGCGCGAGGTTATCGAGGACCTCGATCTCAATGCCGAGCTGGTGGTGCTCTCGGCCTGCAACACCGCGGGCGAGTCGGCCGATGCGCAGAACGGCGAGGGTTTCGCCGGCCTGACGCGCGGCTTCATGTACGCCGGCGCCAAGGGATTGCTGGTGAGCCACTGGAGCGTAGAAAGCCTGTCGGCCAAGGATCTGATCAACGACAGCTTCAAGCAGCTCAAGGCCGGCCAGTCGCCGGCGGACGCGTTGCGCGAGGCGCGGCGCACGGTGCGCGCGAGCCGCGACACCGGCGCGCGCTTTTCCCGCGCCCATCCCTACTTCTGGGCGCCGTTCGTGTATGTCGGGGATTGAGACTCAGGGCGCGGCGCTGGCCTTGAACCAGTTCTCGCCCTTGGGCATGGCCACCGGGAACTGCACGATGGCGTAACCGGTGCCGCGGCCGGAGCCGGTGCCGGCCACGGCGTGCGCCCAATAGCCGCCGATGCGGCCCTTGTCGAGATCGATGTAATCCACCGCCATCACGAAGGTCGCCACCATGTTGCCGGCGCCGCTCCAGTTGCAATAGTACTCGCCGTGATTGACGGTGATTTCATCCGCCGAGGTCACCGTGGTCGTGCTGTTGGCGCTGTCCTGGCACACGCCCGGCACGCCGATGAATGTGAACTGCTCGTTGAAGGTGGCGAGCACGCGGCGACCGGCGGCGTCGAGACCGACCGCCTTGAGCTGCCCGCCGGTGCCGCAGCCCATGCCCGGAATCGGTCCGCCCATGACGAAGTGACAGGGCGCACCGGCGTCGCCGCAGCTACGCTCCGCGGGCGTGGTGCTGCAATGTTTGAAATCCTTGCCTTCGTTTTGCTTGTACAGTTGATACATCGCGCGCAGCACCTCGTCGGCGCTGCGCGCCTGGCTCGCCGGTCCGCATTGGCCGGCGGCGCAGAAATACACCTCGCTCACCTTGTGCAGCTCGGGCAGGCCGGCGCAGCCCGCCGCAAGCACAACGGCAACAAAGACAACCGCGCGACGCCAACGAACCATAGTCGTCCCCTTTATCGCACTTTTTTATCTAGGAGAATCGTCCTGAGCCAGTTTTCGTCTTTCTTCATCGCCTGCGGGAACTGCATGATGGCATAACCGGTGCCACGGCCGCCGCCGGTGCCGACGACGGCGTGCGCCCAATAACCGCCCATACGGCCCTTGTCGAGATCGATGTAATCGATCGCCATCACGAAGGTCGAGGCCATGTTCCCGATCCCCATCCAGTTGCAATAGTAATTGTCGTGTTTGACGGTCACCTCGTCCGCCGATGTAACCGTCACCGCGCTGTCGCCGTCCTGACAGACGTTCGGCACGCCGTTCCACATGCTGTGCTCGGTAAAGGTCGTGGTCACCCGGCGACCCGCGGTATCGAGACCGACCGCCTTGAACCGTCCGCCCGTGCTGCATCCCGCGCCCGGAATGGGCCCGCCCATTACGAAGTGGCACCACGGGGGACTGTCACCCGCGCAACTGCGCTCCGCGGGCGTAGTGCTGCAATACTTGAAATCCTTTCCATCGTTATGCTTGAACAGTTGATGCACCGCGTTCAGCGCCTCGTCGGCGGTGCGACTCTGGCTCGCCGGGCCGCACCGGCCGGCGGCGCAGAAATACACCTCGTTCACCTTGTCCAGCTCGGGCAGACCGGCGCAACCGGCCACGAACGCGCTGGCAGCCAACAGGGTCCATTTCACCATTTGACGGAACCAGATATGCATCGTGCTACCTCACTTTCGAGACTGGAAATATGGTGCCGCTCAGCGACGTGTTCGGAAATTGCTTGTGCTTGAATACCTTCTCCGCCAGTGCCGGGACCTCTTCCTCGACATAATCGGCAAGTTCGGAGGTCTTCACAAAGCCATCGCGATTCATGTCGGCCTTGCCCTTGAGGCCTTCGGCCACGGCCCAGGTGAAGAGCCCGTGGCCCCTGTAGCCCTCGAGCGCCTCCTGCACCGAGGACGAGGCTGAAATAATCGTCGAACCCACGGCGCGGGACAGCAGCTTGAGCGCTGCGTCCTCGTTCAGGCCGCGCGTGAGCACCGCCACTTGGATGGCCTCGCCCAATTTTCCGGCATTGCAGGTGTCGAGCACCACTAGCTTTTTCGTGCTCGGGACGTTGGCGATGAGGTCCTTGATCTCTTCCTGGCGCAGCGCGTCCTGGCGCAGTCTGCGCGTCGAGGTCGCGCCGACATTGGAGGTGATGAGGAAATACTCGCCCTCGTCCACGGTACCGTGCGAGGCGACGTAGAACACGAACAGATCCTCCGGCCCGACACGCCCGCGCAGGGCCTTCAGCTCCTGCGCGATGGCGGCCTTGGTGGTGTCGGCGCGCGTCAGCAGCAGTTTGACGTCGACCGCGCCGAACAGGCCGGCGGATTTCTCCCGCAGCGTATCGGCGAACAGCCTAGCGTCGGCCACGGCGTAGCTCAGTTTCAACTTCGGGTTCTCGTAGTCATTGATACCGACCACGAGTGCGTGCAGCGACGGCCGCTTGGCCACGACGATCTCAACCGCTATCTCGTGCAGCGCATCGGCGCTTTGCATGCTGTTATCGGCGTTGAACGCCACCGCACGCACGATATTCTTGCCGGCCACGAGCCTGAGTTTGTAGCTCAGCGCCTGTGCTGCCGCCGGGCGTGCCGCCACCTGCAGGTTGCGGGTTTTGTCGAATACCACCGCCGAGCCGTTCAGATACAAGCGCACGTCGCCGATGCCGCCGCCGGTATCCGTCACCTTGAGTTTCACCGTGGCCTCGTCGGTGGTCAGGCGCGTCGGCGTATCCACAATCGCCACCTCGGGCGCCGGCTTGATGGCGGCGATCGCCACCGGCGCCGGGGTGACCGGCGCCACGGGCGCGGGCGGCGTGGCGGCCTCCGGCTTTGCTTCCGGCACGGTGGGCGGTATCGCTTCAGCGGGCTTCGGCGGCGGCTCGGCCGGTCGTGTCACCGGCGCGGGAATGGGTGCCGGCGCACCGGCAAGCGCCAATTGCACAAGATCAGGGCGAAAAAATTGCTCGGCGTACTGCTCGATGCTCGCCACGCGTTCGCCGATGCGCACGTTCAGGTGCCGGCCGCCCTGCTCCGAGGACAAGTGATGACCTTCCGGCGTAATCGCGATCCATTCGTTCTCACGGAAACTGTAGAGGCTCGCGCGCTCGCGCCCGCTCGCGACGTCCCACAGGCGCAACGCGCCGTCGTCGGCGCCGGCGATGAGCGTGCGCCCGTCGGGCGTGAACGCGACGCTGCTCACGCGACCAGCCGGCACCTCCAACACCCGCAGCTCCTTCCCGCCCGCGGCGTCCCATAGGCGCACGCTGCGGTCGCGTCCGGTGGAGGCAACGATCCTGCCATCGGGCGAAAACGCCACCGCCAGCACGGCACCGCTGTGACCGCGCAGGACCTTCTGCTCCCGGCCGCTGGTCGCGTCCCACAGGCGCACGCTCTGATCCTCGGCGCCCGAGACGAGAAGCTTCCCGTCCGGCGAAAACGCCACGGCATTCACGCGATTGGCGTGGCCCGCGAGCGTGCGCAGTTCCATTCCGCCGGCCGCGTCCCAGAGTTTGATCGTGTCGTCGTAGCTGCCCGAAGCGAGGGTCTTGCCGTCGGGCGCGAACGCCACCGAGCGCACTGAGTCGCGATGACCGCGCAAGCTGCGCAGCTCCTTGCCGCTCGCGGCGTCCCAGAGTTTTATGCTGTCGTCGTAACTGCCGGAGGCGAGCCGCTTGCCGTCGGGGGAAAACGCCAGCGCGTTCACCTCGCGCGCGTGACCGTGCAAGACCTTAAGCTCCTTGCCACCCGCGACGTCCCACAGGCGCACGGCGGAATCGGCGCCCGCAGCAGCGAGCGTCTTGCCATCGGGCGCAAACGCGATTGCCAGCACCTCGACCGTCTCCGCGAAGCTGCGCCGCTGCTTGCCGCTCACCAAATCCCAGAGTTTCATGCTGCGGTCGGCGTTACCGGTCGCCGCCTGGCGCCCGTCGGACGAGATCGCGAGCGCGTTCACGCCGCTGGCCTGGCCGCGCAGCGCGAACAACGCCTCGCCCGCCGGGACCGACCACAACCGCGCGCTGTGATCAAGGCTCGCGCTCACGAGCTTTCCGCCGTCGGGCGCAAAAGCGAGCGCCGTGACATCCGCTTGATGGCCGCGCAGCACTTTCAATTCCTTGCCGCTCGCCGCGTCCCACAACCGCACGCTATCGTCGTGACTGCCCGACGCGATCAGCTTGTTGCTCGGCGCGAACGCGACGGCCGTGACGACGCCGTTATGTCCTTCCAATGCGCGCAGTTCCCTGCCGCTCGCGGCGTCCCACAGGCGCACGCTTTTGTCCTCGCTGCCGGTAGCAAGCGTCTTGCCATCGGGCGCGTAAGCCACCGCCAGCACCGCACCGGTGTGACCGCGCAGCGTGACAAGCTCGCGGCCCTCGATGGACCAGATGCGCGCGGCCTTGTCCTCGCCGGCGGAGGCCAGGCGCTGACCGTCGGACGAGAACGCGACCGCACGCACCGCGGTCGGATGGCCGATGCTGCGCAGTTCCTTCCCGCTCGCGACGCTCCACAAGCGCAGGCTCTGGTCGTAACCGCCGGAAGCAAGCGTCCTGCCGTCGGGGGAAAACGCCACTGCGAACACGACGTTGGTATGGCCGGCGAGGACGCGAATTTCCGTACCGCTCGCGACGTCCCACAGGCGCACGCTCTTGTCGCGCGACGCCGAGGCGAGCTGCTTGCCGTCAGGCGAGAAGGCAACCGAAAGGATGGCGCCGGCGTGGCCGCCGAGCGTCTTCAATTCGCGCCCGCTGGCGGCATCCCAGAGTTTGATGGTCTTATCGGCGGCGGCGGTGGCGATCAGCTTGCCGTCGGCGGAATAGGCCACGGCATGAATGCCGAAACCGTGACCGGTCTGAACGAAGATTTCAGGGCGCGCGGCCGGCGCAGCGGCGACCGCTGCGCTCCACCACAGCAGCAGGCTGGCGACGAGACGCATTCACTCCCCGTGGCGCGGCCGGTCCGCGCCGAGTTTTACTGGTGCAGCAACGCGATCGGCTGCGAGATCACCGGATAGGTATCCGGCGTTACTTCTTGTGCAAAGTTCGAGCCGTAGTCCGCGTCCTGACGATGCACACGCTTCTTCGAGGGCTTGCCCTCAAGCGCGCGCGGGTCCACGACCGTGACCACGAGCTGGTCGGTGCCGGTCTCGCCGGTGAACTGGAAATACTGGTCCGCGGCGAGCGGCAGCACCACCTCGGTGCCGGCCTTGATCGAGATGACCGTATTCGCCTGCGGCGGATAGATCTGCCGCTCCTTGCCGCTCGGGTTGATGTTGCCGAGCGCCACCAGCGCATCATAGGTCGAGATCACGCGCACCTTGAAACGCTCGCCGGTATTAAAGCCCTGCTTCACCGAGCGCAGGCCGGCGACGTTGCCGGCGGCATCCACCGCGAGAATAGAGATATGCGCCGCCTGGTAGTTGGGGTCGCCGTTCTTCACCTGCAGCGTCGCCTTGGGCTTGGCCGTGGTCGGCACGTCCTTGCCGAGGAACGCCGTGGTCAGGACGCTGTTGAGCTTGTTCGTGAGCAGGCCGGTGACGGCAACGACGGCGACGTTCACCAGCTGGGCCTTGATATCGCCCACGCTCGCCACCGGCGTCGGTGCGGCGTTCGCAGCGTCGCCGAAGTTCGGCAACGACAGCGGCTTGTCGCCGGCGCTGACGTCCACGCCGAGCTTTTTCACGAGCCAGTCGGTGAACATCGAGAACACCGACGACAGCACCACGTTCACGACGATGCCCCAGATGAACTTCTCCTGCACCTCGACCTTCTCCGTAGCCGGTTTGTCATTCCTGGGTTTCGCCGGGTCGGCGGCGTTCACCAGCCCCGGATGGAACACCGACAGGCTGGCGACCAGCATCAGGATCACGGGCAGGCGCGAAAACAGGGTTGCCCCCTTCTTCTCGTGAGCGTGGCTCATTCGACTTCCTCCACCGTGACCAACGATGCGCCGTAGGCGTTCGAGCATTTCTTCTGCACCGCGAGCGTGCGCTTGCGCGTTTCCTGCGTGCACTCGGCGTTGTTGGCGAACGTGGACGTGCCGCTCACGAGCTGGATGTCCTTGGCGCTTGCGGGACTGGCCTCGATCATCGAGAACGGCCCGGCGGGCTTCAGGCCGACGTCACCGAATTCGCGCGGCGCGTCGGCGACGAGGACGAGCAGCTGGTCCTTGCCCGCCGGCCCCTGGGCCACGACCTCCCAGTCGGTGCGCGGCAGCTTCACCGCCTGCCCGGCCTGGACGTAGTTGTTCTTGTCGAGCCGGTTCGGGAACAGCATGTCGAAGGTCTTGCCGTCCGAGCCGACCATCAACAGGTAAACGTAACCCGGATGGCTCGACGTAAGCGTGAACTCGAATTTGTCGCGGTTGATCTTGAGCGCGGGTTTTGCAAGCGCGACGTCCACACGGCGGCGGTCATCGCGCCGGTAATAAATGTCCGCAAGGGTCGCGTGCGGCGAAGCCGCTACCGGAGGCGCGCCCGCCACCACCACCGGCGCCGGGACCGCGGGAACGGCCGGTGCCGGCAGTGTTACTGCAGGTGCCGGTGGCGTCACGGCGGGCGGGACCGGCTCGGCCACCGGCGGCTTCGCCGGCGCGCTCGACCCCGGGGACGGGGGAGGTAGAGCGGCGTCGGGAACAGCCGCCGAAAACGCGAGTATCGCGTTCGGGTTGCCGGCAATGCTCACATTGTGCGGCAGGTAGCCTTCGGCGTCCTTGAGCGCATAGTTGATCTTCGCCTGGGCGCACTGGCGAATTTCGTCGGCGCTCAAGCCGCCGCTGCCGTTGAGGTCCCGGGCCGCGCCGGTGATGCAGTCGCGCCACGCCTGCGTCGCGACACCGCCCTTGCCAGGCTGGTCGAGCGAAATCTCGTTATCGCGCGCGGCGGCGATGTAAACATAATTCTGTGCCCCGCTGCCGGCGACCTTGGCGTTGGCGTTCAAACCGCGCGTGAGCCGATTCACCGGTTTCGAGCACGCCTCGATTCCGCCCTTGGCCCAGTACTTGGGCGAGAACGCCGGCGATTTGCCCGGCGCCGCGCGTGTGGTGACGCCGCCCGAGTGGCAGGCATCGAAGAGGGTAATAACCTTGTCGGCCTTCTGCGAGATTTTCTTCAGCCGCTGCTCGAGCTCGGTGTCGGTGAGGAAGTCGGCGTCCACCGACACCAGCGACTCGGCGCAGCGCTCGGCGCCCTGCTCGCGCACCAGCGTGCGGCTGCCGTGGCCGGAATAGTAGATGAACACCTGGTCGTTCGGCTGGATGCGGTTCGTCAGCTCGTCGAATGCGCGGCGCATGCCGGCGAGCGTGAGCTGCTGATCGCGCAGGGTGGTGATGTTTTTCTCCGGCACGCCCATCTTGCGCGCGATCGCCGCGGCCGACTTGGCGTCGTACTGCACGCCGGCGAGCGGCGGCACGCCGCCCTGATACTGGCTGATGGTCATGATCAACGCGTGCGTCTCGGCCCGCGCCGGGGCGACCACGCCCAACGTCAGCGCCGCCATGGCGCCACACAGGATGAAACCGGCTCGGGAATTCATGGTGCGCATGCCTCGTTTTTGGATCTTTTCGTTATCGTTACACCCGGGACGAATCTAATGTAGGCCAAATCCCGACAGGGGTAAACGCGGAACGGCCGCCCGCTCCCATATATAAACGGGTACAGGAATGAAAGGGGTTAACCGGAAATCAGCCGGGGAGGTGCTGCCGCAGGCCGTCCGGGCGCCAGGCGGGGGCGATGACATTGGGCATGGACGAACGCCCGAGCAGGGTCGCCGGCGCGACGGTGAATTCGCCATATTTAAGGTTGACGCGATCCACGGCGTTCGCGCGCCGGACATCGCCCGTGGCCGCGGGCGCGAACAAATCGAGCTGGGCGCCGGTGCCGCGCAGGTCGGTGGCGGTCACCTGCACGTGCGTCACCGTCTCGCCATGCCAGTGCTGTGCGAGAAATTGGCGTGCATGCTCGAAAAACTTCCGGCCGTCCGGCATGCCCTGGGCAAGCGCGTACGTTTCCCCCAGGCTCTCGCCGAGCTCGGGGCAACGCAACCCGACATACAGCCGCCCTGCCTGCAACTCGTAGCGCCGCAGTCGGGCGGCGACCTTCTCGCACATGTGCCGCAGGTAGGTTTCGATCACCTCGCGGCTCGCGGTGCGCGGCGGCAGCACCTTGCCGTGGCCGACCGATTTGGGCGGCGCCACCTCGCGGCGCACCGGCTCGTGGTCCTCGCCCTGGCAGGCGAGCCACAGATATTTTCCGGTGACACCAAAGCGTCGTTCCAGAATGGACAGCGGCAGCGCGGCGACGTCGCCGCAGGTGCGCGCACCGTGGCGCTCGAGAAACGCGGCAATGGCCGGCCCCAAACCGCAGAGCCGGCGCATCGAGACGTCTTTGAGACGCTCGCGCGCCACCCACGGCGGGATCACGGTGAAGCCCTCCGGCTTCACCAGTTCCGAGGCGATCTTGGCCGTGGATTTGGCGCCAGCGATGCCGATGGAGCATGGCAGACCGCCGCTCGCTTCATGCACCAGTTCCTGCGCCATCCGCCCCATGCGCTCGGGGCTCCCGTACAGCCGCTGGCAGTGGGTCACGTCGATGAACGCCTCGTCCACGCTGAACACCTCGACGTCGGGGCTCAGGATGGTCAGCGCGCGCATGATGCGCGTCGAAATCTCGGCATAGATCCGCGGGCGCGCCGGGCGCTGGATCAGGCCGGGGCAGAGCTTGCGCGCCTCGTAGAGGCGCATGCCGGTCTTCACCCCTTTGGCGCGCGCCTCGTACGAGCAGGTGATGAGCGTGGTGCCAAGCTCGCCATTGGTGACGCCGATGGACTGGCCGCGCAGCGCGGGGAAGTCGCGCTGCTCGACCGACGCGAAGAACGCGTTCATGTCGATGTGAATGATGGCGCGCGGCCAATAACGGGTAGGCATTCGGAACCTCGGCCTTTGGCAATTAACTTTTTAGTCTTTAACTGACTCAACGCTTAACAGCACGTGACTTCTTGCGCGCCCGCCGGCGCGCCTGGTTGGGCGTTCTGGTTTTCATGGCCCGGATAGCAGCCCCATAAGCCTTCTGTGACCAATCGCGCATGGCGTCCGATTCTTCAAATACTTCCGGCGGGGCCTCGAAATATTGCAGGGTGACGGACTTGCCGCGCGCAACATAGGTAAATGGACGCAGGCCTTTTGCCTCAAACTCAGCGCGCGTAACAGGGTCTGCTTTGAAGTACAACCTGTCGTCAACAATAATGGCGAAGATGCGGTCGTTTCGATAAATACCGTATCCGCCAAACATCGTGCGTACTCGCGGCCTGCCGATGGGCGTCATTTGGTCGATTACAAACTCCACAAACTCGCTGCGCCGAGACATAGCCAAGCCACGATATCCGTGCCCCAATGGTTACCCGGTAAAAACAGCCAACGGTTTTGTTTCACCGATAAGAACGAAACTGGCCGACGACCACGCCCTGGACGCGCACGCGCGCGGCCGACAGGCGCAGCGGGCTCAGGCGGCTGTTGGCCGGATGCAGCGTGACCGAGCCGTCGCGATTCTTTTGCAGGCGCTTGAGCGTCGCCTCCAGGCCGTCGATGAGCGCCACCACGATCTCGCCGTTGTCGGCGGTCTCGCGCTTCTCGACGACCACCATGTCACCGTCGAGGATGCCGTCCTCGATCATGGAGTCACCCTGCACCTTGAGCACGAAGCGATTGCGGTTGACGAAGAATTCCGACAGGTCGATTTCATCCTGGCCCTCGATGGCCTCGATCGGCTGGCCGGCGGCGATGCGACCGAGCAGCGGCAGCGCGTACGACGGCGCCGCGGAAGTCCGGCCCTTCAGGCGCGTGCCGCGCGCCACGTCGGGCTCGATGGCGAGCAAGCCCTCGGATTCGAGCGCGCGCAGGTGGCGGTGCACCGTGCCGCGCGAGCGGATGCCGGTCGCCTGCCCGATCTCGCGCAGCTTGGGCGCGTAGCCGTGGCGCGCCACATAGGCGCGCACAAAGTCGTAAATCTCGCGGTCGCGGTCGGTCGCCATGATGTTCTCGATTTGTTCTCATCGTAGTCGGCCGCGGCGGCGAATGCAACGGCTGGCCAAAACAGCGGCACGTGCAGGGCAAATCGCGCGCGGCTACACTGGCGGCCGTGTCCGAGCCCTGGTCGGTGTCCTGCCCCTACTGCGGTGAAACGTTCGAGACGAGCATCGATACCTCGGGCGGCGACCAGGAATATATTGAAGACTGTCAGGTGTGCTGTCGGCCGATCGTATTCCGAATCCGCACCGACGCCGCCGGCAACCTCTTGGACGTGGAAACGCGACGCGACGATGACTGAACCCTCCACGACCGACTATGTGCCGATCGCGTGCAGCCTGCACTCGGAGTACGAGCTCGCGATCCTGCACCGCCAACCGCTGCACCTTGTCTGGAGCGAGAGCAACGTGATCCACGACGAGGTAATGCTGCCACTCGATCTCAAGACAGAGCATCACGAGGAATTTCTTCTCTGCCGTAGCAAAGACGGCTCGATACGCGAGATACGCCTCGACCACATCCGACGCATGGGAACGGCAAAGTGAGGCGACTGCTCGTAGGTGTCGCACTGGCGTTGGCTTGCGCGACGGCGCACGCCGGCCTGTTCACCAAGAACGAACCCGAAACGCGCGCCTGCGAACCGCAGGGCGTGCGGCTGCAGGCGCTCGGCAGCGCCGGCGCGGAACTCATCGCCGGGCGCGCCGGGGCGAGTTATCTCGTGTGGATCGATGGAAAAGCGCGCGCGCTGATCGACGTGGGCGCCGGCGCGCCGCTGCGCCTCGCCGAGACCGGCGGCGCCGCGACCGACCTCGACGCCGTGCTGTTCACGCGCCTGCGCGCCGAGCGCACCGCCGGGTTGCCAATGCTGGTGCAAGCCTCGGCGCTCGAAAAGCGCGAGCGCGCATTGCCGCTCTACGGCCCGGCAGGCGACCGTGCCACACCCTCGACGGTAACGTTCGTGCGCGCGCTGTTCGACGGCACGCGCGGCGCCTGGCGTCACCTCGGCGCCCACCTGAATCCCCTGGCGCGCGACACCTACAAGCTGCAACCGCGCGACGTCGCGCCCAAGCCGCGCCCGCTCGGCATGCCGCGCAAGCCGGACGAGGATCCGGTGCTCGCGGTCTTTGCCAACGAACGGCTGCGGCTGCGGGCCGTGCCGCTCGGGGGCGGCGCGGGACCGGCGCTCGCCTGGCGCATCGAGGTCGCGGGTAAAAGCATCGTCATTACCGCAGACGGAATGGACAACGACGTGGCGCGGCTGGCGCAAGGCGCGGACCTGCTGGTGGCGCATCCGGGACAGCCGGAGAATGCCGCCGCCGTTGGCGCTTTTGCGCGATCTGCGGGCGTGAAACAGCTGGTGTTGTCGGGGCGCTCGCGCGCCATGCTCGGGAATGAACCGAAAATACTCGAGGGAATCGAAAAGAATTACACCGGCCCGGCGGTCTTCGCCAACGACCTCGACTGCTTCACGCCCTAGACGCTATTAGTGCTTGGTCGCGCCCACGCGGTGCAGCCGGGCGCTCACCAGCGGCGGCTCGGCCCCGGGTTCGGAGATGTAGAACCCCTGGGCGTAGTCCACGCCGAAGCTCTGCAACAGCGCCAGCGTTTCCTGCCCTTCCACGAATTCGGCGATGGTGCGCTTGCCGAACGAGTGCGCGATGTCGTTGATCGAGGTGACGATGGCGCGGTCGGTGGGGTCGGTCGCCATGCCGCGCACGAATTGGCCGTCGATCTTGATGTAATCCACCGGCAGGTGCTTCAGGTGGTGGAACGAGCTGAAGCCGCTGCCGAAGTCGTCGAGCGCGAAGCGGCAGCCGAGCGCGCGCGACTCGTTGATCAGGCGCTTGGCGGCCTCGATGTTCTCGATGGCGCTGGTCTCGGTGATTTCGAAGATCAGCGAATGCGGGTCGAGCTGGTGTTTCTTCAGCAGGCGCTCGAGCAGGGAAACGAAGCTGTCGGACTCGAGCGTCTGGCCGGAGATGTTGATGGTGAACGTCGGCCGGCGCCCGCTCGCCTGGATCTCCTCGAGTTTCTCGAGCGCGCGCCTGAGCACCCAGACGTCGATCTGGGTCATGAGCCCGAAACGCTCGGCGGTCGGCAGGAACGCCCCGGGGGCGATCACCTCGTTGCGCGCGCCCTTGAGCCGCACCAGCACCTCATAGTGCGGCGCCAGACGCGTGGACATCGCGTGCCCGCCGCGGGCGCCCTCCTGCAACTCCTCGACCGCCATGATCGGCTGGAAATAGAGCATAAAACCGTCGCCCTTGAGCGCCTCCTGCAGCCGCCCGGACCAGCCGAGCTCGAGGTTCATCGCGAGCTTGGCGTCGCTCTCCGGCCGGTACAGGTGCACCTGGTTGCGCCCGCTGCGTTTGGCCAGGTGACAGGCGATGTCGGCGTTCGCCAGCACCTCGCCGGGCGAGTAGGTGTCGCGGTCGATCAGCGCCACGCCGATGCTGCCGTTGATCTTGTAGCTCTTGCCGCCGTAGACAAACGCGTATTCGTCCAACACCTGGCGGAAGTCCTCTGCCACCGCCGTGACGTTGCGCGGGCCGACGTTGCACAGGATCACGGCGAACTCGTCGCCGCCGAGACGCGCCAGCAGGTCGGCGTCGCGCAGGCGCGACTGCAACTGCTGGCCGAGCTCGATGAGCAGCTGGTCGCCGGCGGTATGGCCGGCGGTGTCGTTGATGTACTTGAAACGGTCGAGGTCGATGTAGAGCAGCGCCGAAACCTCGTCGCTGCGCTTGAGGCGCTGCACCTCGGCCTCGAGATAGCGCTCGAAGTGATTGCGGTTGTGCAGCTTGGTGAGCGGATCGTGCGTCGCCTGCCACAACAGCTCGCGCTCGAGCAGCCGGCGCTCGGAGATGTCGCGGAACGCGACCACCGAGCCTTCCGCCAGACCCGCGACCCGGAGCGGATACACCGTGCACTCGACCGGGATCGGTCGTCCGGCGCGGTGCCAGAACACGGTCTCGAGGCCGTTGACCTCGCTCCCGCCGGTATACGAGCGCTGCAACGGGCAATCCGTCGCCGGTGTCGGCCGACCGTCCTCGGCGGCGTAGTGAATCAGGTTGTGCGCGGCGCGGCCGATGAGCGACGTGGCCTGATCGTAGCCGAGGATTTTCCGCGCCGCGGGATTGATGAAGGTGATCTGGCCGTCGCGGTCGACGCCGTACACGCCGTCGCCGACCGAACCGAGGATGCCCGCGAGGCGCTCGCGCTCGGCCTCGATCGATTTGCGGTTGCGCACCGCGCGGCTCATGGCGGCGATGCGCGCGAGAAACAGCTCCTTCGCCTCGTTCTTGAACATGCACTCGACCGCGCCGGCGGCGAGGCATTCCTGGATGATGTCCTCCTGGTACGCGCCGGTGAGGATCGAGGCGGTGACGGCGGCGGTCACCGGGTCGTCGCGCAGCCGCCGGCACAGCTCGTCGCCGTTGCCGCCGGGCATGAAGTAATCGACGATTGCGATGTCGAAATTGCCGAGCCGTGCGATCTCCATCGCCTCGCCGGCATTGGCCGCGGTCTCGACCGCGTAACCCTGCTGCGCGAGCAGGCGCTTGTAACTCTCACGAATGGTCCGCGAATCGTCCACCAGCAACACGCGGATGTCGCCGTGGCCGGTGGCAGGGACGGCCCCGACCATGGATGACACGGACAGCAGGCGGTCGAGGCAGATGGCGGATTCGGTGTGATCGCTCCATAACAGCAGCGCGGTGTGCGGGCGGCGCACGGCCCACTCGAACGCCGCCGCATCGGCGGCGTGCGCCATGATGAGCATCGCGCTGTCGCGCGCGTTGCCCGCTTTCAACTCGGCGAGGATGGCTTGCGCCACGGGATGATCGTCAGCGGGCGAGCCCAGAATGACGGCGGCGAAGCCGCACGGCGTGGCGCGGCGCAGCTGCGCGAGCCCGGCGTCGAAGGTCGCCGCCTCCACCAGATGGAAATCGGGACGCGCGGCAAGACTGCGACGCAGCAAATGGCGCAGCGTGGCCGACGGCTCGATCATTAACAAACTGTGCAACGACTCCCCCTGCTTTTTATTGCTTGCCACCCGGCACGACGGCAACCGGGCGTATTTAGCCCATAGCTGCCCCCAAGTTTGAAGTACCGTTGAGCCGGTCTTGTCGCCGGCCGCCGCGCTTCTTCTTATAGCCGATCCAAATTCGGGTGAAATCCCCCATTTGACGTGGCCAAACTGCTCTATTTCGCCGCCCTCGCCGATCGCCTCGGGCGCACGTCGGAGGACGTGGCGCTGCCGACCGAGGTTGGCAACGTGCACACGCTGCTTGCCTGGCTGTGCACCCGCGGCGGCCCGTGGGAGCAGTGGCTCGCGGACAGCGCGGTGCGCGTGACCGTCAAACCCGCGGTACAGGGACGTACCGTTGGCGGTGCCGAGGGACGCAACCGCCAGCTCACCACCCTCGATGCGCCGGTGGACGACCGCAGCGAGATCGCCATCCTTTCCACCACCCTGCGTTAACCGCGCCCGGCGTGGCGTTGCCGGTCTGCTACGCTTGAGGCTGGTATTGCGGGCGCCGCCCGCCGGATGTATGCCGTGATCGAATCGAACACCGAACGTCTCAAGCGCATTCTTCACGCCCCGGAACCGGGCCTCAGCCTGGCCGAGGCCGCGCTCGTCATTGCCCAGGACGAGTACCCCGCGCTCGACGTGGACGCCTACCTGAAACAGCTCGACGAGCTCGCGGCGCGCGTGCGCGCCGAGCTGTCGGCCGAGCCAAGCCTCGAGGAGATGATCGTGACGCTCAACCACTTCCTGTTCGTCGAGCAGGGCTTCGCCGGCAACACCGACGATTACTACGACCCGCGCAACAGCTTCTTCAACGAGGTGCTCGATCGCAAGCTCGGTATCCCGATCACGCTGTCGATTCTCTACCTCGAGGTCGGCCGGCGCCTCGGGCTCGACTTCGAGGGCGTGTCCTTCCCCGGCCACTTTCTCGTGAAGTGCTCGACCGAGGAAGGCGACCTGATGCTCGACCCGTTCTCCGGCGGCATGCCGCTCGACGAGGACGACCTGCGCACGCTGCTGGACAAGACCTTCGGCGAAACGGCCGACGTGCCGCCACTGAACCAATTGCTGAACGCCGCCGGCAAGAAGGAAATCCTGGTGCGCATGCTGCGCAACCTCAAGGGCGTATACCGGCACCACAACCAGACGGCCAAGGTGCTGAACGTGCTCAACCGCATCCTGCTGATCGCGCCGGACGAAGCGGTGGAGCGGCTCGAACGCGCGCGGCTGCACGACCAGATGGAATGCCTGCAGGCGGCGCTCGCGGACTACGAGCATTACCTCACGCTCGAACCCGGCCGCGTCGCCTCCGAGATCGGCCGGCGCGCGGCCGAGTTGCGCCAGCGCGTCGCGCGCCTCAACTAACGTCCCATGCCGTCCGAGAAGGGCTACCCAACAGGTGAAGATTCCTGGCTGCTCTACATCGTCGAGTGTCGCGACGGTTCGCTCTACACCGGCATTACCAACGACCTCGATCGGCGCCTGAAACAGCACAACGACGGCAACGCCTCGCGCTACACCCGCAGCCGCCGGCCGGTGGTGTTGCGCTACCAGGAACCCTGCGCCGACCGTTCGACGGCGCTGATCCGCGAACTGGCGGTGAAGCTGCTCTCGCGGCGCGAGAAGGAGACCTTGATCGACACCGCCAGCCCCGGTCAGCCGACGCGCACGTAGGCGAGGTCGCGCACCGGATGGCCGAGGCGCCGGCCGCGCGCCTCGTATTTCGTGTCCGGCCGCGGCGCGGCTTGTGCCGGGACGAAGCCTTCCGCTACGTTCAATACCGCCTCCATGTGCTCGGCATACGCCGGCCAGTCGGTGGCGAGATGCAGCACCCCGCCCGGCTTCAACTTGCGCCGCACCAGTTGCACGAAATCCGGCTGCACCAGCCGGCGCTTGTGGTGGCGCTTCTTCGGCCACGGATCGGGAAACAGCACGTATACCGCGGTAAGCGAATCGTCGGGAACGTTGCACGCGAGGATTTCCTTGGCGTCGGCGCAGGCGACGCGTACGTTCGCCAGTCCCTCGGCCGCAACACGCGCGAGCAGCCGCCCGACGCCCGGGCGGTGTATCTCGATGCCGAGGTAATCGGTCTCCGGGTGCGCCGCGGCCTGGCGCGCCAGCGCATCGCCGTTGCCGAACCCGATCTCGATCGCCACCGGCGCCGCGCGCCCGAACACGGCGGGAAAATCGAACAGGTCGTCGCCGGGCGCAAGCCCGTAGCGCGGATAAAGCTCGGCGAGCGCGCGCTTCTGCGCCTCGGTCATGCGCCCCTCGCGGCGCACGAAGCTGCGGATCGGCCGGCGGCGAACGGCGCGCGCGGGAACCGTCACGCGCGCCTCACTGCACCGCGAACAGCGTCAGGCCGTTGCCATAGGCGATGCGCTCCGCCACCTCCGGCGGCAGCTCCTGCAGCCACTTCCGGTAGCGCCCGATGCTGTAGCGAAACTGGTACCAGGCTTCGTTGGAGTACGTCCCGCTGCCGAGCAGGAAGCGGCCGGGATGGCGCAGCAGCAGCTCGCGCCACTCCGGCGCCAGCTTGCCGCGCGGCGCGACGTCGGCGCGCTGCGACAGCTCGGCCCAGAGGTTGGAGTGACGATCGAGCATCTCGCCGATCGCCGCCGGGCTCGCGGTCATGCCGGCATGCGACCAGAGGATGCGGATGCCGGGATTGAGCGCGAACAGCTGGCGCACCACGTTCGGTTCCGAGTGCGCGCTCAACACCAGCCGGTGCTCGGCGGCCAGCTCCAGCAGGCGCCACACCACCGGCGTATCGACCTGGCCGTCGTACAGATGAATCTCGCCGACGCCGCGGTAGCGGCCGGTGGCCAGCGCCGCCTCGAGCGTCGGAATAAGCGCGGCGTTCTCGAACCAGCTGTCGCGATCGGCGGCACTGCGATACAGCGCGAACAGGGGAACGACGCGCACGGTGTCGTTGCCGGCCAGCCGGAACGTGCCGTCGTTGGGCGTGCTCGACACCGCCATCCAGGGAACATTGATCTTGCGAGCCGTGCCGAGAATGGCCTTGGGCGAAAACACGCCCCACGCGTCTTCGTTGTAGTGCACCTGGACGTCGAAAATGGGCGGCGAGTGATCCGACTCCCACAGCGCCACGGTCAGGAGTGCCGCCGGCAGGCTCAGAAGCGCAAGCGCGCGCCCGTACCGGTTCCGGGTGAAGAACCGGCCGACCGTTTCCCACCAGTTTCGCAGCAACGCCCGCAGCAGTAGCGACATGCGGCCTCCGGCGAAGCGGAAGTAACAGCGCGGCCGCGCACCGGACGCGGCGTGCGTGCATCAGAAGAACGTACCGCCGAGCGGCGAGGACGGCGAACCGAATTGCTTGCGCGGCATGCGCCCGGCGCGATAGGCCTCGCGCCCGGCCTCGACCGCCTTCTTCATCGCCGCGGCCATGAGCACCGGGTTCTGCGCCGCGGCAATGGCGGTGTTCATGAGCACGCCGTCGCAGCCCAATTCCATGGCGATGGCCGCGTCCGAGGCGGTACCGACACCGGCGTCCACCAGGATCGGTACCTTGGCCTCTTCGACGATGAAACGGATGTTGTACGGATTGCGGATACCCAGGCCCGAGCCGATCGGCGCGGCCAGCGGCATCACGGCGACACACCCCATTTCGGCGAAGCGTTTGGCGACGATCGGGTCGTCGGTGGTATACACCATCACCTTGAAACCATCCTTAATAAGCGTCTCGGCAGCCGCGAGCGTCTGCGGGATGTCCGGATACAACGTCTTCGGGTCGCCCAGGACTTCGAGCTTCACGAGATCGTGGCCATCGAGCAGCTCGCGCGCGAGTCGGCAGGTGCGCACCGCGTCCTCGGCGCTGTAACAGCCGGCGGTGTTGGGCAGATAGGTGTATTTCGACGCCGGCAGCACATCGAGCAGGTTCGGCTCGTTCGGGTTCTGGCCGAGATTGGTGCGCCGAATGGCGACGGTAACGATCTCGGCGCCGCTCGCCTCGACCGCGCGCCGGGTCTCGTCCATGTCCTTGTACTTGCCGGTGCCGACCAGCAGGCGCGAGCGATACGCGCGGCCCGCGATCACGAGCGGGTCGTTCAGATTTTCTTGCATCGTATTCACTGCCACCACCATTTCAGCCACCCCCGATGGCGCGCACGACTTCCACGCGGTCGTTGTCCCGCAGCGTCCGCTCGGCGTGCCGGCTGCGCGGCACGATCTCGCAGTTCACCTCCACCGCTACGCGGTGACCGGTGAGCCCGAGCTGCTCCAGCAAGGCGCCGACGGTAAGCGGCGCATCGAACTGTTTTTCCTGGCCGTTGAGCTGAATCTTCATGGGACGAAACAACCGGGGCAATCCGGGGCGAAGCGAAGCTCAATGATAATTCATCGCCCGGGCGCAACCAATGCACCGGCCCGGCTAATCGATAGGGAAACCCACGCCGAGCAGGAAGTTATCCGTGTCGGTACTGTTGCCGGTCACTATCCGCTGCCAAGACAGTCGCAGCGAGTAATCCACAAAACGCCGCCCCGCGGTCGCGCCGAGCAGGCCGTTCAGGCGGTGCTGGTTAACGTGCGCGTTGCCGTCGGTACGCGTGGCGAACGAGGCGTACGCGCCGGCACCGGCGGACAGCGACCAGCCGTTGGTCTCGGTCACCGCCCACAGGCCGCCGGCGATGCCGTCGCGCTTGAGGTTGGGCTTGTGGCCCTCGTTCAGGTAGGCGACCGACCAGACATAGCGGTCGCGGAACACACGCCGGTATTCCACCGACCATGCCGTACCGCGGTCGTTGGCCGCGCTGTTGTCGACGGACTCACCGACACCGATATTGAGCTCGCCGGCGTGCGCGACAGGCGCCAGCAACAACAGGCCTGCCAGAATCGCGATTCGCATGTGGTCCTCCTGTACCCCGTCCTTCAATTTTGCATCCCTCGGCACTGCAATCGGCACATCCATGTGTCGCAGTTTCATCCCCGTTACAACAAAATGCTACACTATTCCGCGTTCGTCTCGCAGTTCCCGCGGGTGTAGTTCAATGGTAGAACTGCAGCTTCCCAAGCTTTAGACGTGGGTTCGACC
The DNA here is from genome assembly GCA_004298065.1 of Gammaproteobacteria bacterium. Classification (GTDB taxonomy): domain Bacteria; phylum Pseudomonadota; class Gammaproteobacteria; order Acidiferrobacterales; family Sulfurifustaceae; genus SCRL01. The sequence continues at coordinate 54,059 of SCRL01000029.1, read as the reverse complement.
AGATTTGCCGGGAGCAAATCGGAACAGCGGCACGAAGCGCCGCTGGCCCGGAGGGCGAAGTACAGGGACGTACGGAGTCTTCCCATCACGGTGATGGGAATCGCGGATAACGTAGGCGGGTGTAGTTCAATGGTAGAACTGCAGCTTCCCAAGCTGCTAACGTGGGTTCGATTCCCATCACCCGCTCCATTCCCCGCCGGGCCGCCGGCAGCCACGCCATGAACCGCGACACATTCAGCATACGGCTGCTTCGCTGGTATGACCGGCACGGGCGCAAAACCCTGCCCTGGAAACGCACGCGCGATCCCTACCGCATCTGGGTATCCGAGATCATGCTGCAGCAAACCCAGGTGGCGACCGTCATCCCGTACTTCGCGCGCTTCATTGCCCGGTTCCCGGACGTGCGGGCGCTCGCGCGCGCGCGGACCGACAGCGTGCTACACCTGTGGAGCGGGCTCGGCTACTACGCCCGCGCACGCAATCTGCACCAGGCCGCCAAGCAAATCGTCGCCGAGCACGGCGGAAAATTTCCGCGCGATGTCGAGAGCGTCGTGCGCCTGCCCGGCGTCGGCCGCTCCACCGCCGGCGCCATCCTCGCGCTCGCGTTCGGCCAACGGCATGCGATCCTCGATGGCAACGTCAAGCGCGTGCTCGCGCGCTACCACGCCGTCGCCGCGCCGCCCAACCGGCGCGAAACGGAAGACAAACTCTGGCAGCTCGCGGAACGGCACACGCCGCGCGCGCGCGTCGCCGACTACACCCAGGCGATCATGGACCTCGGCGCCACGCTGTGCACCCGCGCCAACCCCGACTGCGGCCATTGCCCGGTACGCAAGAATTGCCGGGCGTACAAGCTCGGCACACCGCAGGATTTTCCCGCTGCTGCGAAGCGCAAGGCGTTGCCGGTAAAGAAAACGAACATGCTGTTGGTACGCGATGGCCGTGGTCGCGTGCTGCTGGTGAAGCGCCCGCCGGCGGGACTGTGGGGCGGACTGTGGGGCCTGCCCGAATGCACGGACGAAAATATCCGCGCGTGCTGTCGCGACCACTTCGGGCTCGACATTCACGTGCAGAAGCCGTGGCCGGCGTTCCGTCACAGCTTCAGTCATTTTCATCTCGACATCACGCCCATACCCGCGCGCCTTGTCGGGAATTGCAACGGCGTCATGGAGCACGCGGACACCGTCTGGTATAACGTCGACCGTCCCGACGCGCGCGGTCTCGCGGCGCCGGTAACACAACTGCTCGAACGATTCAGGAACACAAAATGACTCGCATGGTGAAGTGCGTCAAACTCGGCAAAGAGGCCGAGGGGTTGGACTACCCCACCTATCCCGGCGAGCTCGGTAAGCGCATTTTCGAAAACGTCTCGAAACAGGCGTGGCAGCTGTGGCTCGGGCACCAGACCATGCTGATGAACGAATACCGGCTGAATCCGCTCGATCCCAAGGCGCGCAAATTCCTCCAGGAGGAGATGGAGAAGTTCCTTTTCGGCGCTGGCTCGAAGCCGCCCGAGGGTTACGTCCCACCGCAGAAGTAGTAAAACACCGGCGTTTTGCCTCCCGGCCGATTTTTACAAAGCCCGACCCCTTCCTTATAATGCGCCGCTCTTTACGACACCCTTGGCCGGGTAGCTCAGTCGGTAGAGCAGCGGATTGAAAATCCGCGTGTCGGCGGTTCAATTCCGTCCCCGGCCACCATTTCCCCTTAAGCCCACGTGTTTTGTTTTGAAGCCGGCTGGCGTCTCCCCGGCCGACATCTATATTGCAAGTACCAGGGACGGTCGCGGGGATATCCATGCGAACGGGACACAGAATTCTCGGCATCGGTTGGGGACGGGCGCTGGCATTGTCGGCGTGTTTCGCCTTGTCTTCGATCTGGCCGACGCCGACACCGGCCGCACACGACCCGAAGCAGCGCACGCTGATCGCCGTGTTCCCGGAACAGTTCCCGCCGGTGTTCCAGGTCACCGGCAACAACGTCCCCACCGGTTTCGGCATCGAGGTCATGGAGGAGCTCGCCGCGCGCGCCAAACTGCACATCGTCTACCGGCCGACGCGCACTTGGGGGGAGGCGCGCGACACCCTGTGGGCCGGCGACGCGGATCTTATCCCCAACCTCGGCATCACCCCCGCGCGCCAGAAGGACTTCGACTTCAGCCTGCCGCTCACGCGCACGCCGGTCTCGGTGTTCGTGCGCGCCGAGATGCGCGACGTTAAAAGTCTCGACGATCTGATCGCGAAGGGCCGCCGCATTGCCTCGGGCAAAATCAATGTCGCCCACGAGCTGCTGCGCGATCGCATGGGAATAAAACTGCGCGACTACGACACCATCGGCGAGATGCTGGCGGCGCTGGACCGCGGCGAGGTGGATGCCCTCGTCTATCCCGACCCGACCGTCGAGCAGATGGCGCATCAGCTCAACCTGACGCACCGTATCCGACGCATCGGGCCGCCGCTCATCGTGCTCGAACGCGCGGTCGCGGTACGCAAGGGAAACCGTGCGCTGCTCGATATCCTGAACAAGGAGATCGTGGCGTTCACCGGCACGCCGCATTATCGGGCAATCTACGAGCGCTGGTACGGTACGCCGCCGCCGTTGTGGACCACCGAACGGGTCGTGTACCTGATTATCGCCGTGCTGACGCTCGCCGTCGGCTTCGGCGCCTACGCGCGCTACCGCCTGCTCAAGCGCGCCAACGCCTTCAACAGCGCCGTGCTCAACACCGCCGTCGAGGGCATCCTCACGCTCGACGCGCATGGCATCGTGCGCTCCGCGAACCGTGCCGCCGAGCGCATGTTCCGGCGTGAATCGGGCGGTCTCGGCGGCGCGGCGCTGCGCGCCCTGTTCACCGAGATCGAGGCCGTGCAGCTGCACCGGCGTCTACGCGAGCTGCTGCGCCGGCCCGCCGGCCAGTCGAACCTCGCGCTGGAATCCACCGGCCTGCGGGCCGACGGCGAGACATTTCCGATCCGGCTCGGCATCGCCCCGGCGAAGATCGGCGCCGAGCGGCTGTTCGTGTGTACGGTGCACGACCTGACCGACCAGCGACGCGCCGAACACGAGGCCGAGTACCTCACCGACCACGACCCGGTCACGGGGCTTTTGAACCAGCGCGGCATCCTGCTGGTGCTCGCAAACCTGCTCGAACTGGCGCGACGCAACCAGCGTCTGCTCGCCTGTCTCAATCTCGGCATCGACCGGTTCGTGCAGATCAACGAGATGTACGGCCGCCAGGTGGGCGATGCGATCCTGGTGCAGGTGGGCGAGTTTTTGCGGCGCACGGTGCGCGGCGCCGACCTGGTCGGGCGCGACGAGGAAACCCTGGTCGCGCGCCTTGGCGGCAATCGTTTTCTCGTCGTGCTGCCCGAAACCGGTGAGGCCGGCGCGCGCACCGTGGCGGAGAAGCTGCTCGCCGGCCTGGGACACCTGACGCACGAGGTGCGCGGCGAGCTGTTGCACCTGACCGGCAAGGTCGGCGTCACCTGCTACCCCGAGCACGGCGCGAGCGCCGAGGAGCTGGTGTCGCGCGCGGAAATCACCCTGCGCCAGGCGCAGGAACACCCGCTCGATGCCATCCTGGTCTTCAGCGCCGAACTGCGCGAACAGGAAACACGCACGCACTACTGGCTGCAACGGCTGCACACCGCGATCGAGGAGGGGCGTCTGGTGCTGCACTTCCAGCCGGTGCTGCGCATCGCGGACCGAACGGTGCGCCACTACGAGGCGCTGGTGCGCCTGCAGGAACCCGATGGCACGCTCGTGTTTCCGGGCGACTTCATTCCCGCGGCCGAAAAATCGGGGCTGATTACGCGCCTCGACTACCGCGTGCTCGAGCTCGCCTTCAGCCATCTCGCCGGCCTCGAGGCCGCGGGACGCGACGTTTCGCTCGCGATCAATATCAGCGGCGCGCACCTGGGCGACGACGCGCTGTTCCGCTGGCTCCAGCGCGTGTTCGACGAGGGCGGCGTCACCCCGGGACGCGTGCTGTTCGAGATCACCGAGACCGCCGCGGTGCGCAACCTGCTGCGCGCCAAGGCCTTCATGGAGCCGCTGCGCGCGCTCGGCTGCCGCTTCGTGCTCGATGACTTCGGTGTCGGCTTCACCTCGTTCGCGCACCTGCGCGTGCTGCCGGTGGATACCGTCAAGATCGACGGCAGTTTCGTACGCGATCTGCCGATGAATCCGCAGAACCGGGCGCTGGTGAAGGCGATGACCGACGTGGCGCACAGCCTGGGGAAACAGGTCGTGGCCGAGTACGTGGAAAGCGCCGACATCCTCGCGGTGCTGCGCGAGCTCGGCGTGGACTACGCCCAGGGGTTTTACATCGGCCGGCCGGGGCCGGAGCTTACGTTCACTCGGCCGGGCTGACGGCCGCCGCGGCGGCACGGCGCGCGCGCAGCCACAGCAGCGCGCCGAGGATTACGGCGATCAGGGGCAACACGCCGACATTCACCGTGCGCCAGCCGAAGTGGTGCTGCAGCGCCCCGGCCGAGAGATTCGAGAGGGTAATCGCGGTGAACACCGCGAAGTTGTTCAGCGCCTCGGTCTTGGCCTTCTCGGTCTCGGTATAGGTCTCGGTCAGCAGCGCGGTCGCGCCGACGAACAGGAAATTCCACCCCACCCCGAGCAGCGTGAGCGCGACCCAGAAGTGCGCCACCGCCGTGCCCGCGAGACCCATCGCGACGCTGCCGATGCTGAACGCGACGCCCGCGAGCATCACGTTGAGCGTGCCGAAGCGGCGGATCAGATGGCCGGTGAAGAACGACGGCGCGAACATGCCGATCAGGTGCCACTCGATCACGAACGCGGTGTCGGCGAACGCGTGCGCGTGCTGGTGCATGGCGAGCGGCGTCGCGGTCATCACCAGCGCCATCACGCCGTAACCGAGCGCGCCGGCGGCAAGCGCCACGATGAACGCCGGCTGGCGCGCGACGACGGCCAGCGGCCGCCCGTGCGCGTGCGCCTGCGCGACCGTGGGTGCCGGGATGCGCACGAACAGCAACGTCACCAACGACAACCCGTAGATACCGAGCAGGCTCAGGTAGCTGCCGGCGAATTCGATGCCGGACAGCCAGTCGCGGGTCCAGTTCGCCAGGTTCGGCCCGACGACCGCCGCCACCACGCCGCCGGCGACGACGAAGGAGATGGCGCGGCTCTTGTAGTCGGGCGTGGCCGTGTCGGCGGCGGCGAACCGGTAGTACATGCCAAAACCGTTGAACGCGCCGATCAGTGCCGCGGCCAGGCAGAAGTAGACGAAATTGCCGACCACGATGCCCGTGGCGGCGAGCCCGGCGCCGGCCAGGCCGAACAGCGTCCCGACCACGAACCCGCCCCGGCGTCCGATGGCTTTCATCAGGAACGACGCCGGGATGGTCGTCAGCATGCTGGTGAAATATTGCAGCGCCAGCGGCAACGTGGCGAGCGACTTGTCGGGCGACAGCTGGAAACCCACCAGCGCCGAGGTGGCGATCAGCAGCGAGTTGCCGGAGTTCATCAACGCCTGACAGCCGGACAACAGCCAGACGTTGCGCTTCATTTCGCTCATGCGCACGAGCATACGGCAATCCGCGCCGCATCACATGTCTTGAGCTTTTGTGCGCGTCGTGTCAGCGCACGCCGAGCGCCTTCTTCCAGTCGCGGAACACGTCGAGGTCGAAGCCGTCCGGATACCAAAGATAGCCGGGCGCGTGGCCGGTCTGGTCGGTTACGCCGTACTGCCAGATGATCTCTTTCGTCTGACGGTCGATCACGACCACGCGGTGGCGCAGGTCGTCGGCGACAATGATGTCGCCGGTTACCGGCAGCTCGCGCGCGAGCGAGGGATGGTCCAGCATCTTCTCGCCCTCCTTCACGAAATACTCCCATGTTAGCTTTCCGGTCGCGGGGTCGAAGATCACCACGCGCCCGGGCTTGGCGAAGTCGGCGACGATCACCTGCTTGCCGTCCACCGTCGGGAACGCATCGGACGGATAGCGCACCTTGGGCGCGCGCCGCGCCCACACGACCTCGCCCTGGCGCGTGAGGCGCGTGATCCACGAATCGACGATCTCGGTCACCAGGATGTCGCCGTTCTCCAGCGGCGTCGCGCCGTTGGGCAGCCCGAGTTCGTGCGGCGGGTTGTGCCGGCAGTACTTGCGATCGCCCGCGCGGCCCCACTGGGTGTCGATCCGGTTTGTCGCCGGATCGATGATGAGCACGCGGCAGTTGCGGATGTCGGCGGTCAGGAACTTGCCGTCGGACAGCAGGTGGGCGTCGTCCGGGTAATTGAGGTGGCGCGCGCCGCTGCCGCGCGTGTCCGGCACGCCGAAGGTCCAGGTGACGGCCTTCTTCTCGTAGTCGACGATGTGTACGTCGTAATTGTCCTCCTCGCTCACGGCCAGCCGCCTGCCGTCCTCGGAGAAGTTCACGTCCTCGTTGCCGCGGTAAAGTACGAGATCGGGCGAGGGAAATTCCCAGACGATGCGCTTGTCGGGCGCGATCTCGATCAGGCGGTTGTTGCGCCGGTCGGCGATCACAATCGGGAACGGCAGCGGCTTGCCCCAGGACGGCACCGGCTGCTTGCGGTTGCCGGTGACCGGCGGGATCGCCGGCAGTTCCACACCGCTCGACACCATGCCGGCGCCGCGCATCTCTTCGGTCACCTTGACCGGCGTGCCCTCGCGCTTCGCCGGCGGGCCCCTCTCCATTCCGGCCGGCGAGGCCAAAAGATGATGTCCGCCTGCGATCGCCAAAAGGGCTACCACACCTGTTAATACCGCCTTCCGTGCCTTGACCATGTCGTGTCTCGTTGTGTTCGGACACGACAGATTCTTCTGTATTCACGCCCGCGCCGGCTTGACCTGCATCAACCGCCCGGCGAGGGATGCTACAGTTGGCGCATGTCCCAACCCGAGTTCGTCGCCCACCGCGGCTATCCGCGGCGCTTTCCGGAGAACACGCTCGCCAGCCTCGAGGGTGCGATCGCCGCCGGGGCGCGCTACGTCGAGGTGGACGTGCAGCTGACGCGCGATCAGGTGCCGGTGCTGTTTCACGACGAAAACATCCGGCGCGTCTGCGGCATGGAAGGCACTATTTCGCACTACACGTTCGAGGAATTGCGGCGATTTCCCGCAAGCGAGCCCGGACGCTTCGGCACGCGCTACGCGCACGAACGCATCCCGTCACTCGCCGAGCTCGCGGCGCTGCTCGCCCGGCACCCGGAAGTCACCGCCTTCGTCGAGCTCAAGCGCGAGGCATTGAACAGCTTCGGCGCCGACGCCGTGCTCACGCGCGTGCTCCGCGACCTGCGGCCGGCGCAAACCCGCTGCGTCCTGATTTCATTTGCGCTGGAACCGCTGGCGGCGGCGAAGCGCGCTGGCTGGCGCGTGGGCGCGGTGATCGAACAGTGGCGCGAACGAAAGCAAAAGGCGCTCGCCGCGCTGGCGCCGGAGTTCCTGTTCTGCGACGTGAACGGCCTGCCGTGGTGGGGGAAGCTGCGCTTTCCCGGCGCCAAGGTCGTTATCTATGAGGTTGATGACCCCGAAATGGCGCGCAAACTCGTCGCGCGCGGCGCCGACCTGATCGAGACCTTCGCCATCGGCGAACTGCGCGCCGCGCTCGGCGGTTAGAGAAACACGCGCTCGACGGTCCAGTACGCGCCGGTGAGGGCGATCGCGCCCGAGGACGGCACGATCACGCGCGCGCGGTACCACGGCCGGTCTTTGCCCCAATACCCCACCAGCAGGAACGCCAACGTGATCACCGCGAGCTGGCCGAGCTCGACGCCGACATTGAAGGTGATGAGGCCGGTAAGGAACTCGCTGCGCGGCAGACCGACCTCATGCAGCACGCCGGCGAAACCGAGGCCGTGCAACAACCCGAAGCCGAACACCACGAATGGCCGCCACGCGTGCAACGTGGAGGTGAGGATGTTCTCGACCGCGACGTAGACGATGGACGCGGCGATCAACGGCTCGACGATCGTCGGCGGCAGCGAGAACACGCCGTAGATGGAAAGCCCGAGCGTGATCGAGTGCGCCACGGTGAACGACGTCACCTGAATGAGCAGCGGCCGCCAGTGCACGCTTAGCAGGAACAGCCCGAGCACGAACAAAATATGGTCGAGCCCGTAGGGCAGGATGTGGGTGAAACCGAGCGCGGTGTATTGCCACGCGATCTCGGCGCGGGTGCGCGGCTTGAGGCCCATGCCAAGCACGTACGGTTCGCTCTTCTCGCCCTCCTTGAGCCACACCGCTTCCAGTTTTCCATCTGGTCCCGCGCGCAGGCGCACGACGTTGTCGCCGAACTCGGCGGCGTAGCGCCAGCGGAACACCTTCGCCCCGGACGGAATGGCGCCCGAGAGCTTCACCACCGACAGGCGCGCGACGCGCAGGTCGCCGGCCTCTGGCACCTCGACCGTGTCGAGCGCCGGCGTCACGCGCTCGCCGTCGAACTCGATCTGGATACCGTCGAGGAATTTCTTCTGGAACGCCTCGATGCGCGCCCGCAGCGCGGCGGGCGGCAGCTGGCGCAACTCGTCGTAGAGTTTCGCCTGCGGCGATTCGCTCGTGTCCTTGTGGCGCGGGCTCACGCCCGCGAGTGCCGCTTCCATGTTGGTGCTGATCTCGATGCGGTACTGGCCCTGCTCGAAAGTAACCGTGACCACCGCCGGCCGGATTTCGTGCGCGACGACCGGAGCGGCCAACCAGAAAAACAGCAACGGCCACAGCCACCCGAAGAAAACCAAACGCATTTTTCTTTGTCCTCGCAACCGTATGCTAAGCTCGGGCGCCTTGCCCACCCGCTGGATCGCGCCGCGAGTTTAACCGAATGATGCGTTTATTGTCCGTCGTAGCAGGGCTGCTGCTCGCACCGGGTGCGGTGGCGCACGATTTCTGGATCGAGCCCGGCAGCTTCCGACCCGCGGTCGGCGCCAAGGTTCCGCTGCGGCTGTTCGTCGGCATGGACTTCGCCGGCGAACCGACGGTCTATCTGCCCGATACGTTCGAGCGCTATGCCGTCATCGGTCCCGATGGCGAACGGAACATTTCCGGCACGCTTGGCGACGACCCCGCCGGCCAGTTCACGGTCTCGCGCCCCGGCCCCTACATCGTCGCCTACCGCAGTACGCGGTTCACGGTCACGTTCGACACGCTCGCCGAGTTCGAGCAGTACCTCGAAAAGGAAGGGCTCGAACGCGTGAAAACGCTGCGCGCATACGGTACACCCAAGGGCAAAATCATCCGCGAAAATTACTCACGCAGCGCCAAGGCATTGGTAATCACGCGCAAAGCGAGGACCTCCTCGCCGGACCGCGCACTCGGTCTGCGCCTTGAGCTCGTGGCAGAAGCCAATCCGCTGCTCACTGACCGCCTGCCTGTCCGGCTTCTCTATGAGGGACGACCGCTTGAGGGGGCACTAGTGGTAGCGTTCAGCAAAACTGAACCATACAACAAGTTAAAGATGCGCACAGACAAGGATGGACGCGTGATTTTCAATCTGCTGAAGGGCAGGGACGGGCCTTGGATTATCACTACTGTGCACATGTTCCCGGCGCCGCCCAAGACCAACGCCGATTGGGAGTCGGTCTGGGCCTCGCTCACGTTCGAGCGGCCATGACCCAAAATAAAAAGGGCGCGCCCGGTATACCAGGCAAGCCACGCTGCGGCTGGTGCGGCGCCGATCCGCTGTACGTGCGCTATCACGACACCGAGTGGGGCGTGCCGGTGCACGATGACCGCAAGCATTTCGAGTTCCTGATTCTCGAAGGCGCGCAGGCGGGCCTTTCCTGGATCACGATTTTGCGCAAACGTGAAAACTACCGGAAGGCGTTCGCGAACTTCAACGCCGCGCGCGTGGCGCGCTTTACCGCACGCGACGTCCGCCGACTGCTCAAGAACGACGGCATTGTACGCAACCGCCTTAAAATCGCCGCCGCCATTGGCAACGCACGGGCGTTTCTGGCGGTACAAAAGGAATTCGGATCGTTCGATAAATACGTGTGGCGCTTCGTGGGCGGGCGCCCGCGCGTGAACCGCCGCCGATCCCTGAAGGACATCCCCGCGCGCACGAAGGAATCCGATGCGCTGTCGAAGGATCTGAAAGCGCGCGGCTTCCGTTTCGTGGGCTCGACCATCATCTACGCCCACATGCAGGCCGTGGGCATGGTCAACGATCACCTGATGTCGTGCTTCCGCCACCGCGCGCTGGCGCACAGACGATAAGCAAACCAAAGCTGCCGCTTTCCTGGTCGCCCGGAGGGATACCCATGAAACCTGCCATCATCGCTGTCGTTGTCGTATTAGGCCTGGGCGCACCGGCGGCGCCCGCTGACTGGCTCGGGCCTGAAGCGAAGGATGCCGACCGCTACGCGCCGCGCAACCTGGAAAAAATCCTCGCCGCCAACCCGCTCGGCGAGCGCGAGGACTTCAAGGTCACGCCGCTCTACGAGAACCCGCGCACCAGGCACGTGCTGGTACAGGTGCGCGACCGCGAACCCCCGCACATCCACGCCGACTCCGATATCACCGTGTGGCTGCTGCGCGGCAACGGCATAATGCACATCGCCGGCAAAGAGCATCCGGTGAAGGTCGGCGACGTGATCCACATTCCGCGCGACGTGGTGCACTACTATGTGAACCGCGGATTGGAAGTAGGTGCCGCACTCGTGGTCTACAGCCCGGCGCCGGGGCCGGACGACCGGGTATTGATACGAACGAAGTAAGAACACATTAAAAAAGATATTTGCCACAGAGAGCACAGAGGTCACGGAGAAAAATCCGGATTTCTTACCTCTGTGTTCTCTGTGACCTCTGTGGTCAGCTTCGTCTTTTTCCTTGAGTTTCCAAGTCACACTTCGGGCGGCAGGTACTTCAGCCAGTCGCCGGCGCCGGGGCCGCCCGCCACGAACCAGGGATTGTGCAGGTCGCGCTTGTTATAGGTCAGCGCCCGGCCGTCGCGGTCGAGCACCACGCCGCCGGCCTCCTCCACCACGCACTGCGCCGCCGCCGTGTCCCATTCCATCGTGGGTCCGAGGCGCGGATACAGGTCGGCCGCGCCCTCGGCCACGAGACAGAACTTGAGGCTCGAACCCATGCTCACGGTGTCGTGCAGTCCGATGCGCGCCAGAAATGCCGCCAGGAACGCGCTCGGGTGCGAACGACTCGTGGCCACGATCGGTTTGTCGCCCGGCCGCGCCCGCGCGCGTAGCGCGCGCGGCGTCTCGGCGCCCTTGTGCTTGAACGCGCCCTGTCCGCGACAAGCGTAATAAGTCATTCCGAGCACCGGCACGTACACCACGCCGAGCACCGGCCGGCCGGCCTCGATGAACGCGATGTTCACGGTGAACTCGCCGTTGCGGTTAACGAACTCCTTGGTGCCGTCCAGCGGATCGACCAGCCAGAAGCGTTCCCATGCACGACGCTTCTCGAACGCCGCCGCCGCCGATTCCTCGGAGAGCAGCGGCACATCGGGCGCAAGCTGCGTGAGACCCGCGGCGATGACGTCCTGCGCCGCGCGGTCGGCGGCCGTGAGCGGCGAGCCATCGCCCTTTTCCACCACGTCAAAATCGCGCTCGTACACGTCGAGGATGCGCCGCCCGGCGTCGAGCGCGAGGGCGCGCACGCCGTCGAGATACTGGCAGGGATCGGTCATGGGGTCGCGTGACGACTCAGGGCCGTGCGCACAGCAGATCGCGCGCCATGAACAGCGCCGCGATCGAGCGCGCCTCGGTGCACTCCTCGTGTTCCAGCAGCTCGGCAAGCGCGTCGAGCCGCCACGGCACGACTTCGAGTGCCTCGGGCTCGTCGCCCTCGAGGCGCGCGGGATAAAGCTCCTCGGCCAGCACCACGTGCGTCGCGTGGTCGAAGGCGCCGGGCGCGAGCGTCATGATCTTGAGCGGTGTGAGCCTGCGCGCGCCGTAGCCGACTTCCTCCATGATCTCGCGGTTCGCGGCTTCGACGACCGCCTCACCGTCCTCGATGCGCCCCTTGGGCAGGGCAAGCTCGTAACGCTCCACGCCTGCGGCGTACTCGCGGATCAGCAGTACCGTATCGGCATCGAGCATCAGCACCACCAGCACCGCGCCACGGGACGGGCTGCGCAGGCGTTCAAACTCCACCTCAGTGCCATTAGAGAAACGCAGGCCGACGCTTTCGACACGGAACAGGCGCGTGCGCGCCAGCGTTTCAGTACGGGTGATGACGGGTTTGCGGGTCATGGTGCGCTCGGGAGGGGCTCGGCTATATTCTAGTCAGAAGGGGATGTATCCACATCCCGCGAGGGAGGCCACATGATCGTCATCGAGGAACAGGGCGATTTGCTCAAGGTCCACGTGTACGGCGAGCTGACGCTCGCGGATTACCACGAGCTCGAAACCGCGGTCACGGGCGGCCTCAAAACTGCGCCCAAGGTGCGCCTGCTCATGGACCTCACGCAAATGTCCGGCTTCACGCTGGACGTGGCGTGGGAGGACATCCGCTTCACACGCGCGCACCCGCGCGACTTCCGCCGCGTGGCGGTGGTCACCGACAACCAGTGGCTCACGTGGGTCGGCTGGCTGTCGGCGGCGTTCACCGACGCCGAGGTCGAGACGTTCGACGAATCGGCGGATGCCGAGAATTGGCTAGCGGAGACAGTCTGATTCAAAGATTGCTGCTGACAGCAACAAGTAAAACCTCGGGGTTCTCAGCCCCGTATGGCGCGCCCGAGTGGCGCAAGCCCTTTGCCCGCAAGCCCGAAGGGGCGCGGGGAGGGACCCCGCGCGTCGGCCGCCAGGACAGGGATGTCCTGTCGGACGACCGGAAGGCAAAGGCGCGTACACGAGGGAGTATTCGCGCCATCCGGGGCAGAACGGTTTTGGTGACTTTTGCCAAGACAAAAGTCACCCGGGGGTGCAGGGGGCGGAGCGCCCCGCTAGTAGTCGTTAGCAATCGCCGCCGAAGGCGGCACCACTTCAGTACCCAAACTCCCCTGCCCATTTCCCCTGCGCGTAATCGAGCGCGAGCCACTCCGGTGTGAACGCGGCGGTACGCACCAGCGGCGCGGTTTCCACTTCCGGCTCGTCGATTACCTCGCTGATCGAGCAGGCCCGCGTCGTCACCGGCCGGAAACTCACGCTGACGTTGTCGTTGAGCGAGGCTCGGGCGGCGACGTTGGCATGCGGCGCGGCGAGGAAATGCACGCGCTTGCGCAGCAGGCAGGAAAAATACAGCTCCATCTCGATATCGAGCGGCCCGGTCTCGTGCGCAAGCTGTGCGCGTGCACGTTCGCTCAAACGCAATTCGACCGCGCGTTCACCCAGCATCAGGTTCATGGCTGTTTCCCCTGTTTCAGCGGCGCGTCGCGCACCGCGGCGTATTCGTTCATCGAGTTGGCGTAGACCTTCACGTTATCGTAGCCGAGGCTGCGCAGCATGAGATAGGCGCGCGCGGCGCGGTGCCCGGAGCGGCAATAGGCGATCACGGGGACGTTCGGATCGGCGCCGGCCTGGGCGAGCGATTTTTTGAGCGCCGCCGCGTCGCGCTGCACGAAGCCGCGCTCGAAGTCCACTGCCATATCCCAGGGCCACAGGCGCGCGCCGGGCACGTGGCCGGTGCGCGGTTTCTTCGCCTCGCCCGCGTATTCTTCCTCGCTGCGCACGTCGAGCAGCAGCGTACGGTTCTGGACTGCGGCACGCACGTCGGCGAGTGTCGCTTCACTGCTGCGCCCGCGCGTCGGGAGCTGATAAACCACGGGCACGCGCCGTGGAGCGTTGTTCGCCACCTTGCGCCCGTCGAGAATCCAGCGCACCAGCCCGCCGTCGAGCACCGACACCTCGGCATGATCCAGACGCTCGAGCTCCCAAAACAGGCGCGCGGCATTGAGCCCGCCCATGTCGTCGTAGATCACCACGCGCGAGTCGCGCGCGATCCCGAGACGCCCGAGTACGCGCGCGAGTTCGGCGTCGTCGAGGCGCACAGGTACCTTGTCTTTGCGCTGCTTCACCAGCACGTCGTACGGCAGGCGCACGGCGCCGGGGAGGTGGAAGCGCAGGTACTGGTTGTCGTCCTCGCTCATGTCGACGAGCACGAGCTTCGGGTCGGCGAGCTGTTTTTCGAGCACGGCGCCGTCCACCAGCACCGGCGCGGCCAGAACGCCGGAAACCGGCGTGAGCAGGAAAAATACCGTGAACAACAGACGGAGCATGTGGGCATTCCGCAGGAGGGATTCCTTTATAATGCCGCAGACTCCATCGCCGCACAAAAGTTTTGCCGCCGCCATGATTGCCTGGAAAACCGTCCACACCGTGCTGCTCGACATGGACGGCACGCTGCTCGACCTGCACTACGACAACCACTTCTGGCTCGAGCACGTACCGCTGCGCTATGCCGAGAAACGCGGACTGCCGCTCGAGGCCGCCAAGACAGAGTTAATGGCCCGCTACAAGAAGGCCGAGGGCACGCTCGACTGGTACTGCGTGGACTACTGGACCCGCGAGCTCGAACTCGACATCCCCCAGCTCAAGGAGGAGGTGGACCACCTGATCGCGGTGCACCCGCACGTACTCGAGTTTCTTGTGGCCGTGCGCGCCGCCGGCCGGCGCATGGTGCTCGTCACCAATGCCCACGGCAAAGCCATCGATCTCAAATTCCGCCGCACCCGGCTCGGGCACCATTTCGACGCCGTGGTGTGCTCGCACGATCTCGGCATCCCCAAGGAAAACGCGGATTTCTGGAAGAAGATGCAGCGCGTACAGCCGTTCGAGAAAGAGACCGCGCTGCTGGTGGACGACTCGTTGCCGGTGCTGCGCGCGGCGCGCGCCTACGGCGTCGCCCAGCTGCTCGCCGTGCGCCGGCCGGACTCGAAACAGCCGGAAAAGGAAGTCGGGGAATTTTCCGCCATCCGCAGTTTCAAAGAGGTAATGCCCCCGCCCCTACGCTGACACGGAGGTACCCCATGCGCCGCATCGCGATTCTCGTTCTTGCTTCGCTGCTTGCCGCCTGCCAGACCGCCGCTTACCAGGGAGACGAAAATTCGCCGTATTACGCCGTTCCCGTGGGCACGCGGATCATCCTGCACCGCGAGCTGGTCATTCCGGCGGACCGCGTGGACGTCTACCTGCAGGGCGGGCGCGTGCTCGGCTATGCCGAGGTGAATCCCCACCATCCGTTCTGCACCTTCGACGTACGCCGCCGCCTCGACACGCCGCAAACGATTGCTCCCGGCGAATTCGAGGTTACAAAGACGACGCGGGAGATCCGCTACACCCGGAGTGCGCCGGGCGCCGTCTTCGCCTCGGACGGCACCCCAAGTTTCGAGGTTTATTCCACGATCCTCGTGCTGCATTCCGATCGTCAGCCGCAGGTGACGGGCCTGACTTGCACGCAGTGGCAGTACCCGCCGCTGCAGCGGCACGTGACGATCAGCGAGATGCGGAAGGCGTTGGGGGAACTGTTTACGCTACGACTGGGGAAAGGGAGCGGCTGAAGAACCGTCCGCAAAAAAATACTGGCGACGGAGGTCCGTCGCCAGCCAATGGAGGAGTCGTTCGAGCGCCGGCGGTCAGGAGCAGCAGCTGCTGTCCTTGACGCCGGCTTTCTTCAGCAGAAACGCCGCCGGGCAGAAGCCGGTGACGCCGCTCTGCGCCAGGTTGAGGCCCACCAGCAGGCTCAGCCAGATCCAGTTCGGGTGGGCGTAGTGGCTGAGGACGATGCCGAGCATGACCAGCGTGCCGGCCATCAGGTGGATGATGCGATCGACGTTCATGTTCCTTCTCCGTGAGTTGTTCGCGACTACTTCTTCAGCAGCAGGTTGGACGCGCCCGGGGGCGAGGCGCGGAACTTTTGGTGGCAGGCCACGCAGCCGGTCATGATGTCGCTCAGCCGCGCCGCGGCCGTGGCCATGTCGCCCTTCTCGGCGGCCTCGGCGAGCTTGAGTGCGCTGCCCTCGACTGCCTCGTTCATGGTCGGCAACACACCCATGTCGGCGTCATTGACCATCTCGAGCGGGAAATACGGGAACAGCCCGCCCTTGGGGATGCGGTGATTGGCGAGCCGGCGCGCGCTGTCGGCCGCCTGTTCGGCGTTGTCGGTAGCAATGCCCGCGGCGATGCTCTGATAGTCCGACAGGATCTCGTGCATGATCTGGCGCAGCGTGAGCTGCTGGCTCTTGCGTGTGTGGCCGTCGTGCAGCTTCTTGACGGTGGCGCGCATCTCCGGCGTGAGCTTCATGATCTTCTGCTTCAGCTCCGGCTTGTAGTTCTGCATCATCTGCTGGATCGGGTCGGCCGGCTTGCCGCCCGCTGCCGGCTCGGCGGCGGGCGCCGTGCCTGCCGCCAGCGCCAGCGCGACGCCGGCCATCCAGAGGGTCTTGGGTTTGTTCGTCAGCATGTGGTTTCTCCTCGCTTGGTTTCAGATTGACTGCCCGTTCCGCCGCCCGTTAGGCGGCTCAGAATCGCCACGTCACCCCGCCGAGCCAGGTGCGGTCGGTCTCCGCCCGGCTGATGCCCTTCTTGTAACCGAGGTCGAGGTCGAGCCGTTTGCGCACCGAATAGATGACGCCGAAGATGAAATACGCCGGGTCGCTGTCGGCCGACGCGGTGCTGTTGGTATTGGTCCCGAGGTCCGCCACCAGCTTGAGCGGCCCGACCTCGCGCCAGCCGGCGACCGAGACATGCCAGCGGTTGACGCGCTCGCCGACGCGGTTGCGGTTGTGGAGGTGGCCGGCGTGCACGTGCAGCGCCCACGGCCCGCGCTCGAACGACGAGACGAGGAACAGGCTCCAGGCCGCGCGTCCGGTCCCGAGGCCGCGGGCGTCGTCGCCGGTCGGCGCCGTGACGCCGGGCTTGAGCGCCATACTGAAGCCGTCGCGTTCGAGAAAGCGCCACTTGGCGTCGAGGCCGACATCGCCGCCGCCGGCGTGCTCGGTGACCGCACCGTCTTCTTCGGTGCGCTGGCGCTTGTAGGGTAGCGTGAGCAGCAGGTCGAGATCGTCGCGCACGCCGTGGCCGAGCACGGCGTTCGCCTGGGTATTGTGCCGGTGAACGCCCTCGGCCTCGTCATGGCTGCGCTCGATCGTGAGCTCAAGCTGGGAATTCCCGCGGCCCTGGGTGCCGGTGTCCTCGGTGATGAGCGGGTGCGCGGCGTGCAGCGCCGGCGCGACCGCCAGCGCCGCCAGCGCCATTACGCGCCGGATGGCCGATATGCGCATGGATGCGTCCGGTCACGCGGTCACTGCACCGGCTTCCAGCCGGGATGGTTGAAGGTGCGGCCGTAGTCGTTCAGCGCGCCGACGACCCGGGCCACGCCCTGGTCGCGGCTCGCGCCCTTCTGCTTGCCCTCGATCGCCGCCGCCCCGCCCAGCACCTCGGTGAGGATCACGTGCAGCACCTCGTCGGCCTGCTTGTCGAGCTTGCAGTTCTGGAAGATGTACGTCGTCTCGGTGTGGATACCCTTGGCCAGTTTGTCGTACGTCGCGGCCGCGGGCTTTCCGCCGTGGGTCGCATGGTGATGGTGTTCGACGAGCGCGCGGATGTTGCCCATGCCGCGGCGCAGCGGTTCGTCGGTGTTCCATTTCTTGCCGTTGTTGAGCGTGATCCCCTTGGGCGCGGCGTGGGCGTCGTGCCGGTGCGTGGCGGCGTGATCGTCCGCCGCCAGTGCCGCCGGCGCGTGCAGCCAGCCGAACACGAGAAACAGGCCCAGAACCAGGGAATTGCCGGAGTTGCTTGTCATGTACGTCACTCGTCGAATCAGGTTGAACCGTGGCCGCGTCAGCGGCCGTCCTTCTTGGGCGCCGCGGCGCGCCTGGGCTGGACCATGTGCACCTGGTAAGTGCTGTGGCAGGCATTGCAGGTCTGCAGCATGCCGTTCAGCTGTCCCAGCGTGTGGTTGGTATCGCCCAATGCCTCGGCGTCGAGCGCGATGGTGTCGAACGCCATGTGCACCGTGCCGGCCATCTGTTTGAAGTTGTCCGGCAGCTTGGCCACCGTCTCCGGCGGGATCTCGTTGGCCGCACCGCTGCCCATGGTGCGCGCGGCCTTGGCGACCGTGGCCATGTCGTTGCGCAGCAGTGCGTCCATGATGGTCTGGAGCACGGTGAGGAAATTGCGCATCTCCTGCAGCACCAGGTCGCGCTCGTGCGGCAGCAGCTTGAGCGCCAGGCGCCGGTCCGGGTCGGCGGCGGGCGCATCCTTCTTCGAGCCATCGGCGCGACCGGGCGCGGGCAGCGCCAGCAGCGCCGCGAGCGCGACGGCGGTCAGGCCGGAGAGAAACTTCGTATTCATGTCGACTCCTTCGTTGTCCGTCGCGTCACTTCACGACCGCTTCGGCGCTGTTGCGTTCGCCCTTGTTGTCTTCCCAGCTCACGACCAGCTTGTCGCCGGCCTTGACCCCGCGCACGCGAAAACCCAGGAACGGGTTCTTCGACACCGCCGGCCCCCACTGGGCCGAAAGCACGGTCTTGCCGTTCACCGTGGCCTGGACCTGCTGGATGTAGTGCGCCGGGATGACCTCGGCGGTGCGCGGGTCCTTGCGCTGGCCGGTCTCCATGATGTGCATCATCGCCACCCGGATGTCGGCGACGTCACCGTTGAGTTGGGTGCGAATTTTCATCGGTTCTGCCATGTTCGTTACCTCGTGTGTGGCGGTGGGCGCGCGTTCAGCCGCCGCAGCCGCCGATCGTGACCCGGATCTCTTTGCTCGCGCTGTAATACTTGCCGCCGGCGCGCACCACGGCGCGCACCGCCGAGCTCTGGATCATCTTGATGCGCGTCGCGACGTAGGGCTCGGCGCCGTTCGCCAGCTCGAAGTTCGCCACCAGCGGCGTGGTGTTCTTCTCCGCCAGCACCAGGATCGCCTCGGTGTTCGGGAGCTGGCTTGTCACCTCCACCGGCACCACCGCGCCGTTCTCGGCCGCGTCCGGGGCCTTGATGACGACCTGCTTGCTCGGCTCGGCCGCGCCCGCGCCGAGCGCCTTGAGCGCCTCGGGTACGCCCTTGGCCTCGAATGCCGCCTTGTCCCAGCCGGCGGCGAGCACGCGCGCGGGCTTGAGCAGCCCGGCAACGGCCGCGGCGGCGATCAGGCCGGCGCCGGCGGTGGTGCGGAGAAAGGTCCTGCGTTGTGTGTTCACGTCTGTTACCTCGTTCATCGAATCGTTGTGCGCCGCCGCGTCAGCGGATCGACGGCACGGTGATGGGATAGCCGTTGGAAAGCACGGTGTAGAACACCTCGAGATCCACGTACGCCGGGTCGCCGGGCTTGAGCGGCTGGGCGCGCATCTGGTTCAGGCAGCGGCCGAAGCGCTGGTGCAGCGACTCCACCTCGCCCACCGGCGTGCGGTAGGTCGGGAAGTGCGCGGCGTCGCCGAACGGCGTGGTCGGCACCTCGCCGCGCAGCTTGTGGCCCATGATGCTGCCCGGCGTGTGGCACGAGGCGCAGGCGAAATTGAGCTGCCCGACCTTGGTGTAGAACAGCTGCTCGCCGCGGCGGTACGCCGCCATCACCGGCGCCGCGGACAGATCCACCCGGATCGGCAGGCCCGCGCTCTGCGACTTCACGTACGCCGCGATCTTGGTGTTGAGCGGCGAGCCCTGGCGGACGTCGTCCCACAGCTCGGCCTTGGCGCAGTGCTCGACGCGCGCCTCGACGGTCATCAGCTTCTTGAGTTTCGCGTCGTACTTGGGATAACCGGCGGCGACGCCCTTGAGCTCGTTCCTGCCCTCGCCGAGGCAGGCGAGAAAGCCGGGCTCGCGTGCGGCGGCACGGCGCACAAAGCGCTCGCCCTCGTCCACCGCCACGTGGCCGGCGTGCACGTCACCGCTGTCCACGAGATCGGGATACTTCCAGTTGAGCTTCCACGCATTCGGGTCGGTGCTGCCGGCCCAGTCGCGGTGGCGCTCGAGCGCGGCGGCGTCCTTCCAGAAGCCGTAGGTGCCGGAAAAATCGCCGGCCGCGCCCTGGGCCGGGTCGATGGCGGCGCGCGGATGGTGCTCGCGGTAGACCTCGGCCGCGGCGGCGGCGCCAAGGCCGGCGCCGGCGAGCAGCGCGGCGGCGAGCGTGCGGCGAAGCGTACGGGTGAGGGTCATGGCGCGTCTCCTATTTCGACGCCTGCAGGTAGGCCACGACGTCGCGCAGCTCCTGCTCGGTGAGGATGGCATTGGTGCCGAACGGCGGCATGACCGTGTCCGGATTGCGTGCGCGCATGTCGTGGACCAGGGCGTAGGTCTCGGCGTCGCTGCGCTTGCCGGCCCCGTAGCGGCTCAGGTCCGGCCCGCGGCTGCCGGGCTGGGCGCCGTCCTTGAGCACGTGGCACGCGAGGCAGTTGCCCTTGTTGCGCGCCTCCGCGATCTTCTGGCCGCGCGCCGGGTCGCCGTTGAGCGCGCCGTCGAGCGTTTTCTGCTGCGGCGTGCGCGTGGCCACGGCGCCGCAGGGCAGGCTCGTGCCGAGACAGGGCCAGGCGGCGTAATTGGGTCCGCCGGCTCCCGGCTTCGGGCCGGGGCCGCCGGCGCAGCCGGCGAGCGCGAGCGCCATCAGGAGCGGCGCGAGCGTCCGGCGCGATGCCGAGAATGCGTTTGGCTGTGACATGTCAGGTTCCCGTGTCGTCCCGTTAAACCGGGTCGCGCAGCGTGTCCGCGTGGAGGAGGAGCGATAAACGCGGTGCACATTGCGCGACCCGAACCCGTCAGAACTTGTGCGTCAGCCGCAGGCCGAGGTGATCGCCCACCGAGCCGGTCACGACATAGGCGTTGTTGGCGTTGGCCGCCGTGCTCGTGGTCTGGTCGGGCGCGGTGACGTGGCGGTACTCGTAGTTGAACGTCAGGCGCGTGTCCGGCGTGAAGTGGTAAGTTGCACCGAGCGTGAGAAACTCCAGCTCACGCCGGTCGGCCGGGCCCCAGGTGCTGGTGCCGAGCGACTTGTAGAGCAGGTCGTGGCGCGACCAGCGCGCGTCGAACTGCCAGTGCTTGTTGAGGTAATAGCCGTAGTCGAGCGTGATGCCGCGCGACTGGTTCTCGCGCTCGGCCGCCACCTGCACCCAACCGCCGAACGGCGCATCGCTGATGTTGCCCGCGGGGGTGTGGAAGATCATGCCCTCGGCGTACATCAGCTCGAAGCCGAGACGGTGGATGCCGCGGTTCTCGCCGAAGATCGGGCCGAGCGCCTTGGCGCCGATGCCGTAGCGGATCTTGTCGAAGTCCTGGCTCTTGGTGCCGGCGCTGTCGATGATGAAGTTGCGCTTGCCGCTCTGGTGCCAGCCGAAGAGCTTCACGCCGTGCTTGAGCGCGCCCTTGCCGCCCGGCAGGTCGTACTCCGAGGCCCAGTAGAGGTTGGTGTCGTGGCCGCTGTTGAGGTCGAAGCCGTGCACGCCCTCGCCCTCGGCCAGCATCACCGCGTAGCTGTGGGTCCACTTGTCGCGCTTGAAGGCGTCGAAGAACTGCACGCCGGTGTCGCGTCCGACGTCGGCGTCGTCCGCGTACTTCTTGATGTTGCCCGAATAGCCCTGGCCGCTGATGGCGGCCGTGCCCTTGGCGTTGCCCTCGATAAAGCGCTCGACCTGCACGCGGTTCACGAAGTCGGTCATGAAGATGTAGTCGGTCGCGTCCAGGCCCTGGTAGAGCTCCTCCGGGCCGGGTTTCTTGAAGCGCCCGAGGCGCACGCGCACGCCCGGGATGTAGCTCAGGGTGACGCTGGCGTCGGTGAACGTCGCGGTGTGCTCGCGCGAGGTCTTGAAGGTCTTGTAGTTGGCGAGGTTGTCGCCGGCGTTCAGGGTCACGAAATAGTTCACGCGCCCGGGCAGGAAGTTGCCGCGCGCGCCCACCATCAGGTTCGGCACGTAGAAATCGGCCTTCTGGTCGCGCAGTTCCGGGCCGGAGCGGCACTGGTTGTTGAACAGGCCGTTATTAAGCGCGTGCGTGGTCGCGCCCTGCAAGCCGTCCATGCGCTCGCAACCGAAGTGGTTCTCGTAGACGATCTGCACCGCGCCGAAGAGCTTGTGGGTGCTGTCGGGCGGTTCGGCGCCCTCCATCATGGTCCAGCTTGCGGCCTGGCTCGGGACAGCGGCGCCCGCCATCGCGGCGCAGGCGGCGCTGATCAGGGTCTTCTTGAGCGACATGTTTCCTCCTCTGGCTCCGGTTTTTTGATGGTGCGCACTGACGACCCGGTGCCGGGAGGCAGCGGCGCCCGCGCGGTGGCGGGCGTTCGTACAGCGCACTGGAGACTTAAACGGAGGAATTCAGGAAATGTTCCCGCGCCGGCGCAGACGGCGGCGGGGTCACGATGGGGATGAAACGCCCGGCGCGCGGCCGGGCGGGGGGATTACTTTCCGTGCAGGCGCTCTTCGAGCGTGCCGGGCGGCTCCTGGCGCAGCAACAGCTCCGCCAGCGCGGCGCGCTGCGCGGGATCGAGCATGTTGCGCTCGGCCATGAGCTGCTCGATCACGCGGCGCTGCTGCTGCTCCTGCAGGCGCGAGATCGCGGCGCGTTCGGCCTCGATGACGGCGGCGTCCGGGCGCCCGGAGAAAATCTGGCGGATCATGCGCTCGCGGTGCGCGCGGATGTCGCCCCAGGCGCTGTTCAGCTCCTGCATGAAGCCGTGCTCCATCTCGTGCCACTGCCGGCGCTGCGGCTCCGAGAGCTTGAGGTAGTCCTCGAGGTGCGGGGGCTCGGCGCGCAACGTATGGTAGCCAACCGCGACGAGCACGCCGAGGTTGAGCAGCAGCGACAAGCCGAGCAACACGACAAGCCAGCGTTTCATCAGCTCTTCCCCTGCAGGTGGCACGGCCGCGCGCTGAGGCAGATGCCGCCCGGCGGGATCGGGTCGAACAGCGCCATCGCCGGCGCCGAGGAATCCGTAGTGCCGGTGGTGCGCACCAGCTGGCTGCCGAGGAACACGCCGATAACCACGGTGGCGGTGGCGGCGAACGACAGCGGCAGCCAGCCCCATGGACGCGGCCACCACGGCAACGCCGGCGCCGGCGTTGCGCCCAGGCGTTGGCGCAGGCGCGGCGCCAGGTCGAAGCCCACGGTTTCCTGGCCGAGCGCGGTCACGCCGCGGCGCAGCCCGGTGAGCGCGACGAGGTGTTCGTCGCAGACGCCGCAGCCGCGCAGGTGCGTCTCGAGCGCGGCGCGCGCCGGCGCCGGCAGCTCGCCGTCGAGGTAGGCGGACAGGTCGGCACTCCTCGGGCAATCGGTGTTCATGTTCGGGGTCTCCATAATAGTCATGCGCGGCGTCACGCCGTTCCCTCGTTCTGCCGGCACAGCGCCAGCAGCATGGCCCGGGCCCGGGCCAGGCGCGACTTCACCGTTCCTTCGTTGATGCCCAGGGCCAGCGCGATTTCACTGTAGGGCATGTCCTCAAACTCGCGCAATAGCAAGGCCTGGCGGAAATCGTGCGGCAACTTGGCCAGCGCCTCCTCGAGATTGCGGCAGCGCTGGCTCAGCTGCAGCAGCCGCTCCGGCCCGGCACCGGGATCGACCAGTTCGTCGTTCACGTCGATCGGAAGATATTCCATGTGCTTGCGGCGGCGCAGGCTGTCGATCGCGGTGTTGCTGGCGATCTGGAACAGCCAGGTGCGAAACAGCGCCTCGGGGCGCCACTGCCGCAGGTTCTGGAACGCCTTGAGCAGCGTGTCCTGGGTCAGTTCCAGCGCCTCTTCGCGCGAGCCGACCATGCGCAGGATGAAGCGGTAGACGCGGTCCTGGTAGCGCCGCACCAGTTCCTCGAAGGCGTCACGGTTACCCCGCTGGTAGAGCGCGACGCACTCGTGGTCGGGCAGCTCACGCATGGACGGCGAGACCGGACGACACCAGGGCGCCCCGATCCAGATCGATGCCGTGCCGGACACTGCGTTGATGCCTTGCATGCCAGATGCCGCCTTTTCGCCGTACCGGGGCCGTTCCCCGGTTTCGCCTGAACATCGTGTTAACGCGGCGGCGCACGAAAAGTTCCCGCGCGAGCGGTTATACCGGCGCCGGGGCCCTGGCCCCGGGCATGGCGCTTTCCATCCACGTCACGAACGCGCCCGCCCGCGCGTCACCCTCCTTCGGCGCCCACGATGCGAAGTCGTGCTCGCCGGTCGGGCGATACGGCCCGCGCTTGACCTCGAACAACACCGTGCCGGGCGCGAGCGAAACCAGCGAATGCCAGGTCGCGGGCGCAATTTCGACCACGTAGTTCGCCTCCGCGCCGAGTTCGGTGCGCCCGGTCACGCGGCCGGCATCATCAAATGTCAGCATGGCCGCGCGCCCGGTAAGCAGCGCGAATAGCTCCCAGACCCCGCCCGCGGTATGACGGTGCGGACGCAGGTAGGTGCCGGGCTCGAAGGCATTGCACAGCCGCTGGATCGGATCGTCCAGCGTTTCGTGCAGGTTCAGGTTCTTGCGCCGGCGCGGACTGGCGGCGGCCTCGGCGGCGAGCGCCCGCAGCGCGGCGAGGTCGATGCGCTTCATGCGGCGCGTGCGGCGCGCTTTTTCTTCTCGCCCTTGTCGAAGCGCGCGTCCCAATTCTTGAACTTCTTGCGGCAGTACGCATCGAGCGCTTCGTAGTCGGGAAAGAACAGGTCGAAGTCGTCGGCGCCGGCGGGGCCGTCGACCTCGCAGTCGTCGGTCGAGTGGTCGCGGCACACCTGCGGCCGGCGTTCGTAGATGCCGCAGTTACCGTCCGCGAGCAGGTGGCGGCAGGAGTTGTTCACCAGCAGGAACCAGCCGTCCTCGTCCTTGTACGCCTGGGTGTCGCGGTGCGAGAGCTGCCACAGCAGCAGGTCGAAGTCCTCGATCGAGCGCGGCGTCTTGAGCTCCTGGGTGAGGTAGGTGCAGCACACCGCGCCCTTGCAGCGGGTGCACTTGGCCCCGGCGGTTTCGAGCGGCAGGATGGGGATGACGGTGTTCATGGCGGCCTCGCGGACGGCGTCCCGGAAAGCGCGACATTATAGCGGCGCGCATCCGCCGAAACGAGCGAAAGCCCGGCAGAACGCCGAGGTTTTTGACTACAATAGGGCGCTCGGGAGAATTCCGTGAAACTCAGCGCAAAAGAATTCAAGGCCTGGCCCAACAAGTCCATCACCCTCCTCGGCATGTCCGGGGTGGGCAAGACGCGGCTGGCGATCCGTCTGCGCAGGAAGCACTGGTTTCACTACTCGGGCGACTACCGCATCGGCACGCGCTACCTCGACGAACCGATCCTGGACCACATCAAGGCCCAGGCGATGCAGGTGCCGTTCCTGCGCGAGCTGCTGCGCACCGACTCGATCTTCATCCGCAACAACATCACCGTGGACAACCTCGCGCCGGTGTCCAGCTTTCTCGGCAAGCTCGGCAACCCCGAGAAGGACGGGCTCGGCCTGACGGAATTCAAGCGCCGCCAGGAATTGCACCGCCAGGCCGAGATCGCAACCATGAAGGACGTGCCCGAGTTCATCGACAAGGCGCACGAGATCTACGGCTACCAGCATTTCGTGAACGACGCCGGCGGGAGTTTGTGCGAGCTCGACGACGACTCGGTGCTCAAGGTGCTGGCCGAGCACACGCTGATTCTTTATATCAAGGCGACCGAACGTGACGAGCAGGAGCTGATCAAGCGTGCCGAAGACGACCCGAAGCCGCTGTACTACCGCGAGGCGTTCCTCGACGAGCAGCTCGCGCTGTACCTGACCGAGCGCGGCCACGCCTTCGTCGCCGAGATCGACCCGGACGACTTCGTGCGCTGGATGTTCCCGCGCCTGTTCTACGCGCGCGTGCCGCGCTACCAGGCGATCGCGGATAAATACGGCTACACCATCGCCACCGACGAGCTTAAAGAGGTGCGCGACGAGGCGGGTTTCCTGCGCCTGGTCGAGCGCGCGCTCGAGCGCCAGGGTTAGCGCCATGCCGCTGGTCGCGAGTTCCAACCTGCCCACGTTCGAGCGCCTCAAGCTCGAAGGCGAGAACGTCGTATCGCGCGACGCCGCGCTCAAGCAGGACATCCGCGAGCTGCACGTGGGGCTGTTGAACATGATGCCGGACGCCGCGCTCGCCGCGACCGAGCGCCAGTTCTTCCGCCTCGTGGGCGAGGCCAACGCCATCGCCCAGTTCTACGTGCACCCGTTCACGTTGCCGGAACTCAAGCGCGGCGCCGAGGCGCAGGCGTACGTCGCGCAGTACTACGAGAGCTTCGAGCAGATCAAGGAACAGGGGCTGGACGCGCTCATCGTCACCGGCGCCAACGTGACCCAGCCGGACCTGTCGCTCGAACCGTTCTGGAAGCCGCTCAACAGGGTGATCGACTGGGCGTACGACAACGTGACCTCGACGCTGTGCTCCTGCCTCGCGACCCACGCGGTGCTGCAATTCCGTTACGGCCAGAAGCGCCGGCACCTCGGCTTCAAGCGCTGGGGCGTGTACCGCCACCGCGTGGTGGACCGCCGCCACCCGCTCGTGGCCGACGTCAACACGAGCTTCGACGTGCCGCACTCGCGTTTCAACGACATCTCGCGCGCCCAGTTCGAGGCCGCCAAATTACGCGTGCTGGTGGAGAGCGAGGTCGCGGGCGTGCACCTGGCGACGAGCGAAGACGGCTTTCGCATCGTGTTCTTCCAGGGCCACCCGGAATACGACACCGTGAGCTTGTTGAAGGAATACAAGCGCGAGGTGGCGCTGTTCACCGCCGGCAAGCGCCCGGATTATCCGCCGCTGCCGGAGAACTATTTCCGGCTCCAGACGCAGGGCATTCTCGAGGAGCATCGCGAGCGCGTGCTCGCGGCGAAAACGAAGAACCAGCCGGTGCCGGACCTGCCGGAATCGCACATCGGCGCGCGCCTCGACAACACCTGGCACGACACCGCCGAGGCCGTGGTCGATAACTGGATCGGCAAGGTCTACCAGACCACCAGCGTCGACCGCAAAAAACCGTTCCAGAACGGCATCGACCCGAACGACCCGCTCGGTCTGAAAAAAGACTGATCCGCGGCGCAACCGCCCTTCTAGCTAGCCCTCGGCCTCGCCGTCCTCATACGGGTTGTCCTGCAACCGCAGCGGATGATCCATCGGCGTGCCGATATAGGCCTGTTTGGTTTCCTCGGACTCGAAATACATCGTCACGTTGCCAATGTAGGGTCAAGATGCCGCCGCAATGGTTGGAGATATTCGAAGTTGCATGAAAGCTGGGGGTTTGGCGCAACCCTCGTTGTCCGCCGGACATCTAACGCCAACCCGTCGGGTGTCACGGTCAGCGACCGCGTGAAACTCGTCGACGGGCAGGTCGTGCGGTACTAGCGTCCGCCGGCGTCGCGGCGGCGCATGTAAATCACCTCGACCTTCCCGCGCGGGCCGATGAACCACGAGGCCAGCCAGCCGGTGATACCGACGACGATGCCGCCGCCCACCGCCGGCCAGAAGCCGGCGATGGTGAAGTCATCGAGCGCCCACGCCACCAGCGCCAGCGTGCCGGCGTTGATCACGAGCAGAAAAAATCCGAACGTGAGCACCGTGATCGGCAGCGTGAGCAGGATCAGCAGCGGGCGCATGATCGCGTTCACCAACCCGAGCAGCAGCGCCGCGCCGAGCAACGTCCAGCCGCCCGTTATCTCGATGCCGGGCACGAGTTCCGCGGCGAGCCACAGGCCGAGGGCGACCACCAACAAACGAATCAGGAATCCAGGCATGGGAGGATGGTTTCACATTCCTAGTGCTTCGGAAACTACTCCTGCGCCCGGATGTGCTGGTGCAGGAACCGGTCGAGCTGGTTGGCGAACGCCTGCCGGTCGCCGAGGCCGAGCGCCGGCGGGCCGCCGGTGTTGACGCCGGTGCTGCGCAGCTGGTCCATGAAGTTGCGCAGGTTCAACCGCTCGCGGATGTTTTCCGTCGTATACAGCTCGCCGCGCGGATTCAGCGCGTGCGCGGCGCGCGCGATCACGGCCGCCGCCAGCGGGATATCCGCGGTGATTACCAGATCGCCCGCCTGCACCTGCTCGACGATGTGGTTGTCGGCGACGTCGAACCCGGCCGGCACTTGCAGGGCGCGGATGTACCGGGAAGGCGGCGTGGCCAGCGGCTGGTTGGCGACGAGAATCAGCGCAATCCGATGGCGTTCGGCGGCACGAAACAGGATGTCCTTGATGACCTTGGGGCAGGCATCGGCATCGACCCAGATTTGCATGGTTTTCCTGGAGCTGAACCAGCCCGGCTTGCCTTTACGTCGGGTATTCGGAATAGGTCGGCAACTCGCCGGCGCTGCACGACCAGTCCGCGCGCGAACCCCAGAAGATGCGCGCCTGCGGGCGGATCGGGGGCTCGCTGTCGAGCGACCCGGCGGGGATGACGAACATGTCGATTTCTTTCGAGTAGCGCGCCACCCGCCCGCCGCAGTTCGAACAAAAACAATTGGTGAAGCGCTTGGCCTCGGGAACCTTGTAGGACTTAATTAATTCTTCGCCCTTGATCCATTTGAGCGTGCCGGGTTTGACGATCAGGTTCGATGCGTGACCGGTGCCCGTGGCCTTGCGGCAGCGTTGGCAGTGGCAGTGGTAAAACTTCGCCGGCTCGCCGCTGATTTCGTATTGCACCGAACCGCAGAGACAACTACCGCGAAACGTGGCTGAGGTCATGTGTCGTCCGTTGTTCGTCGATGGGCCGCGACAGGTTATATCAGGCGGTTCGGCCGGGAAACTATCGCGTTCGCATCAGGTGTGCGCACCGGATTCGGCGGCGGCGAGCTCGCGCAAACCCGCGAGCGCCTGAGCCAGCACCGGGTTCTCGCTCCGGCGCGGGAACACCATGTAGGCGGGGTGCGTGTACTCGGGCGAACCGGCGACGCGGTGCAGCCGGCCTTCGGCGATGAACGGCGCGGCCATGCGCGCCGGCAGGAAGCAGCTGCCGCCGTTGACGAGCGTGAGCTGCACGCCGAGCCAGCCGATGTTCACGATCTGCCCCGGCCCTTCGAGCTCGGGATAGCTCTGCGCGTGCTGGGCGTAGAAGCCCGGTCCCCATTCGACGTAGATGTAATCCTCGCCCGGTCCGGTGTCGTCGGCGCGCGTGCTGACCAACACCAGCGTCTCGTCGAACAGGTGCTCGACGATCAGGCCCGGGGCATGGGTCGGGGTGTACATCAGGCCGACGTCGAGCGTGCCCTCGATCAGGCGGCGCATCAGGTCGTCCTCGAAACCGATCTCGCTGCGGATCACGACATCGTTCGCGCGCTGGCGCATCCAACCGACCCATTGCGGCAGGAATCCTTCCCACAGCGCGGTGCGCCCGCCGATGCGGACACTGGCGCGATAGCGCTGCGGCAGGCCGACGTCGGCGCGCGCCTGCTCGGCGGTGAGCACGAGGCGTTTGGCGTAATCGAGGAAGCGCCGGCCGGCGGGCGTGAGGCTCGCGCCCGCGCGGTTGCGCGTGAACAGCCGCGTGCCGAGCTCGTCTTCCAGGCGCAGAATGCGGGCGCTGACGGTCGATTGGGTCAGGTGCAACTGCCTGGCGGCTTCGAGGAAGCTGCCCTGCGCCGTGATCGCGAGGAAGGTTTTGGCCTGGTCGATGTCCATGAACGCACATTTAAATCGAATATTTCGATATTACATAGCAAATAATATCGTTTGATAGATATATGAGCGAATCCTAATATTCATGGCAGTTATGACCGCTCACGAGAGGGCCGCTGCCATGAACAACCTGAACGCCGATTTTCACGTCGCCCGCGATACCGAGGGCTACCTGATCGACCCGACGGACTGGAACGAACTGGTCGCCGCCCAACTGGCCGCGGAAGAAGGGATCGAACTCAGCGAGGTCTACTGGCCGCTGTTGCGCTTCATGCGCGACGCCTGGACCACGAACCACATCGCGCCCGACGTGCGCCACGTGCTGGACTTTCTCGTCAGCGAGCAGGGTTTCGACAAGAAGACCGCGAAGCAACAGCTCTACAAGCTGTTCCCCTACGGCTATGTGAAGCAGGCCTGCAAGATCGCCGGCATGCAACGCCCGCGGGTGTGGAGTACCGGCTGATCCCGCCGGCTGCTGATTTTGTATTGCACAAAACCGCAGAGGCAACTACCACGAAAGGTGGGTAACGTCATCTGACGATCCTGTCAGGATGGCGGCTGCCTATGCTGCTTCTGTGAGGGTTTCACTGAATCGTAGACGAATCCAACCTAGCAACACGAGATTCCGAATTGCATTAGCAACGGCGTGTTTCTTCTCCTCAGTGTGCCAAGCCTTTTTCCATTCCAGTATATATTCATAAAGCTGTTGCTCCGCTACCTCTTCATCCGGATGCAGTTCCTTCAGCTGACGGCTAGCGTAGAGCACTGTCAGAACTTCCTCTGCTTGTTCGGTGCTTTTTATCCGGCTGAATAGATCCACAGCTTTAGCGATCTTTCTCTCATGGCGTTGCAGCTCCTGTTGGAATTTAATTCGATCCTGCTCGTACTGTGGACCAACATTGAGTGCCATCATTCGGCCAAGACGTTGCTCCTGTAGCCAATTCCGGTTAGCGAATTCATGCAGCGCTAACTTCACTTCATCTGCAAAGGGTCCATAATTGCCCTTACGAAAACGAAAACCAGTTGGCACACCCATTTCAGTGATGACATAACAAATCTTCTGAAAGATAGTCCGACCAACTGGATTCGAATAAGGCTGATGCCCCAATTCGCGCAGCACTTCCATGAGCACAACCCATTCTGGGTTCAGTTTTTCCTGATTGCGTCCTTTGCCTTCCAAACTCATCTGGGAGGGACTGCTCAAGAAGTCGAGTCCCAGCTCTGGTTTGGGTGTTCCGTAAGGCGCATAGACCTCGACATCGATCGGCAGGTGATGCAGTTTACGGTAGATCAGCGGGCCTACCTCAGCCCACTCCAGACCACCATTTCCACAGCCTAGTGGTGGCATCGCTACGCTCGTTACGCCCCACTCAGCAAGGTGGTTCACGAAATAGTCTAGCCCTCGCTCGATGTCACTTAGCCGAGACGGCGACCGCCAGTGATCCTTGGTAGGGAAATTGATAATTTGTCGACCAGATGAATCTCGGTAGAGATATGGCTCCCCGAGGTGCACTTGTCTCCGTTCACAACGAGCAGCGTAGTCTTCAAACATGCTAGGGAAACGCTTCTTAAACTCTAGCGCCACGCCCTTACCCATTACGCCGACACAGTTAACCGTATTCACCAAGGTCTGCACCTGGCTCTCGAAAAGATTTCCGATTAGAGCCTTAAACATAGCTATATCTTGCCTCCGTTAGCGAAAAAATAACACCGAATCGACCACTACCGGTAGGCCGAACCCAAGCCCTTGGAGCCGCGTTGCGGCGGCACTATCTACAACGTATGCGCCGGCCAGCAATCCCGGTTCAATGCGATGTGGCACCAAAATTTCTGCACATTTACGCGCTTTATGGCGCCAAAACGCCACGGGATCGTTCGGGTGCCGCCAGTCCATCGCGTAGATATCATCAAAAGCGAGCAACCTCCATTGTGATGGATGTAAGAAACGCACATAGTCACTCGCAGCATTCTGGTCCGTAATCACAGCGCCATCGATCCTGAGTACATTTATTGAAACTCGAAGTACACATAGCCTCCCTACTTCATCTAGACGCTTGAATAACATTGGATTCCGGGCATGAAAGTACAGGTTTGCATACTGGTGCAACCTGAGCCCGCCAGGTACATGTTTCTGGTCACGCTTATCCTGCACCGGCTGCATCGCCACCGAATGGTGCGCCAGTTTTGCAGCCCGTTCATAGGATAGGATGCCGTGCTCCAGTACTGAAGGAACATTGTCCATCGGCATGATGCACTGGAACTCGGTGACACGCGGGTCCATGGTTATGGAGCTTTCTTCATAGCCGAACAAGTCCGACCCATGGGCTCTATTAAGGATCACTCACTTCTTGTTATCAGATGTAAAACTTAAACGGCAGGCGTGGTTCAGACTGAACAGGTGCCGAAACAAGGATATCACCGATTGCATCTGCAAAACGGATAGTTACCGGACTACGATCATTAAATAGACAGGTGTTGAAATTGATCTTACTCAACGAGAGCACATCGGCCATCACTACCTGGATATCCGCATCTCCCCTGCGCACTGAAACGTGCAACGGATTGGGTGTATCCGGGCCCATGTAGGTATCAAGACGCGGGATGTAGCCCGAGGTCCAAAGGAAACCGGACCGACGATCCGTAAGCATCGCTGTACCCCGAATAGTCGGATAGGTACCTGGTCGGTACAACTTAAGTTGGTCCCATGCGTCGGAAATCTGTACACCCACTACGTTGGTTCCTTTCCCTTGGCACGCCTCTACGAAGCCAGCCCACTCTTCATCACTGAACGATGACTTTGCATGAATGAACAGTTCAACTGGATCAGCCGGATGCCGAAGCCGATATTCGGCTAGCACAGTGCTTACGAGCTTCTGCGCCGCAGCGCGATCAAGATGGAACTGCTTGCTGTCCGGTTGGTACCAAGGCCCAAGTGCCCCACGAAACACTACACCTTCACCATCCGACAAAAACATCTGCGCTGCGCAGCAGGCGTGACGAATATCACTACCCATTGGCTGTTGTTTGTAAACCAGGCCGACGTAACAAACACCTGGGCGCACGTCAGCCAGTTGCCATGGTCGACCGCCGCTCTTGTAATATGAGGCCGTACAGAGTTTCCAGGCAATTGTCGCAGGGTCCTCAACGCGGCGTTTCAGGTCTTTCCTGTTTTCTTTCAAAAACTCATGCGGCGTGAGTGTTGTTTCGCGCACAATTTGCGTAACTATTTGATGATCTAGCAAGCGCGCTTTGAGCTGACGTCGGAAGTTTCTAGCGTATTTATAGACTTCCGCTTCCTCCTCAGCCTGACCGAACAATGTCGGCTGAATGGCAAGCCTAGCTACTTCCTTTTCCTTTAGCGTGATCTTGCCGGTAACCCGGTCCACTGCAGCGACGGTCGACTGTGGCCGACCAAGCTCATAGATGAATTCTGGAATAACGACGTACCAGAAGCTTGGCGGGTCCTCATCCCGCTTACGGTCGGCCACGAGCCGATCAACAAATACATCCACCACAGTCTTGATAGCCTCATGTCTATTGGCAATGTGCATGGAATGCAACAGCTGGTGCTCATCGATATCGGTGATCGCACGTGGTGGTTCTTTCGGCCATGTTGCGAAAAACGCTTCGTTAAAGCCTGGGAAAGCGACGTGGTGCGCTTGTATAGCCTTCGACATTCGTCGCGGTGGCGGGACATCGATGAAACTCGATACTTGGGCAGCCCATTCCTTGAAACGGCGTAGTGAGGTAGCCGTACCGATCACTCCATAGCGCACCTGCCTCGGCTCGCGCGCAGCGTCGACGGGACCGAACAGGTAAAGCCCATCTCTCGGGTAAGAAACCTTCTGCCCAAAACGGAATTCGAGCTGCGGCTCCGGCAGATGAATCAGGCGTGGCTTGTTCATGACACCGCATCCTCATCTTCTGCTGCCTCACCTAGGAACCCTTCCCAATCATCTAGCTCGATGTCTGGATCGTCTTCATCTGGTGGTTCTTCACCGAGATGCAAGACGCTAACCGGAGCTGTAAAGCCTACGGTAGGGAGAGCCAAGACCATCCGTTGCCTATGCGAAACTGGCAATTCAATCTCTGAACGACCACCCGTAAGCCACCACAAAAAGGCGAGTTGCATATCTCGCCAACGTGCATTACGCCATGACTTTGCGAAGGAACGGCGCAGCTTATGCATGCGCTTCGCATCCGCAAGCGCGTCAAGCCCGTTGTCTGAAAAGATCAATCGCGCCGACATACGCAGATGGCGTACGGGTGCAGTTCTCACGTGTGCGCTCACCGCGTAGTGCCAATGCGTCTGTCGTTTTGCTGATGTCCCGATGATCTGGCGACGTCCTTGCTGTTGCGGCCATTCGAATGGAATCTGAACATGTGGAACTGTTTTGATATTTCCCCACCACGCACGCCGACCACCAGAGCTCTCGTAGCTCGTAAGCCCACGACTGTATAGAAAGCTCTCGAAGGCTTGGTTTCCCAAGTCGGAAAAATATCTCCGTGCTTCGTATGGCGCGATGCTCAACTGCCCCCAACCATCGTTAAGGAACGTGCGAACTGGCATGTCGCTGACGTTACGGGCAGGAATGTCCTGTGCAAGAAAGCCATCTCTGTCAGGACTAGCAAAAGTAAGTACACCTGTGTTGACCGGTGCTATAGGCCAACGATGCAGAGTCCTGTTCTGGAAACGCTCTAATAGGAATCCCGATGGGGGCTCGCAGTAGCGAATGTAGTGTGGCAGCCTACGAAACATTAGCCAGTTTGATGTTAGTCGTTCTGACCGTTGCACCAGCCGTGTTGCGCCTACGCTTTGTGCTGATAGCCAATCCCCCATTGATCTGCCTGGAGCCTGCGGAATCTTATGGATATTGGTCAAAAGCTCTACGAGTTCGGCGAGACCCGCTGCCCAACCGTGGCTGAAATCAATGTATTGAGTCTGTGCGATCCGGAATGGCGCCTCATACGACTCTAGCCGAAGGGGAATGATGAACTCGCGGTCGTTGAGTTCGCGTGCCAGCTGGGTAGCGATCTCGATTTCATTGCGGACACCCTGCTGATCGAGTCCAGTCGGTGTGCACACCACCAACATTTTGATAGCGCGTTTGCGTAACGCTTCTTCCAGCTCACGAGCCCAGTCAGCCCCACCATGCAGCCGCATGACATCTGCCCATACCTCATATCCCATTGCTGCAAGCTTGGCGCCCAGCCAGCGGGCAAAAGCATTGTCCCCCGGATTTGCGTGGGATATGAACAGAGCTTCTCGATTTAGCGTTTTATTCACCAGCGAAGGAAAAAGTGGGTTTCAAACCTTGCAATAACACGCTGAAAACTGCTCACACATTTTCTGAATACTTCGTCTGCGGGAATTACTGCGGCTTTCCCTGTTTCGTTTTTCTGGCTTCGGCGCACCAGTTATTTCCTTATTCGGCCCCGAGCGGCCGGCTTATGCGTCCAGATTAAGCCACCCCCGGGCCGGGTTGTAAACTTCGGCACTTGTACCAACCGCCTCAGGCGGCCTTCGCGTGCCCTTCCCGCGTCGGTTTCGATACAGCGATAGCCCGTGCCAGATCGCGCTTGGTGGCGCCGAGCGCGAAGAGCGACCGGATCAGGAGGTCCAGCATCGTACCGAGCTCGTGGTAAAACTCGGCGCCCAGACCCGGAAGCTGTCGGTCGTAATAATCCGCGACTTCCTCTGCCTCCCTGTCCGCCGCGGCATGAAACGCGATTCTCATTCCATGAGAACAGCCACCTTATCGGGTCAGGGTTTGGAAAAGCGCTTGCGCGCCTTCTCGAATACTTCTTCGGCGGGAATCAGCTTGGCCTTGCCCGATTCGATCTCCTGGCTGCGGCGTACCAGCTCTTCCTTCCAATACGCGTCCACGTCTTCCTCGACGCCCTCGTCCAGGCTCCGGATAACGCGCAGCACGATATCGGCGCGCTCCTTGCGCGAGAGCGCCAGCAGTTCCTGTTCGATATCCTTCAGCGGGCGTGCCATGAATTCAGATTACTCCAGCCCCGGGCGGGGTTGCAAACCTCGGTGCAGGTGTGCGCTAGCGGGTTTTATTGGCGGCCTGCGCCCGGGCGGCTTCGGCCAGCCGGGCGAATTCGAGCGCCTCTTCCAGCCACGCCAGGCGCTGGGCGGGCGTGGCGCGCAGGGCGTCGTCGAGCTCCGCTTCTTTGACTTCGTCCCACGTGACCGGCCAGAACGGTTCGGCAGGTGGGGCGTTAGTGTTCCGGTCGTTTGTCATGTCCTTACGCCCTCTAAACCATGTCCAGGCTGTGGTACTGGATATATCGGTAAGGGTGACAGTTAGTAGATCTCCAAACAAAGATCTGGGCTTTGCTCGACAAACGCCTTGATCGCATTCTGGTTCTCGATCAACAACCGTTCGATATGGGTGGTCGAGGTGTTACCGCATTTAAGCCACACCACTTTGGGCGGGACGCCGTTAAGCAGGGCGAACTCGTAGAAGTCCGAATCCTTGGTCACGAGCACGAAGTCGTTGGCCTTGGCGAATTCCCAGATGTCGCGGTCGCTCGCCTGCGCGAGGCCGACGAGGCGAACCTGGGTGGAACCGGGAAATTCGGCCTGCAACTTGTCGAGCAGGCATGCGAAAGGTTGTGATCGAGGAGCAGCTTCACGCCGCGCGGATCACGGTAACGCGATGCTCTCGATCAGCGGCGAATTCGAGACAGGCGTGGATGTCCTCGGGCTGGAGGTCGGGATAGTCCCGCAGGATTTCCTGCTCCGTCATACCGGAGGCGAGCCATCCGAGCACGTCGTAAACCGTGATGCGCAACGAACGGATGCAAGGCTTTCCGCCTCGCTTCCCCGGCTCGATGGTGATGCGGTCTCGGTAACTCATGCGCCGATCATAGTCCGGCCACCGCGACCTATCAAATGCCGCCCCAGAACCCCTAACCGCAAGCCTTGGTACCCTAGTGCCGCGCGTACACCGCAGTGCGGCCGTCCTGGTCGAACGTGAGCACGTCGTAGCGTTGCGTGAACAACCCTTCCATGCCGGGCGAACCGGCGGGCATGCCGGGCACCGCGAGGCCGCGCACCTGCGGGCGTTCTTTCAGCAGCCGCTTAATGTCGACCGCGGGCACGTGGCCTTCGATGGTGTAGCCATTGACCCTCGCGGTGTGGCACGAGGCGAGCATCGGCGGCACGCCGTGGGCGTCCTTGTACGGCTCGACATCCGGCACGTCCTTCGCGACGACGGTGAAGCCGTTGGCCTGCAGGTGCTTGACCCATTCCTTGCAGCAACCGCAGGTCGGGCTCTTGTAGACCGTGACCTCGGCGGCGAGCACCGGGGCGGCGACGAACAGCAGCAGCAAGAGCAGTCGGCGCATCATGGCTACGCCTTCCGGTAAACCTCGGCGCCGGCCTGCTTGAACTCGGCGGCCTTGTCTTCCATGCCCTTCTTCAGCGCCTCCTCGTCCGAGACATGCTGGCTCGCGGCGTAATCGCGGACTTCCTGCGTGATCTTCATCGAGCAAAAATGCGGGCCGCACATGGAGCAGAAATGCGCCAGCTTGGCGCCCTCCTGCGGCAGCGTCTCGTCGTGGAATTCCTGCGCCTTGTCGGGGTCGAGCCCGAGATGGAACTGATCGGCCCAGCGGAATTCGAAGCGCGCTTTCGAGAGCGCGTTGTCGCGCAACTGCGCGCCCGGATGGCCCTTGGCGAGGTCGGCGGCGTGCGCCGCGATCTTGTAGGCGACGATGCCGTCGCGCACGTCCTGCTTGTCGGGCAATCCCAGATGTTCCTTGGGCGTCACGTAGCACAGCATCGCCGTGCCGTACCAGCCGATCTGGGCGGCGCCGATGGCGGACGTAATATGGTCGTAGCCGGGCGCGATGTCGGTGGTTAAGGGCCCGAGCGTGTAGAACGGCGCCTCGAAACAATCGGACAACTCCTTGTCCATGTTCTCCTTAATAAGCTGCATCGGCACGTGGCCGGGGCCTTCGATCATCACCTGCACGTCGTGCTTCCACGCGATCTTCGTCAGTTCGCCCAGTGTTTCCAGCTCGGCGAACTGGGCGCGGTCGTTGGCGTCGGCGATCGAGCCCGGGCGCAGGCCGTCGCCGAGCGAGAACGCGACGTCGTAGGCCTGCATGATCTCGCAGATGTCCTCGAAGTGGGTGTAGAGGAAATTCTCTTTATGGTGCGCCAGGCACCACTTGGCGAGGATCGAGCCGCCGCGCGAGACGATGCCGGTGACGCGCTCGGCGGTGTACGGGATGTAGGCGAGCCTAACGCCGGCGTGGATCGTGAAGTAGTCCACGCCCTGCTCCGCCTGCTCGATGAGCGTGTCGCGGAACATTTCCCAGGTCAGCTCCTCGGCCTTGCCGTCGACTTTTTCGAGCGCCTGATAAATCGGCACCGTGCCGACCGGCACCGGACAGTTGCGGATGATCCACTCGCGTGTCTCGTGGATGTTCTTGCCGGTGGAGAGGTCCATGAGCGTGTCGCCGCCCCAGCGCACCGACCACACCATTTTTTCGACTTCCTCTTCAATGGAAGAAGTCACCGCCGAATTGCCGATGTTGGTGTTGATCTTCACCAGGAAATTCCGGCCGATGATCATCGGCTCGGATTCGGGGTGGTTGATATTCGTCGGAATGATCGCGCGCCCGCGCGCGACTTCGGCGCGCACGAACTCAGGCGTGATTTCCTCGGGAATCGCGGCACCAAAGCTCTGGCCGCGGTGCTGGCGCAGAAGCCGCGCATAGCGTGGATCGTTTTTAAGCTCGTTCAGGCGCAGCGTCTCGCGGATAGCGATGTATTCCATCTCGGGCGTAATGATTCCCTGGCGCGCGTAGTGCATCTGCGTCACGTTCATGCCCGCTTTCGCACGCCGCGGCTGGCGGATGTGCTCGAAGCGCAGCGACGCGAGCTTCGGGTCATGCTCGCGCGCCCGGCCGTAGTCGGACGACGGCCCGGCGAGCAATTCAGTATCGTTGCGTTCCAGAATCCATGTCTCGCGGTGCGCCGGCAAGCCGGCGCGCAGGTCGATGCGCGCGGCGGGATCGGTATAGGGCCCCGAGGTGTCGTACACCGTGATCGGCGGGTTTTCCTCCGCGCCGCGGCTCGTAGGCGTGGGCGTCTGCGAAACTTCGCGCATGCCGACGCGCAGGTCCGGGCGGCTGCCGGGCACGAAAATCTTGCGCGACGCCGGATACGGCGCGGTCGCCGCGGCGGACAGCTGCGAGACCGGTTTCAGGAACTCTTTGGGATTGGCGCTCATCGGACACATCCTTCCCGAGGGGGAAATTACAGCAGGGAAGGATGCGGTTTCTTGCAGCTTCCCTACGCCGGTATCGGCCGGATCAGGTTCGAAGGGTGTTTCTCAGTCGCCTGCGGCGACACCCCTAGCTCTGCGGTCCAAACTAAAGGAATCGTTTCGGGATTGCAACAAAAGAGGTTATATACCCATAGGCACCGCTTGGTTGCATGCCCGTGCCCGGATGCATACCCTAATCCGCCCTTGACCCTGACACCCGTAGGCCTATGAACGCGCTCAACGTCGAACTCGCACGCCTTAATATGGTGGAGAGCCAGGTCCGCACCTGGGACGTCACCGACCCGCGCGTGCTCGAGCTCGTGGCGCGCGCGCCGCGCGAGGACTACGTGCCGGCGCAATACCGCAGCCTCGCGTTCGTGGACATGGCCCTGCCACTCGGCCACGGCCAGGTGATGATGGCGCCCAAGCTCGAGGCGCGGTTGCTGCAGGCGCTCGAGATCGGCCCCCGGGACAAGATCCTCGAAATCGGCACCGGCAGCGGCTTCATGACCTCGCTGCTGGCCGCGCTCGGCGCCCACGTCGTCAGCGTCGAGATCTTCTCCGACTTCTCGCAGGAAGCGGGGCGCAAGCTCGAGGCGCACGGCGTCAAGAACGTCACGCTCGAAGTGGGCGACGCCGCCGCCGGCTGGGCCCGCAGCGCGCCGTACGACGCGATCCTGATCACCGGCTCGCTGCCGGTGCTGCCGGAGAGCTTCGCGCAATCGCTCGCGCCGAACGGGCGCATGATCGCCATCGTCGGCAGCTCGCCGGCAATGGAAGTGAAGCTCCTCCGCCGCACCGACGGCGCGCTGCGCGAGACCTCGCTGTTCGAGACCGACCTCCCGCCGCTGCTCAACGCCCGCGCGCCGTCGGCGTTCCGGTTTTGACCGGCGGCGCCACGGAGCGGCCATGATCCGGCAGCTGACCCCGACCGAACTGAAAGCCCG
The DNA here is from genome assembly GCA_004298065.1 of Gammaproteobacteria bacterium. Lineage (GTDB taxonomy): Bacteria > Pseudomonadota > Gammaproteobacteria > Acidiferrobacterales > Sulfurifustaceae > SCRL01. The sequence goes on along the minus strand of SCRL01000029.1, from coordinate 14,359 downwards.
TCTCGACCAGGGCGACAGGCTTCTGGTGCTCGACGTGCGCGAACCGTGGGAAGTCGCGATCTGCGCCCTGCCCGGCGCGCGCCACATCCCGATGCGTGAAATCCCCGCACACGCGGAGCAACTGCCCCGTGACACGGACCTCGTGGTACTGTGTCACCATGGCGTGCGCAGCCAATACGTCGCAAGCTTCCTCGAACGTCTCGGCTTCGAGCGGCTCCACAACCTCGCCGGCGGCATCGACGCCTGGGCCAAGGATGTCGAGCCGGCGATGGCCAAATACTGACACCCGCTCCCTGCTGTTCCTCACCCTGCTGTTGCCGGCGACGGCAATAGCCGACGACCTGCTCGCGGTGTACAACGCCGCGCGCGACAACGATCCCCGCTTCCGCGCCGCCGAGGCCAATTACCGCGCCGGGTTGCAGAAACTCCCCGAGGCGCGCGCGTTGCTGCTGCCGACAGTGAGCGCGAGCGCGCGCCAGGACGAGAAGCGCGACAAGACCCTCACCGACGGTAGCGTCGCCGGCCTGCCGGCCGGCAGCGCGAGCTACGACGCCACCACCTACAGCCTCAGCCTGTCGCAGCCGGTGTTCAACGCCGTCGCCTTCGCCGGCTTGCGCCAGGCGCACGCCGACGTGCGCCGCGTCGAGGCCGAGCACAGCGCGGCGCAGCAGGACCTGATGCTGCGCACCGCGCAGGCGTACTTCGAGCTGCTCGCGGCCCAGGACAACCTCGAGTTCGCGCGCGCCGAGAAGACCGCGATCGCGCGCAACCTCGAACTCGCCGAGGGCCGGTTGCAGGTCGGGCTCGCCACCATCACCGACGTGCACGACGCCCGCGCGCGTCACGAGAGCGCGCAGGCGCAGGAGATCGAGGCCGAGAACCAGCTCGACGACAAGCGCGAGGCGCTGCGCGAGCTGACCGCGCGCCGCCCCGAATCGTTGGTTGCACTGGGCGAGGCGCTACCGCTCATCACCCCCGAGCCGGCGGACGCGGGCAAATGGATCGCGATCGCGCTCGACCAGAACTACGCGCTCATCGCCAAGCGCGAAACGCAGGAATCGGCGCGCGAGGAGGTCAAGCGCCTGCGCGCCGGGCACTACCCCTCGCTCGACATCGTCGGCTCGCGCACGCACGTCGATACCGACGGCTCGGTGAGCGGCCCGGCCTACCGCACCGACAACCGCGTCGTGGGCCTGCAGCTCACGGTACCGCTGCTGCAAGGCGGGCTCGTGAGCGCGCGCACCACCGAGGCGGCGCACCGCTACACCGCGGCGCAGGAGGAATACGAAACCACGCGGCGCGCGACCGAGCGCGCGGCGCGCGCGGCGTATCTGGGCGTCGCGAGCGGCGCGGCGCGGGTGCAGGCGCTGAAGCAGGCCGTGACCGCGGGCCAGTCGGCGCTCGACGCCAAGACCGAGGGCTTCCAGGCCGGGATCAACACCAGCCTCGACGTGCTCGACGCCGCGCGCGATCTGTACCGCGCCAAGCGCGACTACGCGCAGGGGCGTTACACGTACCTCATCAACCTGCTGAAACTGAAACAGGCCGCGGGCACGCTCGCCGAGGCCGACCTCGCGCAGGTGAACGGCTGGCTCAAATGACCAAGCCGCGGTTCTACAGTCCGCAGGAAGCCGAGGCCGCGTTCTATCACGCGCTCATGAAACGCGACATCGACATGATGATGGCGGTGTGGGCCGAGGACGAGACCATCGGCTGCGTGCACCCGATGGGCCCGGCGCACACCGGGCGCGCGGCGGTGAAGAAAAGCTGGCAGAGCGTGTTCCGCAGCTCGCCGCCGATGAAGTTCCTGATCGAGGAGCGTTCGCTCACGCAGGACGGCAGCCTTGCGGTGCACGTGGTGCTGGAGCACATCCGCGTCGAGCGCCAGCCACCGGCACCGCCGGTGGTCGCGACCAACGTCTACCGCCTCACACCCGACGGCTGGCGCATGATGCTGCACCATGCCTCGCCCGGCCCGGCGCCGAAGAAGACCGCGCCGAAAACGCTGCACTAGCGCGCGAGCAGCTGTTCGATCAGCACCAGCGTGCGCGCGAGCGCGCCGCGGTTCTCCTCCACGAGCTTCTTCCCGGCGGCGCCGGCCGCCTGGCGGCGCGCGGGGTCAGCCAGATAACTCCCCACCGCCTCGGCCAACTGTCCGCCGTGGGCGATCTGGGTCGCCGCACCGCGCGCGACCGCTTGGCTCGCGATCTCCTCGATGTTGACCATGTCCGGGCCGAACACCGCCGGCACGCCCACGGCCGCGGCCTCGAGAAAATTGTGCCCGCCCGCCGGCACCAGGCTGCCGCCGACGAAGGCGACGTCGCACGCGCCGTAGAACAGTTGCAGCTCGCCCATGGTGTCGCCCACGAGCACGTCCACCGCCGGCGGCAATACCACGCCGCTGGTGGCGCTGCGGCGTGCGGCATTGAAGCCGTGGCGCTCGCACAAACGTACGACGCTGTCGAAACGTTCCGGGTGGCGCGGGACCAACACCAAAAGCAGATTCGGAAATTGCTTCTTGAGTTGGGCGTGCGTCGCGAGCGCCTCATCCTCCTCGCCTTCGTGCGTGCTGGCCGCGAGCCACACCGGCCGCCCGGGGCCGAACGTCTGGCGCAACGCCTGCGCGCGCGCCGGCAGGTCGTCCGGCAGCGTGAGATCGAACTTGATCGAGCCGACGACGTGCACGGTTTCGGGCCGCGCGCCGGCGGCGATCAGGCGCTGCGCATCGGCTTCGCTTTGCGCGGCATAGACATTCACGGCGCCGAAGGTCGCTCCACCGAGCTTGCCCAGGCGCTTCCAGCCGCGCAGCGACGCTTCACCCAACTGGGCGTTGGCCACGCACACCGGGATGCCGCGCGCGCGGCTGAAGTGCACGAGGTTGGGCCAGAGTTCCTTTTCCAGGATCATCACCAGCGCCGGGCGCACGCGATCGAGAAAGCGGTTCACCGCGCCGGGATAGTCGTAGGGCACGTAGCTGTGCGCGACCTGCGCGCCAAAAAGACTTTGCACCGTCGCCGAGCCGGTTGGCGTCATCGCCGTCATCGCCACCGCGTGGCGTTCGCGCAGCGCGCGCACCAGCGGCGCGGCGGCGCGCGCCTCGCCGACCGACACCGCGTGCACCCAAACCGCGCCCGGCGCCGCGGCGCGCGGCACGAAACCGAAGCGCTCGGGCAGGCGGCGCCAGTAGTCGCGGTTTTTGAGCCCGCGCAGGAGCAGGTGCAGGCACACATACGGAAACGCCAGGCGCAGCAACCAACTGTAGAGCGTGCGTGTCATTTTTCTGAAACGCGGTTAAGCGCTGCAAGCACTTCTTCCACCGCCGGTACTTGACCGAACCCGCCTAGATTGGCCACGCGCGCCGGATCGTGCGGATACACGCCCGTGAGCTGCGGATCGCTGCCGGTATAGATACCAACCACCGGCCGGTCGAGCGCGCCCGCCAAGTGCAAGAGACCCGTGTCCACGCCCACGACCGCGCGCGCGTGGCCGAGCACGACGGCGAGGCCGCGCAGCGACATGCGCGGCAATACTCGCACCCCGGGACAGGCCGCATGAATGGCCTCGGCGCGCGCGCGTTCGGCGTTGTCGCCCCAGGGCAGCAGCGGCGTAAGACCCTTTTGCAACAGCGCGTCGGCGAACGCGACCCAGTGCGCCGGCGGCCAGAGCTTGGACGCGCGGCTGGTGCCGTGCAGGCACACGACGTAGTCGCGCGCCAGCTCCGGCGGCAACGGCTCGGCCGGCAGCACCAGGCCGTAGTCCGGCGGCGTCGTGGGCATGGCGTAACCGAACGCCAGCGCCGCGAGCTCGCGGTTGCGCACCACCGCATGCCGTCCGCGTGCGACCGGATAGGCACGGTCGTAAAAGCGCGCCGCCAGCGGCTCGCGCGCACTCGTCTTGTCCTGACCGCAACGCACGCCGCGCGCCAGGCGCGCGATCACCGCACTCTTGACGAGCCCCTGAGTGTCGAGTACGACGTCGTAGGTGTGGGACTGAAGCCGACGGCGAAAGCGGCGCATCTCGCGCCAGGTAGCGGCCCGACCGAGCGTCTTGCGCCAGCGGCGCGTGGCCACGGGCAGCACGCTCGACACGGACGGATGCAGCGCCGGGATGTCGGCGAACGCCTCCTCCGCCACCCAGTCGAGAATCGCGCCCGGCAGGCGCGTCGCGATGTCGCTCGCCACCGGCAGGTTGTGCACCACGTCGCCGAGCGACGAGGTCTTGATCAGCAGGATGCGCGGCATGGCTGCGCGCATCCTACCAGAGATGCGCTGCTAGGCGGCCGGCACGGTCTTGTCGTCGGGCGTCCGGACAGCGGCCACGGCCAGGAAGGCGGCGAGGAACAGGAACATCTGCAACATGTGGTCGCGGATGATGCTATCCAGCACCATGCGCACGCTATAACTGGTCACAAGCAATACCAGTAAAAGTGCCGAGTAACTTCTTGCCCGCACATATGCCTTGCCCGCCACGTAACCGATGCTCGCCAGGAATGCCCCCCACAGAAGCACGCCGGGAATGCCTGTACCCAGCGCCATGTCGATCAACCCGCTGTGGCTGTGTGACGGGTTTTCGCCGTACTTCCGTTTAACGGCGTGCCCGAAGATATTGCGCCCAAAACCCATTCCCCACGGGTGCTCGCGGACGAACTCGAGACTCACCTTGGCGCGCGCGAGGCGCAGGTAGTTGGAGCCGCTCACCTGTTCGCCGCTCGGCAGGAACGGCATGGAATATTTGTTTTGGTCCATCCACGCCTTGTGCGACTGGGTATCGAACGCGATCGGGACGGTCTGCCACAGCGACTGCCACCGGGGATCGGTCTTGTAGCTGATGTAACCGATGGCGAACGGCAACATCAGCAGGACGGCAATGCCGAGCCCGAGAGTGCGCCGGTTGAGACGCCCGCGGTAGGCGTGCAACAACAATCCGCCCAGCAGCAGCAACACCACGATCAGCTCGGCAAAACCGTTGCGCGCGCGCTCGATGTAAAGACTGAACAGTACCGCCGCCAGCGCCAGAAACAGGAACGTACCACTGAACGGCAACAAGCGGCGGTGGTGAACGAAGCGCACAAAAAACTCGGCCAGCAGGAGATAAAGCAGTAGGTTGCTGAGCAGGTTGCTCTTGTCCGGTCCATCGGTGAGCATGACGTCCTTCCATTCGTGCCGCAGCAGGGTCAGGTAGCCATAGTCGGTGGAGTCTGGGGAGATTCCGATATGCCGCACCAGCGGCACCAGCCGTCCCTCCGGATCGAGCCATGCCTCGAAGATGCCCCTGATCGTAACCGCATCCGTGTACAACGTATGCGCCAGGAGCACCCCGAAAACGACAACAATGGCTCGTGTCGTTCCCCCCGGCGTGCGCGCAAGCGCCAGCGCCGCGAGGCCGCCGGCGAGCATGGCGAACAGTCCCTTGAGCCACTGGCCGCGAATCTCGCCGAGTGACCAGGCGGTCTCCTCGGATATGAAAAGCGCGACGACGACAATCCACAGGGTGAGCGCGGCGTACAACCCGGATAGCCACACCAGCTCACGCCACGGCATCGCCGGGCGGGCGCGCCAGACGAGATAACCGAACAGCAGCAGCACCAGCACCAGCAACAGGTCGCGCAGGCTGATGGTGTGTGCCACCGGCCACACCGCGAACAACAGCGCCAGCAGTACGAGGCCGGTGATTTCGAGTGTCCTGAGGGTGCGTTCCGCGGTCATGCTCGCCGGTCTTTTCCGGAGACGCGCTACTATAACAGGCTTCGCCTCGCCGACATGGCGAGGCTCATGTTATGGTCATGCGCCGTGCGCCACCGCCAACGTCCCGCGAACCGATGCCCGTAAGAACCATCGCCATGGTCGCCGCGCCGGTGCATCCGGTGCCGCCGCGTAAGGGGGCGGCGGTGGAGTGGTGGATGTACCAGTCCTGCCGCCGGCTCGCGGGCGTCGAACCGCATATCGTCTGCATCGCGACCGAGGACCGCCCCGAAACGGAAACACGCGACGGCATCGCCTTCCATCGCGTTCGCGTTGGACGCCTCTACCGACGCGTGTTCCAGAAAATCCTCGGAATCGACCCGTATTCCTATGCTCAGCGCGTGGCACGGCGTTTGGACACAATCCAACCCGGCATCGTGCATGTGCACAACGCGCCCGCGCTGTTTACGGAATTGGTCGGGCATTACCGCGGATCGACGCGTTTCATCCTGCACATGCACAACGAGATGCCCGTCGCGCCGCTGCCGGCCGGCGCGGTGCTGTTCGTCGTGAGCCGCTACTTGGAGAAATGGTACGGCGCGCACCTGCCGGGCGCGGATATTCGCATCGTTACAAACGGCGTGGATACCGATGTCTTCCATCCCCTGCCGGCACCCGAAACCGCCGCGCTGCGCGCGCGCCTGAAGCTACCGGCGGACAAGAAAATCATTCTCTACGCCGGACGCATCTCGCCGGAAAAAGGCCCGCTCGATCTGGTGCACGCCTTCGGCGAGCTGCGGAAAATCCGCCATGACGTCCTGCTGGTTCTGGTCGGCGAGGTCCGCACCGGCGCCGACCGGCGCGGCGATTACGGTCGCCGGCTGCTTGCGGCCTGTGAGGTGCTCGGGACTGACTGCTATCATGCCGGCACCGTGGACCCTGCCCGCATGCATGAGTACTACCAGATTGCCGACCTCGCCGTGGTGCCGTCGGAATTCGAGGAACCGTTCGGCATGGTGGCGATCGAGGCCATGAGCGCCGGCGCGCCGGTGCTGGCCACGCGCAAGGGCGGCCTGCCGGAGATCGTGCAGGAAGGCGTCACCGGGTTTCTGCTCGATGACGCCAAAAATCCGGGGGCGTTCGCACGACGCCTGGATGAGTTACTGAACGACACCGCCCGTCTCGAAGCAGTGCGTCAGAACGCGCGCGCCTATGTCGTGCAACATCACGACTGGCGCATCGTGAGCGCCCAACTCGAAACTGCCTACCAGGAGCTGGCCAACTGATGTCGCACGCATTGCGATCCGTGCGCCTGCACGGCGGCCAGGGCGACGTCATCATGGCGATCCACGGCCTGCAGGCGCTGCGCGAGCTGGGCGCAAAGGTCCTCGCGGACGACGCGGTCGTGTACACGCGCTCGATCGCCGCGCCGGTGGCGCGCCTGTTGCTGCCGGATGTCGCGGTGAAGAGTCTCGAGGACTCGAAGCACGCGCCGCACCCGCGTTACGCCGTGGTGCCGCGCACCTCGTGGTCCACGGTGTTGCGCAACTGGCTCTACACCGACTGGTACGTAAATTTTCCCGAGCGCCGCCTGCTCGCCTCTTACGGCTACCCGCGCCCCGGCCCGCTGCGCCGGGCGCAGTTGTGGCTCACCGATCTGAAACTTGGTCCCGGCACGCGCTGGCGGCGCGAGACGCCGTCGTACTACGGCCTCAAAATCTGGGCGCCGCTGACGGAACGCTTCGGCCTCACCGACACCGATCTCATGCGCGGGCTGTATCGCGCGCACCGCACCCTGAGCGAGCGCCTGCGCGCCGCCGCGATATCGCGCGCCGACATTCCGGCAGTGGCGTTCTTCCCCTCGGGCAAGGCGTTCCAGTACCTGCCGGCAGACTTTATTAAAGAATTGCTCACGCGCGCCGGTATAAGTGCCGGTGACTACGTCTGCTGGTTCGCGCCCAACGACCGCTGGATGGAAGAGTATCAACGCGCCGGGCTTGCGTGCCGCACCTCCGCGACCGACGCCGAGCTGCTCGCAATCCTCGCCAGCGCCCGCGTCACGCTCACCTGCGATTCCTACGTCTCGCACCTGGCGCAGCTCGCGGCGCATCGCCACATCGAGCTGCACTCGCACGACCTGCCGCAGCACACGGTGCACCCGGCGGCGCCGTCCACCGTGATCTACGAGCCGCAGGACTGCTGCCCGTGCTGGTACGCGCTGCGCGAGACGAACCCGACCTGCCTCGCCGGACGCACGGCTTGCGGCGTGTTTGCCATGGAGTGTTATCGCGACGCGGCGGCGACCGCGCTGCGCGCCGCGCTCGCTTGAACCCCCAAATCCACGCTGATTTCAGCGGGGATTTGCATACAATACGCCCATGCTCCAACCCCTTTCGGCGGTGCTGATCACGCGCAATTCGGCAGCCGTGCTGCCAGCCTGTCTCAAAAGCCTCCGCTTCGCGGACGAAATCGTGATCGTGGACTCGGGCAGCACCGATACCACGCTCGACATCGCCCGGCACTTCAACGCCAAAATCGTGCACCAGGAGTGGCTCGGCTACGGCAAACAGAAACAGTTCGCCGTGGCGCAGGCGGCGCACGACTGGGTGCTGTGCGTGGACACCGACGAGCGCGTGAGCGAGCCACTGCGCGAATCCATCTTGCGCGAATTGCAGGCGCCGCGGTTTCACGCCTATCAGATGCCGCGCCGCAACCGTTTCCTCGGCCGCTGGCTCAAGCACGGCGAGGGCTATCCCGATCTCAGCCTGCGCCTGTTCGACCGCCGCCACGCGAACTGGAGCGACGACCCGATTCACGAGAAGGTGGTAACTGCCGGTCCGGTCGGCCGGCTCGCCGGCGACCTGCTGCACGAGTCGGAGCAGGGCCTCGCCGATTACCTCGCTAAACAGGACCGCTACACCACGCTCCAGGCCGAGGCGCTGCACGCGCGCGGCAAGCGCGCCAGCATCGCGCGCCAACTACTCAGTCCGCCGCTGCGCTTCATCAAATTCTATTTTTTCCGGCTCGGCTTTCTCGACGGCATCCCGGGCCTCATGCACATCCTCGTCGGCTGCCGCAACAGCTTCACCAAATACGCCAAGCTGCGGGCGTTGCGCCGCCGGGACAGGCACTGAATGCTGCCAGCCGACGCCAATCTTCTCGTCATCCACGTGGCGCGTATCGGCGACACGCTGCTGGTCACGCCCGCGGTGCGCGCGCTCAAACAGGCTTCGCCCAAGGGCCGGCTCACCTGCCTGCTGCATCCGGCGCGTCGCACGCTTTACGAGAATCTCCCATGGGTGGATGAACTCGGCGCGATCACACCCAAGACTGCCTGGCTGCGCAGCCGCTTCGGCGGCGCGCGTTACGACTACGCGCTGGTCTACGGCAACGACGCGCCGCTGGTGCGCTACGCCCTGCGCGTCGCCGGGCGCGTGATCGCCTTCCGCCAGTGCGACGACGGGCTCAACGCGCGCCTGTGGCGCGCGGTGCCGGCGCCGGCGGGGCTGCACGCGGTGCACGAGCGGTTACTGCTGCCGGAAGCGCTCGGTGTCACGACCACGGATTTTCATCTGGCCTACCTCCCGACCACGAACGAGCGCGCGCAGGCGCGCGCCTGGCTCACACAGCACGTGTACGCCACCGGCCCGCTCATCGGCTTCCAGGTCGCGAGCTTTCCGACCAAGTCATACCGCGATTGGCCGGTGGACTCGTTCATCGAGCTCGGCCGGCGTTTGCTCGCGGACCAGCCGGGCGCGCAGATACTGATCTTCGGTGGCAAGGAATCGCGCGGCGTGGCGGCGCGCATCACGCAGGCGCTCGCGCCGCACGCACAATCCGTCGCCGGCCAGCTCGACCTGCGCGCGACAGCGGCGCTGCTGGCGCAGCTCAATCTTTATGTCGGCGTCGATACCGGTCCGACACACCTTGCGGGCGCGCTCGGCGTGCCGATGGTCGCGCTCTACCACTGCCGCCACCGCGGCGCCCAGCTCGCGCCGCTTGGCCACGACCGTCTCGCCGTCATCGAACACCCGGCCTCCGATCGTGAATGCAGCGCCGATACGCCCATGGACCGGATTCCGGTCGAGGCCGTGTGGGAACAGGCGCGGCGGCTACTCAAAGGCACAAAGCGATGACCGAACGGCTTTCCATCGTCCACACCGAATCCTCCTGCGGCTGGGGCGGACAGGAGCTGCGCACGCTCACCGAGGCCGCGGGCATGCTCAAACGCGGCCAACGGGTGCTATTGCTGTGCCCGCCGGAGGCGCCGATGCACGCACACGCGGTGAAGCTCGGCGTGCCGGTCGAGGCGCTGCCGATTGCGCGCAAAAACTGGAAGGGCTTCGTGGCATTGCGTAATTGGCTTAAAGCGCACCCCAACATTGACGTGCTCAACACCCACAGCTCGACCGATGCCTGGCTCGCGGCACTTGCCTGCGTAACGCTCCGGCACGCGCCGCCGGTCGTGCGCACGCGCCACGTCTCGACGCCGGTGAACAACCGCGCGGCGACGCGCTGGCTCTACCAGCGCGCCACGCGCCACATCGTCACCGCCGGCGAGGCGCTCAAGCAGCAGCTTATCCGCGACAACCGCTTCGATCCTGCGCGCATTACCTCGGTCCCGACGGGAATCGACCTCGCACGCTACGCCCCGCGCGACCGCACTGAGGCACGTCGCGCGCTCGGGCTGGACGCGAATCGGCACTACCTCAGTATCGTCGCCACGTTGCGCAACTGGAAGGGACACACGTATTTGCTCGAAGCCTTCACACAGCTCGCGCCGGCTTATCCCGACTGGGACCTGGTGCTCGTGGGCGACGGCCCGCAACGACACAACCTCGAAAAACTCATCGCGAAGTTCGGGCTCGAAAACCGCGTGCGTTTGGTCGGTAACCGCGAGGACGTCGAGACCTGGCTCAACGCCTTCGACCTGTTCGTGCTGCCGTCCTACGGTGAGGAAGGCGTGTCGCAGTCGGTAATGCAGGCCATGGCGGCGGGCCTGCCGGTGGTCGCGACCACCGTCGGCGCCATGGCTGAGGCGGTGCAGCACGAGCGCACCGGTCTGCTGGTGCCGCCGCGCAATACCGACGCCCTGCGCGCGGCGCTGATGCATCTCATGGATGACGAGGGCCTGCGCCACAAGCTCGGCACCGCCGGCCTCGATTTCGCGCACCAGCACTTCGGCCTCGAGCGCATGCTCGCGCGCATGGAGGCGGTGTTCCGAAGTGTGTGCTCCAAAGGTGAAAAGAAATGAGCGGTTTGGTTTTGGGCCCCGTATGGCGCGCCCGAGCGGCGCAAGCCTTTGGCCGAGCACCCAACGGGGCGCGCGAGGGATCGCGCGCGTCGCACTCCGGCATAGGGACATGCCGTAGGGCGACTGCCGAGACAAAGGCGCGTACGCGAGGGAGATGTCACGCCATCCGGGGCAAAATGGCTTTGGTGACTTTCCCCGAAAGACACAATTTCGCCGGGAGCGAAATTGGACGCGCTTTAGCGCGCCCGAAGGGCGAAGGCCATGGAGGGCCTGAGTCAAAAGTCACCCGGGGGTGCAGGGGGCGGAGCGCCCCGCTATTACAAACCGCCGCCGAAGGCGGCTCGGCCAATTTGCCATGTGCGGCATAGCAGGATTCTTCGGCACACGCTCCGTCACCCCGGCGACGCGCGCCGCCATGCTCGCGGCGCTCGCCAATCGCGGCCCGGACGCGCGCCACGAAGTCGCCTGGCGCGACGGGTTTAGCCGCACCGAACAGGACGCGATCGCAGCACTGCTGCACGCGCGCCTATCGATCCGCGACCTGCGCATCATCGCCGACCAGCCGATGGCGAACGCGGCCGGCGATGTCTGGCTGAGCTACAACGGCGAAGTCTACGGCTGGGAGGCCGATGCCGAGGAACTGAAAAAACGCGGCTATGCCTTCAGGACCACGAGCGATACCGAATTTATTCTCAACGCGTATCAGGCCTGGGGGCTCGAAGGCTGCCTCGCGAGACTGCGCGGGATGTTCGCCCTCGCGATTCTGGATTTGCGCGCGCGCAAACTGCATCTCGTGCGCGACCGGCTCGGCATCAAGCCGCTGGTGTACTGGCACCGCGGCAACGAGCTTGTCTTCGGCTCGACCGTGCGCGCCGTGTTGCCCTACCTCAGGTCGGAAGAGCGGAAACTCTCGCCCGCCGGCATCGACGCCTATCTCGCGCACCGCTACGTGCCGGCGCCGCACACGATTTTCGAAAACATCCGGCGCCTGCCGCACGGCCACTGCGCGACGTTCGACCTCACAAGCGGCGGGCTCGCGCTCACGCCCTACTGGCAGCCACAATCGGACAGCACACTCGACTTCGCCAATACGCTGGTGGAATCGGTCAAGCTGCGTACCGTCTCCGACCGGCCGGTGGGACTGTTCCTGAGCGGCGGCGTCGACTCGACCACCGTGGCCTCGGTGCTGGCGCAGACCGGGCACCGCGAGATCACTGCCTACACCGCCGCCTTTCCCGGCACCGAATACGACGAAAGCGCGCAGGCCGCGCGCGTGGCGCAGCGGCTCGGGCTCAAACACGAAATCCTGCCGATCGAAAGCCACATCCGCGACGATTTCGAGCGCATCGTCGCCGGTCTCGACGAACCGTTTGCCGATCCATCGAGCTTCCCGCTGTGGTACATCGCGCGCGCCGCAGCCACGCACGTGAAGGTCGTGCTCGGCGGCGACGGCGGCGACGAACTGTTCGCCGGCTACAAGCGCTACGACAAGCACCTGCGCTCGACCTGGCGCCGCGGCCTGCGCCTGCCACTGCCGGCGACGGCGTCGCACGCCCGGTCCGGCAAGCTGCTGGATGAATTGTGTCTCGACTGGCTCAGCGCCTACGCCCTGCGCTTCTCCGGCATGAACCCGGCGCTGCGCCGCGTGCTGCAACCGGCGTTCGCGCCCGCGCCGATCTACTGGGATAGAATGCCGGCGGACACGACCGACCCCCTGCGCGCGCTGCTCGAGACCGACATGCACAACTACCTGCCCGAGTACATCCTGCGCAAGGGCGACCTCTGCACCATGGCCCACGGGCTTGAGCTGCGCGTGCCGCTGCTCGATCACCGGCTGTACCAGTCGGTGCTGGCGCTGCCGGACGACCGGCGCTTCACGCGCCCGCGCAAGCTCGCGCTCGGCGCCACGTGCGAACCCTGCCGCGAATTCAAGCTGTTTGACGCCGCGAAGCGTGGCTTCAATCCGCCGGTCGGTCAGTGGCTGAAGAACGAACTGCGCACACGCCTCGACGGCCTCGGCACGCGTCTCGCGCAATCCACGCAAGGCCAGCTCAACGACGCGCGCGTGCAGCAATTTGTCGACGGTTTCATCAATGGTAACGACGCGCGCGCCGAACAGGTGCTGCAACTGCTCATTCTCGATACCTCGCTGACACAACTACGGCATGGCCCGGATCGCGTTCATTGACGTCACCGTGACCGTGTCCTACGGCGGCGTGCAGACCGCCTGCTGGCACCTGGCCGATGCGCTCGCGCGTGCCGGTCACGAGGTCGCGATGTTCGGCGGCGAAGGCAATATCCGTCCGGCGGCCCTGCACCCGAATATAAAAGTACACACCTTCCCGTTCCGGCCGCGCGAAAAGGTCATCGACATCGGCAGCCGCTTCCAACGCATCGTCGAGCGCTTCACGCACGCGCGCCATGCGCGCCATGCCTTCGCGGCCGGCGGCTACGACTGGGCCATCCTTACCAAACCGTTCGATTTCTACTGGCCGTGGATTCTGCCGAACAACTGCAAGACGAAGTTCTGCTTCATGAGCGGCGGGACGGATTTCTATGCCGGCGACCGCGCGCTCTCGAAACGCATTGACGCCTGGGTGGCGGCGAGCCAGTTCAATGCCTGGCAAATCCACGCGCGCTACAAGCGCTGGCCCAAGGTGATCTATAACGGCGTCGAGACCGACAAATTCACCTCCGGCGTACGCGACGATTCCCTGCGCGCGCGGCTCGGGATTGCGCCCGACACGGTGCTATTCGCTTTTGCCGGCCGGCTCGTCGGCTGGAAGGGCATGGCGGTAGCGCTCAAGGCGCTGGCCGAACCGGCATTGCGCGACGCAAATGTGAAACTGCTCATCGTCGGCGACGGGTCGCAGAAACCTGAGCTGCAACAACTGGCACAGATCCTCGGCGTGAGCGACCGCGTCGTGTTTCACGATCCGGTGCCGCACGACGCCCTGCCGGCGCTTTACGGCGCAGTGGACGCCGGGGTGTTCCCCAGCATCGGCGACGAGGCCTTCGGCATCACCATCGCCGAGGCCATGAGCTGCGGCAAGCCGGTGATCGCCTCGCACATCGGCGGCATCCCCGAGGTCGTGGGCAACGAGGAAACCTGCGGCCTGTTGGTCCCGCCGGGGGATTCAGCCACACTCGCAGCAGCCATGCGCCGGCTGGCGGACGACGCGGCCCTGCGTGCACGCCTCGGCGTCGCCGCGCGGACACGCATCGAACGGCTCTACACCTGGGATATGTCGGCGCAGCGATTGCTCACTGCGCTCGGGCTCGCAAGCTAAATTTATGTACTACCTGTCGAGCGCCCTCCGGGCGCGTTATTTGAATCGGGTTCTCGCACCCGAGGGCGAGGCACTTTGGTTTCGGCCAAAGTGCCCAAAGCCATTTGCCCCGAATGGCACGACCCCTCCCTGCG
>SCRL01000028.1 GCA_004298065.1 Gammaproteobacteria bacterium | reverse complement strand
GGGATGGGATTGGCGCGGCAGGCATTGCCGACGGCGCGCGGACCGGTCTTGAGCTTGCGCGCCAGATCACCGTAGGAAAGCACTTTACCAGCCGGAATACGTTGCAGCGCGTTCCAAACCCGTTGCTGGAAGTCAGTACCTGCCTGCATCAGCGGAAAATGAAACCGGTGTTTGGGATTGCGCAGGTAGGCGCTCAGCTCGCGACAGACTTGGCGCGCGGCGGTGTCCTTCGGCGCACGCAGCGGGCTTTTCGAGCCGAGAAAATCGATATCGGCCAACCGCCCGTTCATAAGCGTAATGCCAAGTCGCCCGAAGGGGGCGGCGATTACGGCGTCGTAGGTTGTCCGTTTAGCCATAGCTGCTGTAATTGTCGCTCAATCTGGGCGCGCCGTGCAGGGTCGGGTGTGGTCCTGAGAAGCACGGCATATATGTTACGCGCATCGGCCGCCATGCCGGCACGCGCTAGCGAGCCGGCGGCATGGAACCGCGCCGTCTGGCCCCAGGGATCGTCGCCATTGCCGTTGAACACCGCCGAACGCAGATACAGCTCCCCGGCCTCGGCGTTCTGTCCGAGCGCAGCGTGGGAATCTGCCTGCCAGTAGAGGATCTCGCGCTGCAACGATTTCGAGTCCGTCTTGGCATAGAGTTTTTCCAACAGCGTCAGCGCCTCGATGTGCCGGCCCAATGTTTGCAGGTCGAACACCACTTGCAGGAAATGTCCGGCAAAGTCTGCGTCCATTGTTTTCTGCTTCTCAAGCAGTTCCATGAGCAGCAACTGGGCCGCGCCGACATCGCCGACGTAGACCAGCACACGCGCCCGGCGCAGCGTCCACAGGTTCGCGTCCTCGTCCACCGGCGGCTCGACCAAGTCCTTCAACAGCGTGGCGGCGAGCTTCATGTCGAACTGCGCCAGCGCGATCTCCGCCAGCCGGTAGCGCACCGCCACCGGCACCGCCTCCGGGCCGCTGATGCGCGTGGACTTGAGATACAGCGCGCGCAAGGTTTCCATCTGCCCGTCCGCGAGCAAACTATCCGCGAGCAGCCGGTGCGCATTCATGCGCACGGCCGGGTCTTCGCCGCGCTGCGCGAGGAACGCATGCAGCGCCCGCGCCTTGTGCGACTCCTTCGCGGCGAGCGCTTTCGCCTTGGCGAGCCAGGCCTCGTCGTCGCCGACGAGGAGCTTCGCGTCGTTCCCGATGGACTCGGCGACGCGCTCATAGGCCGTCCACAGGTCGTCGCCCTGCACGCGGAAAAATTTATCGGAAGATGTTTCTGGCAGCGACAGCGCCTGCTCCAGCGCCGTCATGCGTTTGACCTCGTCCGCTCCTGCGAGTGCCGCCTCGGCCTGAAGCGCGTAGGCGCGGCGCCGGTTCTCGCGGTTGGCCTTGAAGCCTGCCAGCAGCTTGGCGGATTCCTTTAATACGTCCTGCGGCTTGTAGAGTTTTGCCTGCAGCCCGGCAAGCTGGCGCAGTAACCGCGCATCGGCGCTCTCGGCACCGGTCAGCACCTCGAACGCGCCCTTGTCGTCCTCGGCACGCAGCAGGATTTCAGCATGCAGCACCTGCCAGGCATCGCCTTTCGCGTCGTAGTCCTGCTTGTAGCGCAGCAGGCCCGCCTGCGCATCGGCAAGGTTGTCTTCGAGCAGATAGCTGCGAATGATCAGCCGGCGAATTGACGCGACTTCCTGTTCCGGCAGCTGTTGCTGCCACAGGAGGTTGCGCAGATAGCGGCGCGCGCCGTTCGAGTCGCTCGCCGCAAGCCGCGCCTGCGCCGCCTGCATCAGCGCCCACTGACGGAAGTCGGCCGGCAGGTCCGGCGGCTCACCGTCCACGCGCTGGGACAGCGCATCCCACTGGCGGTTGGCGGCATAGAGCTCCAGGCGCCGGCGTTCGAGCCCGACCCATTCCTCCCCGGTCGTGCGCGCCTGGTCTTCGTTCAGGCGCTTGAGCGCCAGTTCGAGCGCGCCACCGCGGATCAGGTAGGCAATGGCGTCGTCAGATTCGGCGGCGGGAGCCGCGGGGGCGACAACGAGAAAAATGGCGGAAAAAAGCCAAGTGAGGCGCTTCAGCATGCGCGCAAGCTTAACCGATTGCATTTTTTGAGTCGCCTTCGACGGCGCTTTTAATTAAAAACCGCGGGGCGCTCCGCCCCCTGCGCCCCCGGGTTCCTTTGGACTCAGGTCTTCCCTGGCCTTCGCCCTTCGGGCGCGCTAAAGCGCGTCCCATTTCGCTCCCGGCGAAATGGTGTCTTGGCAAAAGTCACCAAAACCGTTCTGCCCCGGAAGGCTCGCCGGAGACAACGCCGGTTTCACTCGGCACATCCCTGTGCCTCGCCCTGCGGGCGACATACGAACCTGTCGCGCAAATCGGCTGTCCTGCCGATTTGTCTCGCGTCTTAGGTCGGCCTCAGGAGGTGCGCATACGGGATATCCCTATCCCGGATGCGCACGCGCAGCATCCTTGCTGCGCCCCGTTGGGCTCGACTTCGGCCTTTCCTCGACGCTCGCTCGCCTACGGGGCGGGAGAATCTCCAGGGTTTAACGAAGGAAACAGTTCGGGCGCCCGTATGGCGCGCCGGGTGCAACGGTGCTGCTGTGCCGGCGTAACGGCGGGGCACGGCCAAATGGGTGTATACGTGCTTTCTTTGGTTCCTTGTGATCCGCGCCCTCCCTGGCGCGGACCCTTGCGGGCGCGCTGAAGCGCGTCCAAT
Organism: Gammaproteobacteria bacterium; assembly: GCA_004298065.1. Classification (GTDB taxonomy): domain Bacteria; phylum Pseudomonadota; class Gammaproteobacteria; order Acidiferrobacterales; family Sulfurifustaceae; genus SCRL01. Next base: position 13,806 of record SCRL01000028.1, on the reverse strand, counting down.
TCTGCTCCCGGCAGAATTGTCTTTGCACGAGCAAAGAGAAGTTACCCGGGGGCGCAGGGGGCGGAGCGCCCCGCTAGTAGCCTTTAAGGCCCGCCGAAGGCGGCACAAGACCATCATGAAGGCGACACGAATAAAAACGGCCGGCGGGTCGCCCCGTCGGCCGTAAGTGCAACACCTCAATTGTTATTCGGTACCGCTTAAACCTTCTCGCGGATGCGCGCCGCCTTGCCTTCCAGCTCGCGCAGGTAATAAAGCTTGGCGCTGCGCACGTCGCCCTTGCGCTTGACCTCGATCTTCGCCACCGACGGGCTGTGCAGCGGGAACGTACGCTCCACGCCCTCGCCGTAGGACACCTTGCGCACGGTGAACGAGGAGTTGTAGCCGTTGTTGCGCCGGCCGATGACCATGCCCTCGAACGCCTGCGTGCGCTCGCGGTCGCCTTCCTTCACCTTCACGTGCACGATGACGGTGTCGCCCTGGGCGAAGTCCGGAATGTCCTTCGCCATCATGCGCGCTTCGAGTTCCTGAATGATGTTGCCCATGTCACTTCTCCTCATGCTTCGAATGTTCCCGCCGGAATTCCTCCAGCAGGTGTTGCTGTTCGTCGTTCAACTCCAACTGCTTTAGCAGGTCCGGCCGGCGCAACCACGTGCGCCCCAGCATCTGCTTCAACCGCCAGCGGCGGATTTTCTCGTGGTCGCCGGAGAGCAGCACCTCCGGCACCCGCCCGCCCGCGTACTCCTCCGGGCGCGTGTAGTGGGGACAATCCAGCAACCCCGCCACGAACGAATCCTGCACCGCCGAGTCCTCGTCGCCGAGCGCTCCCGGCAACTGACGCGCGATGGCGTCTATCAGCACCATCGCCGGCAACTCGCCGCCCGAGAGCACGTAATCGCCGATGGACCACTCCTCGTCCACCGCGCTTTCGAGCACGCGCTCGTCCACACCCTCGTAGCGTCCCGCGAGCAGGATCAGCCCCTCGCGCTGCGAAAAATCTTTCACCGCCGCATGGTCCAGCGTGCGTCCCTGCGGCGAGAGATAAATCACCTTCGCCTGCGGCTGCTCGGCCCGCGCCGCGGCGATCGTTTTCGCCAGCGGTTCGGCCATCATCACCATCCCGGGTCCGCCGCCGTACGGGCGGTCGTCCACGGAGCGGTAGTTGTCCGTCGTGTAGTCGCGCGGGTTCCACACGCGCAACTGCAACAACTCCTTCTTGATCGCCCGGCCGGGGATGCCGTAACCGGTGATCGCCTCGAACATCGCCGGAAAGATGCTGATGACGTCGATGCGCATCAGAAGTCCGCGTCCCAGTCGACTTGCAACACGCCGGCGTCCAGATCCACGTTCCGGATCACGTCGCGCGTGTACGGAATCAGCCGCTCGCGCTTGTCCTGCACCACCAGCACGTCGTTCGAGCCGGTCTCGAACAGGTGACTTACGGTGCCCAGCTCCTGTCCGGCGAGGTTCACGACCTTCAAGCCTTCGAGCTGCGCCCAGTAATACTCACCCGATTTCGCCGGCGGCAACTGCACCAACTCCACCGCGATCTCGCTGCCCACGAACGTCGCCGCCGCATCGCGGTCGGTACAGCCTTCGAACCGGACGACGATGCCGCGCCCGTGCGGCCGGCCTTCGGCGAGTTTCAACTCGTGGAACTCCGCGCCCTTGCCCACGCGCCACGGGCGGTACGTCAGGATCGCTTCCGGCGGACGGGTATCCGAATACACCTTGACCCAACCGCGCACGCCGAACAGTCCGACGATGCGCCCGAGGGTCACGAGCCCCGCCGCGCGGGTCCGGCTTACTGTCGCGGCCGGACGTCGGCGCCGGGCGCCCATATCAGTGCGGCTTACGCCGCGGGCTTGTGCTTCTTCAGCAGGTGCGCGACGCGCTCGGTCGGCTTCGCACCCTTCGACACCCAATACTGCACGCGCGCCAGGTCCACGCGCAGCTTCTCTTCCTTGTCGGTCGCAAGCGGGTTGTAAAAACCGATGCGCTCGATGCAATTGCCGGTGAGCGCGCGACGGCGGTCAGCGACGATGATGCGGTAATACGGCCGCTTGTTCGCGCCGCCACGGGCCAGACGAATCGTTACCATGTGTTCTTAGTCCTCAAAAATAAGAGGCCGGGTCCTGCACGGACCGGCCCGGAAAGCGCGGCATTTTACCCTCTTGCCGGGGGTTAAAGGAAGGCCGAAAACGGCAAAAACAGGGCTATTTAGCGGCCGAGACTGGCCAGAAACCGCCGGTAGGCAGGGCTATCCCACGGGCGCCCGCCCAAGGCCAGATAACGCAGCCGGCCCTCGGGGTCCACGAAGAAGGTCGAGGGCAGCCCGCGCGGCTGCCAGCGCTCGGTCACCTGCCCATCGCGGTCCAGCAGGGTCGTGAGTTCCGGCGCCACGGCGGACAGGAACGCAAATACTTCGTCGTCAGTCTCCGCGGTATTCACCATCACGAGCGCGAGCGATTCGGGCTTGGTTTTGACCATGGTCGCGATCGCCGGCAGTTCGAGCCGGCACGGCACACACCAGCTGGCCCAGAAGTGCACCATCGCCCAGTGTCCGCGCAGTTCCGCAAGGTCCGTGATCTTGCCGTCGAGATCGGTGAGCTTCAGTGCCGGCGCCGGTCGGCCGTCGAGGGCTATTAGGCCTTCGGGCACCTCAACAGCACTGACCGCGAGTGGCAGCGCCCAGAAACAGATGGCGATAACTGCGAATCGAAACATGGGTTCAGCGTCCGGGACAGGTCAGCTTATCGAAGCGCAGCGCAATCACCGGCCCGCGCCGGTCGGAGCCGGTCGCAAACCGCGCCACGAGCGTGAACGTCCCGCGCACCGGCACCAGCGTCACATTGCCGCCGACGGGCTCGGCCGGACGCAGGTCGCGTACCTCCGGCAATTGCGTCCAACCGAAGGTAGCGCGGCTGGCCGGTGGCACACCGAGCTTCTCGAAGCGCGCCTCCCAGTACGCACGCGGCAGGCGCTCGACCGGCCGGCCTGCAGCATCGAAAAATTCCCAGCGCGCAGGTTCGAGCCAGACGATGTCCTCGCGTCGGTTCTGGATGCCGACGGTGATGAAGCAGGCTTTGCTCAGGGCCTCGACCGCCGCGCGCGGAAAACCGCGCGCCTCATAGAATGCTGAAATTTGTTCCGGCGTGCGCGGCTCGACGCGCATCTCAATGCCCTGGCCGCTGTACGCCGGTTGCGCCGCAGCCGCCGGCGCCCACAACGCCGCGACCCACAACGCGACCAACAGCGGACGGTTCACCGGGCGGGCGGCTTGGCGTTCGGTTTCGGCGGCGCCGGTTTGTCGTCCTCGAACAGGATCGCGTCCGGCGCCTCGGTCGGCGGGTTGCCGTCGTAGATGAGATTCTTGCGCCGCTGGCGGAAGGCCTCGCGCACGAACACGTACGGGTCCTTGCCGCCGGCCTGTTCGAGGATGTCGCTCGCGTCGAGCAACTGCGCGCGCCGGTTCACGACTTCGAGTGCGTACAGCTTGTCGCGCGTGCTGCCCTCTTCCATGCGGTTGGGCGGGTAGAACTGCCAGTCGACGATGTCGCCGCCGGTGTCGCGCAGCGTACTCGGCCCGAAGAACGGCCACACCACATAGACGCCCTCGCCCGTACCCCACTTTCCGAGCGTCTGGCCGAAATCCTCGTTGTGCTTCTCCAGTCCCAATTCGCTTGCGACATCGAACAGTCCGTAGATACCGACAGTGGTATTGACCACAAAGCGCCAGAAATCCGAGATCGCGTCAACCACCTTCCCCTGCAACAGGTTGTTCAACATGATCACCGGGTCGTGCAGATTGCCGAAGAAATTCGACACACCGGTGCGCACCGGGCTCGGCAGCACCGCGCGATAGCCCTGGGCCACGGGCTTGAGTACGTAGACGTCGAGGTTGTCGTTGAAGGTGTACATCGCGCGGTTGAACCCTTCGAGCGGGTCGCCCTTGTCCTCGCCACCGCTTGCAAGTTTGGCGGCAGGCGCGACGGGCTCCGCCGGCGTTTCGGAGGTATCGCTGGTCGTGGCACAACCGGCAAGAAGCAGTGCCAGGGCGAACCAATGCAATTGCCGCAGTATGCCGCTCATGGCCGTTTCTGTTCCTGACTGTTGTCCGGATAGTCGAACGACGACGGACAGACCGCAACCGGCTGCAGCGGCGCCTCCTCGGCCGGCGCCTTCAACGCCGAGCCGCAGGCGGCCAGGCCGAGGACGACGATGACTGATAATATGGTCAGAGCGGATGCAGACACGTTCAATTCTTGTTGTATTGTGGATCAATTCAAAGACACGTGCGTAATTCTACTCAATGGGCACCCTAAACAGCAGGGGGACGGCTGGTGCGGCGGAAAAATTCCGCCATAATCTGCACCCGGCTTCCCGACACACCAATGCGCCCCGCCTCTGAAACCTATATCGGCATCGACCGCGACCACTACGGCGGCATGACCCCGACCGGCACCATCATCCGCGACGCCTGGGTGTTCGAATTGCTGCCCGAAACCGAGACCTGCGCCGGCTGGGACGCGGGCCGCATCGAACAGCTCTACGACCGTGTCACCGCCGCGTGGGAGCCGTACGGACATCTCGCCAGCCGCCTGTCGCCCGAGTTGCGCGCACGCCACGAGCGCATCTACGGCGAGGCCGTGCGCCGTGCGCGCGAGCTCGGTTGGGACCCGGAACTGGGCGACGACGACTGATACCCGTGATCCACGCCATTCTCACCGATATCGAGGGCACTACCTCGTCGCTGTCCTTCGTCAAAGAGGTGCTCTTTCCCTACTCGCGTGCGCGCATGGCCGATTTCATCCATGCGCACGCCACCGAGCCGACGGTGCGCACCCAACTCGACGAGGTCGGCCGCGCGGCCGGGCGCCCGCTCACCGACGACGAGGCCGCCGCGCAGCTCATCACCTGGATCGACGAGGACCGGAAAATCACCCCGCTCAAGGCGCTGCAGGGCATGATCTGGGAGGCCGGCTACCGCCACGGCGATTTCCTGGGGCACGTCTACGACGACGCCGTGCGCCAAATGCGTGTCTGGAAGGATCGGGGCCTGGAACTTTACGTGTTCTCTTCCGGCTCGGTGCTGGCGCAGAAGCTGCTCTTCCGCCACACCGCGTTCGGCGATCTCCTGCCGCTCTTCACCGGTCATTTCGACACCGCCATCGGCAACAAGCGCGAGACCGCCGCCTATACGGCCATCGCACGGCAAATCGGCCTGCCGTCCACCGAGATCCTGTTCCTGTCGGACGTGCGCGAGGAACTGGATGCGGCACGCGATGCGGGCATGCAGACAACACAAGTGCTGCGCGAGGGCGTTATCCCCGCTACCGATCACCCGCAAGTACGCTCGTTCAGCGAAATCGTCACGCACTAACCGCGCTCAACGCTGGTACGTGCCGATCAGCTCGGCCTGCGCCAGCACATGACCTGACATCGCCTTTTCGAGTTTTGCCTTGGTGGGGTGCTTCAGGTCGGGCAGCAGGCAGTCCACGGCATAGAGCTTGTGGAAGTAACGGTGGCGTCCGACCGGCGGACACGGACCGCCGTAACCGGTACGTTTCCAGTCGTTGATCCCTTCGAGGGTTCCCACCGGCAGCGTCTTCACGTCCTCGGACAGGCTGCTGCTTCCATTCGGCAAGTTGTAGAGCAACCAATGGACCCAGACCATGCGCGGCGCCTTGGGGTCGGGCGCGTCCGGGTCGTCCACGATCAAGACCAGGCTTTTTGCCTCTTTCGGAACACCGGACCATGCGAGCGGTGGTGAAATATCGTCGCCGTCGCAGGTATAGCGATGCGGGATATCGCCGTTGTGTTTGAATGCAGCAGACGTCAGCGTGAGCGCCATAATTCACCTCGCACAATTCCCGCGCAGTTACGACATTTTGCCTTTTTATGGGACACGTCAAGCTGCACGACCTTGGTGCAGATGCGAACCCGCATACTCCTAAGATGGTGCTGAATAACCCTACTAACATCTTATAACTGCATGTTTCCATTCGTTATTTGTCATGGCACAGCGGTTGCTATGTGCAGGCAGGTAATTAACGGGCACATGCATGCTTTTCGGACGTCGCACCAAGAATCCCATCAAGCTCGCCGATAAGGGCGTGGTCGAGTGGAAATACACCACCTGCGGCTATTGCTCGACCGGCTGCTCGATCGAAGTCGGCTTGGATAAACACGGCAATCCGGTTTCTTCGCGCGGCGTGGCCGATGCGGACGTGAACCGCGGCAAGCTTTGCATCAAGGGCATCCTCGAACACGAGTTGTTCCGCAACACGCCCGGACGCGGCGCCAAACCGCTCGTGCGCGACCATCTCTGGGAACCGTTCCGGGAAACAACCTGGAACCAGGCGCTCGACCGCACCACGGGCGAGATCAAGCGCATCCAGTCCCAATACGGCCGCGACGCCTTTGCCATCGTCTCCACCGGCCAGATCATGACCGAGGAGTTCTACACCCTCGGCAAGCTTGCACGCGGCGTCATCGGTACCAACAACTACGACGGCAACACCACGCTGTGCATGTCGTCGGCGGTATCGGGCTACAAGCGCTCGTTCGGCAGCGACGGCCCGCCCGGCTGCTACGAGGACTTCGACCACACCGAATGCCTGCTCGCCTTCGGCTCCAACCTGCCGGAGCAGCATCCCGTCATTTACTGGCGCCTTAAAGAGGCGCTGGAGAAACGTAAGTTCCCGGTCATCGTCGTCGACCCGCGCGTGACCATGTTCGCGCAGGCGGCGGACATGCACCTGCCGGTCAATCCCGGCACCGACCTCGTGCTACTGAACGCGCTGGCGCACGTGATCCTCAAGGAAAACCTGCACGACCCGGATTACATCGCCGCGCACACCGAGGGCTTCGATGAATTCAAGGCCCTGGTCGCGCAATACGACCCGACCACGGCCGCCGGCATCTGCGGCATCGACGAGGACACCCTTCGTCACGTCGCGCGCCTGTTCGCGCGCGCCAAGAGCGCCCTGAGCATCTGGACCATGGGCATCAACCAGTCGACCCACGGCTCGGACGGCGTGGTCGCGATCAACAACCTGCACCTCATCACCGGCAAGATCGGCAAACCCGGCAGCGCGCCGCTCTCCATCACCGGCCAGTGCAACGCCATGGGCACGCGCGAGTGGTCGTCGTGCTCCGGCTTGCCCGGCTATCGCGCGCTCGAAAAGGAAAAGGACCGCCAGGAAATCGCTGCGTTCTGGGGCGTGGACCCCGGATTTTTCCCGAAAAAACGCGGCCTGTTCATGACTGATATTTTCCCGGCCATCGAGACCGGCCAAATCAAGGGCCTGTGGCTCATCGCCACCAATCCCATGACCTCGATGGCGAACACCGCGCGTATCCGCAAGACGCTGGAAAAGCTCGAATTTCTGGTAGTGCAGGATGCCTACCGCGACGTGGAATCGAATGAATACGCGCACGTGTACCTGCCAGCGGCGCTGTGGGCCGAAAAGGAAGGCTGCTTCACCAATACCGAACGGCGCGTAAATCTCATCCGCAACGTCTGCCCGCCCTTCGGCGACTCGAAGCCGGATTTGTGGATTTTCAACGAGGTGGCCGAACGCTTCACCGATCGCCCACACATTACTTTCCCGGAAACCGCCGAAGGCGTATTCGAGGAAATGAAAATACTCTCCAAGGGCAACGGACGCATGCTCGACATCTCGGGCATGAGCTATCAGAAGCTCGAACAACAGCGCGGCCTGCAATGGCCCTGCCGCGAGGGCGACGACAAAGGCGCGCCGCGTCTCTATGCCGACGGCGTGTACCAGACCGAATCGGGCCGCGCCAAACTGCTGGCGCTGCCGTTCGTGGACAACAACGAACGCCCGGACGCGGCCTATCCGTTCTGGCTCAATACCGGGCGCGTGGTCGAGCACTTCCACACGCGCACGCGCACCGGCAAGGTCGGCAACGCCAACAAGTTCTCGCCCACACCTTATATGGAGATGAATCCGGACGCAGCCGAGCGCCTGGGGCTGCGCCACGGCGAGTACGCCCGCCTCACCTCGCGGCGCGGCGATGCCGTGATTCTGGTGCAACTCACCCAACGGGTGGCACCGGATGCCGTGTTCATCCCGTTCCATTTTCACGACTGCGTGAACCGCCTGACGCTCGGGCTGCTCGATCCGCATTCGCGCCAGCCGGCATTCAAGCAGTGCGCGGTGCACGTCGAGCGCGCCGCCGACCAGCAAGAGGCAGCGGCGCGCAACGTCGCGGCGCGCACTTACTAGGCCACACCATGATCGAACCGCGCCCTAACGAACAGACCTACGCCTACGTGCCGGACGTGTCGCATCCGGCCGAGAACCGCTATGGCCAGTCGGTCGAAACCGTGCCGCCGGGCGATCCGCTGCGTGGCCAGAGTCTGAACATCAACGGCGACGCGGGCATCGGCGCCAATCCCAACCGTTACAAGCAGCACGGCTTCTACTTCACCGCCGACAACTGCATCGGCTGTCACGCCTGCGAAGCGGCGTGCGCGGAGAAGAACGACACCCCGCCGCATCTCGCGTTCCGCTCGGTCGGTTATCTCGAAGGCGGCACCTGGCCCGCGTACGCGCGGCTCAACATCTCCATGGCCTGTAACCACTGCGATAACCCGGTGTGCCTCAAGGGCTGCCCCACGCGCGCCTACACCAAGTTTGCCGAATACGGTGCGGTGTTGCAGGACCCGGACATCTGCTTCGGCTGCGGCTACTGTACCTGGGTGTGCCCGTACAACGCGCCACAGCTCGACCCGCACGCGGGGCATGTCTCCAAGTGCAATATGTGCATCGACCGCCTTGAGGTGGGGCTGAAGCCCGCGTGCGCCGCCGCCTGTCTCGGCGGCGCGCTCGACTTCGGGATTATCGAGACCGCACCCGCAAACCGCGTGCAAGTCGAGACGCGCATCCCGGGCTTTCCCGATCCCGCGATCACGCATCCGAATATCCGCTTCCAGCAGGCAAAACGCCTGCCGCGCGAACTCACACGCACCGACTCGATGCCATTGCGTTACGTGCGCACGGACGCCGACCATCGCCCGGCAGTGGCCGAGCGGGACAGCGCCCGCGCCTGGAATTGGAAACGACTCAGCACGCGCGAAAATCCGTTGGTGGTGTTTACGCTGCTGTCGCAGGCTGTGATCGGCGCCGTGGCATTGTTGTTCCTGGCACCGTTCTTCGGTATCGAACTGCTTTCGCCGTCCACGCATCCCATCGCCTACCCGGCCCTGCTCTTCGGGCTGATCGGCTTCGAAACTTTCGCACTCGTGCTCTCCACACTGCACCTCGGGCGCCCGCATCGCTTCTACCGCGCATTCAACAACCTGCGCTGGTCACCGGTGTCGCGCGAGGTCGCAGGCATCGCCATGTTCTATAACCTGCTCGGCGCCTACGCGTTCGTGAGCGGCGTGCCGGCGCTGGCGCGCCTGTTGCCCGGCGATACCGCAGCGACACTGGCCGAAATCACCGGCTGGGGCGCGGTACTGGCGGGCCTCGCGGCGCTCTGGTTCATGCACCGCATCTACCGCATCCCGGCGCGACCGTTCTGGAATCACTGGCAGGTGCTGACAAGCTTCTACGGCTCCATGCTCACCCTCGGCGCATTCGTGCTCGCCCTCGTCCATGCGGTCGTGGCGCTCGCGGCGGGCGAGTCGTTCGCCGGCGTACCCGCCTACCTCGCCTGGCCGATGGTCGCGGGCCTGCTGTTGGAAGGTGCGGGCCTGTGGTTTCACGCGCGTGACCTCCGCCGCGGCGACGGCGAGGCCGCGGCCTCGCACGCCGAACAAACCACGACGTTCGGCTACGTCTACTGGGCACGCAACGCGCTGCTTGGGCTCGCCGCGGTCGGCGCTGCCGCGCTGACGAGCACGAGCGGCGCCTTGGGGCTTGCGCTCTGGTTGGGCGTTGGCGCAGCGATCGTGGCCGCCGCGGTCCTGGGGCGCATGCTGTTCTATGCCCTCGTCATCCCCACGACCCTGCCCGGCGCGTTCTTCTGGCGCAACCGCGCCTTCGAGCAGCATGCGCGCGAAACCGGCCTCGCGGCCCTGCCGCAGGCGGGCATTGCCACGCACGCGCACTGACGGACGCGCGATGATCCTGGCCCGCCGGCTGGACGAGCTCGACAACGAGCTGGCACGCGCCGTGTTCCGCGCGCTGTATGCCTCACGCGCGCAGCGCCTGAGGCGTCTCACCGCCGGTGCGCTGCTCGCGGCCAAACACACCCTGCGCGGAATGCTGTTCAGTTGGCCGCTCTATCTCATGGCGATCGCCGGTTTCTTCGTCCCGGCGACCATCGGCGCCTTTCTCTGGCTGCTCGCCGTGCCGGGGCTCGGCATCTCGTTCTACATCCTGGGCAAAGGCATCCGCGACGACTACCGCGCCCGCGTGGCCGGACGGGTGTTCGCACCGGGCGACCTGACGCGCATACTGCGGGGCGAAGCAACATGACCGGCATGCCACCCTCTTTCCCTCTACCGATACTCGGCTTCGCCGCCTGGAGTGGCGCCGGCAAGACGACGCTCCTGACAAAGCTCATTCCGTGGCTGCGCGCGCGCAACCTGCGGGTCGCGCTCATCAAGCATGCACATCACGATTTCGACATCGACCATCCCGGCAAGGACAGCTACGCGCTGCGTCAGGCGGGCGCCGGGCAGGTGCTGATCGCCTCGCGCCGCCGGTTCGCGTGGATGATGGAATACGAGCAGGAAACGGAGCCGGTGCTCTCGACACTGGTGTCGCGGCTCGACATGAGCCGTCTCGATCTTGTGCTGGTCGAAGGCTTCCGGCACGCCCACTTCCCCAAAATCGAGCTGCACCGCGCTGCGCTCAACCGGCCGCTGCTGTTTCCCGACGACGACAGCATTGTCGCCGTCGCCAGCGACGCGCCGCTGCCCGTCGCCGCGCCGATCCCGGTGCTTGACCTGAACGATCCGCCCGCGATCGGCGTCTTTGCGCTTGCGCGACTCGGTCTGACGTCGCGGCTGCCGACTGCGTGACAGAACGGCGAACATGGATATACCGCCCACCATTGGCCTGATTCTCGCCGGCGGCCGTTCGCGCCGCATGGGCACGGATAAGGCGCTCGTCACGCTTGCCGGCCGCTCGTTGGCTGCGCACGTCATCGAGCGGCTGGCGCCGCAGGTGGACGAGGTGGTTATCAGCAGCAACGCGCCACGGGTGGATTTCGGCGTATCGGTGTTGCCGGACGTTCTGGGCGGCTATTGCGGCCCACTCGCCGGCGTGCACGCCGCCCTTGCGCGATTTCCCGACGCCGCCGTCGTGAGCGTGGCCGTAGACCTGCCGCTGCTGCCGCGCGATCTGGTAGCGCGACTCAAGACAGGATGGGACGGGGTGCGCTGCCGCTACGCGGTTTGCGGCGACCGGCATGCCCTCGCCATCCTCTGGCCGCCGGCCTTCGCCAACTCACTGTGGAACTATCTCACCCAGGGACGGCGCAGCGTTTCGGACTGGCTCGAGCACCACGGCGAACCCGTGCCCGTTCCGTCGGACGGCGACGCCGATCTTCGCCTCAACATCAACACCCCTGCCGACCTCGCGCGGGCAGTGGGGCTTGTGGCGCACCGGGGCCGATAAACGGGCCCGCCTGCGGGTGCGTCCGGGCGCACCCGGCCTCTATAATGAATGCCCGGAGCCTGGCTGCCGGCGACAACGACGGCCGTCGCGCCCAATAACCATGCATCACGCATAATCCCGCCCCATGCCCTTGCTGCTCGACACCGGTCAGAGCTCGCTGGTACGCCGACGCGACAGCGAGCAGGAGGCCTGCGTCATCGAGCTGCCGCGTTCCACCGCGGAGACCGACCAGCTCGCGATCCTGGCGCTGGGCGACGGACTGCCCGGACGACCGGACCCGGAGCGCGCAGCGCACGCGGCCGTGCACGCACTGATGACAGGCTGGCACGCCGCGCCCGAGACCTGGGGACCGGCCAAGCTGTTGCAGGAGTGCTTCGCCGCCGCCAACCAGAGTCTGTTGACGGCCGACAGCCATGCCTTGGCGGCGTCGCTGTCGGTGCTGGTACTGCGTTCAGGCCGCTGGCTGATCGGCCACGCCGGCGACGCGCGCGTATGGCTGTACCGCAACCACCAGATCAGGCTGCTCACGCGCGACCACCGTATCCCGAGCTTCCAGCCGACACCGCAGTTCGGCAAGGCCGTGGGGCTCGCCCCCGGGCTGGAAGCCGACGTCACCACCGGCGAGCTGCAGGAAGGCGATATCTTCGTGCTGACCTCGAGCGGCGTACACGAGGCGCTCGATAGCGCCACCATCATGAGCGGCGTGATGGGCGACGTCGCGGCGCAACAGATGGCCGACGCGTTGACGCAGCGTGCGCAAACATCCGCGAAGGTCGGCAACCTGCACGCCTGCGTGGTGCGCGTCGAGCGGCTCCCGGCCAAAATCGCCGCGGTCGCGTCCGACGAACCCGCCACGCTCGCGATGATTTCGCCGCCGGTCATAGGCGACCGCGTGGACGGCTGGCGCATCGAGGAGCTGGTGCAAAAGAGCAGCCGCTTCCGCCTGTATCGCGCCGCCGGCGGCGACGGTCAGCACGTCCTGCTCAAATTCCCCAACCCCCGCTTCGGCGACGATGCCGCCTACGTGGACGAATTCCTGCGCGAGGAATGGGTCGCGCGTCGCCTGGAGAACCCGCATATCGCGCGCGCCTTGCCGCTCGCGAAGGGTCAGCGCAGCGCGCTGTATACAGTGCTGGCGCACGTGCCGGGCGAAAATCTTTCGGATCGCATCAAGCGCAAGCGCGGTCTGCGCACGGACGAGGTATTGCCGCTCGCGAAACAGCTGCTCGAGATCCTGGATCTGCTACGCCGTGCCGGCGTGCACCACCCGGATATCCGTCCCAAGAACCTGGCGCTTGACAAGCAGAACGGCCAACTGGTGCTGCTCAACGCCGGCGCCAGCATGCTCCACCACCGACGTGAAGCGGAGAATGCGCAGCAGACCTCGAGCAGCGCGCTGAGCTACCTCGCGCCCGAGTTGCTCGAGGGGCGCGACGCCGGCGAGCGCTCGGACGTCTACACTGCCGGCGCGGTGCTGTACCGCATGCTCACCGGCAAGTACCCCTACGGCAAGATCAAAAGCCTGAACCACGCCGCCTTCGGTGCACTCGATCCCACGGTGTGCGCCAAGGCCGGCGCGCCGGCCTGGCTCGGCGACATCCTGGGCCGCGCCTGCGCCTTCGACCCGCAGACGCGCTACGCCAACATCGCCGCGTTCCTGCGCGCGCTTACCGATGCCGAGAAGCGCACGACAGCCCAGGCCGCGGCACCGGCAGCGGCACCGCCTCCGACGCCCACGCCGTCCCACAAGGGCCGGGAGTGGATCATCGTCGCGGCGCTCGGGATCGGCCTGCTGGTCTACATCCTGCTCGCGCTTTTCTGAACACAAACACTGCGCCAGGAACGAAAAAGGGGCCCGAAGGGCCCCTTTTTCGTTCAGCACATAACGTACCGTTTTCTACAGGCTGGCCTCAAGGGCCTTCATGCTCAGGCGGATACGGCCCTGCTTGTCGACTTCGAGCACCTTGACCTTCACGATTTCGCCCTCGCGCAGCTTGTCGCCGACGCGCTCGACACGCTCGTGCGAAATCTGCGAGATGTGCACCAGGCCGTCCTTGCCCGGCAGGATCGTGACGAACGCGCCGAAGTCCATGAGTTTGGCGACCTTGCCCTCGTAGATCATGCCGACCTGGACTTCGGCGGTGATCTGCTCGATGCGGCGTTTCGCCTCGGCGGCCGCGGCCCCGTCGGCCGAGGCGACTTTCACCGT
>SCRL01000027.1 GCA_004298065.1 Gammaproteobacteria bacterium | reverse complement strand
GAGTGACAAGCTCAGCTATTGTTAAATAGCGCCCGGCAGTTTGATCAGAATCGAGAAACGAGGCTCAGCAATGCAACTTCCAGAACGCGATGGCGACGGCTATCTCCTCAACCGCGACGCATGGACGCCGGAAATCGGCAAGGCCATGGCGGAGACGGACGGCCTGGCGCTCGATGACGTGAAGTGGGGACACATCCTCAAGGCGCGCGAGTATTACGACGACTTCGGCGTCGTGCCGCCGATTCGCAAATTCGCCCAGTACGTCGGCGAAGACCAGAAGCTGCTGTTTAAACTCTGGATGACCGGCCCGATGAAGCCGATCACCAAATACGGCGGCCTGCCCAAGCCCACGGGCTGCGTCTAAAGCTGACTGCCGGGAGTGCGACATGAGCGCCGACATGGACAAGCTGGTGCAGGAACACATCAAGCTCCAGAACGAGTTCATGGAGTACATCCACAAGAACGGCTTCGACTTCACCGAGTACAGTGCGCCCACGCCGGGTGGTTTCTACGATACCTATCGCAAGCGCTGGCTTGAGCTGACGCACGCCATCACCACGCCGCTGCATCCTGAGAAGTAGCTAGAAGCTACTTCAGAAAAACCCGCGGGGCGCTCCGCCCCCTGCACCCCCGGGTGACTTTTGTCTTGCCAAAAGTCACCAAAAGCGCTCTGCCCCGGATGGCGCGAATACTCCCTCGCGTACGCGCCTTTGTCTCGGAGGTGTCTCGACAGGACATCCCTGTCCTGGCGGTCCACGCGCGTCTCCCTGACGCGCCCCTTCGGGCTCTCGGCCAAAGGTTTGCGTCGCTCGGGCGCGCCATACGGGGCTGAAAAGCAACTGAGTTAAGCCACGGCTCGACTATTATGTCGTTATGAAGTTGCGACACTCGCTTCTGATCCTGGCGCTGTTTCTCTCCGGCTGCGCCGAGTTCACCTATTACACCCAGGCCGTCACCGGCCATCTCGGCATTCTGCTCAACAGCCGTACCCTCGATCAGGTCATGGACGACCCGAGCACGCCGCCCGAAACGCGTACGCGACTCGAACTGGCGCGCGATATTCGTGATTACGCCTCGCGGACACTGAAACTCCCCGAGAACCGCAGCTACCGCATCTACTCCGACCTCGGCCGGCCGGCGGCGCTGTGGAACGTATTCGCCGCGCCGGAGTTGTCGCTCGAACTCAAGACCTGGTGCTATCCCATCGCCGGCTGCCTCGGCTATCGCGGCTATTTCAGCCGCAAGAGCGCCGATGCCTTAGCCGCCGACCTGAAAGCGCAGGGTTATGAAACCTTCGTTGGACCCGTCGGCGCCTACTCGACTGTCGGCTGGTTCAACGACCCGCTGCTCAACACCGTCATCAAGCGCTCCGATCCCGAACTGGCCGCGGTGATCTTCCACGAGCTGGCGCACCAACGCCTGTTCCTGCCGGGCGACACTGCCTTCAGCGAATCCTTCGCCACCGCGGTCGAAATCGAAGGCGTGCGCCGCTGGCTCGCCGACCGTGGGAAGCCGGAGGAATTTACAAACTATATGGAGCGGCTCAAACGGCGCGAACAGTTCATGGAACTGGTACTGCGTTACCGCAAGCAACTCGAAACGCTGTACGCCTCAACTAAATCCGATGACGCCAAACGCGCTGAGAAAACACGCGTCTTCGAGAAACTGCGCAGCGACTATGCGGCACTCAAGGCAAGCTGGGGCGGGTACAGTGGGTTTGATATGTGGCTCACCAACGGTGAACTCAACAACGCCCGTATGGGCGCCGTGGGTGTGTATCACCAGCACGTGCCGGCGTTTCAGGCACTGTTTACGAAACTGGGCGGGGATTTTGAGGCGTTTTACCGGGAGACGGAGAGAATTGCGAAGCTTACGCCAAGCAAACGTGCCAAATTTCTGATAGGGCTTACCGAGAAAGGCGCTTGACGCCTCAATTCTGGTACTAATCCATACCTAACTGAGCACCCTTTTCCACGTCTCAAGGTGCGTACAGTCAGCAGTGACTGATGGCTGTGTTGACCACTTGCCAAAAGCTCCTACAAGGTGTTTTGTAATTTCTTCCGTAGTTGCCTTTGTTATCCACTCCCGCTCTTTAACTCTGTTAAGAAGGAAATGATAACGGCAGCGTTTCGCAGCAGCGGGAGTTTGAGCTCGTCGTTTTGACATTGGAGTGGAGTGGTGCATATCGCCGAAAGCAGAGAATGAACGAACATTGTCTGCGATAACCCCCTTACAAACTACGCAATCACAGATATGTTCATAAAATTCCTCGGACGTTTTAACGCCTAGGGAATCGAAGCAGCGTTCTATTTGGGGTACACCTAGGCGCCTATGTAGCGCTGGAAGGTAATACCGTACAGTAGGCGTTGATTGTCCTATTACTGGTACAACATCCTTTTGTTCGCCATAACCAACACCATGACTTACACCAGCCAGCCCAAATTTTGATAATGCTAGACTGAAATAACCACCATGTAGATTATAGACTTCGATTACCTTACTAAGGTCTTCGACTAATGACCGGAATGATTTTAAATTATTCTCGTCCGATCTATCCTCATGGAATTTACTAAACCAAAACCAGACCCCTTTTACACCAGTACGTGGCAGGTTGTTTTTAATCCTATCCAAGAACGCCGCATTTTTTAGGAATGATTCATCTGCACAAATAATTGCATGTACCGGTAAGTCGAGTCCAAGGTTTGCAGTTTCGGTTGCTAATTGTAGCGTCAAATCAGTCCATGCTTTTTCGTTGGTAGGTTCAATATAAAAATAAGGGGCAAAAACCGCGTTCGGGCGAGGTATGTCTTTTACGTACTGTTGATATTCAGGATCCTTGGCTATTTCACCCGAAATTCTATTCAGCTGGTAGTTAACAACAGTCTGACATGCGCTTCTCAATACGCCATTTCCCGCAAAGTCCTCAGCAGACAGGGCAGAATTTCGTTCTCTTACAAAGTTGAATGGATTGCCTAATTGACCAACTAAACTAGCGTAAGAGCGTTTGAAATCACGAATCGTTTTGCCTTTTACTTTCTGATCCGACTTGATCCAATCTAAGTCGGAACGGGGTTTACCAGAATTTGGGTCAATGTAGCAGCCAAATGCATACGTCATTGGGTCAACATAATAAGGGAGTGCCTGTTTTGCTCCACAGAGTTTAATCACCAAGCTTGCAGTCGCCCCCGGTGTTGCTTCTATCAAATTTGCCCCAATGATTAACCCATTAAACAAGTGTCCGGTTTTTTGAAGGTACTCCTTTTCAGCGTGACTGCCCAGACGAATAATTACTCGGGGATCTACAACGCTCATGCAGCCTCCCTATGCAGTAACTCAATATACGCTTCCCTGTAATGGGAACGAACCACATGTGACAGACTCGGTGCGAGAATCTGACGGCAACGCGAAACTCCTTCAACTGCAAGAAGACCTATCCCATGTTCTCGCAATAACACATCGTCAATCCGTGCGATAGTGCGCTCCGGAACTGCGATAAAGACCAAATCGGAACACAATTGATACAAAAGTGCCTGTTCTATCGCGCGTCGCCAATTGTGAAGCTTGAGTTCGATAGCGACGGTCAGGTTTCTTACACGCGAAAATCCATAAAGATCTATGCGGAATTCGTAGAACTGTAGTTCTCTCGTCTGCTTATAAAAGCTTTTCCGCCGCACGTACGCAGATACCGGTTCTGCGAGTAGGCCCTCTTGCTTAAGGTGCATCGTATCGCATCCTGTGATTGTTAATGACATCGTGCCATTTCAGGAGGAAGGGTAGAGGTACAAGAGACATAACTACGCCAACCACGGTCGGAATGGCGGATAACTTAATGAGATGGTCAGGAACGGTAACCTCAAGCACCTTGTCGAAGAGGGCGAGTGAGCCAGTAACTATGGCCTGCCAGAATATCAGCCCCAAAATAGTCCAGCTCAATACCCGAGCCCAGAAGCACCAACTGTCGCGAGCTGCGCGCAGTACCCTACAATCAACGAGCGTATTCGCATTATCTTCAACAAAATCGCGAATAGTGCTTCGGTATGACTCGCTACCTACCGGATTCACAGGACGTTCGGTATACGTTTCTGTGCCAATCATTGTCGGTACAGTGCCAGGGTTTTCAAATATTGATCGAAGACCATCCCCTAATTCGTCCGCGATTTCTCGACGCATTCGACTCAGAACAGCATCGGTACCCTGCAAGGATTTAGACAAGAGTTCTGTTCTGTCACCATACTTAAAATAAGCAGCGATTGCCGCCAAGAGGAGTGGGGCATGTATGCTAAGGGCTACATTTACTAGCTCTGCGTGAGTCATTTCCTGCGCCTATGACTAAGAACCCTATCCTTGATTTCTGACTCAGTGGTCATATCTGGGTACTTGGTATAAACGTGGTATAGCAGATCAGATAAAGAGTGATTTCCGTATTTGGATTTTATTTTGCGAATTCCATCTACTACCGGTTGGTATTTTCCGCCCTCTACCAAGTCTTTAACTTTCTTAGCGCCTTCCGGAGTTAGGCGGTAGCGACGCTCTTCGTATGCATCGGCCGCACCCAGGCCATCAGAAAGCTGCTGCTCAGAAGATTCGGCACTATCACCCAT
The DNA here is from genome assembly GCA_004298065.1 of Gammaproteobacteria bacterium. Lineage (GTDB taxonomy): Bacteria > Pseudomonadota > Gammaproteobacteria > Acidiferrobacterales > Sulfurifustaceae > SCRL01. Next base: position 25,251 of record SCRL01000027.1, on the reverse strand, counting down.
TAGACCTTCGTACGTTAATTCATCAACCTCAGCGGCTTCTTCCTCTGTGGCCTCTGCTGCTACTTCACTTTCGATAAGACCGAGGTTCTCAAGAAACTCCAGATCGTCATAAAGCTTGGGTGAGTATGGCCCAGCTTTGTAGGGAGTAAATTCAAACCCATCCTTATTCGCGATAACACCTTCTTCATGTTCGAGCAAAAAAATAAACTTTTGAAGTCGAGTGATACCCCCAAAACTCCCCAATAACTCATCGGGAGTATCCCCTAACCCAAGAAATAGAAGCTCAAGATCGCGACGAGATATGGTTGTCATACCGCACCATTCTGAATGTAGAGCGCATCTGTTTTATTCTACGGATCATAAAGATAACGCGAGAGAAAACCACCGCCCGCGCGACTCATTATGATACTGTGCAGTTATACAGCTACCAACAATTAATTCTCAATAAAACTGTGATATCGCGGCTATTGAGTCAAACCTGTCGCGCGATATACCGCGGCACCACCTGCTCCATCGGCGTCGGCGTAATGCCGAACACCTCCGAAAACGCCTTACCGCTGCAAACACTGTCTATCTGCAACGACCGGAAATTGTCGAGCGAGAATGGCTTGCCGGGAGCGAACTCCATAAATGCCGCCTGCAGGTGCGACAGCGCACGGTTGAGGCCGACGATATGGACACGTTTGCCCATCGTCTCGGCGATGTAACCCACGATCTGGCTTAGCGTATAAACCTTCGGGCCGCAGAGGTCGTAGCGCTGACCGTGGGTTTTGCTGTCGTGCAGCGCGTGGACGTAGGCCGATACCACGTCCTCGACGTAAACCGGTTGGAATTTTGTGTCCGGGCAGGCGAGCGGGAACACGCCGGGCGCGAGCCGGAGCAGTCCCGCGAAGCGGTTCACGAAGCTGTCGCGCGAGCCGAAGATGACCGCGGGCCGGAAGCTGGTGACGTGAATGCCGTCGGCGGCGGCGCGGTGGGCGGTGTCCTCGCCCATGGCCTTGGTGCGCAGGTAATGCGACGGCGCCGACAACGAGGCGTTGAGTGCGCTCATGTGCAACAGACGCCTGACGCCGGTGCGGCGGCAGGCGGCCATGAGCTTTTCCGGGAACTCGACGTGAACGCGGGCAAAACCGCGGCCGTTTCTGCCTCTTTCGTTCAGGATGCCGACGAGGTTGATGACAGCGTCCTGGCCTTCGCAGCAGCGGGCGAGAAATTCCGGATCGTGAATATTGCCCTGGAGCAGACTCAGCGTCGGCAGGACGAGGAGATCGCGGTGCTTGTCGTAGTGGCGCGTGGGCACGAGCACCTCGTGGCCGTCGGCCACCAGCCGCGCGCTGAGCGCGCGTCCCACGAAACCGCTGCCTCCCAAAATGCAGATGCGCATGTCCCTGTCGTCGGAGTGGTGACGACGGGATTCTATGCGCAGCGGACTATCGGGGCTACTGGTTTTCGCCGTTGGCGGGCGCGACCGCGGGCATGCGCGCCGTCAGGCGCGTGGGCTTCTGCCCCAGGCGGTGGTCGTAGATCGCGCTGTAGGACATGACGTTCTTCACGTACTCGCGCGTCTCGTTGTACGGGATGGTCTCGACCCAGATGTCGGCGTCGAGCGGCTTGTCCGGCATCCAGTTCACCACGCGGTGCGGCCCGGCGTTGTACGACGCGGTCGCGAGCGTCTGGTGTCCGCGGTTGCGGTCGAGCACTTCTTTGAGATAGCTCACACCCAGTTTCAGGTTGTTTTCGACGTTCAGGATCGCGCCCTGGCTGTAGGCGCGCAACCCCACGCGCCGGCCCGTGAGCCGGCCGGTGGTGGGCATGAGTTGCATCAGCCCGAGCGCGCCGGCGTGCGAGCGTGCGTCGGTCATGAACGCCGACTCCTGGCGCACCACACCGTACACCCAGCTCGGGTCGATGCTGACGCGCTGCGCGTTGGTCTCGATGGTCTCGCGGTACACCACAGGAAAACGCAGCTCGATATCGTCCAGGTGCTGGCTGCGGCCGACCGTGAGGATGGCGCGGTCGTGCCAACCCCACTGGCGCGCCACCACCGCCGCCACCGCGAGATCGCGGTTGCTCAGGTTGCGCGTGGTCCAGTTCCACTGCCGGCGCGCGTCCACCACCTGCCCCGCGGCGTATAGCTCTTGCGCCATCTGGATGCCGGGGCGCGTGAGCATGGCCGACAGTTCCTCGGGGCTCGCATCGATCGACGCGTGCTGCATCGAGTAGTCCTCACTCAGACGGTCGGCGGCAAGGAAACCATAATAGCCGCGGCTGCGCGCGAGCTCGGCGTAGAGGCGCTGCGCGTCGGTCTTCTTGCCTTCGGCCTCGAGTACGCGCGCGTTCCAGTAACGCCACTGCGGCTGGCGTTGCTGTTCCTCGGTGAGTGCGGCGAGGAAGCCGCGCGCGGCTTCCCAATTAGCCTCGCGCAACGCGGCGCGCACGCGCCACAGATGCAACGTCTCGTCGCTCGCGTCGGCCGAAACCTTCGCCAGCCACTCCAGCGCCTGCGGCAGGTGGTTCTGCGCCGCCAGGATGCCGAGGTGGCGTAACACGTAATTCTCGTCCTCGCCGAGGAAGCGGTGGCGCTCCTTCAGCCTCAGCCACTGCTGCATCGCCGACTCCGGGTCGCGCGCGGCGAGGCGCACGATGCCGTGGCGCACGATCTGGCGCGCGATCGGCGTCTCGACCGGATAATTCAGACGTGCCAGCTCGTGCGGGGGATCGCGGTGCATCACCTGCCAGCGCGTGACCCAGGGACGGTCTGAATAGTCGAGATAGCGCGCCAACTCGCCCGCGAGTCCCAGTTGGCGGTTTTCCATCGCCAGGCGCACGCGCTCCCAGACCTTCTCCGTCGTCATGTGCCCGGCCTTCTTCCACGCCGCGAACACGCCGTCACATACCGCGGGCAACGGCTTGCCGGTGAACCAGAGCTTTTCGATCTCGGCCATCAACGGCGCCTGTGGCGTGGTGCGCTCCGGGCGCAGCAGCTGGGTGATGCGCTGGCATTGCAGCTCGGGGTCGTTTTCGATGTCCTGGTACTCGCGCAGGAACGTATCCCAGTCGTTGCGGCCCGCGAGCTGGCGCAGCCACTTCTTGCGGACGATGTCACTGATCGGCGCCTCGCGGTTCTCCTCGAGAAAGCGGCGAATCTCGGCGGCCGGCGTGATGGCGAGCCGGTCCTTGATCAGCTCGTATTCGACGTAGCCGCGCAGCGGGTAACCTTCGAGACGCGGGAGGAACTGCTTGGCACGCGCGAGGTTACCGTTGCGCGCGGCCTGGATGGCGGCAAGGTAGTCGTCGCGCGGCGAGGGAGCGGACGCGGCCGTGGCGACAGACACGCACACCGCGCTTACGAGCGCGACGATGAACGGCAACCCCCAGAATCCCCGTGGCTTCATGATTATCAATTTTAGTCGAGTATACTTTAATTAACTTCTGCTTCGATCCCCGAGGAAATTCATGGCCATGGAATCCATTAACCCCGCCACCGGGGAACGGCTCAAGGCCTTCACGCCCTGGAGCACGGCCCAGCTCGACCAGGCGCTGGCGCTGGCGGCGCGCGCCACCCCCGGCTGGCAGGCTACGCCTTTCGCCGAACGCGCGCGCCTGCTGCGCGCCGCCGCCGAGGAATTGCGCAAGAATGCCGCCGAGTACGCCGCGCTCATCACGCGCGAGATGGGCAAGCTCATCAAGGAGGCACGCGCCGAGGTCGAGAAATGCGCCTGGGCGTGCGAGTTCTACGCCGACAACGCGGCCAAGTTCCTGCAGGACGAGGTCATCGGGTCGGATGCCGGCAAGAGTTACGTGGCGTATCTGCCGCTCGGCACCCTGCTCGCGGTCATGCCGTGGAACTTCCCGTTCTGGCAGGCGTTCCGCGCCGCAGCGCCGGCGCTCATGGCCGGCAACACCATCGTGCTCAAGCACGCCTCGAATGTGCCGCAGTGCGCGCTCGCGATCGAAGAAGTATTCCGCAGAGTGGAGTTCCCGCCGGGCGTGTTCCAGACACTCCTGATCGGCCCGGAGCAGGCCGAGCGCCTGATCGCCGACCCGCGCATCCATGCCGTGACCCTCACCGGCAGTGAGGCCGCCGGACGCAAGATCGCAGCGGCTGCCGGCCGCGAGCTTAAAAAGACCGTGCTCGAATTGGGCGGGTCGGATGCGTTCGTGGTGCTACCGGACGCCGATCTGGACGAGGCCGCGTCGGTGGGCGTGGCGGCGCGTTTTCTCAATGCCGGGCAGTCATGCATCGCCGCGAAGCGCTTCATTCTGGTGGAGTCGATCGCCGATGCCTATATCGCCAAATTCAAACAGAAGGCCCTGGCGCTCAAGCCCGGCGACCCGATGAAAGACGACACCACGCTCGCGTCGCTCGCGCGCCCCGACCTGCGCGACCAGTTGCACAGGCAAGTGACCGACTCGATCAAAGTCGGGGCCAAGCCTGCGTTTGGCTGCGAGCCACTGAGTGGGCCGGGAAACTTTTATCAACCCTCGTTGCTCGACCGCGTCGGTCCCGGCATGCGCGCTTACGATGAAGAGCTGTTCGGGCCGGTGGCGATCGTGCTGCGCGCGCGCGATGAAGACGATGCGCTGCGCTTGGCCAACGACAACCGTTATGGCCTCGGTGGGAGTGTCTGGACGAAAGATACAGCCAAGGGCGAGCGCTTCGCCCGCCGGCTCCAGTCCGGTGCGAGCTTCGTCAACGGCATGGTGAAGAGCGATCCGCGCCTGCCCTTTGGCGGCGTGAAGGCCTCGGGTTACGGACGCGAGCTGTCGGTGCTCGGCATCCGCGAGTTCGTGAACGCCAAGACCGTGTGGATCAAGTAGCTGCGGTTTTCTTGTAGGCCCACCACATCAACCAGCCGCCGAACAGGATCATCGGCAGGCTGAGCACCTGTCCCATCGTCACCCAGCCAAAAGCGAGATAGCCGAGCTGCGCATCCGGTTCGCGCACGAACTCGACCAGAAAGCGGAACACGCCGTAGCAGACCAGGAACAGGCCGGACATCGCCGCGGTCGGACGCGGCTTGCGTCCGTACAGCCAGAGAATCAGGAACAGCACAACGCCTTCGAGCGTGAATTCGTAGAGCTGCGACGGATGGCGCGGGAGCGGCCCGCCGGTTTTGAACACCATGCCCCACGGCACGGTCGTGACGCTGCCCCACAGCTCCTGATTGATGAAATTGCCGATGCGCCCGGCGCCGAGGCCGATGGGCACCACCGGCGCGACAAAATCAGCGACGGTAAAGAACGCGCGCTGCGTCTTTCGTCCGAAATACCACATGGCGAGGATTACGCCGATGAGCCCGCCGTGGAACGACATCCCGCCGGTCCAGAGATAAAAGATTTCGAATGGGTGATCGAGGTAATACGGCAGGTTGTAGAACAGCACGTAGCCCAGTCGCCCGCCAACAATCACGCCGAGGATGACGTAGAACAACAGGTCGGAGACTTCCTCCGGCTTCCAGCCCGAGCCTGGCCGCTTCGCCTGGCGCGTCGCCAGCCACCAGCCGCCGACGAAGCCGACGAGGTACATCAAGCCGTACCAGTGGATCTTCAGCGGGCCGAGGCTGATGGCGACGGGGTCGATATTTGGTGCAGTCAACATGGCATCTACCCTCTGGAGGTCGAGCGGCCTTATGGCCGCCCTCAACGGCTAAGTGCGGGTGGCTCCGCCCCTGCACCCTGGGTTACTTCTCTTTGCTCGTGCAAAGAGAAGTAACCAAGAGAAACACGTTTTACACCCATTTGGCCGTGCCGGGGTTTGCACACCGACACCGGAGCCTCCGTTTGTGCGTACAAGCGGTGCTGCTGTGCCGGCGTGACGGGTTGGCACGGCCAGATCGGTGTAAGCGTGCTTTCTTTCGTGAGTTTGATCCGCACCGTCCCTGGCGCGGACCCTGCGGGCGCGCTGAAGCGCGTCCAATTCTGCTCCTGGCAGAATTGTCTTTGCACGAGCAAAGACAAATTCGACGGGATCGAATTTGAGCGGCCGAAGGCCGCCCGAAGGGCGAAGTCCAAGGAGGGACTTCGCAAAGTCACCCGCCGGCGGGCGCGGGAGCCCGCTCTTATACGTCGCCGCAGGCGACACAAAACCAGCTATACCTAGCACCGCTGCACCGCCATCGTCCCCGACCGCCCGTCCACTTCCCCGTCCACCAGATCACACACCGGAATACTAGCCGGATTCTGTTTCAGTTCCGCGGCGATAATCGCCGTCGGCACCATTTCGACACCTTTCGCTTTCGCCGCGGCGATAAACGCCTTGAACCAATCGAATTTCGCCATACCCTCGATCTCGGCATGTGCCGTCAGCACATTTGGTGTGTCGGTACGCAGCAAAGATAAATAGTGATCCACAAGCTTTTCTTCGGGATATTCCGGTCGCCCCAGCAATTCATCAAGCGTCGGCAACGTCGTCGGAATCTGCACGGTTTTGAACACCGTGCCATTGGCGCGCGGATAAAACGGATGCGTGCCGCGCGCATCCGAACCGTAATCGAGCCCGGCGACGTCGTAGGCCGCGAGGCTCAGGGCGTTCGCCTGCCAGCCGGCGGCGCCGGCGGTTCTGGCCGAGCTGCCGAAGATGCGCTCGAACTCAGCGCACGCCTTGCCGAACTCGGCAAATACCTGGTCCGGCGACATTTTCGCCAAGCCATCCTGCCAGCGAATATGGTCGTAACAGTGAATGCCGACCTCATGGCCGGCGTCGCGCACCGCGCGCATCGTGTCCGCATGGCGCTTGCCGATGTGCGGGCCCGGCAGCAGCACGCCGTTCATGAGCGTGCGCAGGCCGTACATGCCGACGACGTTGGTGCGCGCGACCTTCTTGAAAAACCCGGGGCGGAACACGCGCTTAATGGCGCGGCCGGTGTTGTCGGGACCGAGGGAGAACAGGAACGTGGCACGAATGCCGTGCTCGCGGAACAGCGCCACCAGCGCCGGCACGCCCACGCGCGTGCCGCGCTCGGTGTCTACGTCGATTTTGATCGCGAGGCGCGCGCCCTTAGGCATTCAGCTCGGCCGGGCGCCCGAGGTGGTAGTCGAGCGTCTTGCGCAGCGCGGTGTCGAGGTCGGTGGTCGGCTTCCAGCCGAGGTGCTGTTCGGCGTTTTTGATCGACGGCACGCGCGTCATGATGTCCTGGTAGCCCTTGCCGTAGTACTCGCCCGAGCTCACGGTCACGAGCTTCACCTTCTCGGCCAGCGGCTTGTACTTGGGGTAGGTCTTGATCAGCGCCACCAGCTTCTCGGCCAGTTCTTTTACCGACATGTCGTTCTTCGGGTTGCCGATGTTGAAGATGCGCCCGTCGGCGCAGCCGTTTTTGTTCTCGATGATGCGCATCAGCGCATCCACGCCGTCATCGATATAGGTGAAGCTGCGGCGTTGGCTGCCGCCGTCCACGAGCTGGATGTCCTTGCCGTGCAGGATGTTGCCGATGAACTGGGTGAGCACGCGTGAACTGCCTTCCTTGGGTTCCAGAATATTGTCGAGCTTGGGGCCGATCCAGTTGAACGGCCGGAACAGAGTGTATTTCAGGCCCTGCTGCTGGCCGTAGGCGGCGATGACGCGGTCCATGAGCTGCTTGGAGCAGGAATAGATCCAGCGCGGCTTGTTGATCGGGCCGAGCACGAGGTTGGAGTTTTCCTCGTCGAACTCGCGATCGGCGCACATGCCGTAGACCTCGGAGGTCGAGGGGAACAGCACGCGCTTCTTGTAGCGCACGCACTGGCGCACGACGTCGAGGTTGGCCTCGAAGTCGAGCTCGAACACGCGCAAGGGATCGAGCACGTAGGTCGCCGGCGTGGCGATGGCCACGAGCGGTAGCACCACGTCGCATTTCTTCACGTGGTACTCGATCCACTCGCGGTTGATGGTGATGTCGCCCTCGACAAAGCGAAAGCGGTCATGGCCGAGCGAGCCCTCGAGCTTGTTCGCGGCCATGTCCATGCCGTACACCTCCCAGTCGGTGTCCTTGAGGATGCGCTCCGTGAGGCTGTTGCCGATGAAACCGTTTACGCCGAGGATCAAAACCTTGAGACTCATTCTTCGCTCCGAATTGCTCTATTTATTGGGCGGGCTGCCGAGTACCTGGCCGGTTTTCAGACCGGCGGCGACGTCCAACTCCTCCCCGTCCGCCCATTGTAACCGCTTGACCTCCAGACCGCCCTCTCCCGTGGCGATCACGAGCGGTGAAACCGAAACGACCTCGCCCGGCACGCCGCTGCCTTCTTCGCCGATGGGATCGAGGCGAGGGCCGCGCGCCATGGATGGCGCGCCTGCGGCTTCGCGCGGCTGCGCCCACCATATATAGAGTCGCTTGCCGTCCGCCTCCGTAAACGCACCGGGGTAAGGATGGGTCACGGCGCGGATGAGGTTGAAGATTTCGCGGGCGCTCTTGCGCCAGTCGATGCGCCCGTCCTCGGGCTTGCGCCCGCCGAAGTAGGTCGCCTGCGCGGCGTCCTGCGGGATGCGCGGCGCCTTGCCGGCCTTGATGTTGTCCCACTGGCGCGCGACCACTTTACGCGCTGCGGCCGTGACCTTGTCGAACACCTCGCGCGCGGTCTCGACCGGGCCGATGTCCACGGCCTCCTGATCGACGACGTCGCCGGCATCGGGCTTGGCCACCATCCAGTGCAACGTGGCGCCAGTGCGAGTCTCGCCGTGAATGATCGCCCAGTTGATCGGCACGCGCCCGCGGAACTTCGGCAACAGCGAGCCGTGCAGGTTGTAGGCGCCGAGGCGCGGAATTTTCAGAATCGCCTCGGGAATCAGGTTGCGGTAGTAGAACGAAAAGATGACATCCGGCCTGAGCGCCCGGATGCGCAGCAACCAATCCTCGTTGTTCACCGACGCGGGTTTGTACACCGGGATGCCGTGCTGCCGCGCGAGCCCGGCCACGGAGCGGAACCAGCGGTTTTCCTTCGGGTCGTCCTCGTGGGTGATGAGCGCGACCACGCGCGCGCTGCGGCGCAGCAGTTCTTCGAGACAAACGTAGCCTACATCGTGGTAAGCAAATACGACGACAGCGGGTTCAACCTCAGCCATCCAGCTTTTCCACGACCTCGCGGATGACGAAGCGCGGGCGGCGGCGGACTTCCTGATAAATGCGGCCGATGTACTCGCCGATGATGCCGAGCCCCAGGATGCCGACGGCGACGAGGAAATAGAGAATCGCGAACAGCGTGAACACGCCCTCGGCCTCGGGGCCGATGACGAGGCGACGGATAAACAGATAAGCAACGAACAGGCCCGAGAGCACCGACAGCACCATGCCGAACAGCGTGAACAATTGCAGCGGCACGACCGAGAAGCCGGTCATGAGGTCGAAGTTGAGCCGGATGAGCTTGTACAGGCTGTACTTCGACTCGCCGGCGGCGCGCGCCGCGTGTTCGACCTCGACCTCGGTCGGGTTGGCGGCGTAGCTGTAGGCCAGCGCCGGGATGAAGGTGGTGTTCTCGCCGCTCGAGGCGATCAGGTCCACGATCCGGCGGCGGTAGGCGCGCAGCATGCAACCCTGATCGCGCATGCGAATGTGGGTGATGCGCGCGCGCAGGGCGTTGATGAGTCGGGAGGCGTAGCGGCGGAAGAACGTGTCCTGCCGGTTCCGGCGGTAGCCGCCGACGACGTCGTGGCCGGTTTCGATGGCCACCACGAGCTTGCCGATTTCCTCCGGCGGGTTCTGCAGATCGGCGTCGAGCGTGACCACGACCTCGCCGCGCACGCGCTCGAACGCGGCCATGATCGCCATGTGCTGGCCGAAGTTGCCGTTGAAATCGATGACACGCACCTCGCGCGGCCGGCGGCGGTGAAAGTCGCGCAGCATCGTACCCGAACGATCGCGCGAGCCGTCGTTGGTGAACAGGATTTCGTACGATTTGCCGAGGGCATCGAGCGCTTTAGTAAGGCGCGCGAACAGCGCCTCGAGATTGGCCTCCTCGTTGTACACCGGTATGACGACGCTTAGATAAGGTGTCATGCCTGCCTCCCGAAGATGTCGGCCATGGCCCGGAACACGCGTTCCTGGTCGGCGTCGGTCATGGCCGGGAACAGCGGCAGGCTCACGATCGAATCGCCGATGCGCTCGGCATGGGGAAAATCGCCGGACTTGAAGCCGTAGTGCTCGCGATAATACGGGTAGAGGTGCACCGCGCGGTAGTGCAGCCCGGTGCCGATGTTGTGTTCCTTCATCTTGGCCATGAAGGCATCGCGGTCGAAACCGGCGGTCTCGCTATTCACCAGCACGGTATAAAGGTGCCAGGCATGGCGGTGGGCATAGGCCGGCGCCTGCGGCAGGGTCAGCTCTTTCCAGCCAGCCAGATGTTTCTGATAGCGCATGGCAAGTTCGGTGCGCCGCTGGATAAAACCGTCGAGCGCCTTGAGCTGGTGCAGCCCGAGCGCTGCCTGCATGTCGAGCATGTTGTACTTGAAGCCGGGCAGGACGATTTCGTAGTGCTGGCTGCCCTTCTTGCCGAAGCGGTCCCAGGCCTCGCGGTCCATGCCGTGGAAGCGCAACAGCGCCATCCTGGCCGCGAGTTCCGCATCGCGTGTGGCGATACAGCCGCCCTCGCCCGTGGTCATGTTCTTGTTCGGATGGAAACTGAACACCTGGGTGTCGCCGAAGCTGCCCAGGCGCTTGCCCTTGTACTCGGTGCCGATGGCGTGCGCCGCGTCCTCGACCACGCGCAACTTATGCTTCTGCGCCAGCGCGTACAGCGGATCGAGGTCCACCGGCAGGCCGGCGAAGTGCACCGGCATGATGGCGCGCGTGCGCGGCGTGATCGCCGCTTCCAGGCGCGCGATGTCCATATTGAAGGTGCGCGGGTCCACGTCCACCAGCACCGGCTTCGCGCCCGCGAGCACGATGACGTTGAGCGTGGCTGCGAAGGTGAGCGGCGTGGTGATAACTTCGTCGCCGGGTTTCAGTTCGAGCGCCAGCAGCGCGAGGTGCAGTCCGGCGGTGGCCGAGGTCAGCGCCAGCACCTGCGGCGCGCCGAGATAGGCCTTGAGGTCCTCCTCGAAGCGCTTGGTGCGCGGCCCGGTGGTGATCCAGCCGGACTTAAGGCACTCGACGACCTCGGCGATCGCTTCCGGGCTGATCGAGGGCCGGGAGAACGGCAGGAATTCCTCGCTCATCCGCTTTTGGTCACCAGGTAGACGCCAGCAATGATGATGAGAATGCCGGTGATGCGCGTGACCGAGAGGTTTTCCTGGAACAGGTAGTAACCGGCGATGGCATTGACGATGTAGCCGACCGACAGCATCGGATAGGCGTAGCTCACCTCGACGCGCGACAGCACCAGCAGCCACACACCCACGCTCACGACGTAGGCGAACAGCCCGAGCAGCACGAACGGACTCGCCATCACTTTGAGGCCGATGGGCATGGCGTTGACCCAGGCGAACTCGAAGTAGCCGATGCGGTTCATGCCCTCCTTGAGCAGCAGCTGGGCGCCGGCGTTGAGCAGCACCCCGAGCAGGATCAGCGGCATGTAGGTCATGGGGCGGGTTCGCGGTTGATGAGCAGGGTGTTGTCGTCGGCCGTCTTCAGGATATGCAGCGCGAGGCCCTTGGCGCGCAATTCCTCGACGTTTTCGCGCCCGGTAATCATATAGACCGTGCGCGGACTTTGCCAGCGACGGCGGAACTCGGGCTCGTCGATCATCCAGCCGCTCACGTCTTCCTGGCGCATGCCGAATTCGAGCTCGCCCTTCCAGTCCACCACGGTGACGCGGCGCGCAAGGTACAGCGGCAGGTCCTGATAATAGGCGCGATACACCATCACCTCGTCCGTGGCGGCCAGTCGCGCCTTGAGCGCCGTCGCCAGCGACCTGACCGAATACTTGTCATCGAGCGCAGGCAGGCTCGCGCCGAGTGCGCCCGCGAACAATGTCGCGGCGGCGGCGAGCGCCGCAAGCGGGCGCGTCACCGACGCGGTGCGCCCGAGGAAAAAATGCGTAACGGCCACCAGCACGACACCCGAGGCCAGCAGGAAAGCCCCGCCGCCCAACTGCCGGACGTCCTGCTGTACCTCCGGACGGCGCGCGAGCTCAACACCGATATAGAGTGCGAGCATCGCCGCACACACAAGCAACAGCCAGAAGCCGAAGCGGAGTCCCTTTGCCTGTGGCGCAGACGCAGTGAGATAGCGCCCGATAAGCAGCGCGAGCGGCGGCAGTATCGGCAGAATATAAGGAATGAGCTTGGAGCTGGACGCCGAGAAGAACGCAAACACCAGTCCGGCCCAGAGCAGCAGGAACAATTCCTCCCGTCGCTGGCGCCAGCCGGTCAGGCTGTCACGCAGCGCCGGAAACACGAGACCGATCCACGGCAGCATGCCGAGGATCAACACCGGCGCGAAGAACCACCACGGCTGGTAGCGCCCGTGGGTCGTGGTGAGGTAGCGCTCGAAGTGCTCATGGATGAAATAGAACTGCGCGAACTCGGGATTGGCGCGCGACGCCAGCCAGTGCCACGGTGCCGCGAGGGCGAGAAACAACAGCAGACCGGTCGGCAAGCGGATCGACAGTAGCAGGCGCCAGTCCCAGAGCAGCACGATCCAGGTGCCGATCACCAGCGCCGGGATCACGAGGCCGATGAGGCCCTTGGTCAGCGTCGCCGCCGCGCACAGTGCATAGAAGCCATAGAGATACAGTGTGCGCGTTCGACCCGGCGGCGCGCGCACGCCGAGGAGAAACGCAAGCAACGCGCCGGTGAGGAACACGCTCACGGCCATGTCGAGCGTGATGATGCGTGCCATCAAATAATAAAGCGGGCTCGTGGCCAGTACCGCGGCGGCGACCAGCCCCGCGCGCCGGCCCCAGAGCGCGCGGCCGGCGCCGTACACCGCCAGCACGCCGGCAAGCGCGAGCAGCGCCGGCCACAGGCGCAGCGCCCATTCGCTCACCCCAAAAAGTTTTATCGCGCCGGCCTGCAGCCAGTAAAACAGCACCGGCTTCTCGAAATACTTCACGCCGTTCAGGCGCGGCGTCACGTAGTCGCCGGTTTCCACCATCTCGCGCGGGATCTCGCTGTAGCGGCCCTCGTCCGGGTGCCACAGCGCGCGCTCGCCGAGTCCGACGCCGAAGAACAACGCCAGCAGGCACGCGAGCAGCAGCGCGTCGCGCCACCACGGCGCGGTCGGAGAATCGGCGGGAGAAGGAGTGTTGGACACGAAGCGCAATACCCACAAAAGTTTCGACACTATAACAAAGTGTCGCCGGTGCGATAGAGTCGCATCCCTGCTTTCAGACACACGCACGATGGTCACGCCCGCGCACACCAATCGTTTAATCCACGAAACCAGCCCGTACCTGCAACAGCACGCGCATAACCCGGTGGACTGGTATCCGTGGGGCCCGGAGGCGCTGGAAACAGCCCGACGCGAGGACAAGCCGATTCTGCTCTCGATCGGCTATTCCGCGTGCCACTGGTGCCACGTGATGGAGCACGAGTCGTTCGAGCGCGAGGACGTGGCGCAGGTGATGAACGAGCTGTTCGTCAACATCAAGGTGGACCGCGAGGAACGTCCGGACCTCGACAAGATCTATCAGACCGCGCACCAGCTGCTTACCGGCCGGCCCGGCGGCTGGCCGCTCAACATGTTCCTGACGCCCGCCGACCGCATGCCGTTCTTCGGCGGGACGTATTTCCCGCGCGAGCGACGCCACGGCCTGCCGGCGTTCACCGATATCCTGCGCCAGATCGCCGCGGCCTGGCGCGAGCGACGCGACGATGTCGAACAGCAGAACACGGCGCTGCGCGACCTGTTCGCGCGCCTCGAACCCGCCTCCGCCAGCGTGCCGCTCACCGAGGCGCCGCTGGCGCGGGCCGTCACGCAACTGAAGCGCGAGTTCGATCCGCGCCACGGCGGCTTCGGCACCGCGCCGAAGTTTCCGCACCCGACCTCGCTCGAACTGCTGCTGCGCCGCTGGGCGCGCGGCGCGCTCGCCGGCAAACCCGATGCCGAGGCGTTGCATGCCGTGCGGCACACGCTTGCGCAGATGGCGCGCGGCGGGCTGTACGACCAGCTCGGTGGCGGCTTCTGCCGCTACTCGGTGGACGAGCGTTGGGAGATCCCGCATTTCGAGAAAATGCTCTACGACAACGCCCAGCTACTGCCGCTGTACGCGGACGCGTGGCAAATCACGGGTGAACCCTTGTTCGAGCGCGTCGCATTTGAAACCGGCGCATGGGTGATGCGCGAAATGCAGTCGCCGGAGGGTGGCTATTACTCGACACTCGACGCCGATTCCGAGGGTCACGAGGGCAAGTTCTACGTCTGGGGTACCGATGAAATCCGAAACCTGCTCAGCCCCGAAGAAGGGGAACTCATCGCACAACACTACGGGCTACAGGGCGAGCCGAACTTCGAGGGACACTGGCACTTCAACGTGCGCGCCGATACCGCTGCGCTGGCCGACAGTTTCCAGCGCACCGAGGCCGAGATCGGGACGCTGCTCGATTCCGCGCGCACCAAGCTCTCCGCCGCGCGCGAGCGGCGTGTGCATCCGGGGCGCGACGAGAAAGTCCTTACGAGCTGGAACGGCATGATGATCCGGGGCATGGCGCACGCCGGGCACCTGCTGGAGCAACCCGCCTTCGTCGCCTCCGCCGAGCGCGCGTTCGATTTCGTGCGCGCGCGGTTGTGGCGCGACGGCCGGCTGCTGGCGACGACCAAGGATGGGAAAGCGCACCTCAACGCCTACCTCGACGACTACGTGCACCTGATCGACGGCGGGCTGGCGCTGTTGCAAGCGCGCTGGCGTGGGGCCGATCTCGACTTCGTGCGCATGCTTGCGGACACGGTGCTCGCGCGCTTCGAGGACAAAAGCGGCGGCGGTTTCTACTTCACGTCCGACGACCACGAATCGCTGCTGCATCGGCCGAAACCGGCGAGCGACGACGCCATCCCGTCCGGCAACGGCATCGCGGCGCGGGCGCTGCTCCAGCTCGGCCATTTGACGGGCGAGACGAAATATCTCGACGCCGCGGAGCGCACGCTGGCGGCGCTCGCCGGCGCGATCGCGCAATATCCGTCGGCGCACGGCGCGCTGCTGCTGGCACTGGATGACTGGCTGAACCCACCCCAGACCGTCATCCTGCGCGGCGAAGGCACAACGCTTGCAACGTGGCAGGCGCGCTGCCGCCAGCGCCACGCACCCGGTCGACTGACCATGACTATTCCCACCGATACCGTCGGACTTTCCGGCCTGCTCGCCGAACGCCGGCCCCTGGGACCGGTGACGGCCTACGTCTGCAGCGGCCACACCTGCCAAGCGCCGATCCATGACAGCACGGCTTTCGAACAGGTCCTCGCGTCCCAGGAAATTCCTTTCGGATCAATCTGATCGTATATCGACGCGGTTGGTACGGAGTATGCATTACCTTCGTGGGGTTGTTGGGGTGGTGTATGCACACGAAGGAACCAAAAATGAAAACCGCCGCGCTGTCCGCCGAAACACCGCCACGGACGGCGCTGCGACGCATTGCGTTGCACCAGCGCAGCCGCCTGCGCGCCGAGTTGCTGCAAGTGCCCGGGCTGTTCGCCTTGCTCATGAAACCGCGCAACGGCGCGCCCTGGACCGCGGACGAGCGCATGCTGCTGCGCGCGCGGCTGCACGCGCTGTCGCACCTGAGCCTGTATCTCGCGCTTCTGGCGTTGCCGGGCACGGCGCTCCTGCTGCCCCTGCTCGCCTGGTGGCTCGACCGGCGCAGGCGCCAGCGGGAACCGAATCGGAGCTGAACCACGCGGCGGCAAGACAAGAACTGCCGGAAACGTTACAATCGCGTTTCCGTTGTTTTCCTGTTCGTAAATGCCCGATATTGCCTCTCCGCAATGCAGCGTTTTCTGGACGCGCTTCTTTCCGTTCCTGCGCTGGTGGCCGCGCGTCAACCGCGACACACTGAAGGCGGATCTCGTCGCCGGTCTCACCGGCGCCGTGGTGGTGCTGCCGCAGGGCGTGGCGTTCGCCATGATCGCCGGCCTGCCGCCGGTGTACGGCCTCTACACCGCCATGGTGCCGCCGATCATCGCGGCGCTGTTTGGCTCCTCGCGCCACCTGATCTCGGGCCCGACCACGGCAATCTCGATCGTGGTGTTCGCCACGGTCGCCAAGTTCGCCGAGCCGGGCAGCGCCAAGTTCATCCAGATGGCGCTCACGCTCACGTTCCTCGCCGGCGTGTATCAGCTCGCGCTCGGGCTGGCGCGCATGGGCACGCTGGTCAACTTCGTATCGCACGCGGTGGTCGTGGGCTTCACCGCCGGCGCCGCAATCCTGATCGCGACCAGCCAGCTCAAGCACTTCTTCGGCATCCACATCCCGTCCGGCGAGTCGTTCCTGCACACCTGGCAGGACCTGTTCAAACAGTTCCATGAAATAAATCTGTTTGTCACGCTGGTGGCGGCCGCGACCCTTGCCGTCGGCATTTTGTTGATGGTGTTCAAGCCGCGCTGGCCGGGAATGTTGATTGCCATGGTCCTCGGCAGCCTGCTGGCGCTCGTGATCGGCGACCATTCGCACGGCATCGCACTCGTCGGCGAGCTACCGGCGAGCCTGCCGCCGCTGTCACTCCCGGACTTCTCGCTCAAATCGATCAAGGCGCTCGGTTCCGGCGCGCTCGCGATCGCCATGCTGGGACTCGTGGAGGCCGTGTCGATCGCACGCTCCGTGGCCCTGAAATCTGGCCAGCGCATCAATGGCAACCAGGAATTCATCGGCCAGGGGCTGGCCAACGTCGTCGGCAGCTTCTTTTCGAGCTACGCCTCGTCGGGCTCGTTCACCCGCAGCGGCATCAATTACGCCGCCGGCGCGGTAACGCCGCTGGCAGCGATCTTCGCCGCCGTGGCGCTGGCGCTGATCGTGCTCGCCACCGCCCCGCTCGCGGCGCACCTGCCGATCGCGGCCATGGCCGGCATCCTGCTGATCGTGGCCTGGCGGTTGATCGACTTCCATCACATCTCGACCATCGTGCGCACCAGCAAGCGCGAGACCGCGGTGCTGCTGACCACGTTCCTCGCGACGCTGTTCGTCGAGCTCGAATTCGCGATCTACGTCGGCGTGATGCTGTCGCTGGTGATCTACCTGATGCGCACCTCGCGCCCGGGGATCGTGGCGCGCGTACCCGACCCCCAGAGCCCGAACCGCCATCTGGTCACCGACCCGAACCTGCCGGAGTGCCCGCAGCTCAGGATCGTGCGCGTGGACGGCTCGCTCTTTTTCGGCGCCGCGGACCACGTGCAGGGCGAGCTGCAGGCCATGGCGGCGCAGAACCCGGGGCAGAAACACCTGCTCGTCATCGGCAACGGTATCAACTTCATCGACGTTTCCGGCGCCGAGATGCTGGTGCAGGAGGCCAACCGCCGGCGTAAGCTCGGCGGCGGGCTCTATATGAGCAAGGTCAAGGACGAGGTGTGCAGTATTTTGAAGCGCGGCGGCTACGCCGACAGCTTCGGGCGGGAAAACATCTTTACCACCAAGAGCGACGCCATCGAGAACGTGTTCCGGCGCCTGGACCACTCAATCTGCGCGCGCTGCGACAAGCGCATCTTCCTCGAGTGCAAGCAGGTGCCCTACCAGGGCGAGACGGCGCCAGCCACCGGCGCCGCCACATCCAACTAGACCCGGCCTACGCGGCCGGTTTCCAAACCAAGTCGAGTTCGCGCGCGGCGCGCACGTCGTCGAGGCGCTTCACCGGCAGCGTGTGCGGCGCGCCCTTGACCGTATCCGGATTGGTGCGCACCTCCTTCACGATCTCTTCCATCGCCGCGATGAAGCGGTCGAGTTCCTCTCTCGCCTCGGTCTCGGTCGGCTCGATCAGGTGGCACTCGGGCACGAGCATCGGGAAGTAGGTCGTGGGCGCGTGGAAGCCCTTGTCGAGCAGGCGCTTGGCGACGTCCATGGCCGACACGCCGGTTTCGTCCTTCAGCCGCTTGAATGTCAGCACGAACTCGTGCGTCGCGCGCCGCTTCGGGAACGCCATGTCGAAGCCGCGCTTCGCCAGCTCAGCCATGATGTAGTTGGCGTTGAGCGTCGAGTACTCCGCCACGCGGTGCATGCCCTCGCGCCCGAGCAGGCGCGCATACACGTAGGCGCGCAGCAGCACGCCGGCGTTGCCCATGTTGGCGGACAGCCGCCCGATCGTCTGCGGGCGGGTCTTTTCGGTTTCCCACAGGTATTTGTCCTGCACCTTGCCCACGATCGGCACCGGCAGGAACGGCGCGAGCCGCTCGTTCGCCGCCACCGGCCCCGCGCCCGGCCCGCCGCCGCCGTGCGGCGTGGAGAAGGTCTTGTGCAGGTTCATGTGGATCACATCGAAGCCCATGTCACCCGGCTTCACGCGCCCAAGGATGGCATTGAGGTTCGCGCCGTCGTAATAGAGCAGCCCGCCGGCGTCGTGCACGATCTTCGCGATCTCGGTGATGCGCCGCTCGAACACACCGAGCGTCGAGGGGTTGGTGAGCATCAAGCCCGCGGTCTGCGGACCGACGGCGGCCTTGAGCGCCTCCACGTCTACGTCGCCCTCGGCGTTGGTCGGAATCTCGCGCACGCTGTAGCCGCACATCACCGCCGTCGCCGGGTTGGTGCCGTGTGCCGCGTCGGGAACGAGGATTTCCGTGCGCGCCGTGTCGTTACGCGAATCGTGATAGGCGCGGATCATGGCGACGCCGGCGAACTCGCCCTGCGCGCCCGCGAGCGGCGTGAGCGAGCAGGCCTTCATGCCGGTCACGTCTTTCAGCATCTCCTGCAACTCGTACATGCAGGCGAGAAACCCCTGGCCGGTGGACTCGGGCGCGTGCGGATGGCGCCCGAGCAAGCCCGGCAGCATCGCGAGCTTGTTGCACGCGCGCGGGTTGTACTTCATGGTGCACGACCCGAGCGGGTAGAACTGGGTGTCGATCGAGAAGTTCTTCTGCGACAGCTGCGTGTAATGCCGCACCGCCTGCATCTCGGACACTTCCGGCAGCAGCGGGCGCTTCGTGCGACGGAGCTTCGCCGGGATGTCCTTCACCTCCGCTTTCGCGAGTGGCGCCTGGGAGTAATTGCGCCGGCCGGGTTGGGATTGCTCGAAAATCAACATGGTTCGATCCGATAAATCAGTTAGCGGTTATTTGAATGCGCTCGCTTCCACCTGTTGGTAGAAATCCGACACCGTGCGTCCGATGCGGTCGTCGAAATTGACGTAAAGCTTTTTGTATTTCGCCAGCTTCTGGCGCACTTCCGGCAGGATTTCGTGGTCCAGTTTACCCTTCTCGTGGCCGGCCTGAACGATGGCCCAGATCTGCTCGAAGAATTCACGCTGACGGGTGATGACCGCACCGTCGGCGACACGTCCGTGCCCCGGCACGACCACCTTGGGCTTGAGCTTTTCGAGCTCCTTCAGGAACGCGATCCAGCTGGGAATGTTGCCGTCGAACGTGCCGGGGGCGCTGTCCGAATAGACCACGTCGCCCCCAAGCAGCACGCGCTCCTCCGGCAGCCACAGCACCACGTCGCCGGCGGTGTGACCGCCGTTCGAGAGCAGCAGCTCGGCGCGCACCTCGCCGAATTGCATCGTGGTGCGGGCATCCACGACGCGCGTCGGCGCGACGACCCTGGACTCGCCCGTGATACCGCCGGTCATGGTCGTGAACCGACCGACCCAGGACGCGCCCTCTTGCGTAACATGCGTGCGCACGTGGGTGGAGGAAATAATCTCGGCGCCGGCGAAGGCGTTGTTGCCGAGCCAGTGGTCGCCGTGGCCGTGGGAGTTCACCACCCAGCGCACCGGCTTGTCGGTGGTTTTCGCCATTACCTGCCTGAGCGCCTTGCCGATGGTCTCGGACGCGCCGGTGTCGAATACCAGCACGCCGTCTTTCGTGACCACAAACGCGCTGTTCGAGTTCCAGCCCTTGTTGGCGGCGCTCGGGAAATCGCGCGCCGGCGTGATCACCGCATACACGTTCGGCGCCACCTTCTGCGCCTTCATGGCGTAGTCCGTCACCTTCGCCGGCGCGGCGGCGAAAACTCCCGCCGCATTCAGCGACAGCACGGTGACGGCAAGAACGTTCAGCGGTTGGCGCATGACGCCTCCTATTTCAGCGCCGCCAGCGCGGCGTCGTAGTTCGGCTCCTGCTTGATCTCGGGCACGAGCTCGATGTGCACCACCTTGTCGTGCTCGTCGAGCACCACCACCGCGCGCGCGGCGATGCCCTTGAGCGGGCCGTCCTGGATCAGCACGCCGTAGTCCTTGGCGAAATTCTTGTCGCGCATCATCGACAGCGGCACCACGGCATTGGTGTTCTCGGCGCCGCAGAAACGCTTCATGGCGAACGGCAAGTCGGCCGAGATCATGAGCATGACCACATTGCCGTGCTTGGCGGCATGCTCGTTGAACTTGCGCGTGCTCATGGCGCACACCGGCGTGTCGATGCTGGGGAAGATATTGAGCAGCTTCTTCTTGCCCTTGAAATTGGCGAGCGAGATGTCCTGAAGGTCGGTGTTCGCGAGCTTGAAATCCGGCGCGGTGCTGCCGACCTTGGGCAGGTCGCCGTTAGTGTTGATCGGGTTACCGGCAAGTTTGATCTGAGCCATGGTTTTCTCTCCTTGGTTAAGTCACCTTCACGGCGCACGGCGGGTCGAGCCGGCGCTTGGAAACGACACGTTCGAGATGGAACGCGTACTGCTGGATGTCCTCGGCGGTGCGCGTCTCGGTGGCGCACACGAGCACGGCCTGGCCGAGCTCGGGGTAATGATCGGCGAGATCGTAACCGCCGAGGATACCCTGGGCCTCGAGCGCGCGCAGCGTATCGGCCGCCGGCGCATCGAACCGCAACACCGCCTCGTGGAACACCGGCCGGTCGAAAATGCGCGCCACGCCCTTGATCGCCGTGAGCTTCTCCACGAGCGCATTGGTGTTGGCATGGCTTGCCGCGGCCGCGCGCTCCAGCCCTTCGGGGCCGACCAGCGCCATATAAATGGTCGCGGCGGTCACCATCAGACCCTGGTTGGTGCAGATGTTCGAGGTCGCTTTCGAGCGGCGGATATGCTGCTCGCGCGCCTGCAGCGTGAGCGTGTAACCACGCTTGCCGTCCTTGTCCACGGTGGCGCCGATGATACGCCCCGGCATCTGGCGCACGAGCGCCTCCTTGCAGCTCATGAAGCCGAAATACGGTCCGCCGGAGGACAACGGCACGCCGAGCGGCTGGCCTTCGCCCACGGCGATGTCCGCGCCCTTGGCGCCCCATTCGCCCGGCGCCTTGAGCAGCGCGAGCGACGTGGGATTCACCAGCGCGACCGCGAGCATGTGGTTCGCGTGCGCCCAGTCGGTCAGTTCGTCCGCGTCTTCGAGCACGCCGAAAAAGTTCGGCTGCGGAATCACGAGCGCGGCATAGTCGCCGCCGGCGTGGCTCTTCAATGCATCGAGCGAGGTATGGCCGCCCCTGGCATCGTACGCAACTTCAATAAGCTCGATGGCCTGGTTCTTCACGATCGCGTGCACCACCTTGCGGTAGATCGGGTGCACGGTTTTCGGCATCAGCACGCGGCGCGATTTCTTGTGCGCGCGCACCGCCATCAGCACTGCCTCGGCCAGCCCCGAGGCGCCGTCGTAGAGCGAGGCGTTCGACACGTCCATGCCCGTGAGCGAGGCCATCATGGTCTGGTATTCGTAAAGCAGTTGCAGCGTGCCCTGCGACGCCTCGGCCTGATACGGCGTGTAGGCGGTATAAAACTCGCCGCGCGTGACGATCTCCCACACCGCCGCCGGGATGTGGTGCTCGTAGGCGCCGGCGCCGAGGAAGTTGATGTAAGTGCCGTCCTGCTGCGCGCGCGTGGACATCAATCGCGCGACTTCCATTTCGCTCAGGCCTTCCGGCACCTGCGTGAGCTTGCCGGCGCGCAGCGCCGCGGGGATTTCCTCGAACAGCTGGTCGATGCTCTTGACGCCGATGGCGGCGAGCATCGCTTTCACGTCGGCTTCGGTATGCGGAACGAACGGCATGATTTATTTCCGGTTCAGTGACTCTCGGAGGCGACCAGCGCTTCGTACGCCTTGGCGTCGAGCAGCCCGTTCACGTCGGTCGTGTTCGCGGGCTTCATCTTGAACATCCAGCCGGCGCCGTAGGGGTCCTTGTTCACGGTCTCGGGGCTGTCGGACAGCCCGCTGTTGGCCGTCGTCACCTCGCCCGCGACCGGGGCGTACACGTCCGAGGCGGCCTTCACCGACTCGACCACGGCGCACTCCTTGTTAGCCTCGACCTTGCGACCGGTCTCCGGTAACTCGACATAGACCATGTCACCCATCAGCGCCTGCGCGTGGTCGGTGATGCCGACCGTGAGCGTGCCGTCGGATTCGACCTTCACCCACTCGTGGGACTTGGTGTATTTCAGTTCATTCGGTGTTTTCACGTTTTCCTCCCCTATTCCAGGCAGATAATGTAGCCCTGCTCGCTGCGCATCGCTCGTCTAGATGCAAGACTTGCCATTGCGCACGAACGGATATTTCACCACGCGCGCTGTCATCGGTTTGCCGCGCATGTCCACTTCAACCTTGTCGCCGAGTTTCACGCCCGCCGGCACGCGCGCGAGCGCGACCGAGGTTTCGAGCGTGGGTGAGAAACTGCCACTCGTGATCTCGCCGTCACCCAGGCCGTTGCACTTGAGTTTTTGATGATTGCGCAGCACGCCCCTGCCTTCGAGCACCAGGCCCACGAGGCTGCGCGGGACACCCACGGCGAGCTGCTTTTCCAGCGCCTCGCGCCCGATGAATTTGCGCTCTTCCGGCTCCAGCGCCACGGTCCAGGCCAGACCCGACTCGAGCGGCGTCGTGGTTTCGTCCATGTCGGAACCATACAGATTCATGCCGGCCTCAAGGCGGAGCGTGTCGCGCGCACCGAGGCCGATGGGTGGCACGCCGGCCTCGGCCAGCATCTGCCAGGTAAAGGCCGCGGCCTTGGCCGGCAGGATGATTTCGAAGCCGTCCTCTCCGGTGTAACCGGTGGTGGCGACCATGAGCTCGCCGATGGTGGCGGCGTGGAACGGCTTGAGGTGACCGGCGGCGTCGCGCAGGTTCTCGCCGAGCGCGGCATAGACTTTTTCCTTCGCGTTCGGTCCCTGCACCGCGATCATGGCGAGGTCGGCGCGCTCGGTGAGCGTCACGCCGCCGAATTCCTTCGCCGCCGCGTTCATCCACGCCAGGTCCTTGTCGTGCGTACCGGCGTTGGAGACGATGCGAAACCAGGTGTCGTCCATGTAGTAGACGATGAGGTCGTCGATCACGCCGCCCTTGCTGTTCAGCATGCAGCTGTAGAGCGCGCGGCCCCTGGTCTTGAGCTTGTCGACGTTGTTGGCGAGCAGCAGCTTGAGGAAGTCGCGCGCGGCGGCGCCCTTGAGGTCGGACACGACCATGTGCGAGACGTCGAACATCCCGCAATCGCGGCGCACCTTGTGGTGCTCCTCGATCTGCGAGCCGTAGTGCAGCGGCATATCCCAGCCGCCGAAGTCGACGATCTTGGCGCCCGCCTGGACGTGCGCCTCGTAGAGCGGAGTGCGATGACCCATAGATTCCCCGGTTTAAAAAATAAAAGGGCGACGGCCATGCGGCCGTCGCCCCTCTGTCCGGTAACCTGAGAGCTTGAGCCCCTTCGGTGGGCAGCCCATCCAGTAATAAACGGGCTAGCCTCTCTCCAGAGTCGATAAGGTCCCTGCGGTCCTTTTGCCTGAGCGATTCCGGGCGGGGTTGCGCCTTCGGCGCCGCACCCTGTACGTAATAGGGGCGGTCTCTCCCGCAGGGGAGCATCGAGGGCCGGACTATAGCGCAGCGCCCCGGACGCGCCAAGCTTTACAAATTATCTTGGGGAAAGGGTGCGTTAGCGCGCGCTGCGGCGTACCAGCATCACCACCGGAATGAGGCCGGCGAGCACCAGCGTCACCGCCGGCAGCGCCGCGCGTTCCCACTCGCCTTCCGAGGTCATCTCGAAGATGCGCGTCGCGAGCGTGTCCCAACCGAACGGTCGTAGCAGCAGCGTTGCCGGCATTTCCTTCATCACCTCGACGAACACCAGCAGCCCCGCGGACAAAAGTCCCGTGCGCAACATCGGGATGGACACACGCCAGAGGATTTCCCAGTTGCTCGCGCCGAGCGAACGCGCCGCCTGCCACAGGCTCGGCTTGATGCGCTCGAAGGTGCTGTCGATCGGCCCGTGCGCCACCGCCATGAAGCGCACGCCGTAGGCGAGGATCAGCGCGATCAGCGTGCCGGTGAGCAGCAACGTCGGCTCGAAGCCGAGCAGGCGTTGCGCGCCCTCCAACACATTACGGTCGATCCACACGAACGACACCATGATGCCGACCGCGAGCACCGAGCCCGGCAGCGCGTAGCCGAGCGTGGCGAAGTGCACCGCGGCGCGCGTAAAGCGGTCGGGCTTGAGGCGATAGGTATAGGCAAGCAGGAGCGCGAAGAACGTCGTCACCGCGGCGGCGGCAGCGCCGAGCGTAAGCGTGTTGAGGAAAAACCCGGTATAGCGCGCGTCGAAGTCCTGATAGGCCGTGCGCCAGACCCAGAGCAGCAGTTGAATCACCGGGATGACAAAGGCGAGCAGCAGCACCAGACTGGCAAAGCCCGTGGCGCCCGCGCGACGCCAGCCGGCGAGCCGATAGCGAGCGCGCGGCGGCTTGAACGACACGTCATAACGCGCGCCGCCGCGCAGGCGCTGCTCGGCGAAGAGCGCCACGGCCACGAACAACAGCAACAGCGACGAAAGCTGCGCCGCCGCCGGCAGCGAGAACAGTCCTTGCCATGCCTTGTAGATCGCGGTGGTAAAGGTGTCGTAGTTGAACACCGCCACGGCACCGAAGTCGGCGAGCGCCTCCATGATCGCAAGCGCGGTGCCGGCGGCGAGCGCCGGGCGCGCCATGGGCAGCGAGGCGTGCCAGAACGCGCGCCAGGGGCTAAGCCCGAACACACGCCCGGTTTCGAGCGCCGCACGCCCGTGGGCGAGGAATGCCGCGCGCGCGAGCATGTACACGTACGGGTAGAACGCGAGCACCATGACCGCGACCACGCCGCCGCCCGAGCGCACCGGCGGGAACGTGGTCATGCCGAGGCCGCGCAGCCACGTCTGTACCGGCCCGCTGAAATCGAGTAGCCCGACGTACACAAACGCGAGCACGTAGGCCGGAATCGCGAGCGGCAGCATCAGCGCCCAGTCGAAGAACTTGCGGCCGGGAAACTCGCAGGTGGCGACGAGCCAGGCAAGCGCGGTGCCGAGCACGAGCACG